>JBBEAN010000008.1:193657-307283 GCA_040882865.1 Gammaproteobacteria bacterium
GAGCCGGAGCCGACCCCAGAGCCGGAGCCGACCCCAGAGCCGGAGCCCGAGCCGGCGCCGGAGCCGGAGCCCGAGCCGACACCCGAGCCTGAGCCGGAACCTGAGCCGACGCCGGAGCCGGAGCCTGAGCCGGAGCCTGAGCCCGAGCCCGAGCCTGAGCCTGAGCCTGAGCCTGAGCCTGAGCCTGAGCCCGAGCCAACGCCGGAGCCGGAACCAAAAGTGGCGGCGCCGGGCGGGTTCATTGAGAGCAGCATCGACGCGACCGCGCGGCCGCTGCTCGCAGAAGCGACCATCAAAGCGTTCCTGCCAGAGCGAGGAGCATTCACGTTCCCCGCGCCGTACAACACGCGCGCTGCGCGCATCACGAACGGAGCCGATTGCGGCAATACCGGGCTGGACTGCGTTTATCCGGTCGGTTACTCGTACTGGCGAAACAGCAATAATCATGTCAACGATGACACGATGCTGATCTTCGCGAGCCTGCGCCAGTCCCGCGGCGGCTCCGGTGTCACGCTGTTCAGCTATCACAAGGAAACCGAGGCGGTAGAAAATCTCGGTCCGCTGTTCCCGGCGAACACGTCGCTGTCCTACGCGACCGGAGAGCAATGGTACTTCAGCGGAACACTGCCGAATGCGTTGTACGTGATGAGCGGCGCAAAACTGTCGCGCTTCGACGTCATCGCGAAAACGACCGAGACGGTGTTTGATGCCGTCGAAGAATTCGGCAGCGGCCACATCATCTGGCAGCCGCATTCGAGCTATGACGATCGTGTCCACTCTGCTTCGCTCAGAAACTCAAGCTGGCAGGACCTCGGCTGCCTCGTGCACTTCGAAGATACGGGTGAGACTCGCTTCTTCGAAAGCACAGGCGGCTTCGACGAGTGCCAGATCGACAAGAGTGGCCGTTACCTTGTGATTCGCGCGAACAACGACAATACAATCGTCGATCTCGAGACCGGCAAGCAGCGTTTTCTCGCAGACGAGGAAGGTGCTGGCGGGCATTCGGATATGGGCTTCGGGACCTACCTCGCCGCCGATAACTGGGCCAATCAGGCAAACGCCTGGAAAGTCTGGGATTTCCGGGACGAAGCACTGACGGGTGAATTTGTCTACTACAACCGGACTTGGTCGCCGATGGCGCCATCGCACGTGAGTTTCTCCAACGCGCGCGACGATATGGAAATGTCGGCGCAATACGGCTGCGGCAGTTCTGCGAGCTCAACCGCTGCCGTCCACGCGAACGAGGTGATCTGTTTCATGCTCTCGCCGGGAAGTCGCGACACGCTCGTCGTCGCGCCGGTCATGACGGACCAGGGTGCAAGCGGCGGTGGCGACAACTACAGTCGCATGCCGAAAGGTAACCTCGACATCACAGGCCAGTATTTCATCTGGACGAGCAACATGGGTGGCAACCGGATGGACCTGTTCATGGTCAAGATTCCGGGACAAAAACTGCTCGATCGTTAAACGCTCAAGACAACGTCACCGGCCCCCGCCGCCCGCCCGCTTCCTCCTTCACGGGCGGTCCACGGCGGGGTTTTTTATAGCGACGACACGAGGCGCGCGGGTTCCGCTGACTCTTCGTGCATGTAACGAAACCACTCGACAGTTTCGCGCAGCCCTCTCTGAAAGCTGATGCGTGGTGCATAGTCGAGTACGCGCTGCGCGCGAACGATCGCCGCCTGCGAGTGCATCACGTCGCCGACGCGCGGGTCCTTGAACACGGGCTTGATCCGGCAGTCGAGTATCTGCTCCATGAGTTTCACGAGTTCCAGTAAGCTCCACCGCTCGCCGCACGCGACATTGCAGATCTGCCCCGCGGCCTTCGGTGCCATTGCCGCCTGAATCGTCGCCTCGGCGACATTTGCGACGTACGTGAAGTCTCGGCTCTGGGTGCCGTCGCCGAAAATCACAGGTTGCTCACCGTTCAGGACGGCGTCAATGAAGCGCGGAATCACGGCTGCGTATTCCGATGCCGGGTCTTGGCGCGGGCCGAATACGTTGAAGTAGCGCAGGCAGACCGTTTCCAGATCGTAGGTATTCCAGAACACGTTGCAGTAATACTCGCCGGTCAGCTTGGAGACCGCATACGGTGACATCGGCGCCGGTTTCGCGCTCTCCCGCTTCGGCATCGCCGCCGCGTTACCGTAAATCGACGACGACGACGCGAGCACGACGCGCTTGACTTTCGCCGCGCGCGCCGCCTCGAGCACCCGCAATGTGCCGGTTTCGTTGATGTCGTGCGTCGTCATTGGATCCTCGACGGACCGCGCGACCGAGCCGAGCGCAGCGAGGTGGAAAACGTATTTCACGCCATGCATGGCGTCCGCGATCGCGGACGCGTCACGCACATCACCTTCAACGAGGTCGATTGGCAAGTGTTCGACGTTCTGATGCTTGCCTGTTGAAAAATTGTCAAAAACGCGGACCTCATGTCCCCGCTTCAGCAAGCCGTGGACGAGGTGGGATCCAATAAATCCTGCACCGCCGGTTACCAGGCATTTCATAATTTCACCTCACGTTGTTGGATTGCCACATGACGCTCTGCCGGCCGACGATCCATCTGACCAAGCCGACGACAGTTGCCCAGTTCAGCAGGCAGAACGTGTATGGCAGGTTGAACAAAAAGGGTTTGCGCGGTCGATCCCGGAACCGCAGCCCAAGGGCTGCGCCCAGGTAGAAAAGGAGCTGCGCCGCGAACAGCGCCGCGTATACGGGATCACCGGCGAGCATCGCGGAGGTCGCAAACAGCACAACAAGCGCGAACGGCCCAAGCAACCGGCAGAGTTTGTGTGCGATGGTTTGAACCCAGAGTCGATTGCGCCAAGGCATCAATAGCCACGGCTCGCGCGTGAACAGCTGGAAATTGCCGGCGAGTGTGCGGACTTTACGTCGGAACTCCGCGGCCGCAGTCGGCGCAGTGCGGTCGTACGCGCGCGCACTCGGCTCGAACACCACGCGGTAGCCTTGCGCGACCACCGCCATAGGTATCAACACATCATCAAGGATGACGTCTGGCGGAATCGGTTTGAAAAGCGGCTTGCGTATCGCGTAAATGGCGCCGCTGACGCCGACCGTTGAATCGACGCGGCTCTCCTGCTTACGGATGAATTTCTCGTAGCGCCAGTAGGCGCTGACGCCGTGTGTGACCTCCGACCCGTTCGCCTGCGTATCGACGAGAACCAGCTCTCCGCCGACCGCGCCGACCGCCGCCTCCGCGAAGCGCGCGGACAGCGCAGACAGTGCACTCGACTCGAAGCGTTGGCGTGCGTCCGCGAAGACCACCAACTCGCCCCGCGCGAGCGGGACGATGTCGTTGAGCACCGCGGCCTTTCCCCGCCGCGCGGGGAACGCGACGACCCGGACGGTATCAGATTGACATTCTTCGGCACGCGCGACGGTGTCGTCAGTCGAGCCGTCCGATGCCACAATGATTTCGAGACGCTCTGCTGGAAAGTCCGACGCAAGCAAATTAGCGATCTTCTGCCGGATGCAGGCTTCCTCGTTGTACGCGGCAATGACCACAGTGACCGACGCGACTGAACGCCCGTCCGGCACCCGCGCGTCATGCCGGGGGCGCAACACCGCCCAAGCGGTGAGCAGCAGCGGATAGCCCACATAAGTGAACACGAGTACACCGAGCGCAGACCAAAGCCAGAGTTCCGCGCCGCTCATGAGTCGGCGCTCATCGCACAGAACATGGCAAGGCCGTCCGGCAGCGGGTTCGACGTCGCGAGTGCGGTACACAACTCCGCGCGATCCACCCCCCGAGCCGCAACTCGGTGGTCCGGTGGGAACGTGTTTCCCGCTGGGTAAAGGCGGGCACTACCCCCAGATATCGTATTGCGCGCGAACTCGGCGCCGGGAAAGTAATGGCTCAGCGTCGATGCCCCAGGCGCAGTGCCGGAGCCGACAATCCCATAGTCATTGTGGGGTGCGGCATTATCGGTGAACACGAAGCCTCGGTGCTCGCGGCCGCCAGTGACGACGATGCTACCCGTCTGCTCCGCGGAATTTCCCCGGATTGCGATCGATTCCGTCGCATCGATTAACTGGAACAAACGGCCGCCGCCCCAGTCGCCACCGATCTCCAAAAATTGGTTGTTCTCAATCAGAATTCGGCGCGTACGCTGATCGCCACGCCCATTGGTGTCGGTTCCGAGAATGTTGATGCCATTGCCAGCGCGTCGCACCAAGTTATTGGTGAAGGTCACGTCCTGCACCGTTGCCCATGGCATCCGCCCACCCTCATTGCGCACAGTGAACAGCACCGCGAACCCAGTCTGGGCATGGGTCCAGCTGTGTTCGAGCGTGTTGCCCTCAATCAATACGCGGCGGGCGTTCTTCAATTCGAGGATGTTCTTTACCGCCCACGGGGTGCCGGCGTACGTGGGGTCTTCGATGCGCCACGAGAGCGGCTTCGACAGGTGATTTCCGCGAATCTCGATGTCGGACGGTACGAGCCCGTCGATCGCCGCAATCCCGCCGCCGAACATCAGGTTTTCGCCGGCAGCTTCGAGATAATTGTTGATGACGGCGAGCGGCCCGGGCCCGTTCCACCCGGCGACCGCTTGCGAGTCCTGGCCGACTTCTTTGATATCCGAGATGTACGAGCCTGTGACGGCGGCGTGGCGTGCGTTCAGCGCGATGCCACGCCGCGCGCCGACGCGCGCGTCGCCGTGCACGAAACAACGGTCAATCACAATGTGATGCGGCACGTCAGGTTCGGCTTCGTCGCCGCGTCCGATCGATACAAGGTTATGCAGGAACTCACCGGCAGCCGGGCGGATTTCGAGCCCGATGAGCCGATAATGCGATGCCCCCGGTTCGACGGACACGACCGCAAGGTGACCTGAGCCCGCCTCGAGAACCGGCATTGAATTGCGGTCTTCTGGTCCGACGCGGCGACCCGCGGCGAGCGAGTCGCTTGCCGCACTCCGAATCGTAATCCACCCGCTTCCCGATTTTTTCGGCAATACGAACGGTCCGCGGTAGACCACGCCCGGCTGCAGGACGATCTCGTCACCGCGCTCGGCGCGGCGCAACGCTGCTGCGATATCGTCACCGTGCCCGACGAAAAGCGTGCGCCCGCTCACGGCCGGTGGCGCCAGGTCGACGCGTACCTGTGGCCTTTCAGGGAGGGATGCCGAGGTAGACGCCGCCGTCGCAAGCGCGAGGACCACCCATGCGGCAATGCCGTTCATCAATGGACCGATTGCGCAGCGACCGACATTCGTTGCCACGCGGTCGGCACTGCCTGCGCGCCACCGTGCTGCGTGGGCAACGCGCCCTGCGTGAGGTCGATGATCCTGCAGCCCGGGGCCGCATCGCCCACCAAGCGCGCGGTCTCGTCGCTGGTGTTGGTGACGACCAACGCTTCGGAGTGGTCGAGCAGCGCCCGTTCGTCGTCGCACATCAGCGACGCGATATGCGGTATCTCCTCTTCGATGTGCTGCTTGTTGGCACCGGTGAGTCGCGCGAGTGACACGTTCCGATCGAGAATGCGGACGTCGATACCCTTCCCGATCAATGTTTCGACCAGCGCCACCATCGGACTCTCACGCAAGTCGTCGGTATCGGGTTTGAAAGCGAGGCCGGCGATACCGACACGCTTCGCGCCGCTCTCGAGCACCTTGTCGATGCCGTGTCGGATCTGAGCCTCGTTCGATGGGATCACACCCCCCAGCATAGGGAGTTCGACGTCTGCGACGCGCGCCGCGTAGTTCAACGCACGCACATCTTTCGGCAGGCACGAGCCTCCGAACGCAAAGCCGGGACGCAAGTACGCATCAGAGATGTTGAGTTTCCGGTCGAGCTTGAAAATTCGCATGACCTCTTGCGCGTCCGCATCGAGCGCCTCGCAAACGTTGCCGATTTCGTTCGCGAAACACACCTTGACGGCATGCCATGCGTTCGACACGTACTTGGCCATCTCTGCGGTGCGAACGTCGGTGTCGACAAACACGGCATCGACTTCTGAGTAGAGTTGGCGCAACAACAGGACGCTGCTCGCATTCGAACACCCGACGAGCGTCAGCGGTGGCTGCGCGAAGTCAAGCAACGCCGTCCCCTCCCGCATGAATTCAGGGTTCACGGCGATATTGATGCCGGCGCGGTGGCCGGCGGCTTCATACAAGGCCGGGGCAAGGATTTTTTCAATCGTGCCCGGCAACACGGTACTCCGCACGACGACAGTGAATGGCCGATGGGACCCGTGCAGTACGCGACCGATCGCGGTAAAAACGCCCTCGAGCGCACCCGTATTCAGCTTTCCGTTCGCATGGCCTGGCGTGCCGACACAAATAAGCGCAAGGTCGCTTTCATTGACCGCAAGTTCTGCGTCGACGGTTGCCAGCAGCCGCCCTTCGGACACCGAGCGCTTGACGAGGCCTGCGAGTCCCGGCTCTACAATCGGTGATTCGCCCGCGTTGATCGCCGACACCTTGTCCGCGTTGATATCGACGCCGATGACATCGTGCCCCGAGTCGGCGAGACACGCTGCGCTAACGCAGCCGACATAACCTAAACCAAAAATACTCACTCTCATCAGACCATTGCCTCCTGGCATTTCGTTCCAAATTCGGTTGCGACTTGTTGCCAAGCGTATCGGTTGACCATCAGATCCCGGCCCGCCTCGCCCAATGCTGTGCGACGCGCCGGGTCGCGTAGCAGTGCGACCACGGCATCCGCGAATGCCTGCGGTTCGTCCGCCTCGATGAAATGTCTGCCCGACTCGAGTGGCAGTCCTTCGGCGCCGATGCGTGTAGATACGAGCGCCTTACTCATCGAGAGTGCTTCGAAAATCTTGAGCCGCGTCCCGCCGCCAATCCGTAGCGGCACGACATATACCGGGGACTTCGCGATGTATGGACGCACATCTTCGACGGTACCCGTGACGCCGACGTCAGCGTCCCGCGCAGCGCCTCTAAGCCGCTTGCTGGGGTTGCGTCCGACAATCGTGAGCGACGCACCGGGAATTTTTCGGCGAACGAGCGGCAGAATTGACGACATGAACCAGAGCATCGCATCCTCATTCGGTTGCCAATCCATGGAACCCGTGAACACCAGATGATCCGGTAGCTGCGGTGCGTCGCTCGGCGCGAAATAGTCGATGTCAACGCCGGTCGGAATCGAACTGATCGTGCTGCCCGGCGCGGTCTGCTGCAACTGAGCGCGGTCCTGCTCCGACACCGCGATGGTGAGATTGGCGCGGATGCACGCGTCGGCTTCATACAGTTGCAGCTTCCTTGCTTCGCCCTCGAGCAGCGTACGGCGCCACGTGCGTTTCTCGACCGCTGCCATTCGCCGCCAAATCATGTGTTCGACGTTGTGTGAGAAGTGCACGACCGGTACCGGGCCGCGCAACGGAACGTTCGGAATCGCGCACAGGAAATCAGCGACACACAAATCGACTTCTCCGCTCGAGAGCGCACGCTCGACCTCGTCGCGGACTCGGCGGTCCGCGCAGCGCACGGCATCGACGGGCAGTCCGGTCCACCATGCGCGAAGCAAAGCCGCCACGAACCGCCATGTATGCCATTTCGGCGGCGTACGCGGCACCGACACGACACGTTCGCAGAACGGGAGTTCGCGACGCAGCGCGTCCTCATCCTCCTCCGGGGAGTGGGTCGTGATTACCGTCACCCGATGGCGTCGCGACAGTTCGTCGAGGATGTGGAAACTACGCAGGCGACCACCGGTATTCTTCGGCCACAGCCCGCCGATTTTTACCCACAAAATGCGCATCCGGCTCACGTCGTCCATACGTTCATTGAACAAAATGGGCGGTTTTGCCGATAGCAGGTCAATCCTCGTTTCCGTGCAGCAATATCCCTGACCGAAGCGTCAAGCGGCGGCCCGATCCGCCTCATGGGCAAGATTCGCGAGGGGCTCACCGTCTACATACAATCGCTGCCAGATTTCAAGATTAATGAGCAGCCACAACCGGTCGCCATGGTCCCTGTGTCCGGTCTGGTGTTCGGCGACCAGGCGCGTGAGATAGCGGTCGTCGAACAGGCCTCGGTCGCGCGCACGTCCACCGAGGACATACTCATCGACAAGGGGCCTGAACTGCTCACGGCACCAGCGCCCAACCGGAACCGGGAACCCCATTTTCGGTCGCGTAAGCACCGCGTCCGGGACGACGGGGCGCAAGGCCTCGCGCAGGACGGCTTTCGTCGTCCAGCCGCGGACCTTGTATTTCGCAGGCAAAGCCGCGGCGTACTCGACGAATTGGTGATCGAGAAACGGTACTCGGCTTTCGATCGAAGCCGCCATGCTCATTTGGTCCTGCTTCATCAGCAACTCGACAAGGTAGGTCTGCAGGTCGGCGTACGACATTTTCGAGAGATCGCCACCCGGCGCGGCCTCGAAAAGCGCGAGTGCACGCGCATGCGGGTCGGCGCCCGCCGCCCCGCCGGCGAGCAGCTGCTCTCGCATGGGCGCCGAGAAAACCGAAAAATTCTCGCAGAACAGGTCGCGTATCCCGTCGGGCCTCGCGAGGAAACTACGCTCAACGATTCGACGCAGCGACCGCGGCAGTCGCCCCACGGCGTCGCGGGTGGCGCCACGTAGCATCGCCGGGGCGATCGCACGCCATACGCGCCCGAGCCGCTCGTTCAGTGCGGTCACTCGGTAGCGGTTGTAACCGAGGAATAACTCGTCAGCGCCCTCACCCGTCATCACGACCTTCACATGTTCACGCGCGAGGCGTGACACGAAGTTCAGCGGCACGCTCGATGGGAACGCGATCGGCTCGTCTTCGTGCCAGATCAACGACGGTAACGCGCCGAAGAACCGGTCTGCTGAGATCACCACGTCGTGGTGCGTCGAGCCGATTGCTTCTGCAACGGCCCGCGCGTACCCGAGCTCGCTGTAGCCTTGCTCATCGAAACCGACTGAGAAGGTGTGCACCGGCTCCGCGACCATCGGCGCCATCAAACCGGCCAATCCGCTCGAATCCAGGCCGCCGGACAGGAAAAGCCCGACGGGGACGTCGCTGACGAGATGGGTCTGGATCGACTCCTCAAGGCGCTCGCGAACTTCTACGGCATTCTCCGCAAAGGTCCCATGCGCGTCGGCGACGTCGCCAGGAAGGTTCCAGAAACGCCGAACCTTCACGCCTTGCCCTGGTCGCCACGTTAGCGTGTGCGCAGGCATCAGCTTGTGTACGCCCTCGAAAAACGTGTCGTCGCCGGCGGTATACCTGTTCGCGACGAATTCGGGAATGACGGCCCGGTTCAGACGTGGACGCAACCCTCCCGCGACGAGCGCCTTAATCTCCGAGCCGAACAACAGTTCGCCATCGCGGACGGCGTAGTAAAGCGGCTTGATTCCCATCCGATCACGCGCGAGAAACAGTTGCTGGCGCCGTTGGTCCCAGATGGCGAGCGCGAACATTCCACGTAGCCGCGCCACGCACGCCTCTCCCCACTGTTCATACGCCTGCAACACAACCTCAGTGTCGGACCGTGTCGTGAACGCTCTGCCGAGGGCCTCGAGCTCGCCGCGCAGTTCGCGGAAATTGTAGATTTCGCCGTTGTAAGCAATCCAGATATTGCGCGCCCGGTTGGCCATCGGCTGATGGCCTCCGGCAATGTCGATAATCGACAGACGCCGGTGTGCGAGCCCGACCCTGCCTGCAATCTCCACGCCGCCATCGTCCGGTCCGCGGTGGTGGATGCTCTCGCCCATCGCGTTCAGGCGCGTCCGCTCCACGGGTTGGCTGCCGAATTTAAGGATTCCCGCAATACCACACATTCAGTTGACACTCCGTTGATAGCTGATGGACCAAGTCGTGATCTTGACTGTGTAACCCGCCGCTTCGATGCAGTCCTCTTGTTCGGAGCGTCGTCTTACGCACGCCGGCGGCGGTCCGTCCGCACCGAGCATCACAGTCACGAATCGTAGCGGCAGGCGCGCGCGCGCTGAGGTCGATAGCGCAGGCGCCGGGACGCGATGTCCGTAACGCTCCGACACCCAGCCCTCATCGACGCGAATCGCGACATTTGCCGCGGAAAACGTCTTCAGCCATGCACCGGCATCGCCGACGGTGACTCTGCTCCAGCCGCCGCCAGCCGAAGGCGCTACCTTCGCGCCCTCGCCGAATTGAAACCTCAGGTCGAGCGCATGCGTGTCGTCGCCTGTAAGGTCATCGACCACCAGCCATAGCGCAGGCTTGATGAACAGCACGCGGCGTCGGTGCCGGACTGGGTCTGCGAGGCGTGTGTACCCGTCATGTTCCGCGTCGACGAGGTCGTGCTCCGGGGTGGATTCCCAGCGACGAACGCGTGCGGCGGGCCGGCTACGCCAAGAAAACAGCGTGCCAGGCTCGGCTTGGCTTAACTGGTCGACGACGACCGTGCTATGCGCGGCCGTCGATCGGAAATAATCACGCCAACCGTCCGCCACGTAGCGGCCAGTGCCTGGATCGACGACGATCGGCACGCCGTTAATGTTGACTTGCAGCGCGAGAAAGTCTGCGTGGCCGTGCGCCGAACTCACCGGACAGCCGAGCGGCCCGACGTCCATCACCAATTGATTCGCCTTCGTCGACCAGTCATCGCGCATGACCGCGTAGCCCGTTTCCTCGAGCAGCCGCGATGGCGTGCGGGTGGGTGGCGCGGCCTTGAGTTTATCGAATGCCTCACAACCGGCGCCGCCAAGCAGCCACCACGTTTCGGGTTGCAGCGCACCGGCAGCCCATGCGTAGTCCGCGCGTCCGAAGACCGCGGCGGCTGTCGAAAACACGCCCCGCACGTCGTCGCGCTCACGATGCGCAAGCCGCGACCAAGTGCCGCCGTCATCATCGCCAACGGACGGCATTGTCCGATCGGGCCGGCAGATGTCGAGAAGATAGTCGACCATCGCCTGCGTGCGTGTCGCGACGCGCGACGGCAACTTGATGCCGTTGCGCTGGGCGAGGATGATGAAATTCAAAAAGAACTCCGTCGTGTAACGGTGATAACCCGTTGCACGCTCGAAGTGCCCGCCGTCATCCCCAATCTGCCGGTCGAGCTCCCCTAGCAGAATCTTCAGCCCGAGGCGGCGCCAGCGCGCGGCGTCGGTGAGCATCGGGAAAACCGTGCCGGCATGGAACAGCCCCAACGCTTCTCCGCTGAGGTGGGTGTTCGGCGAATAGTAGTACGAGAGATAGCGCTCGACATGCAGCGCGTGTGCACGGATCCACGCGAGCATCTCGGCCCGCAACGACGGCGTGAGTTGCGGTGCCCCTTTGAAAAGATGCAGCGCCCAACTCCACGACACCAGACGGATGCTCACCTCCAGGCTACTCGCCCAGTTAATGCCGATTCCCGGTGGATTCGCCGCCATCCACTCGGTTACGATATCCGCGAACTTTTCGGCGTATCGCGTGTCTCCGCTGAGCCGCCATGCCTGCCCGAGCTCACACAGCCACTGGTGTCGATTCAGTTCCCACGTGACCTTGCTGTCGCCGACCGCGTCGTAGTCGAGCGCGTTGATCTCGCTCCAGTGATCGAGCGGAGCGCTCTTCTCGGCAAGCGGGTCGTAATGCCAGAGAATCGGTGTCCCGAAATCAAGGGCACGGTAGCCGAGCAAGTCGAATCGGCCCTCCATGCGTGCTTGCGCGGCGAACAAGACGCGGTCGCGCGCTTGCGAAAACCGCTCCGTGAAAACCCGCGCAGCGTCGAGGTCGGTCGCGCCCGCGAAGAAGCACCCCCCCGTCGCGGGCTCAAGGGAGATCGCGCGCGAATCGGGCGCCAGGTGCGCGGGCGCTGGCCAGCGCCGAGCCCGAGGTTGCAACGCGACGAGGAATCGGTCGACTGCGCGTGAAAGCGCTTGACGGCCACGATCAGCGACGCCACCAACGCCCGCATGAACCAACGCATTTACGTTCATCGTGCGTCTGCCGTATACGCGGCGTGCCACCCGTCGCGCACGGCATCCCATTGGTACTGCGCAAGCTCGGCCTGTCCATGATCGACAAGTCGAGCCGCGCGCGCGGGATCTGCGATCAGTCCGGCGACGGCGTCGGCGAGCGCAGCCGGGTTGCCGCAGGGAACGATGACACCCGCGTTCCCACCGCGCAGCATCGTCGTGATATCGCCGACGCCGGTGGAGACGACCGGCAGCCCGGCCGCGAACGCCTCGAGAATGGACACCGGCTGGTTGTCGATCTCCGCCGCGTTCACGAAGATGTCCGTCGCATCGTAGAGTGCCGGAATGTGGTCCGGCTCAACGCGACCCACGAATTCGATACCGCCGACCCCGAGCGTCTGCGCGAGCCCTTTGAGTCTTTCTTCCTCGGGGCCGTAACCGCCCACGACCAGCGTCGCATCAGGATGCGTTTCGCGGAAGCGAGCGAACGCACGAATGACGACATCGACACGGTAGTGGCGCTGGAGATTCCGAATCGATAGCCAGCGCGGTCGCAGCGGCGTGCGCTTGCGGAAATTGAACGGCGCCGTATCGACGATATTGCGAATGACGCGCGTCGGGTAGTCGTGGCGCGAGAATACCTGCTGGAGGTAAACGGACGGGACCACGATTTCATCGGCAAGATCGAGCAACGGTCGCATGCGCGTTCCCCATCGCTCTAGGTGATCCGCCGCCTCGCCGCTGTGGTAATTGAGTACGACACGTTTGCCCATACGGCGCGCGGCCAACATCGCCGGGACCGGCGCCAGCACGAATGACCAGTATGCGGCCGAGTATGCGTGCACCACGTCGGCTGCCTGCAATCGACGCAGCGACGGCACGTACAACGACTGGTTGACTGCGGTCCGCAGGACCGGCACACGCCGCACCCAAGCAAGCCCGCGGGGGAACCGTGGGTTGACCGGGATGAAGTCGACCGGATAACCGTCCGCGCGCAAGTGGTCCATAAGCGCGAATGCCTGCACCCCTTGTCCGCCGAGTATCGCGAGGTCTGGCGCAACGACTGCAATGCGCGGCCGCAATTCAGGTTCGACGGCAGGTTGCACCAACGCGAGATTATTGCTGCGCATAGCGCTGCTCCTCGCGTTCGATCGTGGGTGCCTGAGAATCGAGGAAGCGCCGACACCAGAGCTCAAAGGAAATCAGCGTCCACAGCTGGAGATCCATGGAACGCCCGGCCTCGTGGAGCCGCAACAGGTGCTCGACGCGGGCCGGATCGATCACGCAGCGGTTGCGACTGGTCTCGGACAACAGCAGATCGCGTACGTAGGCAGACAGCTTGCCACGGAACCAATCGCCGAGGGGTACAGCGAAGCCGCGCTTCGGGCGATCGATGAGCTCATCGGGCAAGATGCCTCGCATTGCCTCCTTGAAAATACTCTTCGTCTTCCCGCCCTTGAGTTTAAGTTCAGGGGGGACGGTCGCGGCAAATTCCACAAGCTTGTGATCGAGCAACGGTACACGGACCTCAATCGAGTGAGCCATGCTCATTCGGTCCACCTTGGTGAGAATGTCCATCGGCAGATAACGATGTAGGTCGAGATACTGGATGCGGGACAGCCAATCGTGCTCATCTCCGAGCAAATACCTGTCCGCATCGCGCCGAGCGACATCGCCGTCCAGCTTCTGCCGGACTTCGGGATGCAACAGCGCGCGACGCTCGGAGAGATTCATGATTTGGCACGCATCCAAGTAGCGCTCGGTGCCGCTCAGCGCGTGGTGCTGCAAGAAGCGGCGACCTGGCCAACCCTCGCGCATTGCGCTACCGATCCGCGCGGCGGCCCGTCTCAGGGGCGCGGGCACACGGTCGATACGCTGTTCGCGCCCTTCTTTCACGTACTTGTCGTAGCCCGCGAACAGTTCGTCGCCGCCGTCGCCGCTGAGGACCACAGTCACATGCTCAGATGCGAGCTTCGACACCATGTAAGTGGGGATCGCCGATGAGTCACCGAACGGCTCGTCGAGGTGCCAGGTGATGTCGTCCAACACGTCGATCGCGTCCGCCTCGAGAATCAACTGACGGTGTTCTGCTCCGAGTCGGTTCGCGAGTCGACGCGCCTGCCCGGACTCGTCGTAACGGGGTTCGCGGAATCCGACTGAGAATGTGTTCACCGGGCGGTCCGAGAGACCCGCCATCGTCGCGACGACGGCGCTCGAGTCGATGCCGCCGCTCAGGAACGCGCCCAGCGGCACGTCACTGACCATGTGCATGCGTACCGACTCGTCTAGGAGCCCGCGCAATTCATCCACGAACGACGCCTCGTCGCGCGTGCGGTCAGGTTCGAACTCGACATCCCAGTACCGGCGGATGACCGGCTCCTGCCCCGCCCGTGCCACCAGGACATGGCCGGGCTCAAGCTTGTGCACGCCGTCAAGGATGCTGTCGGCCGACGGCGTGGACAGCGCCGCGAACAGATGGTCGACCGCCTCAAGGTTGAGCGCGCGCGGGACATCGTGGAGTTGCAGCAGGCATTTCAATTCGGATGCGAATGCGATCCGGGTCGGCGTGCGCGTCCAATAAAGCGGCTTGATACCGAGCCGGTCGCGCGCGAGGACCAGCTGCCGACGACGGCCATCCCAGATTGCGAGACCGAACATGCCACGCAGATGCTGCACACAGTCGACACCGTACTCCTCATATAGATGCACGATGGTCTCGGTGTCTGAGCCGCTCGCGAACGTATGACCGCGCTGCTCGAGTTCTCGCCGGAGCGCTTGGAAGTTGTAGATTTCGCCATTGGCGACGACGTGCACCGAGCCATCCTCGTTATGCATCGGCTGGCGCCCATGCTCCAGGTCGATGATGCTGAGTCGCCGCATGCCGAGGCCGATGCCCGGGGCGCTGTAGATGCCTTCGTCATCGGGCCCTCGGTGGACCATCACCGAGCACATTGAGTGGATTTCTGCGGCCGACACCGTTTTTCCAGGTGCGCCCATGATTCCGGCTATTCCGCACACGGTGCTTCTCCTTTCAATCTCAGCGGGCGCGCAATCCACCCGATCAAGTCGTGACATTCCAGCGCGCTGAGGCCGCCATACGCAAGCAGCAGGGGCGCATAGATGGCGCCGTATAGCGCGACAGATACGACCACCGAAACCGGGGGCGACCAATCGGTACCTGCTTGCACGAGCAATGGCGGCACCGCGGCGAGTGCTGAGATGGCGAGTGTCCTGCCGAGCGACGCCCAAGGCAGCGCGTGAGCGAGGGTCGTGTCGAGCAGCGTCGCAATCCGCTTCACGGCGAGGATCTTGAACACCGCGAGCGCGAGCAGTGTCGCAGCCGCGGGGCCGATCAGCCCGAATCGGTCGAGCAACGGACTGACCAGCGTCACCACAACCACCAGTCGCACAATATTCAATCCGATGAGATAGCGGTTCTGTGCGTAGACGCGCAGACCGCAGTCTGCAGGCAGCGCGGCGAACAGGATACTGAGGCACCAGACCATGAAGATCGGAACGCTGGCGGCGTACTCGGCCGTGAACAGGGTCGTGATGAAGTCATGGGCGGTCACGAGCAGCACGCCGACCATCGGGAACATGATTCGCCCGAGCTTTGCGACGGTGTCCCGCCAGACCGAGAGCACCGCCGCAGTGCTGACCTTCGCGAGTTCTCGCATACGGACCATGAGTACGTTGCCGACTGAAGAGGTCAGGAACTCGACCAGGGGAATCTGCAGGCACGCGATTGCGTAAATCGCGAACGTCGCGGCGTCGAAATGATAGGAAACGAAGTACAGGTGGAACTGCGATTGCATCATTTCGATCAGCACGGCGACGCTGAAGGGGCCCGCGTACGCTGCCTGCCTCGCCGCGAGCATGCGCCGAGGCCGGAAGTCGTCGCCGAACTCGCGGGTCACGTAGACGGCGGCCGCGAGGAAACGCGCAGCGGCGAACGCAACCGCCCATCCCATGAGCCAGCGCAGGTCTTGGAAGTACAGCACCGGTACGATCGAAAGTGACGCCCGCAACACGTCCGACACGGCATAGGTCGCCGACGCGGCACGATGCCGCTTGCGAGCGGTCATGACGATTTCGAGCACCGACGCCATCAACATGAACAGCAAGTACCAGCCGATATAAGGCAACGTTTCCACAAGTTGCGGGTTGTTCATGAGCTGCGCGACCGGCTCACGAAAAATCCACAGGCCCGCTGCGCAAAGCGCGCCCGCCACGGCAAGCACGACCATGGCGTTGAATACATAACGCCCTGCCCGTCGGGCGCGCTCCGGCACGAAGTAGAACAGGCTCTCGGCCATACCGAGTTGCGCGAGACCGAACAGCGTCCCGAACACGAGAAACAGCTGCTTATACGTACCGAATGTCTCTTGGTCGAACTGGCGGACGAGGACGATCGGAATCGCGAAGCACGCCGCGTAACCGAGGACCCGGCCAAGCATGATTATCATCGCCGGCTTGAGTACCGATGCGTGGCTGCTCATGCGCTGTGATCACGCCTGCAACCAGAGGCGAAGTCGAACACACCCGCGGTCTCGCACGCGAAAGCAGGCGCAAAGAATCCCCCCGCAGGCCCGGCGCCGGATCGCTCCCACAACAAACGTCGCGGAATGCACAGGGCCGGCGGAGCGGTGCCCCGGCATTGGCACGTCGTGTAGGCATACGCGTAGCCGGCGTCATCGACTGCGCGCGCGACCGTCGCATCGAAGTCGCCGTTCGGATAGGCGAAGTGCTTGACCGGCGCATTGAGCTCGCGCTCCAGCACCGCGCGGGACGCTTTCAGCTCCGCTGAAAGTGTGTGTCTCGGCTCATTGGTCAGGAACGGATGGTTGCGCGTGTGCGATCCGATCGTGACGCCGGCCGCATGCAGGGTCCGGACCATCGGCCAGGTCATGGCGCGCAGCGGGGGCGGTGCGTCGTCCGGAATCGGCGTCGTCCGCTCCAGTTCGGCCGCCGCACGTAACAGCTGGCGTCGCGACCGCGTGGTCAGCAACGCGCGGGTCGCTGCGAGTGCGTCGCGTTCGCCGCGGAGTTGCATCAGCCGGTACAGGCGGTCGTGCAATTGATACGAGCGTGTCCCGACGAGCGACGTGACGATGAATACCGCGAACGGGATGCCCTTGCGCTGCAGCAAAGGGAATGCGTTGCGATAGACATCCTCGTAGCCATCGTCAAACGTGATTGTCGCGAGCGGCTTCGCCCGTCGCGAGGGGCTGGTCGCCTGCCAGGCCGCCTCGTCAAGGGTTCCGAATTCATAACGTCGCGACAACCAGTCGATCTGGCGCTCCAGCGTACGCGTGCTCACCAGCATCGCTGGAATTGTGCCGATGCCGACCTCGTCGTGGTCAGCGACGTCGTTCACGACGCGATGGTAACCGAGCACGAGCGGCTGCGAACTGTCGCGCCAGCGCGTGACCAGCCTGTCGAAGCCAAGGCCATGTGCAGCGGTGGAAATCGCCGCTTTGATCAAGCGACGCGACATGTCTTCAACTGCCGTTTGAGGCCGAACAAGCGGTGCGCGACAACCCCGCGCGCGTGCGGCGGGTAGAGATGGTGGCGTGTGAGCGCGCGTTCTGAGGATGTCCAGTGGTACTTGTACCGCTCATTTCCATGTAGCAGGTCGTACTCCGCGGCGCCCTCCTCCAACGCAGCCTTGATCGAATGGGCAAGCACCAGCAGCCCTACGCTGTGCTTTCCATACGCTGGGTCGAAGCCAGACTGATAGAAATAGAATTTCGGACCAACCCGGAAGCCGTAAACAGCCGCAACGGCGACGCCATCCAGCGTCAAGCGGTGCAACCGCAACCATCCCCGCGCGAGCGCGAGCTCGGTAAAGGCTGCGTGGAACGCAACCATCCGTTCGTCGTCCAGCCCATCCGATCCGCCGAGCGTATCGCGGCGCATTCGATGCAGCCGGACGAGGTCCTCGAGAAACCTCCGGCAGGTAGATTCGTCGACAGCGCGCTCGAAATGGACTTCGAACGCCTTGTCGAGCTTCCGGAATCGGCGCCTCACGTTATAGCGGTGAGACGAGCCTAGTGTCTCCAGATAGCGATCCCAGTCGTGCCCAGTGAACGGAATGTACGGACAGACCTCGACAGCTTCATCGACGCGCGCCCAACCCGCGCCGGCGAGGCGCTGGGCGAGTCGGCTGGATGACGATGCGTCGCCGGTCGTGTGACTGAGCTCAAGGCTGTAACGACTGTCCACGAGGTGTTTGTGCAGCGCACGGAGGACATCGCCCTCGTGACCCGTGCGCACAATGAAATCGAGATAATCGGATCCAGCGGCTCCGGTGCCGAGGAACTCAAGCACTTCGAACGGCTGCAGGCGGCGCATGGCCCGACCGCGGAGTACGAGCGGAACGACCGCAACAAGCCGGCCGCCGTCGCGCACGGTGAGTAATCGCAGCGCACGTCGACCACCGAGCATTCGCCACCAGGTGAACAGCCACTCCCACGACAAAAACAGAGGGTCCGCCCCGCTGTCGGCGAGCAACTCGCGCCACTCGTCCGCAAGCGCCTCAAATTCGTGGGTGCCATCGATTGTCTGGACGACTGGCATCAGCAGAACTTCACAAGATCTGACATCGAGTCGGCCATGTAGTCGAGCTGGGCGCGCGTCACCTGCTGGTGGATAGGCAACCCCAGGACGTGCTGGCGCATGTATCGGGAATCTTCGCCTTCATAACGCCGTGCTTCCGCATCGCCATAGTTCCAGAATTCGAGCGCAGTGATGCCGCGCTCATTGAGCGCTGTCGACAGCCCCTCCTTGTCATGTACGCGCAACGGCAGGAACAGCGGGCACGCATCTTCGCCGATATCGTCGGCGAGCACGGCCACGCGCGCAGGCAGGTTTGCACGCAGATACGAGAAATTCTCACGCCGTCGTCGGCGAATCGCTTTCGCATCGATGCCACGTGCGAGTCGCTGGCTCAACGGAGAGATAGCAAGGTCAACCGCTGCCGCATCGAACCCGATGTTTCCGATTAATTCACGCTCGACGCGCAGGCTCGTCAGTGCGCGTCCCACGCGGTGCTTCGCCCGTTGCAGCGCAGCGCCTGCAGTCGGTGCCAGGGAGCGAGCCCATTCCACGACGAGTTCGGCGGTACGGCCGGCGGTGGACAGCGCGCCGCACGCACGGAATCGCAGGCTGTCAAGCGCCGGCAATGGCTCGCCGTTTTCGACCAGCAAGCCGCCATTCGGCGCAGCGAATGTCTTGTACAAACAGTAAATCGAGTAATCGCCGATGCTGCCGAGTGGCCGCCCTTCGTAATGACCGAACATCGACAACGCGCAGTCTTCGATCAAGAGCGTGTTCCCGTCGGCACACAGCGTCTGGAGCTCAGCCAGCGGTTGCGGCCACCCCAGATAATGGATTGAGTACAACACGCGCGGCTTGTGTTCGCGGAACAATCGTTTCAGCGCGTCCATGTCCGGGCGCCGGTCCCGCCCGATGGGGTAGAACACGAGATTCGCACCCGCGGCGCGCATCGCCCAAACTTCGTTTCCGCTGTGGTAATCGGGAACGAGCACCACATCGTCGGCGCGCAGTGGCAGCGCGGTGAAGAGATGGTAGATCGCATTGGTCGCGCGGTAGATCCAGCGAATGCGTGGCGCATTGAATGGAAATGCTGGCGCGGCGGCGGCACCCCGCAGCAGTGACTGCGGCGGCAACGTCGGCCAGCCCGGTACGAACTCGATGCGATTTATCGACCGCGTGAGGCTTATCTTAGTAGCGCGCTGATCCACCATTCGCCCTCCATGCGTGAAATGAATGCCCGGCCCGTTGTGATTGCTTCTCGGATTTCGGCGTTTCTAGCGTGTATCAACATCCATGAATCGTTTTCATGGTGAAAAACGCACTGCTTTCCGGACAGCGCACGAAACAGCATCGGATCCACCTGCCCGGACACCGCCAACGCGCCATCCGCATCCGCCTGGTGGAACAGGTGATCGAGCACGGCGTCCACCGTCGAGTCGTCAGCGGCGAGTTGCACGACCTCTGCCATTCCATCGGATTGCAGGTAGTACACGTACCAGCCCAACACGCGCTCGCCGTCGCGTACGATGCGCTTGTGCAAGCCGCCGCGCGCACGGTTCGCCGTGAGCGTTTCGAGCATCCAACTCGCCGTCCCCGCGTTGTAGGTCGGTGTCAACGAGCGGTTCGCGGTGATCCGCGGTAGCGATTCGCACATCGCGTCGCCGTCCATCTCGGCGCCATCGGCATCCGGTGCCGGCAGCGCGAATGCATTTCCCGCGACGTGCGGTGTCAGCGCATCGACCAAGCGGCAGCACGGTTCCAAAAAGGCCACTGCGCCAGCCGGAAGGCCGCGACGCTTCAGGAAAGACAGCACGTACCGGCTTGGTTTCAGCGGGCGCGTCCAACACAGGCTGTAGACTTGTGATGTGGCACCCCCGGTCATCTCCCAGAGCTTGCGCGAGATGTCGTCGCCTTGGCACATGGCGAGATCCTGCGGACCGGCGAGGAATTCTCGGACGAGGTGCAATGCCGCGAGGCTCGCGCGACTCGACGGCTGCACGAGAAAGCTGTGGCTGATGGCCGCAGTGACAGGTATCCCATTCAACGTCATCGGTCGCGGCACGACACCGAGGCAGCCGACGATGCTTCCGTCCGGCTCCTCGTATACGCGTGACGGCAGGCGCGCGTCACGCCACGGGTGGTCCACGAACACGCGCATCAGTCGCTCGCGCAACTGTTCGCGGTCCTGGCCGTCCTTCATGCCGATTACCCGCTCATAGAGCGCTGCAACCTGCGGCAGGTCGCGGTCTTCCATTGGTCGGACAGCACCCACGCCTAGCCCGCACTCGACGCGAGCCGCGAGCGATACTCCGCGTTCTCGCCCTGCATTTCGCAGACATAGACGGCGATGGAATTCACCGTGCTGAATTGACCGAGGTCGAGCTTCTCGAGCGGTATCGAGATGCCGAATTCGGATTCAAGATGCAGCAACAGGTTGATGAACGACAACGAGTCGAGCGTCCCCGCTGCAAACAGGTCCGATTCGACGCCCGGAACGAGGATTCCGAGTCGCTTTTCAAAAATTGCCTTGATCCGGTCAACTGGCAGCGCTCTTTCGTGCATCCACGACCTCCTGTTCGATTTCGACCGTCCATGCTTCCCGCAGTGCTTTGCGATCAATCTTTCCTGTCGCGTTCTTCGGCAGTTCCGCGTAGGCCCGGAAGTGACTCGGAATCATGTAAGACGGTAGCCACCGCCCGAGTTCAGTCCGGAGTTCCGCGGTCGCGATCGCCGGTTTGTCCGCCGGGACGAAGCTGCAGCACAACGTCGCGCCCTCGAACCCGGAGCTGGGCACCGCGACGACCGCGCTCTCGCGCAGGCGTCGGATGGCTGACAGCGCAGCTTCGATTTCACCGAGTTCGATCCGGTATCCCCGGCTCTTCACCTGCATATCCTCGCGCCCGGCGAAATACAGCAGACCGTCGGGCCCGACGCGGGCCCTGTCGCCGGTCTTGTAGAGTCGCTCGCCGTCGGCCCCCGTCACAAACGCCTTACGCGTGAGTTCTGGGCTCTGCCAGTATCCCGGGCTCAACCCAACGCCTTTGATATGGAGATGACCGGTCGTGCCGCGCGGCGCCAATCGCCCGTCATCGTCCAACACGACGAGGTCCTCACCGCCGCAGGGCCTACCGATGGGAATCTCTGCTGTCGGGTCCAGCGGGCATTCGACGACCGTGTGGTGGCTGCTCGCAATCGTCGCCTCTGTCGGCCCGTACAGGTTCGTGAAGCGTGCATGGGGTAGCCGCTGCATCCAGTAAATCAACGACGGCGTCGGCAGGACCTCTCCACACCACAACACGCGGCGTAGTTCCGGAAACGCACCGCGTTCGATCGCATCGAATTTCGCCATGTAGTTGAGCACGGTAGGTACCGAGAACCACTGGGTCAGGCGCGTGCGCTCGATCCACTCGGAGAGGCGGGCCGGCATCAGGTTACATTCGGGCGGCACGAGTTGAAGCTCCGCGCCGGCTGCGAATGCACCGAAAATGTCGAAAACCGACAGGTCGAATGCGAGTGGAGAGTGCCCTGAGACGCGGTCGGTCGAGTCGATGTCGAAGTGGCGGACGGCCCACTCCACGAAGGCGATGACGTTCTGGTGGGTGATCACGACGCCCTTCGGCACACCGGTCGAGCCCGAGGTGAACAGCAGGTGCGCGGTTGCATCGCCTGCACGGCGTTCGGGCAAACCGATTGCCGGACATCCGACGACATCGCGATACGTGAAACCGCCCCCGTCGGCATCCACAGGTCGGACGGGGTCGAGCCATGCAATGGACAGGCCGTCACCGAACCCGTGCCCGTCGCGCAATTCGTGTACGGTATCGGTCACCCCCCCGGCCGCAAGCACCCAGCGCGCTTTTGCGCTTCGGATGATTGATGCGAGGCGCGAAGGCGGACTCGCAGGATCGAGCGGTACATACACACACCCGGCTTTATAGATGCCGAGTACGGCGACGATTGCGAGGGGAATCTTGGGCATCAGCATGCCAACGCGGTCACCGGAACGACAGCCGTGCTCGATCAAGGTCCGCGCGAGCTGCGTCGAAAGAATGTCGAGTTCCTCGTAAGTCAAGGCATTGCCATTCAACGCGACGGCGGTTGCATCTGGGCGCAGCTCGGCGCGCGCGGTTACCCAGTCTTGGAGGCGTTGCGGCATTTCAGTTCCTCCTGCGCAAAGTTGAAGGCACATCCAATGTGACCGAGGTCCTCTGGGTCGGCGGGCACGTCCGTGATGAACGCGCGGTACCCGAGCTCGATGTACGCCGCGAGCTCTGCGCCGATCTCACGATAGTCGCCGACAAGGTACGGGCACATGGTCTTGTAGTTTTCGAAGGGCACCAGCCAGTAGGGGTCGCGCTGTTGCCCACGGGTCCGCGCGAGCGCGGACAGTTGCTCGTGCCATTGTGAGTCTGAGACTTTCATCGCAAGTTGATGGGTCAGCTGGCCGCGGCGGTCCACCGGGAATCGCCGATGCGCTTCGACCCACGCGGCCTCAGCATCTGAGCGCGTGACGATGCCGACGCGGATACCCGCATTGCCGGTCGCGACCTTGCGCCCAGCCGCCGACGGCTGTGGGTACTCGATTGCGGTTGCTCCTAGTGCGCGTGCCGCGGCTTGGCCCGCGCTCGACGAGCCGGAGACGAAGAGTCCGGGCAACAACTCCTGGGGGCAAGCCGGCTCGAGCCGGAGGCCCTCGACGCGATAGAATTCCCCATGGAAATTGACCGTATTGCCGCGCAGCAGCTGGATGATGATCTGCGTGTATTCAACCAACCGATCGTATCGGCGGTCATGTGGCGTCGCATCGTTCAGTGCGAGCAGGTCGTTGCGGAATCCGCCGGCGACCATGTTCAAGTACACCCGTCGGTCGTATAGCGCTGCAATCGATGCGATGCGTTTCGCCACGGAGTACGGGTGCATGTACACCGGCTGTACCGCGATCAGCGGCGCCAGCGTTTCGGTGTGCTCGACGACGACCTGCGCAAGCAGCCATGGATCGACTTGCGAATTGTCGGCATAGATCAGCATCCCCGTGCAGCCGGCCTGCTCGCTCCAGCGCGCGGTGGTGATGACCTGCTTCAGGTAGCGGCTGGGATCGGCCCCGGCGGACGGCGGACAGGTCGAGAAGATTTCTGGGCCGGCGTGGCGGCTAACTTGCTGCATCGGTGACTCCCAAAGTTTCCATATAAAGTTGTTCATTTGCGCCGACGGTCCGCGCAAAGGAGAAACGCTCGGTGACGCGCCGCCGACCCTGGTCGGCGAGGCGCGCCGCGAGCACGTCGTTCTCAAGCACGCGCGCGATGGCGTCCGCGAGGGCTGGCACGTCGCGCGGCGGGACGAGCAAGCCGCTTTGACCATCGACAACGGCCTCCGGAGTCCCGCCGACGTCGGTCGCCACGACCGGCACGCCCGCCGCCATGGACTCCAGAAGTGTGTTCGAGAGGCCCTCGCTGAACGACGGCAACACAGAGACCGCGGACTCCGAGAGGATTTCGGGGATGTCGGTGCGGAATCCAGTGAAATGCAGGCGATCGGCGATACCTGCGCGCGAGGCGCGTGCCTCGATTTCCTTTCGGTACGCAACTTCGCCCGGGATTCTGCCGTCCGGGTGCGGTTTGAAATCGCCCCCGACGATGACGAACTCGGCGGACGGAAAACGGGGTGCAATGCGTGCCGCCGCGTCGACAAAACAATCAATGCCCTTGTCGCGGTTTATCCGCGCGAGTACGACAACCATCCGCGCATCCGGCGCGAGCCCGAGGCCCTCGCGGACCGCGGTGCCCCCACGACGCCGGGCATACGCATCGGTATCCAGACCGTTCGGGATGACCGTGATTCGGTCGGCGTCGTAGCCGTCCTCGACGAGCCAGTCGCGAATGGCATCGGCGTTGACGACAATCCGATGCGCGAGGCTGCAGACCGCCCGGTGAACGCGCCGCTGCACCGCGTTCAGGTAGACGCCTGTGTCGCGGATAGACGCAACTACGCACGGAACGCCGGCGAGCCGCGCGGCGGGAATCGCAAAAACATTCGAATAGAAGTTGTAGCTGTGCATCACTTGGATGTGACGCCGCTGCAGGTGACGCGCGAGCTTTAGTTGCTGGCGCATGGTTTCTGGTCGGAAGAAGCTTTCGATCGGAAATTCCTCGATGGGTGTGCCGCGTTCGAGGACTTCACCCAGCAGCTGGCCACGGCGCTTGAAACAGCCGAACTCGACCTCGAACCGCCGCGGATCCATACGGCCGGCTGTGGTCACGACCTGTTTTTCGGTACCGCCGAGCGCGAAGATGGTGAGGAATTTCATGACTCGAATCGGCACAGGTGCCACGATGGTTGCAGGCGATGCGCTCACGGCTTCGCCTCCCTTAGCTCGCGGACCGCGATTGCGCGCGCGGCAAGGGCAAGTCCCGCGAACATATAGAACCAGAAATGGTACGCGGCGGGGTGGAACATCGCCGCCACCGCAAAGCCAATAAGACTCGCCCGAACCGCTTCAGAGAGGTGGAACACCCCACTCGCCCGCACGTGCGCGGCGATGCGTTCTGCAAGTCGCGCGCTGCGCAGGCTTGACCCGAGCAGCAGCACGAACAATACCAACCCGGGTATCCCGAGTTCGACCGCGTACTCGAGGTAGACATTGTGAACTTTCAGCCACCGGGCTCCGCGGACCTCGTTCATCGCGAGCGTGCCCTGCCCGATGCCCGCACCGATGATCGGGTTGCCCGCCACATAGGTCGCCGCGGCCTTCGTGTCGTGCCAGCGTTCCTGTGCCGAACCGCTCGTGTCTTCCTCGATGGCCGTGATCGTCGAGAGTCGATCCCAGTAGTGGCCAGGCAGAAATGGCGCCGCACCGATGCCGAGTACTGCAACGACGGCGACCAGCGCGGCGCGCCCGCGCCACATCAGCCGCCACGCGTAAAAGAGGCCGATTACGGCGAGCGTGAGAAACCCACTGCGGGAAAACGTCGCGACCACTCCACCGACTGCCAGCGCAATCACACAAACCAGGAACGCTTTGGCGAGAAGCCGCTCGGCGTCCAGGAACAGGCCGATGGTCAACGGCAGAATCAGATTCAATGTCAGCGCGAGATCATTCGGATTCATCGTCAGCGGCGCGTCGTAGCCGAGAATCCGGCCGTTTCCGCCCGCGAAGTCACCAGCGACGTAGTTGGAGAGTCCGGTGACGGCGAGCGGCACGGACATCAGCGTCATCGCCCACGCAGTGCGGCGTAATCGCAGCTCGGAGTCGATTACATGCGCGAGCAACAGGAACACCACGAGCGTCTTGAAATACATCTCAAACAGGAACGCGACACTGCCACCGGGCCAATGGGAGAACGGCACTGTGATCACGGACCAGGCGACGATCAGCCCGACCAGTTTCACCGCCAGCGTGGTGTCAATCAGCGGTTCGCGCGCGGACATTCGAGACGCCAGGAACGCGAACACGGCGATACCGGCCGTGACGAACGCAAGGTGCAGCGGCTGCAAGAACGTGAACAATGACTGCGGCGACAGCAACAGGACGAACAGAAACGCCATCAGCGACCGGAACGCGACTTTGCCCCGAAGGCGGTCGCCCGTCGCAGGAACGGTGGGCCGCGCTGCGACCGGCCGCATCGGCGCCGGACGCCACCATTCCTGCGAAGTCAGTTGCTCGACACGGCTCATTGCAGCGGAGACCCCCTTAACGCATCGAGCGCAGCGGCGAGCTTCGTGCTGTCGTGACGCGCGCTTGCGTCATCGGCGAGCAAGTCCGCATGCACAACGATGCAGCCGAGGTTGGACAACGTCGCAGTGTCGACGGTCACCGGTTGCTGCCCGGCACGGGCATAACGGGCGGCCACGAGTTCCGGGATCGGTGCTGAGTTCACAAGCACGGTCAACGCCACCGGCAACTGCTTCACGTGCCGGCGTAAGGCGACCACGAAGTCCGTGCCGGAATAGCCGTCCGTCGCGCCCGGCTCGGTCATCAGGTTCATCACGAAGACGACCGGCGCGCGGCTCGCGGCGATTGCGCCCGCGATGCCACGCACGAGCAAGGTGGGCAGTACTTCCCGGTACAAGCTGGCTGGACCGATGACGATTGTGTCGGCTTCCGCCACCGCGGCAACCGCCTCCGGTGTCGCGCGCGCTCGCCCAGGGGTCAGCGACACCCGCCGGATTCTGCGTCCTGGCGCCGCGCAGGTGTGGGTCCCCTTCACGCAGCTGCCATCGACATATTCGGTGAGCAGGCTGACGCTTTCACGCGTCGCGGTGAACGCTCCGGTGTCTGCCGCATCGCACGAGGCCAACACCCTGTGCGCGCCGCTCATTACCGTGCAACCGCCGAGCGCTACGACGTTCTGCTGCATCACAAGCTCCTCGACGCATGGCCGGCGGTCGGCAATTCGACCTCTCCGCGCCCGCCGGTGACCACGCGCACCGTTTCGAACAGGATGCGTAGGTCGAGGACGAGCGAATAATGCTTGATGTAATAGAGGTCGTAACGGAGTTTCTCGATTTCTTCGCCGAGCCCGTTCGCGTACTTATAACGGACCTGCGCCCAACCCGTGATGCCAGGCCGCACAGACGACCGTAACGAGTAGTACGGAATTTGGCTGCCGTGTTGTGGCGTGTTGCGCGAGACCAGCACGAACATCTCGAAGTTGGATAACGGATGCGGTCGCGGGCCGACCAAGTTCATGTCGCCGCGCAACACGTTGTACAGTTGCGGCAGCTCGTCGATGCGATACTTTCTCAGCACGCGTCCAACGCGGGTAATGCGGTCGTCGTTGTCGCCGGCCCATTCGGAGCGCGCCTTTGTGTCCTGCATACTCCGAAACTTGTAGAGCTTGAAGCGCTGGCCACCGAGTCCCACCCGGTCCTGCACGAACAGCGCGGGGCCGCGTGAATCGAGTTTTACGGCCAACGTGACCAAGGCCAGTAAGGGCAGAGACACCGTGAGTCCGACGAATGCGGCAACAACGCTGATCGCGCGCGTCGCATATTGCGTCAAGCGCATGGGTCGAAAGTCGCGGGAAAAGATGAGGTTACTTGGGGTCAGCGACTCAATCGCGAGCTTACCGGTCAGCCACTCATAGACGTCGGTGCCCTGCTCGACCTGGATGCCGTCACGTGTTCGCGCCTCGACGAGCTGGTCGACCGGTAGATGGCCGCGCCGTTCGCCGAGCGCAATCACGATCCGCTGCGGCTGATACGCCGCGATTACGCGTGGCAGGTCGTCGAGCACGCCAAGCACGGGACAATCGAACGCGCCGGCTCGCGGCACCACGTCTTCTGCGACGATGCCGATCACCGCGTACCGCCCCTGCGGCCGCGCGTTGATTTCGTCCACCAGCGCTCGCGCGAGCGCGCTGGACCCGAGAATCAGGGTGCGCTCAGCCATTGCGGCGCTTCCACCCAAATACGGACTCAGTCTCCTGCAACCAGGAATCCCGGTCGGCAGAACTCTCACGCGCTGGCCGCCCGTATCCTTGGTAGCCATAGCCGTAGTACTTCGTCAACAGCTCTTCGCCGCCGTTGTAGACGAGTCCGAACACTTTCTCGGGCCCGAGGATGTTCAGCGCTTCGGCAAGCATCGGGCGGGGCGTGCGGTGTGCGCCGATTACCATCAGGAAGCCATCGATCCAACGTGATATCACGCGACAGTCCGAAACCGGAACGATAGGCGGCGAGTCGACAATCACGTAGTCGTAGTTGCGGCGGGCTTCGTCGAACAATTCCCCGAGGCGCGGCGACGACAGAACTTCGTAAGGCGCCGATGTTTTGGTGCCGGTGAGGACGAATGACAGGTTGAGCGGCGCGATACGCCGTGTGACCTTCTGTAAAGAAAGGTCGGGCGTCACGATTGCATCGACCAGACCCGGCACGGCGACGTTTCCAAGTGCGAGATTCTGGCGGATAGCGGTCGAATGACGGCGCAGGTCGGCATCGACCAGCAGGATGCGAGCACCCATGTCCTGTGCAAGGGAGCCAGCCAGATTCAACGCCGTCAAGGATTTGCCATCGCCGGGCGCCGGACTGCCGATGCCGACCAGAAGCCCCTCACCGGGCGTGTGCCGTTGCTCCAGCACGTACCGCAGCTTGCGGTATTGTTCCGCCTCGTAGGAATCCGGCGCTGTCAGGCTCACGGCATGCGAATCAATGCGCTTGCGGGCCTGTTTGAGCTGTGCGAGCGTGAACTCTTGTCGAGTCCGCACACGGCTCGGCTTCGTAACGCTACTCACTCGGGTGTTCATGAGGCCCTCCCTGTCATCATTGATACGAGCGCCGTGTTGTCGGTGCCATAGAGGTATCCGCCGACAACCAGCACGGACAGCAACGCGACCGCTGCGGTGACCGACGCACCCACCCGGACCCAGTCCCGAACCAAGTCACCCAAGGTGATGATGCGTGGGATGCCGGCAACCACCGGTACGCCGGTGAACGACTTGAGTTCGTCGATGGAGTGGAACGAAGAATCCAGCTGCTCCGCGATTACAACACCCGCTCCGGCGAGCATCAGTGACACGACGAAACCCATCAGCAACAGCCGCGTGCGAGGCGGACCGGCCGGTTCGTCCGGCGCGACCGCATAGTCCATGATTTGGAACTCCTGCGGATTGCCCTGCTCGAGCGACTCTGCGAGAAGCGCGTCCTCATAGCTCGCGAGCAGCTCCGTGTACTGCTCCCTGATCGCGTTGTAGTCGCGTGTCAGAGCAGATAACTCCTGCTCGCGCCGAGGCGTGTTCGCGATGCGCTGCTCGTAAACGGTCGTCGAATTCTTGAGCCGAGATTCCTCGCGACGCAACGCTTCGAGTTCCTCGTCGAGGCGGGTGATTTGCGAGCCAAGCGCGCTGGGCAAGGCCGTTGACGTGCGTCCACTACCCGAGCTGATACCGTCGATCTCGGCCTGGACCCGAATGACATCCGGATGGTGTTCGCTGTAGCGCGTGCGAAGGTCCGCAAGCTCCTGCCGCAGCCGCGACACCCGCGTGCTCGATCCATCCGGCGTCGAGTAGCCCTCTGCATCGAGACGCGCCGCGAGTTCGCGCCGACGCTCCATCGTTCTCAGCTGATTCTCGTTGTTCATGCGCAGCTGTGCGTTCAATCGCTCGAGTGTCGCGAGGTTCGCCGATTGTTGTTCCGGGAGCTCGCCGAGCCGGGACTCGCGGTACGCGTTGATTGCGCGTTCGCGTTCATCGAGCTTTGTCTTCGCGTTGTCGAGTTGCGCTTTCAGGAACGACGCGGCGTCGCTGACCTGCCGATTACGGATACTTGAGTTTTCACCGACGTACAGCTCGGCAATCCTATTCGTGACGTGCGCAACGGAGTCGCGGTCGAATCCTCTGTAGGTCAGCGTGAACGCGATCGTCGAGTCGCGACCCCAAGGTACGTCGACCCGCTCACGCTCGATGCTGATATCGCGCCGCATGCGCTCGACGAGCGCGTGTTCGGTGCTCTTCTCTCGCGCATCCGGATACAGCTCCTCCTCGTCGATGAGGCGCATCAGATTGTCGCGGCTCGTGACGCGTTGGGTGACGGTGTAAAGGCGCGGTTCCAAATCGGTGCTCACTGAGGAGCGAATGGACGCTGGGCCTTCGATCTGGTTGATGAGGATAGATGCGCTTCCCCGGTAGTAGTCCGGGAGCGAGTACGCGATGCTCGCAATCACGGCGAACGCGCACGCGAACAACAGTGTTGCAAGCCACCGCCGCCGCTTCAGAGCGCCCCAGACCTGGTCCGTGGTCGATACATTCTGTCCAAAATTCTCCATCACGGCACCACGATCACGTCGCCCGCTTGAACCACCAGGTTTTCCTGACGGCCACGGCGGGAAACGACGTCTTTGTAGTTGAAGCGAATCTGCTCGCGCTGGTCGCCGTTATTGCGCAGGATGGTAATGCGCGACGAATTTGCAAACTCGGTGAATCCGCCTGCTTCCGCGATGACCTCGAGCACCGTCGATTCACGCTGCAGTTCGTATCGACCCGGATTGGTGACTTGACCCAACACGGAAACCGCGTAGCTGCGCACCTGCTCGACGATGACGGAAACTTCCGGCGCAGGCATGTAATGACCAAGCTGGTCTATAAGGCTTTCGCGCAGCTGCAGCGGCGTGAGACCGGCGGCCTTCACATCGTTGAGTAGTGGCAGTGAAATCATGCCGTCAGGTCGAACCGGTACGGTGCCACTCAAGCTCTCGTCGTTCCAGACCGAGATCCGCAATACATCGGCCGGACCGATTCGGTAATCGTCGTCGATCTGTGCGACAAGGGGCGGGCTGGCCATGGCCAGCGTCAGACACAACAATATCAAGGCTCTCATCGACGTCTCCGGGTTAATGTATTTTGGGTTGTCGGCTGCGGATTGAAGTCCCATGTCAGTCCGACGAATAGAACGTTACGGGTGAGTTCAATCGGACCCGGCGTTTCCAGACTGCCGTCCTGCCGGCTCCACTGGTAGCTCGCGCGCGCCGACAGATTGCGGTTCACGAGGTAACCTGCTTCAACGAGCGCGCGCGCGACCTCAACGGAGTCACCGCCGCGCTCAAGCCGCGAATAACTTGGTGAGAGCTGCAGCACCGTCTTGGTCCCGAGCTGCTGGATGTAGGTGGCCCACGCCGAGTGGCTGTCCGCGAGACCCGCTTGCCCGAGCACGGTGCTCTGCGAGCGCGCGAAATTGAAAGACAGGCTTGACGTCAACATGTCATACGTCGTTGCGACCAAGACTTCGGGCGTTGTCTCCCCGTCGGTGTACCGTGGTCCGGCCTGAACCAGCAATGTCGAGCGCGGGCTCATCGCCGTTTCCCATCCGATCAAGCCGATGTGGGCCTCAATCGGGTTTCCGCCATTGAACTCATAACGTCGATAGACGTAGTCGCCGGTCCATGTATGCCGCTCATTCGCTGCGTACGCCGCGCCGACGCCGCCCATCACTGCCGTCGCGTCGGTGCCGGCCTCAACGTCATCGCGGCTCCAGCCCGCACCCACGGTCGCGGTCATTCGCTCGGTCACGCGATAGCCCAGTTCTGCGTCTGCGGCGTGGCGGCGCGCTTCACGTCGGCCGAGCTCCAATCCGACTTCGGGGACGATTTCGCCGGCCACGTCACTCGCAGCGGACGAGAGGCTGCCGGCGAAATCCAGGCGCTCGCTGAGACGGTAGTCGCCGTCCAGAGACGTCCGACGACGGACCTGCACGTCATCGAACGCTGAATTGTCCTTGTATCGTTCCATGTCGAACGTGTGGAGCGCAGTGAACGTCCCGCGCGGCCCGCGCCACCCACCCTCGAGCGACGGCGTTACGCGCAGTAGGAAATCCGCCTCAGTGGTACCGGACGTTGCAGTCGTGTTGTCGTCGTAGGCGACACCGACGGATAACGACGGCGAAACGTAGCTCGTCTGCGCGAGCGCAGGGGCGGCGCCGGACGCGAGTGCGACGGCCGCCACGAAGGCGGTCATGTGTCTCATCAGGATGCTCATGCCGGGATGACTGCGTCGCAGCCGATTTTCACCGCGAGGCTCTGGCGCAACAGCTCGACACTCAGCACCAGCCAAGCGTGCTCCGCGCCCCGCTCGACAAGAATACCCTCGACATTCGCGAGGGGTCCGCGCGTGACCCGAACGCGCTTGCCGTCATGCAAGTACGGGTGCTGCATGCGAGGCAAGCCGGAAGCCTGCGCGCGACGGATTGCATCAATTTCACGATCCGGGATGGTTGCCAGCCGATCCCACCGCTCACCGAGCAGCTTCACGATGCCACGCGTCTTGCAAACTTCAAGGTAGCTCCACTTGTCGACGGCATGGTGCAGAAACACATACCCAGGGAACATCGGTGTACGCGACAGATAGCGAAAACCGCCGCGACTGCGCCAGCGGTCGACCTGCGGCAGGAAGGCATCGAAGCCCTTGCCGAGCAACTGCTGGTAGACCAGTTGCTCACAATTGTTGCGTGTCCAAAGCACGTGCCAGTTCGGGCATGGCTCGTCGGCGCTTGCCAAGCGTCCGATGGCGGTCAGTGCATGGTTGTATCGTAGCGACGGCGCGCTGTAGCAGTGTGCAAGCATGGCGTAGCCTCCTTGCGAGTCGGTTAATATCGTGCAGTCATTAACCCACTACCCCCCCTCGTCGAACAATTGGTAAAACACCCAATTTGCCTCAGGGAATTAACGCAGCCAGTTGCGTAAACGCGGAATGATGTTGAATTTCAGGTAATGGAGCAGGCGGCCGCGCAGCGACCGGGAAAAGAGGTAGATCCAGCAGTGTTCGCGGACGGTATTGGTCCACTTCATCTTGAACGGCTCATCGTGCCCCAGGAAGTCATAGCCCGCGAGATCCGCACTGAAGCCATGCTGGAAGACGAGTGCATACAACACGTTGTACGGCGAATACCTTGCGAATTCCGGATCGTAGCCGCCTTTGAGGACGAATATCGTTCGTTTGTGCTGAAGACCGTACGAGAAAGCGATGCGCTTGCCATTGTGAACCAGGAAAAACAACCGAAGCATGCCGCGCTCGGCCGAATCGCGCGCAAAAGACTCATAAAAAGCTTGCACGTCGGCCCGGGACAACATCGCCGTGCCGGCATCCTCTTTCCAGGCGAGCGCTTCTATACGCATACCTTCGGTAAGCGCGTCGTCTAACGCTTCGGGTGTACTGACCACCTCGAGCTCGACCTCGCCCTCCCGTTGCAACCGTCGCAGGCCCTTACCGACGTTTCGCTTGTGGTTATAGCCAAGGCCGGAAAAATAGTCGTCCCAGGTGCCGTCGAACGTGACATAGGGGGATCGCTCAGAGTTCCAAGTGCCAACCGGCAGGCCGTATTGCTTCGCCGACTCTTTGAGTCTGCGGATCGTCATCGAATCGACCGGCAACTGGCGCAGTTGGATCAGGTCCCAAGCGGCCCGCCCTTCCGTGAGGTGTCGCCAAATTGCCGCGTAAGCGAGCGCGGCGTGGTCGGGCGCAACGACGAGGTCGAATCGCGGTGTATGGTCGTTGGCGATGGACTCAAGCGCGCAGGCCTTCAAGCCGAGGATTCGCTGCTCGGTGACCATCAGCGGGGCGGCGCCGATCAATGTCTCGCCGTCCATCACCGTGATGACGTGCAGTGTCTTGCCTTTGCCGAATGCCGCCCACCAGGCGCAAATCCACGCGTGGTCGACGAACGGGTGTCCAATCCCACTTCGTTCGACGAGTGAATCCCACGCATCGCCGAGCTTGGCGAACTCGCCATAGTCGGTGATGGTCCGCGTCCGCACCCCACCGTCGTCTGTCATGGGCAAGACCATTTCAACGGCTGCGCTCATATGTACGCATTAACCCATCCGACGCAGGTCGCGACAATGGGTGGATTACCGACAATCCCCTAGGGAATTTCCTTCATTTCTGCGTAAGCGACGAGCCGCTCGGTCGTCGTGTCGAGCGCACCCAACCGCCCAGCATCCTGACGGACCTCAAGGCGGCCGGGCAATCGAAGCGGTGAGACGAACTCCGCGCTGAGCGAGGCTGGAGCCCCACCACGGTCGCTCGCCGCGATCATGCGCGCGAGCGTCCACATCCCGTGTGCGATCGGACGCTCGAAACCGAGGGCCCGCGCACCTAAGCGGCCCAAATGGATCGGATTCCAATCGCCCGAGACCTGCGCGTAGCGACGCCCGATGTTCGCAGCCGCAGCGATTTCGGCGATAACCGGGCCCGCGATAATCGGCGTCCGCGGGCGTTGGCCGCGTCGCGGTCGCGCAGCCGGTGCTGACGACCGCGCGAGAATCCGGCTCTCACCGGACCACGCAATCATGCCATGTGCGTCCAGCAGCGCCACCGTGAGCGCGAATTCCAGGCCGCGTTCCGTGGTGGCCTGCCGCGTGACCGCACAGGACGCCCGATACGCGGCGCCGACATCGAGCGCGCGCCGATAGATGAAATCCACCCCCAGGTGTACCAGCCCTGGTAGGCGCAACGGAGAATCGGCCCGCGTCATCAGCGCGAGTTGCAGCGGAAAGGTGAAGACGAACGGATAAGTGATCGGGACGATGCCCGACGCAAAGCCACAGCACGCGTTGTACCGCGCAATCCGCTCAGCATCGAGATGAACCGGCTGCGTCGCGAGTTCCGTCGCCGGGAGTCGGGTGTCGGGACCCGGTGTGGCCCGGGCGAACGTCGCGAGCGCGCCGAGGTAGCCGCGGCCCAGGTTGGGCATGCCCGGCAACACCACCCGGGCGCTCATTCGACGACCTCATCGAGCACGATTCGCACGGCGGCATCGCCTCGGTGCCAGACCCCGGTACCGATGGCGTCGCCGCGAACCCGCATGGTCGAGTTGGACGCACTCACGCGCGCGACAATCCGCAAGGCATCGTGCTCCGTGAGCGACGCACCCGGCAACATGACGTCGGCATCGGTCAACGTCACGCGCACGGGCCAGGCGGCCAGCGGCACGCGCGTCGCGGCGATCGGCGGCGTGCCCTTCGAGTCCGTCGTATGTGCCGTCACGAATAGCACGCCCTCTTCGGGCGGCGGGGATGCTCCCTCGCCCAGTTCGATCTCGATATCCAGCCGGAACGCACCGGTCGCCATCGCTGCAAGTCGTCGCTCAAGCACATTCCGCAGGACTTCCGGCGGCTCGAGTGTGAGCAGCATCCGCCAGCGCTCGGTGGCGAGTGCATCGTCGCCACGCGCCTCGGCCACGAGTCCGCCATACCACAACGCTTTCGGATTCTGCGGGTCCGTAGCGATTACGGCATCGAACATCCAGGCCGCCTCCCCCGTGAGCTGTGCGCTGTCCGTAAGGACGAGGGCCTCGCCAAGATTCGCGAGCACGGTCGGATCATCCGGCGACAATCGTTGCGCATGTCGCCACGCATCGACGGCCCCGCTGAAGTCCCCGAGGACCACCCGAGAGCGCCCCAGCAACATCCAGCCCTGCAGGTCGTCGGGTGACTCCGCGAGGCGCGCATCGAGCTCTGCAATCAATGTCGGAAGTTCGGGCGCCGGTGCCGTGCGCGGGGTACCCAGCGCTTGATAGAGCGTGAACGCGACTGCCGGAACCACGACTGTGACCAAGACCAGCGCACCCACGGGCCTTCCATCGCGGTCGTCGGAAGCGGAAGCGGATTCGATATCATCGAGCGCCGCATCTTCGAGTTCGCGCCGGGCGTCCGCGTGTTGCAACTCGCCGATCTTGCCGGCCGCGAACTCGTCATCGAGTTCCCTCAGTCGGTGGCGATATACGCCGAGGCGCGCTGCGCGCGAGCCCACGGTGTCATGACCACGCCAAAGCGCGCGCGCGAGCACCAAGATGGAGACAAGCGTCAGTGCACTGGCGAGTACCCAAAAAATCATCGTTCGTTCCGGTCGTCGAGCAGCCGGCGGATGCGCGTGCGTTCCGCGTCATCGTGCACCCGCTCCGCGGCGCCGGGACCTGCCAGCGCGCGCCACGCGAGCCCGGCCCCGATCAAGAGCAGCAACAGAGGCGCGAGCCACAGTACGGCGGTGACCGCTGTGAAACGGGGTTTGTAGAGCACGAAATCGCCATATCGAGCGGTGAGGTAGCTCACCACTTCGTCGTCGCTCGCGCCGCGCGCGATCTGCGCGCGCACCTCTTCGCGGAGGTCCACCGCGAGCGGCGCGTTCGAATCGGCAAGCGACTGGTTTTGGCAGACAAGGCACCGGATTTCGGCGATCAGTGCACGGTAGCGCGCTTCGGTCGCGGCATCATCGAAGGTGGCCGTATCAATCGCGAACGCCGTGGCCGGCGCAATCAGCATCAACAGTACGCGCCTCATTGTCCGGCCCCGAGCGCGTCGAGTAGCGGAACCAGCTCGCCGGCGATGATATCGTCCGTCAACGGACCGACATGCTTGTAACGGATGACGCCTTCGCGGTCGACCACGAACGTCTCCGGCGTGCCATAGACGCCCCAGTCGATGGCGACTGCGCCCGATTCGTCGAACACATTCAACGCGTAAGGGTCACCTGCTGCCTCCAACCAGCGCAATGCGAGCGCCCGGTCGTCCTTGTAGTTGAACCCGATGACCGGCACGCGCCCCGAACGGGCGAACGCGAGCAGCGTTGGATGTTCCGCGCGGCAGGTCACGCACCAAGTCGCCCATACGTGTACAAGCGTCACGCGGCCCGTGAGTTCGCGGTGTGTGAACGACCGCTCCGCATCGTCGAGCAGCGGTAATTTGAATTCGGGCACCGGCTGCCCGATCAGCGGCGACGGGACGACTGCGGGTTGCAGCCCGAGACCGACCCAGAACAGCGCGCCGACTGCGAGCAACACCACGAGTGGAAGAAAATATCGCATCAGCGATATCGGCGGTCGCTGATTGCGAGCACACCGCCGAATGCCATGAGCAACGCACCGAGCCAGATCCATCGGACCATCGGATTCACGTTCACACGTGCACTCCACGCGCCATCGCCGAGCGGCTCGCCCAAAACGGCATAGAGATCCCGCGTGAGGCGCGGGTGGATGGCCGCCTGTGTCATGGGCTGCGTCTGCACGCGGTAGACACGCTTCTGGGGTCGCAGCGTCGTGACTGTGTCGCCGTCACGCGCCACCCTGAACTCGCCCTCGACCGCATCCCAATTCGGACCATGAACCTCGCGCACACCGCGAAATGACCACTCGTAGCCGCCCGCTTCGAAACGGTCGCCGTCGGCGACGCGCAGATTGCGCTCGACGCCGAATCCGGCGTCAACCGCAACGCCGATGATGAAAACGCCGACACCGAGGTGTGCAGCGGCCATGCCGAGCACGCTGCGCGGCAAGCGTCGACCTTGCCCACCGAGCTTGCGCCATCGTTGCCACGGATCAAGCACCGCGGTCCCGATGACCCAGAATGCCATCATCAACGCAGCAAACAGCACGACACTGTGGCGCCCAACGAGCAGGTACGGCAAGACCAGTGCGAGAGCCGCGCTCACGCTGAGTGGCCAACGCAACGTCCTGATCAAGTCGAGCACGCCTGCCCGCTTCCATCGAGCGAACGGACCAAAGCCCATGAGCAACACCATCGGCAAAACAACGGGCACGAACGCCGCCTCGAAATAGGGGGGGCCGACCGACAGCTTGCCGAGACCGAGGGCGTCGATGATGAGCGGATACAGCGTGCCGATGAGGACGACGCCGGCCGCGACGCACAAGAGCACATTGTTTGCGAGCAAGAAGCCCTCGCGAGACACGGGCGCATACGTCGCTGTCGACGTCACTGCGGATGCGCGCAATGCGTACAGCAGCAGCGCGCCGCCCACCGCGACGGTGAAGAACAACAACAGGAACACGCCGCGACCGGGGTCCGTGGCGAACGAATGCACGCTGACCAGGACGCCCGAGCGCACCAAGAAGGTACCGAGCAGGCTCAATGCAAACGCCGCAATCGCGAGCAGCACCGTCCAGCTCTTGAATGCGCCGCGCTTGTCGGTGACCGCGAGCGAATGGATCAAGGCCGTCGCGACCAGCCACGGCAGGAACGACGCATTCTCGACCGGGTCCCAGAACCACCAGCCGCCCCATCCCAGCTCGTAATACGCCCACCAGCTTCCGAGCGTGATGCCAACGGTGAGAAACAGCCACGCGGCGGTTGTCCACGGACGCGACCAGCGTGCCCACACGGCATCGAGTCGACCACCGAGTAGCGCTGCGACGGCGAACGCGTAGGGCACGGCGAGACCGACGTAACCCATGTAGAGCAGCGGCGGATGGATTGCGAGCGCGGGATCCTGCAACAACGGATTGAGATCGCGGCCGTCCACCGCCGCCGGCAGGAGTCGCTCGAACGGGTTCGAGGTCAGCGCGGTGAACAACAGGAAGCCGACGCTGAGCAGCCCGAGTACACCGAGCACCCTCGCTGCCAGTTCGTCGGGCAATTGGCGGCTGAACGTGGCGACCGCGGCGCTCCATGCCGCGAGCATCAGCGACCACAGCACGAGCGAACCCTCATGCGCGCCCCACACCGCCGCGATGCGGTACAGCATCGGGAGTTCGCTGTTCGCGTTGTTCGCGACGTAGAGCACCGAGAAATCGAGTGTGACGAATGCGGCGGTCAAGCACACATACGCGAGCGCGACCAGCGCCAGCTGCAGCCACGCAGCCGGTCGAGCGGCTTGCATCCACCGCGTGCGCCCGGTCGCGGCACCCAAGAGTGGCAAGACACCCTGGACCAGCGCGACCGCAAGCGCGAGCAATAGGGCGAAATGGCCGAGTTCGACCGTCATGGTCGGCCGCGCGACCCGTATTTCAGCGCCTCGGTGACCTCGGGCGCGGTGTAGTTCTCATCGTGTCGTGCGAGAATCTCATCCGCTACGAAAACACCGTCGTCACGCAACTGTCCGTGTGCGACTACACCCTGCCCTTCGCGGAACAGGTTGGGCAGCAAACCGGTGTATTCAACCGTGACGCGGCGGTTGTTGTCCGTGACGCTGAACGTCATTGCGAGACTGCCAGGGTTCCGGTGCACGGTGCCGTGCTCGACGAGGCCGCCGATCCGGAAGCGCCGTTCGGACGGTGCCTCGCCCGCGAGCACCTGTGTCGGGCTGTAGAAGAAAAGGAGGTTATCCTCAAACGCGCGCAGCGCGAGTGCAGCCGCGAGGCTCACGCCGAACACCACGAGCAGTACCACGCCGAGTCGGCGTTTTCGCGCGGGGGTCATCGAAGCAGCCGTCGCAGGCGAAGCCAAGGCGCCGCAATCATCCAGATGAGTGCGACGAGCGTGAGTCCGAACGACGGCCAGACGTACATCCAGTACCCGTCCATCGCAATGAATTCAGCCATTACGCACCCCCAACGCACGGACCCACGCGGCGCCTCGCTCGTGCTCAACAACGGCGACGCGCAGACGCATCAACAACGCCGTCGCGAACCAAGCGGTAAATCCGGTTGCCATCAATAGCAAAGGCACCAGCATTTCCGTATCAATCGAGGGTGCCCCGAACTTAGTGATGGTCGCGGGCTGGTGGAGCGAATGCCACCACTCGACCGAGTAGTGGATGATCGGCAGATTGACCACACCGACAAGGGCGAGCACCGCACTTGCGCGGGCGCCGGTGCGGCGTTCCGGGAACGCATCGTGCAGCGCGATATACCCGAGATACAGGAACAGCAATACGAGTTCCGATGTCATGCGCGCGTCCCACTCCCACCAGGTACCCCACATCGGTTTTCCCCACAGCGAGCCTGTCGCGAGGGTCAGCGCAGTGAACACCGCGCCCAGCGGTGCAGCGTTCCGCGCTGCGAGCTCGGCGAGCTTGATCCGCCACACGAGGCCGATCGCCGCCGACACAGCGAGAAAAGCGTAGGCGGCCATCGACATCCACGCGCTCGGTACGTGTACGTAAATGATTCGAAAACCGTCACCCATCTGGTAGTCCGGCGGCGCGAGCCAAAGCCCCCCATACAGTCCCCCAAGCACGAGCACCAACGCCGTCCAGCCGAACCACGGCACAAGTCCGCCCGCAATGCGGTACAGGTGCGGCGGCGACCCAAGCTTGTGGAACCATGACCAGTTCATTCGAGGCTGATCCTGAGCGCTGCACCAACCGCGAATGGCGCGAGTGTGAGCGCAAGTACGAGCAACGCGGCGAGCAGGTAGAGCGGGCCGTCGGCCGGCACGCCGCCGTCGGCGAGCGACGCGGCGCGCGTCCCGAAAATCACGACCGGCACGCACAGCGGCAATACGATCAGCGCGAGCAAAGGCGCGCTGCGCTTCAAACTCACGGTGAGGGCTGCTGCGATTCCCCCGACGAGGCTGAGCACGGGCGTGCCGAGCACCAGCCCGATGAGTGTCGCTTGAGTCGCCGCGGGCGACATCGAGAACCACACCGCGACCAGCGGGGTGATGACGATGAGTGGCAGACCGGTGACGAACCAATGCACCAGTACGCGTGCGGTGCCAATCACGGCGAGCGGCCTGGAACTCAATGCCATCAGCTCCAGCGCGCCGTCGTCGTAGTCGGGCCGAAACAGGAGTTCCTGACCGAGCAGCGCGGCGAGCAACGCGGCGACCCAGATGACGCCGGGACCGATCAGCGCGAGTACGCTCGCCGCGGGGCTGACGGCGAGCGGGAACAAGCTCGCCACGATCAGCAGGAACAGCGGCGGCAACGCGAACTCGGGCCAGCGGCGTGCGGCGAGTATCAGATCCCGGCGGACCACGGCGGCGGCAGTGCTCACGTGAGTTCGACCTCGACGACCGGCAATCCGCTTGCGAGCGGCTGATGCGACGTGAATACCGTGATGCCACCGCCTCGCCCGTGGTCATCGACCAGCGATTCAACGACGCGTTGTGCATCAGCATCGAGCGCGGTCAATGGCTCATCGAGCAACCAAATTTTGGCGCTGCCGAGGCACAGACGTGCGAGCGCAGCGCGGCGGCGTTGCCCGGCGGACAGCACGCGACAGGGCAGATTCGCGACGCTCGCCAAGCCGAGCCGCTCGATGGCGGGTGCGACGGCTGTGTGCGGGACGTCATAGAGCGCACAATGGAATTCGAGGTTCTCGCGCGGCGTCAGGTCGCTCTTGAGGCCGTCACCATGGCCCACCCACGCCACCGCACCCTCGCGGTGCACAAACCCGGCATCGGGCCAGCCGAACCCTGCGAGCAATCGAAGTAAGCTGGTCTTGCCCGCACCGTTGCGCCCACGGATCCGCACGGCAGCGCCCGGCCCGGCTCGCCAACTGAGGCCGCTGAACAGCACCCGTTCGCCGCGACGGCAGGCGAGGTCGGTGACTGTAATTTCAGCGTCGTGGGCGGCGTTTTGCACGCGCGGTATTGTACCCGATGGGGTTTCGGCCCATCCGGTACAATTCCCGGGCAGCCTGGGTGGCGAAATTGGTAGACGCAACGGACTTAAAATCCGTTGGCCGCGAGGCCGTGCCGGTTCGATTCCGGCCCCAGGCACCATTCCTGTGCGCGATACCGGACGGATAGCCCCGGGCCGCGCGACTACCCTGCCCGCATGACCTTTTCCGTCATCGCGAAATGCCCGGATACCGGCCAGTTCGGCGTCGCCGCGTCGACGGAGATGCCCGCGGTCGGCAAGCTGTTGACGCACGCGCGGGCCGGGGTCGGCGCCGTCGCGACCCAAGCACAGTTGAATCCCTATCTCGGTATCGATGGCATCGCCCTGCTCGCCGACGGACTGTCGGCGTCAGCGTCGCTCGCGTCACTCAAGCGCCAGGACCCCCGGATCGACACGCGACAGGTCGCCGTCATCGACCGACTCGGCCGGACGGCGGCATGGACCGGCCCCGACTGTCTGGCCTGGGCCGGCGCCATCACTCGCGACGGGTATTCGGTTCAGGGCAACCGCCTCACTGGTCCGGAGGTGCTCGATCGGCTCGACCGCATGATGGCGGCGAGCGCCGGCGCCCCGCTTGCCGATCGCTTCATCGAAGCGCTCGAAGCGGCCGACTTTATTGGCGGAGACCGTAAAGGCGAGCACTCCGCAACAATCTACATCGTGGACACCGAGGAATACCCCTTGTGGGATATCCGGGTCGACTATCACCCGAACCCAATGCAGGAATTGCGCCGCCTGCATGACATCTTCTGCGAACAGCTGCTGCCGGAGATGAAACGGATGCCGACGCGCGCGCACCCCGGCGGCTCGCCCAAGGAACATCCCGCTTGACTCCGGTCGACACCGCGGCTTAGGACATGGCGCTCTTGGCTCGTGTGGCCAAAGCGCCATGGCAACCTCGCGAGGTCGGTAACCGCCGCCTTTGGCCAATCTCGCCGCGAGCGATGTCCACGCCGCGGTCGGGAAGAGTCACGGTAGAAGGCCCGCCGCCGGCAGGCGTCGCCGACTTAAAGGTGGAGGCTAGGGCCGGAATCGAACCGGCGTACACGGCTTTGCAGGCCGTTGCATCACCACTCTGCCACCTAGCCAGAGAACAAAAACCCCGGATTGCCCGGGGTTCTTAGAAGAGATGGAGCGGGAAACGAGGCTCGAACTCGCGACCTCAACCTTGGCAAGGTTGCGCTCTACCAACTGAGCTATTCCCGCCGTGTGTCCATCAAGGCCGGGGATTTTATTGCAATAGCTGCGGCAGCGCAATCTTCAGGTACTGCACCATCGACCACAGGGTCAGTACCGCTGCGGCATACAGCAGCCATATGCCGATCACGCCGAGCGGGAGAAACCACAGGTCTTGGTGGTAAATCATCAGCAGCAACGCCACCATCTGCGCAATCGTCTTGAACTTACCGACCGCCGAGACCTTTACGCGCCCGCTCTGCCCCATCTCGGCCATCCACTCGCGCAAGGCCGAAATCGTGATCTCGCGCCCGACAATGACGGTGGCTGACAGTGCGAGCCACAGATTCTCGCCGCCGTCGCGGTAGACGAGCAGCACCAACGCAGTCGCGACGATGAGCTTGTCGGCGACCGGGTCCAGGAACGCACCGAACGCAGAGGTCTGACCCCACTTGCGCGCGAGGTAGCCGTCGAGCCAATCGGTGACGGCCGCAAGGCTGAAGATCAGAAATGCGACAAGGTTGGACGACGGGTGGTCCCACAGGAACGCGAGCACGAACAACGGAATCGCGACGATGCGTAGCATTGTGAGCACGTTCGGGGTATTAAGCGTCATCGCCATGGAATAGATCGTAAATCCGCTGGGCGAGTTCGCGGCTGATGCCGCGCACCCGCGCGAGGTCCTCGACACCGGCGCGCGACACCTGCTGCAGCCCGCCGAACTGGTGCAGTAGCGCCTGCCGACGACGCGGACCGAGGCCCGGTACCGTCTCAAGCACCGACTGCGTTTGCGCCCGCGCGCGACGACGTCGGTGACCGGCGATTGCGAACCGGTGTGCCTCGTCGCGAACCTGCTGCAACAAATGCAGCGCAGGGGAATCAGCGGGCAGTATAAGAGGCGGACCAGTACCGGACAAGAAAAGCTGCTCCTGACCCGCGCGACGGTCCTGACCCTTCGCGATTCCGATGATGGTCACTCCCTCAACGCCGAGTTCAGCGAGTACCGCCTCGGCAACCGCCCGTTGCGCTTTTCCACCGTCGATGAGCAGTAGCTCCGGTAGCGGCGCCTCGCCTTTGATGAGTCGCGCATACCGCCGTCGCAGCGCATCGGCCAAGGCCTTGTAATCGTCACCGCCGGTGTCGGCGATGTTGAACCGCCGATACTGGTCACGACGCTCACCTCCCGTATCGAGTACCACGCAAGACGCAACCGTTTCTCCACCCATCGTATGGCTGACATCGAAGCACTCGATACGCGTCAGCGGCCCGTCCATCCCCAGCGCGATACACAGCGCCGCAAGCCGCTCGTGCACGACCTGGTCGCTGGCGAGCTGCGCGGCGAGCCCGTACGCGGCATTTTCCCGCGCGAGTTCCAGCCAGCGCTTGCGTTCCGACCGCACGCGCGTTCGCACGCGAACCCGAGCGCCGTGTGCGAGGGTCAACGCTTCTTCGAGTAGTTCGCGGTCGGCGAAGTCGTGCGAGACGACGATTTCGGCCGGCGCCTCACGCCCGAGGTAGTACTGTGCGACGAACGCGCCGGCAAGTTCCTCCTCGGTCGTCCCCTCGCTGATTTTCGGTCGGTAAGTGCGGTGACCGAGCGTGCGCCCGGACCGTACGAACAACGCGGCGACGACGGCTTGCCCGCCCTCCGCGCGAACGGCGATCACGTCGAGGTCACCGCCTGCGTTCGACACCCACTGTCGCTCCTGCGCCTGCCGTAGGTGTGCGATTTGGTCGCGGAACCGCGCGGCGCGCTCGAAATCTTGCGCCGCAGCCGCGGTCTCCATGCGCTCCACCAGCGCGCCGACGACCTGCTCATTGCGTCCCTCGAGAAACATCAACGCGTGGTCGACGTCGCGCTTGTAATCGTCGCTCGTGACCAAGCCAACGCACGGCGCCGAGCAGCGCTTGATCTGATACTGCAAGCACGGCCGGCTGCGATTCGCAAAGTCTGCGTCTTCGCAATTGCGGAGCTGGAAGAGCTTTTGCAGATGTTGAATCGTCTCACGGACCGCGGGCGCGCTCGGGAATGGGCCAAAATAGCGACCGCGGGCGCGCTTGCCGCCACGGTGGAATACCAGTCGCGGAAAGTCGTGCTGCGTCGATACGTAAATCCACGGGTAGCTCTTGTCATCTCGGAGAAGGACGTTGTAACGCGGCTGGTAATGCTTGATCTGGTTGTTCTCGAGGATCAGGGCCTCGGTCTCAGTGCGCGTGAGCGTCACCTCGACCCGCGCCGTGTGCGACATCAGCGCGCGGGTTTTGGCCGAGTCGTGGCGCTTCCGGAAATAACTGGTGACCCTGCGCTTGAGGTTACGAGCCTTGCCGACGTACAGAACTTTCCCATCGGCATCGAGCATCCGATAGACCCCTGGCCCGCCCGAAAGCGTTTTGAGGAACGCCGCCGGCTCGAATTCCGGGAGCGGCGCATCGCTCATGCCGCGAGCGCGACCGCACGCGCGAACACCGCATCGAACATGGCGGTCGTCAGCCGTCGCGTCTGCGTGTTGTATCGGCTGCAGTGGTACGAATCAATGAGTCGCCGTCCGTCCGGCAACGCGTGCTCGGCGCCGTGCGCGAACACCCAGTCGCGGGCTTTGAGCGCGACTGCGCGCAACACGGCGTCGTGCGCGATACGCCCGAGTGCGACGATGACGCGCGCGTCGCTGGACGCCGCGAGCTCACGCGCGAGGAAGCTGTTGCACGCACGGACCTCGGCGCCCGTTGGCTTGTTCTGCGGCGGCAGGCATTTGACCGCGTTGGTGATGCGACAGCCAGTCAACACGAGGCCGTCGTCCGCAGCGGTCGACACGGGTGCCGACGCAAGTCCATGTCGATGGAGTGTCTCGTACAACAGGAGACCGGCATGGTCACCCGTGAACGGGCGCCCGGTCGCATTCGCGCCATGCATACCCGGCGCGAGCCCCACCACGAGCACGCGGGCGCGCGGGTCACCGAAGGGCGCGACCGGACGGCAATGGTACGCGGGGTGGGCGGCTTTCACGTCGTCGAGGAAGTTCGCGAGCCGCGGACAGCGGCGGCAATCGGGGTCAAACATCTCAGCCGATGCCGTGGCGCAACGCGAAGCGCGTGAGTTCGACATCATTGGCAACGCCGAGTTTTTCATAGAGGCGGTAACGGTAGGTCGCGACCGTTTTCGGACTCAGTTGCAGCGCCTCAGCGATGTCCTTCGTCGCGTGTCCCTGCGTCACCATCTGTAGCACTTGCATCTCGCGCGCCGACAATGCGTCGAACGGCGTCTCGCCGGGTTTTCCGGCGAGCCTCTCACCCGCGATACGTCTCGCGACCGCTCCCTCGATCCAGGTCTCGCCGGCCACGACACGGCGAATCGCGTCGACGAGCTCGTCGGGTTCGCAGTCTTTGGTGAGGTAGCCGGACGCGCCGGCATCGAGCATTTGGGCGGGATACGGATCGTCGCGATGCGCGGTCAATGCGATGACGCGCGTCTCCGGTGCGGCGGCGCAGAGCTTACGGGTTGCCTCAAGGCCCCCGATGCCGGGCATGTTCACGTCCATCAGAATCACATCCGGTTGATCGACACGCGCCCGCGCGAGCGCATCCTCCCCGCTCGCGGACTCGCCGACGACCTCCAGTCCATCAGCCGCATCGAGTACCGAGCGTAGGCTCGCACGCACGAGGCGGTGATCGTCGACTAGAAGGACGCGGATCATCCCATGTTCTTGATGATGGAATCGCCGAAGCCGGAGCAGCCCACGAGCGTCGCGCCAGGAATCAAGCGCTGTATATCTTCCTCGACGTTCTTGCGGGCCGCATACTCACGTTTTGGCGCACGGATTGCCTCACGCAGACGCGCGAGGTCATAGGTCATCACCTTGTTCGCGATGGTGCCCGCGACACCCTTGATGACGAGGTCAGCCGCTTCATTCCACCCGATGAACCGCAGCATCATCTCGCCCGACAGGATCAGCGAACCGGGATTCACACGGTCCTTGCCGGCGTAGCCTGGCGCTGTTCCGTGCGTTGCCTCGAACACGGCGCACTCGTCCGAGATGTTCGCCCCCGGAGCGATGCCGATGCCGCCGACCTGCGCGGCCAGCGCGTCCGAAATGTAATCGCCGTTGAGGTTCAGCGTCGCGATGACGTCGTATTCCTCAGGTCGCAACAGGATCTGTTGCAGGAAATTGTCCGCGATCACATCCTTGATCACGATCGACTTGCCGTTGCGCGGATTGTCGAACGTAAGCCACGGACCGCCATCCAGTGGTTGCGCTCCGAACTCGTCGCGCGCGACTTCGTAGCCCCATTGGCGGAATGCGCCCTCGGTGTACTTCATGATGTTGCCTTTGTGCACCAACGTGACGGACACTCGGTCGTTGTCGACCGCGTACCGGATCGCTTTGCGCACGAGCCGCTTCGAGCCCTCACGTGACACGGGCTTGATGCCGATTGCGCTCGAATCTGGGAAGCGGATGCCCGTCACGTGCATTTCCTCCCGCAGGAACCGGATCACGCGTTTCACTTCTTCGGACTCCGCCGCCCATTCGATGCCGGCGTAGATGTCCTCGGTGTTTTCACGGAAAATCACCATGTCGGTGAGGCCCGAATCGAGCAACGGTGTCACGACGCCAGGAAAGAATTGCACCGGTCGGACGCACGCGTATAAATCGAGCACTTGCCGGATGGCGACGTTCAGCGAGCGAATGCCGCCGCCGACCGGCGTCGCGAGCGGACCCTTGATTGATACGACGAAGCGACGCATTGCGTCCAGCGTCTCCTCCGGCAGGTATTGGTGGCTGCCGTAGAGCGCGGCGGCCTTCTCGCCGGCGAAGATTTCCATCCAGGCCAGCCTTCGTTTGCCCCCGTACGCTTTCGCGACTGCCGCGTCGAGCACACAGCGCATCACCGGCGTAACGTCGATGCCGATACCGTCGCCCTCGACGAAAGGAATGATCGCGTTGTCCGGCGCCGTTGCGACGCCGGCGTCATTGATTGTGACCGCTGCGGCGTCCGCAGGAATACTGATGTGTTGGTAAGTCATTCTGTTGTACGCTCCCGAGGTGCGAAATCTTACCAGAATTGATGACTGACGGGCCGCGTATCGCGCTCGTGCTCGGCGGCGGCGCGGCGCGTGGTTGGGCGCACATCGGCGTGATTCGCGCGCTCGCCGAGGCTGGCGTACGACCGCACCTCGTCTGCGGCACATCGGCCGGCGCACTCGTCGGTGCCGCATACGCGTCGGGCAAACTCGACCAACTCGAGGAGTGGATCCGTAGCCTCGGTAATTTCGACATGCTCGGCTTACTCGACTCTGGGTTTGCGAAAGGCGGCGTCATCCACGGAGCGAAACTGATGGCGACGTTCGGCCAGTTGATTGCATCGCGGAACATCGAAGACTTGCCGGTGGAATTCGCCGCGGTCGCGACCGACATCGAGAGCGGTCGTGAAGTGTGGATGCGTGAAGGGTCGTTGACGACCGCGGTGCGCGCGTCGATCGCCATCCCAGGCGTGTTCGCGCCGGTGAACGTCGATGGCCGCTGGCTCGTCGATGGGGGGCTCGTCAATCCCGTACCCGTATCGCTCGCCCGCGCACTCGGCGCGGACATCGTCATCGCGGTCAACGTGAACGAACGCCTCACGACACCCGGCGTCCGCCGCTATGCGTTGCCGCGCAATGAAGACAGCGTCGGTTTTTGGGACCGTCTGCGTCAGCGCTGGACCTCCGACGAGACGGTTGTCCCGGCAGGCCCATTACCGGGCATACTTGGCATCTCGGTCGACGCGTTGAACATCATGCAGAATCGCGTGATGCGCGCCCGCCTCGCGGGCGATCCGGCCGATGTGTTGCTGTCTCCGCGCGTCGCGCACGTCGGCCTGTTCGAGTTCAATCGCGCGGACGAGGCGATTGACGAGGGCGCGCAGTGCGTCGCCCGGCATGTCGACGAAATCCAGCACCTGCTGCAACTGTGAGGTCGCAATGGCGCGCCTGATCCTGTTCAACAAACCCTTCGGCGTCCTCACGCAATTCACGGACAAGGAAGGTCGGCCGACACTCGCCGACTATCTTCCGGTGCCCGGTGTCTACGCGGCGGGCCGGCTCGACCGCGACAGCGAGGGCCTGTTGCTGCTGACCGACGACGGTGTCGCCCAGGCGCGCATCGCCGACCCGCGCAGCGAACTCGACAAGGCGTATTGGGTGCAGGTCGAGGGCTTACCTGACGATGTGGCGCTCACCGCATTGAAGCAAGGCGTAGTGCTTAAAGATGGCCCTGCACGCGCGCTGTCCGCGCGCATCATCGACGAACCGCCCGGGCTATGGCCACGCGCCGTGCCGATTCGAGAACGCAAGGCGATTCCAACCGCGTGGCTCGAAGTCGTCGTCGATGAAGGTCGAAACCGCATGGTGCGGCGCATGACGGCGGCGGTCGGCCTGCCGACGCTACGCCTCATTCGTTGGCGCGTCGGCTCATGGACGCTCGACGGCATCGAGCCAGGACGTTGGCTTGACGCTGACGCAACGCCGCTACTCAGGCGGCGTGCGTTCCGGCGATCGCCATCGCGAGCTCCAGGGCCTGCTCGTAATTGAGACGCGGGTCGACCGTCGACCGATAGGCGCGGTCGAGGTCAGCTTCCTGTAAACCGCGCGCACCCCCAACACACTCAGTGACGTCGTCCCCGGTGAGCTCAAAATGCACGCCGGCGAGCGGCGAGTCTGCCGCCGCGTGCAATTCGAACGCCGTGCGTAGTTCCGAAAGGATGTGCTCGAAATGCCGGGTCTTCACGCCGGAAGCGGTTGTCTGCGTGTTGCCGTGCATCGGGTCGCAGCTCCATACGACGGCGCGCCCCGTCCTGCGTACTGCAGCGATGCAGCGCGGCAGTTCGTCGTGGATGCGCGTGCGACCGAAACGCGTGATAAGCGTCAGGCGCCCCGGCTCGCCAGTCGGGTCAAGTGTATCGATTACGCGAGCGAGCGCGTCGGCGTCGAAGCCGGGGCCGACTTTCAGCCCCAGTGGGTTCGCAAGGCCGCGGCAAAACTCCACATGCGCACCATCGACGCCGCCGGTGCGCATACCGATCCACGGAAAATGCGTTGACGTGAGGTACCAGCGCTCTCGGCGCGTATCCCAGAGGGTCTGCGCCTCTTCGTAGTGAAGGTGTAGCGCCTCGTGGCTCGTGAAGAACTCCGCATTCGACGCCGGCGCTGCGGCGACGATTTCCGCGACGATGCGCCGGTACTCGCTCGCGAGCGGCGCGTGGCGCGCGAACTCGATATCCCAGTTGTCCGCATGACCCAGGTCCGCGAAGCCGCCATCGAGCAGCGCGCGGATGTAATTCAGGGTTTGCGCGCTGCGGTCATGGCCTTCAAGCAAGCGCACGGGGTCGGGGGTTCGCGCGCCCGGGTCGAAGTCCGGCCGATTCACGAGATCACCGCGATAGCTGGGTAACGTGACGCCATTACGCGTCTCGGTGTCCGCGGAACGTGGCTTTGCATACTGGCCTGCGACGCGCCCCACGCGTATGACCGGGCGATGCAGGCCATGCATCAACACCACGCTGACCTGCAGCAGAATCTTGAGTTTCGACGCGATGGCGTCTGGATTGCAATCCGCGAAGCTCTCAGCGCAATCACCGCCCTGCAGCAGGAAGCGTTCGCCCGCGGCGGCGGCCGCGAGTTGCACTTTCAGATTATCGATCTCGCCGCCAGTCACGAGCGGCGGGCGCTCTCGCAGCGCTGCGAGCGCCCGCTGCAACGCGTTCGGATCCGGATATTCGGGTTGGTGCGTCGCGGACCTCGAACGCCAGCTGTCGGGGGTCCAGCGCTCGGGTGTGTTAGGTCTGCTCACGGGGCGCAGATGCTACCATACGCGTTTTTCCGCCGTAGGAGGCCTGATGCAGCGCGTACTCGTCGTAGGTGCCGGCAAAATCGGTTCGCTGGTCGCCGGCATGCTCACCGAGTCCGGTGACTACGAAGTGTTGCTCGCGGATCACGACGGTGCGACCGCCGAGTCGGTCGCGAACGCCCATTGGCCGCGCCAGATTCAGAGCCTCACGCTGGACGCGATGGATACCGCCGCGGTGGCGCGATGCCTCACGCAGCGCGACTGCGCTGCGGTCGTCTGCTGCCTCCCCTACTTCGCGAATCCGCCGGTCGCGGCCGCCGCGCGTGAAGCGGGCGTGCATTACTTCGACCTCACCGAAGACGTCACCAGCACGCGTGCGGTGCGCGCCGCAGCCGACGGCGCAACGACGGCGTTCGTACCGCAGGCAGGTCTCGCGCCAGGGTTCATCAGTATCGCGGCGGCGGACCTGATGCGCCGCTTCGATGAGATCGACACAGTGCGCCTACGCGTCGGCGCGTTGCCCGCGCACCCCAACAACGCGCTGAAATACAATCTGACCTGGTCGACAGACGGGCTCATCAACGAGTACGCGAACCCGTGTCTCGCAGTCGAGGACGGGCGCGAAGTCGAGTTGCGCCCGCTCGATGGTCTCGAAAGCCTGATTCTCGACGGCGTTGAATACGAGGCCTTCAATACTTCGGGCGGTCTCGGCTCGCTCGGCGAGAGCTTCGCGGGCCGTGCGCGCAGCATGAATTACAAGACGCTGCGTTATCCCGGCCACTGCGTGATGGCGCGCCTGCTGATGCAGGACCTGCGCCTCGCCGAAGACCGAGACACGCTGAAGCGCATCCTCGAGCACGCGGTGCCACAAACAAATGATGACGTCGTGATCGTGTACGTTGCCGTCAGTGGCCGCCACGAGGGCGTACTGCGGGAAGATACATTTGTGCGACACGTCTACCCAACGACAATCGCGGGGCGCCAGTGGACTGCAATCCAGGTCACGACCGCGGCCGGCGCATGCGCGGTCATCGACCTCGTTCTTGGTACGCCTGACCAATATCGCGGATTCGTCCGTCAGGAAGATTTCACACTGGCCGGCGTCCTGAACAACCGCTTTGGACGACATTACGACTTGGAGAAGCACCGATGAAAGACATCCTCTCGCAGCTCGGCCTCGAGCAGACGAACCGCGCGACGTGGGCCGCCGCGAGCGGCTGGCTCGACGGCGCCGGCGAACTCGTCTCGACGAACCCCGCGACCGGCAAGGTCATCGCGACCGTCGTGCCCTCGACCGCGCAAGATTACGAGCGGGTCATCGATGAGGCGCGCGCCGTGTTCGAAGAATGGCGCACCATACCGGCGCCGAAGCGTGGCGAGGCTGTGCGGCTCGTCGGCGAAGCGCTGCGCAAGCACAAGGACGCGCTCGGAAGCCTGGTCTCGCTCGAAATGGGCAAAATCAAGGCCGAAGGCGATGGTGAAGTGCAGGAGATGATCGACATCGCCGACTTCGCGGTGGGTCTTTCGCGCCAGTTGTACGGCAAGACGATGCACTCTGAGAGACCCGACCACCGCATGTACGAGCAATGGCACCCGATCGGCGTCGTCGGTGTCGTGTCCGCGTTCAACTTTCCGGTCGCGGTCTGGGCGTGGAATGCATTCATCGCTGCGGTCTGCGGCAACGCGACTGTGTGGAAGCCGTCACCGCGCACGCCGCTGTGCGGCATCGCCGTGCAAAAAATCTGTAACGACGCGTTGAAAGCAGCGGGGTTCCCTGGCATCTTCTCGATGTTCCTCGACGCGGGCACCGAACTCGCGGAACGCTTCGTCGACGACCGCCGCGTGGACCTTCTGTCGTTCACCGGTTCGTGTGCGATTGGCCGCCGCGTCAACGAGCGTGTTGCCGCGCGTATGGGTCGCTCGCTGCTCGAGCTTGGCGGCAACAATGCGATGATCATCGATAAGACAGCCGACCTGAAACTCGCGGTTCCCGCCATTGTGTTCGGCGCGGTCGGGACCGCCGGGCAACGCTGCACCACGACGCGCCGCCTGCTCGTGCACCGGTCTCTGATGGAGGAATTGGTGCCTAAGCTCGTCGGCGCGTACGGCCAGCTTCGCATCGGTGACCCGCTCGATCCAAAGACACTCGTCGGTCCCCTGGTCGCGGAGCAATCAATCGACAGCTACAAGCACGCCCTCGAGGCGGTGAAAAAACACGGCGGCAAGATCCTGTGCGGCGGCAAGGTCCTTGACCGACCAGGGCACTTCGTCGAGCCGACCATCGTGCTCGCCCAGAACGACTGGGACATCGTGCAGGACGAGACCTTCGCGCCGATCCTGTATGTGATTCCGTTCGACACGCTCGAGGAAGCGGTCGCGATGCAGAACGGCGTCGTGCAGGGGCTTTCATCGGCGATTTTCACGACCGACCTGCGCAACGCTGAGTATTTCCTGTCGGCGCTGGGCAGTGATTGCGGCATCGCGAACGTGAACATCGGCACGTCCGGCGCGGAAATCGGCGGCGCGTTCGGCGGCGAGAAAGAAACCGGTGGCGGCCGCGAGGCGGGGTCCGACTCCTGGCAGCAGTACATGCGGCGCCAGACCAACACCATCAACTGGGGCCGCACCCTGCCACTCGCGCAGGGCATCAAGTTCGATCTTTAAGCGCGGCACGCCTCGCGGCGCAAAGGCGCCGCTCCTACAGTGATCGGCTGGCGGAGCGGACGGACAACGCGCCGGGAGCAACCGAGACGGGGGTGGGTAAGCCATTAAATCGAAGGCGCGCACAAAGTAGACGCGGGACAGGGGTAAACCGTGGCAACAATCAATGAGCCGCGCAGTCGAGGGAAGCGGCAGCGGCGCGTTCGGTCCGGCCGTCGCAGCCGGCCGCCATCATCTTACAGAGGCGATGTGTTTTATTAGATAAGTCCAATAACGCGTTGTTATTCCGACATTAACTCGTACATCAAACGCACCCAACGATCCGTCGGCATGAACCCCCAGGTCCATGCGTCTGCGTACTCCGACGCAGGCTGTGCCGCTACGACCTCGTCGGCGGTCGCCCCGCCGGCAATCAACTTTGCGATCCGCTCGTGCACGATCGTCAGCATCGACTTGTACCCTCGTAAGCCATCGCAGTCGGTCAACGGCCCGTGACCCGGGATGATTTTGGTTTTGGGTGTGCACAAGGCGAGGATGCCATCGACCGCCGCGAGCACGCCCGCGACGTTGCCGCCACTGCCGCCATCGATGTACGGGAAACGGCCATTGAAGAAGATGTCACCAGTGTGGATGACGTCGGCGCCCCGGAAATGGACGACGGAGTCTCCGTCTGTATGCGCCGCCCCGACGTGGTATGCATGCACTTCATGCCCGTTGAAATGGAGTGTCACGTTGCTGTCGAAGGTGACCACTGGCAGCGCACCGGCCGGTGCTGCCGGAATTTCGCGCAGCAACGAGCCCTCAGCGAGTCGCTTGCGGACGTTATCGTGGGCGATGATCAGCGCGCCCTCGCCCGCGAGTTGCTCGTTCCCGCCGGTGTGGTCACCGTGCCAATGCGTATTCAGCACGAACCGGAGTGGCGCGTCGGTGATCCTTCGTAGGGCCGCAAGGTTCTTCGGCACCATCGGCGCATACTGGTCGTCGACGAGCACAACGCCGTCTTCGCCGACCGAGATGCCGATGTTGCCACCCGCCCATTCCAGCATGTAAAGGTCGTCCGCAACTTCGGTCACGACCGGATCGCCATCAGGTACGCGCTGCGCGTGGGTGGGCATCGCCCAAATCGAGACCAGTATCGCGATTAGCAACAATTTCATGGTGACCTCCTAGCAGTCCTCGAAGCGGTTCGCTTCACGATTCTTTCTGACCCGCATGCCGTCGAACACACGACCGTTGATCGTGATCCAGACGCCGGGCCCGCACGCCTGGACAGCTGCGACCGCCATGCCGACGTTGAATTCCGCATCGCTGTGCCGGAATCTCGCAGGATGCAGCGCGCCGGTTAGCACGATGGTCTTGTCAGGGATTCCGGTCAGCGCGCGCGCAGTATCGGTCATCGTATCGGTGCCGTGCGTGACGATGATGCGTGACTCCGCGGCAGTCTCAACGCGTACGCGAATCAGCGCGCGGTCATCGTCGGTCAGTTCGAGCGAGTCTTTGCGCATGACGGCCTCGACCACAAACGGCACCTGCACCTCCGCTTCGCGCAGCAGCTCACCGACCAACGACGCGCCGACCTCGAATTCGCTCTTGGCATCGAAATACAGTTTGTCTATCGTGCCGCCGGTCGTAAAAATCCGGATCATCGAAAACTCCTTTGCAGGAACAGATAGCCGCCTACATCACCATTGTCGGCGCGCCCGAGGCCCAAATACAGCGCCCCGAACACCAGATCCGCGCCCAAAAACGCTGCAGAGCCCCAACGCAGGTCATCCAGACTCACGTCGCTTCGCGTCGCCCACGCATTGCCGCGTTCGTGGCTGAGGCCGAAATAGAAGCCATCGCCGACGCCCGCAGGCAGTGAGAAAAGGCGCCGGTACCAAATAAGCCGCGTGCTGAATAAATAGTCGCCGCGAAGTTCGTCCTGACGCAGGCCGGACAATGACAGGAAGCCACCAAGCCCGAAGCGCTCCTGCACCGGCAGCGTCCCCGCGGTTCGAGACGACCCGCGAACGCTCAGGAGTACGCGGTTGGCCTCGGTTGTCTGCCAAGCGGTGGTCGTGTGGAAGTGGGCGTACGCATACTCCTCCGTGCGACGCCCGTTGATCTCGAGGAACCACGCGTCGGCCGGGAAATTCCAATCGTCGAGCTGGTCGACGACGATGCGCCAGTCCCAGCCGCCGATGGGCTCGTCGAACGACGGAAAGGACGGATCGCCGACCTCGACTTGTGCATGCACCGATTCGCGAAATGGGCCCACGGCGATTTGACCGAAGTTGCGCCACTGCCAACCGAACTCCAGTGACATGGCGTTGCGCTTGACCTCGTAGCGCGCGACTTGGTTGCCGTTCTGGTCGAACGCGTTGAACCCGCCGAGCGTCGATTCGATTCGTGGGCTCACAAACCAGTCGCCTCGCCAGCTGACCGGCTGGAACAACTCCGTCGCGATCCGCCGTGACTCGCCGATCTGGAGTTCGGTACGCCACTCGCCGTTCAGCGCGTTCAGGCGCGTACGGTTGTGCATGAACAGAAGATTGTATGCGCTGTCGCCGCCAAAGTCGTCTTGCAGGTTCAGCCCGAACCTGAGGTAGTTCGGGCCTAACTCTTTTTCCGTCAACGCGAGCCTCAGCCCGTGCTGACCGTCGCGCTGGATGACCTCGAAATTGATCCGCGAGAACTCGCCGACCGAATACAGCGCGTCGATGTCGCGGCGCAAGCTCGAGAGCGAAAGTCGCGAACCGGGCTGCAGCGACATACGCGCGCGCACCAGCCGGTCGTCAATGCTGGTCGGATTGTCGATCTCGATGAACTCGACGCTGGGCAATGGGCCGGGTGGTGTCCGCTGCGCGTCACGCCATGCGACCCACGATGGGCCGTCAAGCGCGAGTTTCTGCAACCGTGCGCTGACTCCCGGTCCGATCATGAGTCCGCGATCGATCGCTTCGCCCATGAGGTCGAAATCGCCGGCAGAAATCCCACCAAGGTCAGGTTGCAGCAGCAGGTCATCAGTTGCGAGCGACGCGATCGCGGCGCGCGCCTGCTCCTGCCCCAGTAAATTGATAACCTGCGCGGACAGGCCGATGACGTCATCGAGGTCGTCGCGGTGGGAGAGCGGTGTCGCCACGTCGACGACGATGACGATGTCGGCGCCCATCTCTCTGACGACGTCGACCGGCAAATTTTTGGTGAGGCCACCGTCCACGAGCAGGTAGCCATCGATCTCGATCGGCGCGATGACCCCAGGAACCGCCATGCTTGCTAGCATCGCATCCGCGAGCGATCCGTTCGTGAGGACAACCGCCTGTGCACGCTCGATGTCCGTCGCGACCGCGCGAAACGGAATCGGATAGTCGTCGAAGTTCCGCCACCGTGCACTGTGGAGCGCGCGCACTCTCAGCGCGAAACCGAGCTCTTGTGCGCTGATAAGCCCGCGCGGGAGCACGAATGCCCCATCACGAAAACCGAACTCCAGACGCAGTGCATATGACGTGTCGTCCTGCTTGCGTCGGAAAGATAACGCGCGCCGCGGCGGCCTGTCCGCCGCCGCATGCTGGTAATCGAACGCCCGGATCCATTCGATGATTTCGTCGGGGGAGAGCCCGGACGCATAAAGCCCACCGACGAGCGCCCCAAAACTCGTGCCGGCGATGTAGTCGATTGGAATCTGGTTCTCTTCGAGGACCTTTAGGACTCCGGCGTGGGCCGCACCGCGCGCGCCACCGCCGGAAAGCACGAGCCCGATACGCGGACGGTCAGCGGCTTCGCTGCCAGCGGTCGGCAGCGCCACCACCGGCGCTGCCAACCCCAATCCGAGTACCAACAGTGGAAGAATTCGCACGCACGGATTGTAGCGCGCGACGCCAGGCTATTTGCGATCGAGCCGTAACGTGCCGCTCACTGCACTCATCTCGACCTCGGCGTCCCTTCCTTCCTCGAATTCGAGCGCCATGCCCGGGCCGTACTCGCGCACGCGTTGGGGCTTCGGCCCGAAGCTGTTCCGGATGTTGCCCGACAGGGCCTGCAGCTCGTACCGCGCTTTAGCCGCGCCGTGCACCACGAAGCGGACGCTGCCGCTCACCGTGCCGAGTTCATACCGTCCGTCAGCGACAAGCGGCGCATCGAAAACGACCCCACCCGACGTGCTGCCAAGGTCGGCGCGACGGATACCGGCGGCGGTCACCTTGACAGTCCCGCTCACGGAGGTCGCTTTGAGCTCCCCGTCCATCGCCGACACCAGGACGTCGCCCGAGATCGCGATGGCCCGGATACGCGCGTCCTTGCCGGTGCCGATGACGCGGACCGCACCCGAAACGGACTGGACTTCGGCCGCGGTGAACGTCCCTGACACCGTCACGTCGCCGCTGACGCTCTTGAGTTCCGGCTTGCCCGACAGCCCTTCAGCGTGGATGCCGGCGCTCACGGTACTCGCCGAGACCCGCGACCCGCGCGGCACGTTGATCGTGAGGTCCGCATCACCGTCCCGGATGCTGCCGCTTCGACGCGGCAGATGCACGCGCACCTCCGAACGGTCGCCGCTGACAGTGAACTCGACGCGCTCGACGTCGCCACCGAGCGTGCCTTCAACCTCAATTTCGTTGCGGTCCCAACCGACGACACGAACGCTGCCCGCGACGTTCGAGATGTCGATAGAACCCTCTGCAGCCGCCGCTTGGCGTTGGTGGAACTCGGTGGCGCTGGATACAGGCGTGGCGATGACCAGCGCGACCAGGGCGGCCGCCATCAGGGTAAATGTTTTCATAGTCGCTTCCTCTCTCATGTGCCGTGCGGAGCTCGGCGTAGGTTGTCGAGCAGTTCGGCCTGCCCACGGTATGTGTCATGCAGCTGCTGATGCAGCAGTGGATTGCTTGGATCGAGCTCGAGCGCGGCGGAGATTTCGTGCAACGCGTTGTCGACGAGCGCTAGATTCGTGCGCAACAGCGCAACCGTCATCGACGACAGGTCGACGCGCCCGTCGAGCAACGCATCCAGTCCCTGCTGGAGCGCCGGATCGACGGCGATTCGAAGCACTCGGTCGTCGGCGGGCTGGGGGCGGTCGCTGAACAACTGGGCGGTCAGCCCAAGCACGACGACCACGGCTGCCGCGGCGGCCGCGAAACCGCCGAACCAGCGCGGCACCCAACCGCGCCGCCGGTCGATGCGCGCGGCAATCGCCGGCCATTGGTCCTTCGGCGGCGGAATTTCGCGGCGCAGCTCCGCAATGCGCGCCGTAAGCTCGGCTTCGTCATGAACGTTCATGTTCTAACCTCGTCCGCAACAGGCGCCTTGCCCGGTGCAATTGTGATTTGCTCGTCCCAGCATCCATTCCAGTCATGGACGCAACCTCTTCATGCGTGAATCCTTCGACGTCGTGCAGCACGAAGACGACACGTGCGCCCGACGGAAGGCGCGCAATGGCTGCATCAAGGTCTAGCGCGAGCGCATCGTCCGTCGGCGCCGCGGCCAGCGACGCCCACTCGCCGTCATCGAGCACCTGCAGCCCTCGGTCCCTGCGACCGCTGCTTCGCAGGCGCGCGAGCACGGTATTCACAGCGATGCGGTGCAACCATGTCGAGAATCCGGCGTCGCCACGGAATTCGTCGAGGCGTTGCCATGCCCGAACGAACGCCTCCTGAAGCGAATCCTCCGCGAGCCCTTCGTCCGCGTGCAGGCGCAGACAAACCGCGTAGATGCGCGCATGGTGGCGCCGGTACAGGCGCTCGAACGAAGCCATACAGCCATCCTGCGTCCGCGCCACGAGCGCGGTATCGTCCGGTTCTAAGGTCATGGCTTCCACACTGGATTAGATGCCGCCCACACGTAAAAGGTTGGAAGCCTATAATGACCCCATGACCAATCGGCGCGTCTCATTGGGGTGGGCGGCAGCGCTGGCGATCGGCCTCGGGCTGGTCGCCGCCTTGGCACCCGCCCAGTCCGATCGGGCTGCCGTCGTGCTCGAAATCAACGATGCGATTGGGCCGGCGACGTCCGATTACTTCCAACGCGGACTCGCAACTGCAGTCGAGCGCGGCGCACCCGTGGTTGTACTGAAACTCAACACCCCGGGCGGACTCGACTCTGCGATGCGCGACATCATCCAGGCCACGCTTGCGTCACCGATACCCGTCATCATGTGGGTCGCCCCGAACGGCGCCCGAGCAGCCAGCGCCGGCACCTACATGTTGTATGCAAGTCACGTCGCGGCGATGGCGCCCGCGACGAACCTTGGCGCAGCCACGCCGGTAGCCCTCGGTGGCGGCACGCCGGCGCCGGCGCCCACCACCGACGGGGACGACGATGGCGCCTCGGAAGACGGGGCCCCACGGCAGGACGCTCCGAAGGACGCTCCGAAGGACGCCGGCAGTCTGAAGGCCGTGAATGACGCCGTCGCGTACATCCGCGGCCTCGCCGAACTCCGTGGCCGAAACGCCGATTGGGCCGAGTCCGCGGTACGCGATGCGGCGAGCCTGAACGCGCGTGCTGCCCTCGAGGCCGGCGTCATCGACCTGATTGCGGAAGACTTGGATGGGCTCCTCGCCGCTGCTGACGGCCGCGAAGTCCAGACCGCGACCGGCCCCGTCACACTCGCGACCGCGGGGCTCGCAACAGTCGCCATCGAGCCGGACTGGCGGAACCGACTGCTCGCGACCATCACGAACCCGAATATCGCCTATCTCCTGTTGATTGTCGGCTTGTACGGACTCCTGCTTGAGGGCTACAACCCCGGCGCGCTCGTGCCTGGTATCGTCGGTGCGATCTCGCTGCTGCTCGCCGCCTACGCACTGCAGATGCTGCCGATCAGTTACGTCGGCCTTGCGCTCGTCCTGCTCGGTATCGCGCTGATCGTCGCGGAAACGTTCGTACCGAGCTTCGGCGCGTTGGGCCTGGGCGGTATCGTTGCGCTGACGATTGGCTCGATCATGCTGCTGGACACGGACGTGCCCGGCTTTGGTATCTCGAAATCGTTGATCGGCGCGGTTGCCGTCGTCGCGGGCGGCACCTTGCTCGCGACCCTAGGGTTCGCGCTGAAGGCGCGCCGCCAACCCGTCGTCACCGGTCGGGAACGGATGATTGGTCGCAGCGCGGTTGCGTTCGAAGATTTCGATGGCACCGGGCGCGTACGCATCGACGGCGAACTCTGGAACGCGACCAGCGCAGTGCCGGTCCGCGCCGGGCAGACAGTCACGGTCATCGCACTCGACGGCCTCTGGCTCACGGTTTCACCGACGGGAGAATGAAATGATCATGCAGATCCTGTACATCGCCATCCCCTTTCTGGCGATCCTCGCGTTCAGCGCGTTCAAGGTGCTGCGCGAATACGAGCGCGGCGTCGTGTTTTTCCTCGGCCGCTTTCAGGAAGTGAAAGGCCCAGGACTGATCATCATCATTCCGGGCGTACAACAAATGGTGCGCGTCGACCTGAGAACGGTCGTCATGGACGTGCCTTCGCAGGACGTCATCTCGCGCGACAACGTGTCGGTGAAGGTCAATGCAGTCATCTATTTCCGGGTCGTGGATCCGGAAAATGCAATCAACCAGGTCGAGAACTTTTATGACGCAACGAGCCAGCTCGCTCAGACGACGCTGCGGTCCGTCCTCGGTCAGCACGAACTCGACGAGATGCTCTCCGAGCGCGACAAGCTGAATGCCGATATCCAGCGCATCCTCGACGAGCAAACCGATTCATGGGGCATCAAGGTCGCGAATGTCGAGATCAAGCACGTGGACATCAACGACACCATGGTCCGCGCGATCGCACGGCAGGCCGAGGCCGAGCGCGTCCGGCGCGCCAAGATCATCCATGCCGAGGGCGAGCAACAGGCGGCCAAGATGCTTGTGCAAGCCGCGGAGGAGCTCGCGACTGCGCCGCAGGCTATGCAGTTACGCTACCTGCAGACCCTTTCGGACATTGCCGGCGAAAAGAACTCGACCATCGTCTTCCCCCTGCCGATGGACCTCATCACCCCGCTGCTCAAGAAGTTGAACAAGGAATAGGCGACGCGCAGCGTGGCCATCGAACCCGCGGTCCCGCTGCTCAAACGCCGTCGCACACGCATCGTCGCGACGCTCGGGCCCGCATCTTCATCGCAATCGACCATCGAGGCGCTCCTCGCGCGCGGGGTCGACGTTTTCCGACTGAACTTCTCGCACGGCGCCCACGAAGACCACGCGGCGACGTTCGCTGCCATCAAGGCCGCCGCCGCACAGGTGGGAAACGAACCCGCGGTGCTCGCCGACTTGTGCGGACCGAAAATCCGGACCGGGCGCTTCGCGGGCGGTGCGGTCCACCTTGAGGGCGGCGCAGAGGTCACCGTGACCACGCGGGACGTCGAGGGCACCGCTGAACTGATTCCATCGCAATACGCAGGCATCACCGGCGACGTCCGCGCCGGCGCACGCATCCTGCTTGACGACGGCAAGCTCGAACTGGAAGTACTCGCCATCGACGGCACCGATATCAAGTGTCGCGTGCGTCACGGCGGCGAACTCAAAGACCGTAAGGGCATCAACCTGCCGGACAGCGCCGTCTCCGCCCCGTCGCTGACGGACAAGGACCGCGACGATGCGCGCTTCGCGCTGTCACTCGGGGTCGACTGGCTTGCGCTGTCGTTCGTGCGCTGCGCGGCCGACCTCACCGAACTCCGGGAAATCATCGATGAGAGCGACTCCCCGGCCGGCATCGTCGCGAAAATCGAAAAGCCCGAGGCGCTGCGCGATATCGACGCAATCCTGGACGCGTGCGACGCCGTAATGGTCGCGCGTGGCGACCTCGGAGTGGAACTGCTGCCCGAGCAAGTGCCGGTCGCCCAGGACTTGCTGGTGCGCGAAGCGCGGGCGCGCCACCGACCGGTAATCGTCGCGACACAAATGCTCGAGTCCATGATTGTCGACGCGCGTCCCACGCGCGCCGAAGTCGCGGACGTCGCGCACGCGGTGATGAGCGGCACCGACGCCGTGATGCTGTCCGCGGAAACCGCGTCCGGCGCGCACCCGCTCGAAGCAGTGGCCATGATGGACCGTATCGCACGCCAAGCCGAAGGTTGGTTGTGGGCGCAAGGCGCGTTCGGAACTATCGAGCGCGCCGGCAACGCAACCGGCACCGCGCGCGCCCTCGCGACCGCGACGGCCCAGCTCTCTCGCGACCTCGGCGTGCGCGCGGTCGTCGTGGTGTCGCGCAGCGGATTGTCGGCGGGCATCATGTCCGCAGCGCGTCCCGCCGCACCGATCATTGCGGTCTCCTCGAGCGCGGCGACCTGCCGCCGGTTGCGGCTGTCTTGGGGGCTGGTGCCGCGGCTGGTCACCGAAGCTGACCTTGCGGACGCGGCAGCGCTTGCGTGCGCCCAAGCGCAGGCCCTTGATATCGCCGGGTCCGGCGACATCGTATTACTCGTCCAGGGTTTCCAACTCGAAGCGGCCGCATCGCGACCGTCCGTCAGCGTTTTGTCGGTGCCCTGACCAGCATCCGGTGCGGGAACGGGATCTCGACGCCCTGCCCATCGAACACGCGTTTCACGTCGCTCGCGATGCTGTTGCGCAGCAATAGGTAGTTCTCGCGTAAGCCCCAGACCGAAAGTTGCAGGTTGATGCCGGATTCGCCGTAGCCGAGAAAAATCACGAGCGGCGCCGGATCTTCGAGCGCGTAAGGATTCGCCGCTGAAATATCGAACAGGAGCTTCTGTATCCGCGTCAACTCTTCCTTGTAAGCGACGCTGACCTGCATATCGTAGCGCCGAATCGGGAACCGCGACACGTTCGTGAACTCCGTCTGGATCAGCATCTGATTGGGGATACGAACGTACAGGTTGTCGAACGTGCGGAGCTTGACGGACAGCATGTCGATCGACAGGACTTCCCCCGTCGTCGTGCCGACCGTGATGATATCGCCGATCACGAACGGCTTCTCGCCGATCAGGAACAGACCCGAAATCAGGTTCGACACTGATGTTTGCGATGCGAAGCCAATCGCGACCGACAATATGCCCGCAGCGCCGAGCAGGACGGTCAAGCTGAAGCCGAGCTCGCGCAGCACCGAGACGAGCGTCAGCACAAGTATCGTGTAGAACACGATGCGGCGTGCGATCATCGCACGCTGCACATCCGTGTACTTGAGAACCACGCGGTGGACGAGTCGCCCGAGCAGCGGCGCCGCGACAAGCCCGATCAGCGCGAGCACGCCGGCCCGTATGAGGTCTAGAAGTTCCATAAGCGATTGAACACCTGCGCAATCATATTGCCTTCGACAGCTTTACGCGGTTCGCCGATGCGATGTAACGCACCGCCGGTTGTCGGAGCTGCGGGACCAATGGTCAACCGCGCCGCATGTTCGCGGTGGTCTCTTGTCAGGGTCATCGACTGCGTCCACAAGACGCCGCCATTCCCGCCGTATAACGCAAGCAGCGGCGCTGGCAACTGGATTTGCTCGATGACCAGCGTATCCGCTGCCTTGTTGCGAACCTCCACTTCGGTGATCGCGCGGTGCGGCCGAATCGTGCAATCGGCGAAATCGACCTGCGCGAGCGTGCGACTTCCGTAACACGCTTCGCCCTCGCGCGTATTCGGTCCCACCCAAGTATCGCTTGCGCGATGGCTCGGAATTTCCAACAGGTGGACGGGCGGGTCGCCGACGGCGACCTGCACCCAGACCGGGCTGCCGACGTACAGCGTGACCTCCTCGCCGCCCGGCACGGACAACGGTATGGCGGGCTTGATGACAACCGGACGGTCAGCGAGGCGTCCGGACAACGTGACCCTGCCACCGGTCGCGCGCTGCACGAACCGGTGCGACTCAACGCAGTCAGGGAGCGGCGAGCGCGTCGGGACCTCGATTTCACAGAGCGCGTCCCGCGAATCGTCCGACGACAATGAGTGCACAATCCACTCGGCGCGCCGTCGTTCGACGTAAAGTTGCAGCGGGCCGATACGCCACCGCGCACGCTCACCGATATCGAGTTCGTAGTTACCCCACCACCCATCGTCCATGCCAAGCATTATCGCAGATGGCGCTCAGCGCCGCGCGGGATACGCGACCACCACGCGCAAACCACCGAGGGCTGACTCATCGAGCACTAGCGTGCCGCCGCGGCGCGCGACCGTTTCGGCGACAACGGCGAGGCCGATACCCTGGCCCTCAACCGACTCGTCTGCGCGCGTGCCGCGCGCCTGCATCGCCGTGCGTTGGTCGGACGCAATACCGGGCCCGTCGTCGTCGACCACAATCTCAAGGTCACCCGTGACCGTCACGCGCACACGTGAGCGGGCCCACTTGTATGCGTTGTCGAGCAGGTTCCCGAGCACCTCGAGCAACTCGTTACGGTCACCGCGGAACACCGAATCACCGGGCACCGATGCTTCGAACGCGATATCGCGCGCTGCGTACACTTTCGCGAGCGACGCCGCGATGTCGTCGACCACCGACGCAACCGGCACCGGCTTCCCGAAGGTCTCGCTCCCGGACGCAAGCGCGCGCTGCAGTTGGAAACGCACGATGTCGTTCATGCGCTCGACCTGCGTCTCAATGGTCTCGTCTCGTTTCGAACCGGTCGTGTCGAGCGCGAAGCGGATAACGGCGAGCGGGGTTTTCAGGCTGTGCGCGAGGTCGGCCAGCGTATTCCTGTAGCGCGCGAGATTGCCGCGTTCGTTGCGGATGACGGCATTCAAATTGCGGGCGAGGTGCTGGAGTTCCTGCGGATATTCACCGTCGACGCCTGCCTGCGCGCCACGCTCGACCGCCGCGACCTCGGTAGCAAGTGCGCGCAGCGGCCGCAGCGTCCGGCGCAGGATCAACAACTGCGCGACGATCAAGCCGGCGAACAGGACGCTGAACCACCCGAACAGGTTTGCGCGATAACGCGCGAGTTGGGCACGATAGGACTCCAGCGACTCGGCCACCGAGAAATGGTAGATTTGCGGCGATGCGTCGCCTGGGCCGTCGTGCCACAGAACCGTATATCCGTATTGGAATGCTTCCGCCTCGTCGCCCAACGACACGCGTGTAAAAAGCACGTCGCCGGCTGCATACTCGTCGGGAATCAGCATTGCGACGCCGGCCGTTGAAGGCGACCGCCACAGCGGATTGCCATCGCCATCCAACACCTGCGCGAAAAGCCCTGAGCCAGGATTGCTGTACCGCGCTTCGGGCAGCTGCTGCGGCATGATCAAGTGGCCGTCGACGTCCTGTCCTGCGGCCGAAATCAGCGCGCGGACCTGCATCTGAAGGCGCTCTTCAATCGCGCGTTCGGCGGTATTCCGGAACGCGGCGTCCAACGCGAGCACCGTGAGGCCAAGGAAGACCAGCATCACCGCGGCGGCGGCGACCAGCACCCGCGTGACGAGCGACAAGCTCACGCGTCGCGCGCGAGCGTGAACCGGTAGCCGCGTCCGCGCAGGGTCTCGATGGGCCCGAGGTCTCCGTCGGGGTCCAGCTTGCGGCGTAGCCGCCCCACGAAAACCTCGATTACATTGCTGTCGCGATCGTAGTCCTGATCGTAGAGGTGCTCGGTGAGTTCGGTCTTCGACACGACCTCACCTGCATGCAACATGAGGTAGTGAAGCACGCGGTATTCGAATGTCGTGAGCTCGACCGGTGTGCCCGTAACGCGAACCGCCTGCGCCGCTGTATCGATCTCGATCGGTCCGCAGGAGAGCGTCGGTTGGGACCAACCGGATGCGCGCCGCAGCAATGCGTTCAACCTCGCCAGCAGCTCCTCGACATGGAACGGTTTCACGAGATAATCGTCGGCGCCCGCCCCGAGCGCCTCGACTTTGTCCTGCCAGCGGTCGCGCGCCGTGAGCACCAAAATCGGGAATGAGCGGTGTTGCGCGCGCAACTGGCGGATCAAGTCGATTCCGTTGAGTTTCGGCAGGCCAAGATCGATGACCGCGACATCCGGCGCGAACTCCGTGCCGTAATACAGCCCCTCCTCGCCGTCCGCGGCCGCGTCGAGCGCGTAACCGGCGGCGGCGAGCGCGTCCTGCACCGACTCGCGCAATGCCGCCTCATCCTCGACCAAGAGTACCCGCATCGTGCCTCAGTGCGACACGCGGCCGCTTTCTCCATCAACGCGTACGACATGCACGGCGCCGCGCTCGGTCAGTATCTTCACCTCGTGGGTGACCCGTCCACGCTGGTAGCGTGAATTCGCGCCGACGACTCGCCCGGGCACTTCACGCCGCGCGATGGCGACCGCCTGATCGAGTGAATAGCGGACCTGCGGCACGACGGGCCGCTCCTGCGCGACGCGCGTCTGCTCGCTCGGCAACGCACCGACGCCCTGCGAACACGCGAGCGCGGCGGTGGTCAGGAACAAGGCTGTCAGGAGTCGCGGCATCGTGGCATCTTAGAACGATGCGGGCCGGACGGATACCTGCACGCGGATGCGGTCGCCCGGGTGCTGGGTCGTGCGCGTGACGTACGCGGCGCCGCCATACTCATAGCTGACCCGATAGCCGTCGAAGCGCTCTTCTTCCTGGATTTCTGTATAAACCTCGCAGCGCTCCTCGATCGAGGTGCGCGGTGTGTTCGTCGCGCTGGAATGCCCCATCCCACTTCCGATCAACACGCCGGCCGCCGTCGCCACGCGGCGACCGCTTCCGCTGCCCACCTGGTTCCCGACTACACCGCCGATCAGCGCGCCGGCAAGCATCGCGCCGGTCGGATTCGCGCCGGAACCGTGCCGCGTGACTTCTTCAGTGCGACATTCACGGTGAGGCACTTCCGTCCTGACGAGCCGAGTGATGGGCTGCACGTCGAGCACCCGCGCCCACGCGTACTGGTCCTGCGCGACGGAAGCCGGGGCAATGGCCAGCCCAGCGATACCCATCGCCAACAGTGCAAGTTTTTCCATCTTGAATCTCCCCAGTGGTCGTCTGGGGAAGAGGTTAGGGCAGCCGCGCTGAATCGAACCTGAACAGCGTCAGCCGTCAGCCTCGCCACACGCTGTTCCGAACTCATTGTCGGTCCAGGTGTTGTCCACGTCCGGATGGCTCGTGTCCTCGATGTCGCAACCGGTGCTGCCCAGCACGGTGTTACCCGAAATCTCGTTGCCACCCGCTACACGGATCTCGACGAACAGACCGGTGGCGGTGCTGCCCGCGACTTGGTTCCTGAGCACACGATTTTCGAACCCGCCGCTCGCCGTTAGCCGTAGACTGCCGCCGCCACTGATGGCGTTCTGCTCGATGAGATTGCGCTCAGCGTCGCGGCCGCCGAGCGTGAGCCCACCGCCGTCGATGCGATTGCCCATAACCACATTGTCGCGCGTATCCTCTGCCACGAACGACAGTTCGCCGGCGCTGAAGACGTTGTCGCGCACGATTGTCTCCGTCGCGATTCCCGCGGGGTCGAGCGTGAAATCGGCGCCGTTGAAAGCGTTGTCTTCGAACACGCACCCAGCCGACGTATTCAACCTGACGTCGTCCGAAAATACATTGTGGCGCAGCGTCGCACCGACGCAGTTGGCGATGAACAATCCCCCGATCGTATTGCCCGTGATCTTCAGCGAACTCGCGGGGCCGGTCACCTGCACACCCGCCGGGAGCGCCAGCCCTGTGATTCGCGCGCCGGCGTTGCCGCCTCCGAGCGCCAGCGGCCGAGTCAGCGTCGCCCGTTTCGCGTCGGGAATCGCCTTGCAGACCCGCGCGCCGATCTTGTCGGGCGCGTGCGTCTTCAGCTCGATGCCCGCTTTGTCGCTGAGTGTAACGGCTTCATCGTAGATACCGGGGAAGACGGCGACGGTGTCGTCGGCCATCGCGGCCGCGACGCCCGCTACGACGGTCGAGTGACACGGGGAGAGCTCGCCGCACTGCCCATGCACGGCGACGTAGTGCGTCGTCTGCGCGAGCGCGGGGCTGGCCAGCATGGCCATCAGGATTGGAACGAAGGCCCGCATCAACCGTCGGCGGTGCCGCACGCCGTCTCGAAGATGTTGCCCGACCAGGTGTTATCGATATCAGGGTGGCTGATATCCTCAATGTCGCAGCCGGCATTGTCCAACGCCGTGTTGCCGGTGATCTCGTTGGCGCCGGACGCAGAAATCTCGGGAAGAATCTCGCTCGCGATCGCCACAAGGATGCCCGTTTCCACACTCCCGCGTACGTCGTTCCCAAGCAGGCGGTTACCGTCCGTGCCGGACGCTCTGCCGTGCAGCACGAGGTTTCCGCCGCCACTGATTCCATTGCCTTCGAATACGTTGTCCCTGACAATCCGGCCTTCAATGACGATGGAGCCCCCGTCCATCCGGTTTTGCGAAAAAACGCTGTCTCGCATGATGTCGGTTCGGAGCGACATGGAGCCGCCGTCGAAATAGTTGTCGCGGACCGTCAATGCGAAGATGCTGCCGGGCGGCTCTAGCGCGAGATTGGCGCCGTCAAAAGAATTGTCGGAGAGCACGCAGGCTTCATCGGCGCCGAGGATGATGAGATCTTCGGTGAAGACATTGTGGACCACATCCAGGTTGCACACGGCGAGATACATCCCCTGAACGCGGTTGCCCGAGACGAGTGCACCGCGGGCGTCGCCGAAGACTTGGATCGAGCCGCCGACAATCAGGTTCTCGATGCTGATTCCGGCATTGCCGTCAGCAAGCACAAGACCGCCCGTCAGCGTCGCGCGTTGCGGGCGTGGCTGCGCGTGGCAGGTCAGCTCGGTGTGAGGCTCCACATGGCTTCGCAGAGTGACGCCCGCCTCGCCGTCCAAAGTCAGGTCCCCGGCGTAAACGCCGGGGAATATGGCGACAGTGTCGCCGTCCCCGGCCGCATCGATGCCCTGTGCGACAGTATCGAAGCACGGGGTGCGCCCATCGCAGTGCCCGCGGTCATCGACGAAATAATGCGTTTGCGCCTGTGCGGCGGTCGCCATACCAACGGCTACGAGGAAAGGGAGAAGTCGTCTAAGGATCATGTCATTGAACCTACGTGTGTCGGCGCTGTAGCCATACTGGGACAACCCCTGCATTGCGTGTCCGGATCCCATTGAACAGGTAACGTCCAACCGGTGATGGCGCAATCAGGTGCTGGTGGATGAGCAACGTGGTGACGGTCACCGCGCTGACAAGCGCGATGAAGCCCGGTAAGCCACCGATGCCGTAATGAATGAGTACGATGCCGAACGCGATCACGAACAGGTGGTGGAAAAGATAGACGGTATAGGACGCGCCGGACAATCTCGTCATCAGTTCGCTCGGCCGGTTCGCGATTTGTTGGAACACCCGGAAGCACAACGCCGCCGCGTGCCAGATCGCGATGAGCTTCAGGAAATCGGCGCCGACGCGCAGCAGCGCGCTGTCGAGCGCGGCGCCAGCGGCCGCAACCGGCGCGCAGATGCCGATGACGAGGACCGCGAGCGCAGGCGACACCTGCGCAAACCGGTCGAGTAGCTCGCGCCGCAAGCCGAGCACCATGCCGAACACGAAGAATGGCGCATTCCACGCGATGCTGTAGAGATCGAAGGTACCGGCAACAACGCCAAGGCCGAGCAAGCCGCTCGCGCCGAGGACCTTGAAAACGAGAAGATGCCCCACCGCGACGAACGTGATCAACGCAAATGGCGGGGTAATCGAGCACGCGGCCGCTGCGTACCGTCCGAACAGGCCGAGCAGTTGCCAACCCGCGCGACTGACGAGGTAGCCGACGCCGACATAGACCAGCAGATGGTTCAGGAACCACAGATGGGACATCCACTTCCCGTTGGCGAGGTACGCGAACAGCTCAAAATCGAGCGAGCCATAACCAGCAAGAATCGACGTCTGCACGGAATTGAGCAGCAGCGCGCACACAAAAAGCGGCACTGCGAGCCGCTCGACGCGCATCACCGCAAAATCGCGCGCATTGTATTTTTGCATCGATAGCAGACAGAAGAAGCCCGCGACGATGAAAAACGCCGGCATCCTGAACAGCGCGATCCCTTCGACCAGCCAGCCTGCGAGTGGAAACGTGTGCGCGCTATGGATGACCCAGCCGTTGGCCGGGTTGAATACCTGTGCGGAGTGGAGGACGATGCCGAGCATCATCAACACCGCGCGCATTGCATCCATGTAATGGATTCTGCCGAGTCCTTGGCCCATGGAATGAGTATTGGCCAGCGCGTGCAGGGCGCAAATTGGGTGATTCCCTCAAAGGAGGCTTTTCTTCGCCTGCTGCCACCGCGCTTCCATTTCATCGAGCGAGAGTGAGTCCCAGGAGCGCCCGTCGGCGGTAATGTCCTCGGACATGCGCGCGAAGCGGGCGCTGAATCGCCGATTCGCACCATCGAGTGCCCGCTCGGGATCGATGCCGAGATGCCGGCCGACGCTCGCGAGCACGAACAGCAAGTCGCCGAGTTCGGCCTCGGCGTGCGCGAGGTCACCGCTCGCAATGGCCTCGCGCAACTCGGAACTCTCCTCGGCGACCTTGTCGAGAACGCCCCGTATATCGGGCCAGTCGAACCCCACCTGCGCTGCCTGGTCGCCCAACGCGACCGCGCGGGCGAGGACGTGTACAATATTCATCGAATTTTTCTCCGTGAACCCAAGGTACCCCATGCACATTTCTCGCGATACCGTCGTTACCCTCCACTACACGCTCACTGGCGACGATGGCTCGGTCATCGATGCGTCGGCCGACGAGCCGTTGAGCTACCTCCACGGCCACGGCAACATCATCCCGGGTCTTGAGCAGGCCCTCGAAGGCACCGAGACCGGCTTTCAGTCGCGCGTGACGATTGAGCCTGAGCATGGCTACGGCGACCGCCGTGACGACATGGTCATCGGGGTCGCGCGCGAGCAGTTCGACCCAGGCATGGATCTGAAGCCGGGGCTGCAGGTCATGGCGAACGGTCCGCAGGGCGACGTGATCTTCACGATTATCGAAGTCGGCGACGAAGAGGTGACGCTCGACGGCAACCACCCGCTTGCCGGTCAGCGATTGCATTTCGACGTCGAAATCACCGACGTACGCAAAGCCACCGATGAAGAGAAGTCACACGGCCACGTACATGGTGCCGGCGGCCATCACCACTGAATAAATCGCGGCGCAAAGGCGCCGCCCTACAGCTATTCGGCGATACCACCCTCGGTCAATTTAGCAGGGTCCAACAGCCGCTCGAGGTCGGCGTCCGACAGGTCGGTCATCTCCTTCGCGACGTCGCGGACCGCCCGTCCTTCGGCGTAAGCGGTTTTCGCGATCTTCGCGCCGAGCTCATAGCCGATCACCGGATTCAGCGCGGTCACGAGAATCGGGTTGCGCGCCAACGCAGCCTTGATGGTCTGCTCATTCACCGTAAAGCCCGCGACCGCCGAATCCGCAAGTGCAGTCGCGCCGCTGCCCAGGATGTGCACGCTCTGCAAGAGGTTGTACGCGATCATCGGCAGCATCACGTTCAATTGGAAATTTCCGGATTGCCCGCCGATCGTGATGGCTGCGTCGTTGCCGATTACTTGCGCGGCGATCATCGCAACAGCCTCGGGAATGACTGGGTTGACCTTGCCCGGCATGATCGACGAGCCTGGTTGCAGCGCGGGCAGGCTGATTTCACCGAGACCGGCGAGCGGACCGGAGTTCATCCAGCGCAAGTCGTTCGCGATCTTCATCAGCGACACCGCGACCACTTTCAGCTGGCCCGACAGCTCGACCGCTGTGTCCTGCGCCGACAAACTCTCGAAGTAATCCCGACTCGCCGTAAACGAAACCCCGGTACGCTGGGTGAGGCGCACGGCGAACTCGCCAGCGAATCGCGGGTCGGCATTGATGCCGGTCCCGACCGCGGTACCGCCCTGCGCAAGCGCATGCAGACGCGGACGCGTCGCCTCGATGCGTGCGATGCCATTGCGGACTTGCGCGGCCCAGCCGCCGAGCTCTTGACTGAAACGGACCGGCATCGCATCCATCAAATGTGTGCGGCCCGTTTTCACCTGCGTATCCAAGGCGCTCGCCTTCGTCTCGATGGTCGTCGCGAGGTGGGCGAGCGCGGGCAGCAAGTGGCGCTCGACTTGCAGTGCGGCGCTGACGTGAATCGCGGTCGGAATCACGTCGTTGCTCGATTGACCCATGTTCACGTGATCGTTCGGGTGCACCTTCGCCCCAAGCGCCTGAGATGCGAGCGCCGCCACGACCTCGTTCGCATTCATGTTCGTGCTGGTCCCCGAACCGGTCTGGAACACGTCGATCGGGAAATGCGCGTCATGGTCACCCCTGGCAACCTCAAGCGCCGCCGCCACCACCGCCTTGGCGGTCTTGCCATCGAGCAGCCCCAAGGCCTGGTTGGCTTCCGCGGCCGACGCCTTGATGAGGCCGAGCGCCTCAATGAAAGCGCGCGGCAGCGTGAGGCCGCTGAGCGGAAAGTTCTGCACGGCGCGCTGGGTCTGGGCGCCCCACAACGCGTGTTCAGGCACCTCAAGGTCGCCGAAACTGTCGTGTTCGATGCGCGTCGTCATGCATTCTCCCCGTCGTAGAGTAAAACCGTTTAAAATCGGCAAATTCTATCATTGTTGAATGGAGCCGGCATGGACTCGAGCGCGCTGACGGCGTTGTCCCCGATCGACGGGCGGTATGCAGGAAAGACCGCCGCGTTGCGGCCGCTGTTCAGCGAATTCGGGCTCATCCACCACCGCGTGAAGGTCGAGCTCGCGTGGCTGTCGGCGCTCGCTGACGAGCCCGGCATCCCTGAGGTCCCAGCGCTGTCCGAACGCGCGCGCGGCGTGCTTGAAGCACTTGACCGCGATTTCAGCGAGGCCGGCGCTGCGCGCGTGAAGGCCCTCGAGAAGACCACGAACCACGACGTAAAAGCCGTCGAGTATTTCATCAAGGAACAGCTCGCCGCGGACGACGAACTCGGTCCACGCGCCGAGTTCGTGCATTTCGCTTGCACATCGGAAGACATCAACAACCTGTCGTACGCGCTGATGCTGGAGCGCGCGCGCGCCGAAGTCCTGCTGCCCGCGCTTGATCGCGTGATCGGCATGGTCACCGCAATCGCACACGCGCACGCGGCGACCCCGATGCTGTCGCGCACGCACGGCCAAACCGCGTCGCCGACGACGCTCGGCAAGGAATTCGCGAACGTCGTACACCGACTCGAGCGCCAGCGCGCGCAGGTCAGTGCGACGACCCTCCTCGGCAAGATGAACGGCGCGGTCGGTAACTACAACGCGCATGCAATCGCGTATCCCGACGTTGCGTGGCCAGCGCTCTCCCGCCGCTTCGTCGAGGGTCTCGGGCTCGCTTGGAACCCGTACACGACCCAGATCGAGCCACATGACTGTATCGCCGAGTACTGCGACGCGCTCGCACGCGTACACACAATCCTGCTCGACCTCTGCCGCGATTGCTGGTCGTATGTCTCGATCGGCTACTTCAAGCAAAAAACCGTCGCGGGTGAAACCGGCTCGTCGACGATGCCGCACAAGGTGAACCCGATTGACTTCGAGAACGCCGAAGGCAACCTCGGCGTCGCGAACGCGCTGCTCCACCACTTCTCCGCGAAGTTACCGGTCTCGCGCTGGCAGCGCGACCTGACCGACTCGACGGTTCTTCGCAATCTCGGCGCCGCGCTGGCGCACAGCCTGCTCGCGATGCAGTCGTGTCAGCAAGGCCTCGGCAAGCTCGAGGTCGATATTGACCGTCTCGGAACCGACCTCGACGACAACTGGGAGGTGCTCGGTGAAGCGGTGCAGACAGTGATGCGTCGGCACGGCATCGAGCAACCGTACGAGAAGCTCAAGGAACTCACGCGCGGCCGCCGCATCGACAAGAAATCGCTGCATGCATTCATACGCGGGCTCAATCTCCCCGCCGCCGACCGCGACCGCCTGCTCGCCCTGACGCCCGCGACCTACACCGGCCTTGCGGCTAAGCTCGCCGCGGACATCTGACGCGTTGGCGCCACTCGGCGACATCACGCCCGCGGAGTTCCTCCGCGACCACTGGCAGAAAAAGCCACTGCTCATTCGCGGCGCTTTCCCTGATTTCGATGCACCGCTCGACGGCGACGAGCTCGCAGGCCTTGCCTGCGACTCGGACGTCGAGAGCCGCATCATCGTCACAGAACCCGGTCCACGCTACTTGCTCCGCGAGGGACCGTTCACGGCCGACGACTTCGCCGAGCGCGAGGAGCAGCCATGGACGCTGCTGGTCCAGGACGTGGACAAGCACCTGCCCGAGTTCGCGAGCTATCTTGATGCGTTCGCGTTCCTGCCTGAATGGCGGATAGAAGACTTAATGGTCTCGTGGGCGTCGGACGGCGGCTCCGTCGGGCCACACACGGACCAATACGACGTGTTCCTGCTGCAGGCGCGCGGACGGCGACGCTGGACTGTCGGTGTCAATGAGGCCGACGAGTGGGTGCTCGAGCCGGGCGACATGCTGTACGTCCCGCCCGGCGTACCGCATTGGGGTGTCGCCGTCGGCGAGTGCATGACCTGGTCAATCGGCCTGCGCGCGCCGTCGGTGCTCGAGGTCGTCACCGACTTTGCAGAGCGTGCTGGCGAAACGATTCCGGACACCGAGCGGTACCGCGATCCCGACATGAGCGAAACGGAAGCGGCCGACGGCCGACTGTCCGACGCCGCGATTGCGCGGGCGATCGCACTACTCGACGCAGCGCACGCGGCCGGTCGCGCGCACTTTCCGCGCTGGTTCGGAGAACTCGTGACGGCGCCGAAGGCCTGGCTGCACTGTGTGCCGCCTGCGCTGCCGTTGTCACGCAAGGCCCTCGCCGACACGTTGAACGCAGGCACGACCCTGGTGCGCGACCCGCGCAGCCGCATGGTCTGGCTACCGGCCGGCGACGCGCTCTGCGTGTGCGTGGATGGCGACTCCTTTGAGACCGACGCTCGGCTGCAGCCCTTGGTCGCCCTCCTTTGCACCCGCCGCAAGTTTTCACACGACGCGCTCGCGGGTTATCTTGACGACGATCAGGCAATGGCGCTGCTGGTCCGGCTCTACGCCGGCGGGCAGCTGATGGAGTTCGACGATGAATGATCCAGACTTCACCATTCGCACGGCGCATTGGCCCGAGGACAGCGAACGCATCCGCGAAGTGCGTGAAATCGTGTTCGTGCAGGAGCAAAAAGTTCCGTCGGACCTCGAGTGGGATGGCCTCGACGATACCTGCGTACACGCACTCGCCGAATCCGCGGATGGCCGTGCAATCGGCACCGGCCGCTTGCTGGACGACGGGCGCATCGGGCGCATGGCCGTCATCGAGACATTCCGCGGGCGCGGCGTCGGCAGTGCCATCCTGGAACAATTGCTCGACGCGGCACGCGAAGCGGGCATTCCGCGCGCCCACCTGCACAGCCAAGTACATGCGCTCGGTTTTTACTCGCGATACGGCTTCATCGCCGACGGCGACGAGTTCGACGAGGCCGACATCCCGCACCAGACGATGATTCTCGAGCTCGGTCCCCGCATCACGCTTGACGGCTGGGGCGCGAACCTTCGATCGGCGGTTCGCGTCGCCGCGCAGGCATCGCGTAGCCTCGCACTGCTCACGCGCGACCTCGACCCGCAGATTTACAACAACGAGCCATTCCTCGACGAGGTCCGCCGGGTCGCGCTAGCCGGGCGCTACGCGCGTGTTCGCGTACTCGTGCAGGACTCCGCGCGCGCTGCGCGAGAAGGTCACCGAATGGTCGACCTCGCGCGCCGGTTGCCAACCTACATCGAGCTGCGTAAACCGCACGAGGACCACCGCAATGTGATCGAGAGCTTTCTGGTCGCCGACGAGCGCGCACTTTTGTACCGCAAGGAAGCCGATCGGTACGAGGGCTTTGCCGACCTCGACAACGCCCTCGAGGCACGGCGCCTATTGCGCACATTCGACGAGATCTGGAACCGCGCGACACCGGACGCGGAGATGCGGCGACTGCGCCTCTGATGACCGCCGCGTTCCAGCCGCACCTGACCGTCGCTGCGGTCGTCGAGCGCGACGGCCTGTTCCTCTGCGTCGAGGAGCGCGCCAACGGTGCGACGGTGTACAACCAGCCGGCCGGCCACGTGGACCATGGCGAATCGCTCATCGACGCGGTGCGCCGTGAAACGCTTGAGGAAACCGGCTGGTTATTCGAGCCAAATGCACTGCTGGGCATCTACCGCTGGGTGCAGCCCGGCACCGGCGACACCTTCGTCCGCGCCGCATTCCGAGGTGTACTCGTCGAGCAGCGCCACGACACGCCGCCCGACGCGGATATCATCGCCGCGCACTGGCTTTCCCGGGATGACCTCCTGGAGCTGCCCCAACGCAGCCCGCTGGTGCTGCGCTGTATCGACGACTATCGCGTCGGCATCCGCCATTCGCTCAAGGTCCTGCAAGATTTATCCTGAATTGGGGTGAACGACTGCGCGAAGTCAATCCGCCAAGCCTGTAAAATCGCCCCCCGTGAGCAAACCTTTGACCATCGTCGGCCTGTCCGGCGGCGTGGATTCGTCCGTCGCCGCGCTGCTGCTCCGCAATCAGGGCGAGCGCGTCGAGGGCCTATTCATGGACAACTGGGCCGAGGACGATGACGGCTACTGCACCGCAGCGCAGGACTTTCAAGACGCGCGCCAAGTCTGCGCCGAGCTTGGCGTCCCCCTGCACCGCGCAAGCTTCGCTGCCGAATACCGTGACCGCGTGTTCGCGCACTTTCTCGAAGCGTATCGCGCAGGCCACACGCCCAACCCCGACGTGCTATGCAACCGCGAAATCAAGTTCGGCGCATTGCTCGAGTACGCACACCGACTTGGCGCCGACCGCGTCGCGACGGGTCACTACGCGCGCCGCGCCGATGGCCGCCTCTTCAAGGCACGCGATCTCGCTAAAGATCAGAGCTACTTCCTCCACCAAGTGCCCGCTGATGCGTTACGGCAGGCCGAATTTCCGCTCGGCGACCTCGTAAAGGGCGAAGTACGCCGCATCGCCCGTAACGCCGGCTTCGAGAATTTTGCGAAGAAGGACTCGACCGGCATCTGCTTCATCGGTGAGCGCCCGTTCCGAGACTTCCTTGCGCGCTACCTGCCTGCGCAGCCGGGCGAGATCTTCGCCGACGACGGTTCGCTGCTCGGGCGGCACCAAGGCCTCATGTATTACACACTTGGCCAACGTTCTGGTCTCGGTATCGGCGGGGTCGAGGGGCGACCCGACGAGCCATGGTTCGTCGTAGGAAAAAACCTCGAACGCAATCGGCTCATTGTCGCCCAGGGCCACGACCACCCGGCGCTATTGTCGCGTGCGCTGACCGCTGAAGCCTTGCATTGGATCGGCGCGGTGCCGCCCGACGGGCACGTGTGCACCGCCAAGATTCGCTATCGGCAAGCCGATCAAGGTTGCACGCTGCGCCGGCATGCGCGTGGCCTGCGCGTCGAGTTTGACGTGCCGCAACGCGCCGTCACGCCGGGCCAGTATGCGGTCTTCTACAATGGCGATGAGTGCCTTGGCGGCGGCGTGATCACGGAGGCGCATCCGGCATGAGCCGCCGCGAAGACCGCGCCCTCGCCCTCGCCGGGGTATTCCAGGCCGCCAAGCTCGTGCACGCCGTCGCATGGCAGGGCGTGGCCGTTGAGTCGGCAGTCGAAGCGACGCTCGGTAGCCTGTTCCGGTTCGACGCGCCGGATACCGTCGGCGTCTACGGCGGAGTCACGTATGCGTCTGTTGGCCTACGCACGCTGGCCGAGCAGCTCGCCGGCGAAGCGCCGCCGTCCGAAGCGCCGGTCATGCGCTACACGCTCGGATTGCTACATCTTGAACGCAGAGTGGACGCATCCGACACCGTGTGGGAAAAGCTGAGGACCGGCCTTCTTGCCGCAGAGCGCCAGCACGAGGCCTTCGGAATCGCGCACGAGAACACGGTGTCCGCACTCGCCGCACTTTACGGTGACCTGATCAGCCCGACCGGACCACGCATTCTGGTGGAGGGCGAAACGAGCAACCTGCGCGACACGCGTAAAGCGTCGCTAATCCGCGCGCTACTGCTCGGCGGTATCCGTTCCGCGGTGCTATGGCGGCAACTCGGTGCCACGCGCTGGTCGCTCCTGTTCAGCCGGCGACGCCTGATTGACGACGCGCATACGTGGTTAAACGCCCTTTAGCGGGGTGGTACAATCAGCGCTTTCCCCCGGGAGCGACCATGGCCAGCCACGAAACCCGCACCAATTTGACCGTCGGTGACAAGTCCTACGCGTATTTCTCGCTGCCGGCGCTGCAACCGAAACACAACGTCGACCGCCTCCCGTATTCGCTGAAAATCCTGCTCGAGAATCTACTCCGCCACCACGATGGCGTGAACGTCACCGATGCCGACGTCGAGGCCCTGCTCGGCTGGGATGCAAAGGCGGCGCCTGATAAGGAAATCTCGTTCACGCCGGCGCGCGTCATCCTGCAAGACTTCACTGGCGTCCCCGCGATTGTCGACCTCGCCGCGATGCGCGACGCGATGCGCTCGCTCGGCGGCGACCCGGCGAAAATAAACCCACTCTCCCCCGCCGAACTCGTCATCGACCATTCGGTACAGGTCGATACGTTCGGCACCGCGAAATCGCTGACGCAGAACACCGAAATCGAATTCGAGCGCAACAAGGAGCGCTACAGCTTTCTGCGCTGGGGCCAGAACGAGTTCGCGAATTTCAAGGTCGTGCCACCAAACACCGGCATCGTGCATCAGGTGAACATCGAATACCTCGCGCGCGTCGTGTTCGGCGACGAGCGCGAGGGTGAATTGGTCGCTTGGCCGGATACGCTGGTCGGCACCGACTCGCACACGACGATGGTCAACGGCCTCGGCGTGCTCGGTTGGGGCGTTGGCGGCATTGAAGCGGAAGCGGCGATGCTGGGCCAGCCTGTCACGATGTTGATTCCCCAGGTCATCGGCTTCCGCCTGACGGGCAACCTCCCCGAGGGCTCGACCGCGACGGACCTCGTGCTCACAGTCACGCGCATGCTTCGAGACAAAGGCGTGGTCGGAAAATTCGTCGAGTTTTTCGGCGACGGTTTGAAACACCTACCCGTCGCGGATCGGGCAACCCTTGGCAATATGTCGCCAGAGTTCGGCTCGACTTGCGCAATTTTCCCGATCGACGAAGAAACAATCCGCTATTTGAGACTGACGGGACGCGCCGACGACCGCGTCGCATTGGTCGAGGCCTACGCAAAAGCGCAGGGTCTGTGGCGCGAGGACGGCGCCCCGGACGCCGACTACACGGACGTGCTCGAACTCGACCTCGGAACTGTCATACCCAGCATCGCGGGCCCGCGCCGCCCGCAGGATCTCGTCGCGCTCACGAACGCACGCGATGACTTCGAGGCGAACCTGCACAAGCTGGTTGGCGCGGACCCTGCGCGCAAGCAAGTCACACGCTTCGAGGATGAAGGCGGTTCGACCGCGGTCGCGCATGACCGCTCGACCGCGCGCTTCGGCGTCAAGTGCAAGCACGACGACCAGGAATTCCACCTGCATGACGGCGCGGTCGTGATCGCCGCGATCACAAGTTGCACGAACACTTCGAACCCGGCTGTGATGCTCGCCGCGGGTCTCGTCGCGCGCAAGGCACGTGCACTCGGTTTGGACCGGCAGCCCTGGGTCAAGACCTCGCTCGCTCCGGGCTCGCTCGTCGTCACCGAGTACCTGAAGAAAGCCGGCGTCCTCGACGACCTCGAGCACATTGGCTTCCACCTCGTCGGCTACGGCTGCACGACGTGCATCGGGAACTCTGGACCGCTACCGGACGCGATCTCGAGCACGATCCAGGAGCACAACCTCGTCGCGGTGTCGGTGCTGTCGGGCAATCGTAACTTCGAGGGCCGAATCCACCCTGAAGTCAAGATGAACTACCTCGCGTCCCCACCGCTCGTCGTCGCATACGCGCTTGCCGGGCGTATGGATATCGACCTGTATAAGGAGCCGCTCGGCACGGGCAAGGACGGCAAACCCGTCTTCCTCAAGGACCTCTGGCCGACGCAACAGGAAGTCGCGAAAGCCGTCGCGACGATCGACTCCGAGATGTTCCGCTCGAGCTATAAAAGCGTGTTCGACGGCGACAAGAATTGGAACGGCCTCAGCGTACCCAAAGGCAAGCTGTTCAGCTGGGATGCGGATTCGACCTACGTGCAGAATCCGCCGTATTTCACCGGCATGACGATGACGCCTGAGCCCGTCAGCGATATCACAGACGCACGCGCGCTCGCCCTGCTCGGGGACATGATCACGACCGACCACATCTCCCCCGCAGGCTCAATCAAGGAAGACAGCCCGGCTGGTAAGTACCTGACCGAACACGGTGTGAAGAAAATCGACTTCAACTCGTATGGTTCACGCCGCGGCAATCACGAAGTGATGATGCGCGGCACCTTTGCGAACATCCGCTTGCGCAACCAAATGGCGCCCGGTACCGAGGGCGGTTGGACGAAACACCAACCGAGCGGCGAACAGATGACCATCTTCGACGCGGCGATGCGCTACCAAGAGAGCGGCGAATCATTGATTGTGCTGGCCGGCAAGGAATACGGCGCGGGGTCCTCTCGCGACTGGGCGGCGAAAGGCACACGCCTGCTCGGCGTGCGCGCGGTCATCGCCGTGAGCTACGAGCGCATCCACCGCTCGAACCTCGTCGGCATGGGCGTGTTGCCACTGCAATTCCCGCCGGGAAAAGATGTCGCATCGCTCGGCCTCGACGGTAGCGAATCCTTCGACATCACCGGCATCGATGCGGGTCGCGCGAAGTCGGTCAAGGTGCGCGCGACCTCAACGGGCGGCGATGTCACCGAATTCGAGGCCGTGGTTCGAATCGACACGCCAAAGGAAGTCGATTACTTCCAGCACGGCGGAATCCTGCACTACGTATTGCGCCAACTCGCATCGCGCTGACGAGCCGCAAGCCACTTCATGCCGTACGGGCGGGCGTCACCGTTCGACGGCGTTCGTTGCGTGCCACCCTCGCCCTGCAGCTCGGCTGAGAAACCGCCGCGCAGGTATGCGGGGCCGTCGCGCACGGCCGCATGGATTTCAGCGCGCCGCGCCGGCGTCAGGGCCTCAGGGTTGTAATCGGCCCATGGGAACTCGACCGACGCTTTCATGCGTTCTCGGTGCCGTTCGAGGTACTCGTCAAGTGTGCAAATGACTTTCGCGGGCGCCCCCGCGCAAACGCTATCCGGTGGCAATGAGCGGGAGACCACCGAATTCGCGCCGACGATTGTACGCGGGCCGACTTCCACACCGGGCAGAATCACGGTCCTCGATCCGAAGTGACATGATTCGTTCAGAACAACGCGATCGATTTTCCGGACATCCAGGAACTCGGCCATTTGCGCATCGTGCGCGAGTATCAAGCATTGTTCGCCGAATCCGCACCAGTCGCCGATGGAGATGAGGTGCGCATGCGATGCATCGATCCAGGTCGACGCCGGCATGTTAACGCCCTGGCCGATGCGCATACCGGCAGCCTGCAGGTTCGCGAGGCGCCGCTTCAGACGGAATCTCTCGAACTTTCCGCGCACGGACGATGCAAGGCTGAAGGTCGACTCCAGGATCATTCTTTATAAATAGGTTGCCCGGCGGGTGAATACAATCAGCTCAATCCCTGCGCTGAATGAACTTCGTGTAATCTAGTGCGATGGCTAACTTAAGCGGAAAAACCCTCTTTATATCGGGTGCAAGCCGGGGGATTGGGCGTGAAATAGCCCTTAGGGCCGCGAAGGATGGTGCGAACATCATCATCGCGGCGAAAACTGCCGAGCCTCACCCGAAGCTACCCGGAACGATCCACACGGTCGCTGACGAGGTCGTCGCAGTTGGCGGAAACGCCATGGCGATCGAACTCGACATCCGAGAGGATCGCCAGGTCACCGAAGCGGTCGAGGCTGCCGCGCAGCGGTTCGGCGGAATCGACATCGTCGTGAACAATGCGAGCGCAATCAACCTGACGCCTGTGTCGGCCACGCCGATGCGGCGTTACGACCTCATGATGGACGTGAACGTCCGCGGGACTTTTTGCGTCACGCAGGCCTGCCTCCCATGGCTGAAGAAAGCCGATAATCCACACGTGCTCGTGCTGTCGCCGCCAATCAATCTCGACCCAAAGTGGTTCGCGCGACATACCGCGTACACCATTTCGAAGTACGGCATGAGCCTATGCGTGCTCGGGATGGCTGAGGAATTCCGCGCCGACGGCATCGCGGTGAACGCGCTGTGGCCGCGTACGGTGATTGCAACCGCAGCGCTCGCGATGCTCGGCGGCCTCGTCGAGCCGAAGAATTGCCGGCACCCGGCCATCATGGCCGACGCCGCGCACGCCGTGCTCACGCGTCCGAGCCGCGAATGCACCGGGCGTTTCCTGATCGACGATGAAGTACTTGCCGAAGCCGGAATCACCGATCTCGAAAAGTACGCGGTCAAGCCTGGCGAAAAATTACTGCCCGACTTGTTCTTATAGTCTTCGCGCTGCGATCAGGTTTTGATTCTCCACACGCGGTGGATCTTCGGTCGCCGCTTGAAGTCCTCCGGCAGCATCTGCTGCGAGATGTCCTCGACCTGTAGCTGCGCGAGCGCGTCGGCGTCTAATTTGAATCCCTGATGGTTCGTGGAAAACAGCAACACGCCGTCCGGCGCGAGCAGGCGTACCGCGTCCCCGATCAGTTCCACATGATCGCGTTGCACATCGAGCACCCCGTCCATGCGTTTTGAACTCGAGAAAGTCGGCGGGTCGAGGAAAATCAGATCGTACCGTTCGCTACACGCTTTGAGCCATGGAATGCAATCGGCATGGATCAAGCGATGCTTGACCTCATCGACGTCATTCAAGCGATAGTTGCGCCGCGCCCAATCCAGATACGTATTGGACAGGTCCACGGAATCGCTGACCGCGGCGCCGCCGAGCGCGGCGTGGACGGTCGCGGTCGCGGTGTAACAGAACAGGTTCAACAACCGCTTGCCGCGTGCGTTCGCGCCGAGCCAGCGGCGCATCGGCCGGTGGTCGAGAAACAATCCAGTGTCGAGGTGGTCGGTGAAGTTCACCCAGAATCGACAGGGCGCCTCTGCAACCTGATGGTAATGTCCATGCTCATTGAGCCGCCCATACCGCTCGCCACCCTTCCCTCTCTTGCGCTGCTTGAGGAACACGTCGCCGGGTGCGACGTCGAGCACCGGCGGAATAGCCGCCAGTGCGCCATCGAGTCGTTTGCGCGCAGCGACCGGGTCGACCGTCTTCGGCGGCGCGTATTCCTGGGCGTGCACGAACTTCCCGTACACGTCGATCGCGAGCGCGTACTCGGGCAGGTCCTGGTCATACACGCGGTAGCACTCGACGCCCTCACGCTTCGCCCATTTCGCGAGGTTCTTCCGGTTCTTACGCAGCCGGTTGGCGAACTCCTCCGCCGGGAACCCACCCCCCCTTTTTGGAGCGGCACCTTTGTGCCGCGATCCAGGGTTGACGACGAACTCTAAAAATTGAACCTCGATCGTCCCGTTATAGAACTTCCCCTGCCGATGCGACCGCATGCCAAGGTGGAACCCAAGTTCCGACACCGGTGTCAGGATCGCGAACCGCCAGCCCGGGAACGCCTCCCGCGCCCGGCGTCCGAGCGCCTCGAACAACGGCACCAGCAAAGCATCGTGCGCGAGCCGCTCGCCGTATGGCGGGTTCGTGATGATGAGGCCCGTCTTGGCAGGCGCCGTCATCGCCTCGGCGTCGCCGACCTCGAAACGAATCTGCTTCGTCAGACCTGCGGCGGTCGCGTTGCGTTTCGCGATTTCTATCACGGCCGGGTTATGGTCTCGGCCGACGATGAGCGGTAGGCTACGTAGCCCGGCTTCGCGCCGGTCCGCAGCTTCGACCATCAGTCGGTGCCAGATAGGCCGGTCGTGTCCGGCCCAGCCCCGCGGACCGGCGGTGCCCCACAATAGGCCCGGTGCCGCATCCGCGGCGATCATCGCCGCCTCAATCGGCAGCGTGCCGGCGCCGCACATCGGATCCAGCAGCGCCCCGCGGTCCTTCGCAATGTCCGGCCAGCCGGCGCGCATGAGCAATGCGGCGGCGAGGGTTTCGCGCAGGGGTGCTTCGCCGGCCTCGCGCCGGTAACCGCGCCGATGCAGTGGCCGCCCCGCGAGGTCGAACGACAGCAATGCACGGCCACCCCGGAGCAACACGAACAACGCCAGGTCGGGGTCTTTCGCATCGACGGTCGGTCGCTCACCGCGCGCGTCACGCAGGCGGTCGACGATCGCGTCCTTGACCTTCAATGCGGCGAAATGCGTGTTGTTCAGCGCAGGCGTGGTCCCATTAACCTCGACGGCGATGCTCGCGCCGCCTTGATGGAGGTCTTCCCAGGCCATCGCCTTCACGCCCGCATAAAGCGTCTCGGCATCGGTGGCCTCGAAATCCGAGAGTTCGCACAAGACGCGGCTCGCGATCCGCGACCATAGGCAGAGCCGGTAGCCGGTCGCGAGGTCGCCGCGGCAGTAGACACCCGCGCGCGACTCGCGCACATCCTCGGCACCGAGTGCTCGGAGCTCATCGGCGAGCAAGTACTCAAGGCCGCGCGCAGCCGTGGCAAAATAGCGGTATGTCATTGACCGAACTTGAAATCAGAATCGCGCATATGGAGATGTCCCTGCAGACGCTCGGCGACGAATTGGCGCGTCAGCAACAGCGTCAGCGCGAGCTCGAGGCCGAACTCACGGTGCTGCGCGAACGATTCGCGTCATCGCTCGAGCCATCGGGGGATGCCGGCGACGATCCACCGCCGCCGCACTACTGATTCGCATCACGCGAGCTCCACCCAGTCGGGAACGAGCCGGCGCGCACCGCGTAGTTCGCGCTCAAGTCGACGCCACTGCGGTGAGAACGACGCAACCTTCGCCCAGAAGCGCGGCGAATGGTCGAGTTGACGCAGATGGCAAAGCTCGTGCACGAACAAGTAACGCACGAGGCGCGGCGGCAGGAAGAGCAGGCTGTAGTTCAGGCTGATTGTGCCGCGCTCCGAGCAACTACCCCAGCGCGTCTTTTGCCCGCGCACCTGTGCACCGCGGTACTTGACGCCCATTTCAGCGGCGACGGCGTCGAGCCACGGCACCAGTTCCGAACGTGCGTGTTTTTGCAGCCAACGGCGCAATAGTGCACTCCACATGGCCGGGTCGAGCCGCTCCGCTTCGATCACGATCCGGCAATCCGGGCACTCGCGCAGGCGCGGCGTCGCGCCGGCCACGCGGCGGAATTGCACCGTCCAGGTCTCGCCGGTCGCGCGCAAGACGAGCCGCGTCGGTAGCACGAGGCGCGGCGCGGGGCCGTACTCGCGGGTGAATTCTTTGAGGGTCTGTTGGATCCAGGCGCGATTCTCCGCGACGAAGCGCTCGACACCGGCGACACTGTGGCGCTGCGGGACAACGACCTCGATACGGCCCCACCGCGATACGCGCAACCACATGCGGCGCGTCCTTCGGCTTACGCGGAGGGTGTACTCGGGCAGCGCGGGGGGCTGTTTTCGCAGCAGCGCCACCGCGGTCACTCGTCGATGTACTCCGGCGTTGCGCCGATGATTTCGCCGACTTTCGCGCTGCGATGCAACTGCAGGTCGACTTCACGCTCGAAGGTCAGCGACCCGGTGATGGTCGCTTCGGGGCCGATCGCAATCACGGGAACCTGATCCGCGGTGTTGACGCCGCGTGGACGCCGCACCGCAAGGCTACCGTTGATGACAGCGACGCCGGTCAGCGTCATGCCGCCGTTGACGTTCTCGACATCGCCGTTCACGGTCGCGCCGTCGAGTGTGATTCGCCCGTTGACGGTCACGACGCCGCCGGTCACGGCAGCGCCTGCGAGCAGCGACACCGCGCCGTTCACGCTCTCGATACCCTCGTTGACGCGCGTTCCGGTGCCGACCTGGATGTCACCGTTGACCGTCGCGAGTGACCCGGTTTCGCTGTCGTCGCCGACCGTGATGGGTCCGTTGACCAGCGTGACCGACGGTACGACGGCCCGCGACCCGATACGCGCGGAGCCATTCACGGAACGGAACGTCCCGCTAGTGACGGTGACGTCATCACCGACGCGGATCGAACCGTTCACGGTGCTCCGCCCGGTGGCGTCCTTGGTCCCGTCCTCGATGACGACGGGTTCGTTGACGGATGCATCGCACGCGGCGAGCGAAATGGCCGCGACGAGCGCCAAAATGACCCTGTGGAGTTGTGTTTTCATCCCCGCACTATACGATACAAGCCTGTGGTGAAAATACTCTGGGGGACATCTCGATGAAAGGACCGGCCACGCTGTGTGCCGCATTGTTCGCTACTGCGCTTTTCGCCGCCGAAACCGAGAACGGCGAGAACGATTGGAACGTCTCAGACCCCCCGCTTGAAACCTTCGAGGCGACCTTGTCCGTCGACGAGGGCACCTGGATGAACCTCGATGTGAGCCCGGACGGACGTGAAATCGCGTTCGATCTGCTCGGCCGGATTTACACGATTCCCGTCGGTGGCGGGCCCGCGCGGGCGCTCACGGACGGCATGTCCTGGAACATGCAGCCGCGCTACAGCCCGGATGGCCGCTGGATTGCGTTCACGTCGGACCGCGGCGGCGGCGACAACCTATGGGTGATGGCGCGTGACGGGTCCCACCCGACCCAAGTCACCGATGAGGATTTTCGGCTGCTGAATGGCCCTGCATGGACGCCGGACAGCGAATATCTTGTGGCGCGCAAACACTTCACCAGCGCGCGTTCGCTCGGTGCCGGCGAAATCTGGCTGTACCACCGCGGCGGTGGCACCGGTGTCCAACTCACCAAACGGCCGAATGACCAGAAGGACGTGAATGAACCTGCGGTCTCGCCCGACGGCCGCTACGTCTACTACAGCCAGGACGTCACACCCGGCGCGGTCTTCGAGTACAGCAAAGACGTCAACAACCAGATTTACGCGATCCAGCGCTTCGACCGTGAAACCGGCGAGACGGTTCAATTCGCGGGCGGGCCTGGCGGCGCCATCCGACCGACGCCGTCGCCCGACGGTAAGCAACTCGCATTCATCCGCCGCATCCGTAACCAGAGCGTGCTGATGGTCAAAGATCTCACCTCCGGCATCGAGACGACGCTTTACGCCGGGCTCGACAGGGACCTTCAGGAAATCTGGGCGATCCACGGCGTCTACCCTGCGATGGCGTGGACCCCGGACTCGAGTGCGATCGTTTTTTGGGCGGGTGGCGGCATCCACCGCCTCGACCTGCGTAGCCGCGAGATCACGCAGATACCGTTCCGGGTCGACGACACGCGTCGAATGGTCGCGGCGCGCCGGACCTCCATCGAAGCTGCGCCCGACCGCTTCGACCTCAAGATGCTGCGCTGGGTCCAGGTCAGCCCGCGCGGCGACCAGGTCGTGTACCAGGCGCTCGGCCATCTATACACGCGCGCGCTGCCCAATGGCACGCCGCGGCGGTTGACCCGCCAGGACGATCACTTCGAATTCTTCCCGTCGTTTTCCCGCGACGGTCGCTCGATTGTCTATACCACTTGGAACGACGCCGAACTTGGCGCGGTTCGCGTCGTCCCCGCTCGCGGCGGCAAAGGCCGGAAGCTCACACGCGAGCCAGGCCACTACTATGAACCCGCGTTCTCCCCCGACGGCAAGGCCATCGTCTATCGCAAGGACGACGGCAGTTCGCTGACCTCCCCGCACTGGGGATTGAACCCCGGCCTGTATGTGATTCCCGCCGGCGGCGGCGAAGCGCGCAAGCTGACAGACCGTGGCACCGATCCGCAGTTTTCGGCGTCCGGCGACCGGGTGTACTACACACGCGTGGATTCGGGGTCGCGGCTGCTCTCGAGTATCGGCCTGGACGGCCGCGAGCCGCGCGACCACCTGAAGAGCGAATGGGCGACGGACTTTCAGCTGTCGCCGGACGGGCGCTGGGTCGCCTTCACGGAGCGCTTCAACGCGTACCTCGCGCCCTTCCCTCAAACCGGTGGCGTCATTGAGGTCGGCCCAAAAATGAAGTCGTTGCCAATGAGGCGGGTGACGCGCGATGCGGGCGAATACCTGCACTGGTCGGGTGACTCGGCGAAGTTCCACTGGGCGCTCGGACCGGAACTGTTCACGCAGGACCTCACGACGGCATTCACGTTCTTGGAGGGTGCGCCCGACGAACTTCCGGAGGCGCCGGAATCCGGCATCAACATCGGATTCGAAGTCGCGCACGACAAGCCAAAAGGCGTCATCGCATTCACGGGTGCCCGCATCGTGACGATGCGGGACGATGAGGTCATCGAGGACGGGACGATCGTCATCGACGGCAACCGGATTGCAGCCATCGGCGCGACCGGCGACGTTGCGGTGCCGCGCGGCGCGCGTGTGATCGACGTCACCGGCAAAACCATAATGCCGGGCCTCATCGACGCGCACTGGCACGGCGCGCAGGGTTCGGGCCAGGTCATCCCGCAGGAGAACCGCGAGAATCTCGCGTCGCTCGCGTTCGGCGTGACGACCATCCACGACCCTTCGAACAATTCGGCACAGGTCTTCGCGGCCGCCGAGATGGCGCGCGCCGGCCTGCTCACGGCGCCGCGAATCTTCTCGACCGGCACCATTCTGTACGGCGCGACGACTGCCTTCACGGCACAGGTCGACAACTACGAGGACGCGCTGTCTCACTTGCGACGCATGCAGGCAATCGGCGCGTTCAGCGTGAAGAGCTACAACCAACCGCGACGAGACCAGCGACAGCAAATCATCAAAGCCGCACAGGAACTCGACATGCTCGTGATGCCGGAGGGCGGAGCGCTGTTCGAGCACAACATGTCGATGGTCGTCGATGGGCACACGACCATCGAGCACTCGTTGCCGCAGGCGCGCGTTTATGAAGACGTGCTGCAGTTGTGGGGCCAGAGCGAGGTCGGCTATACCCCGACATTGGTCGTCGCGTATGGCGGCATCTGGGGCGAGCGATATTGGTACCAGCACACCGAAGTCTGGGCCAATGAGCGACTCGCATCGTTCGTGCCGCCGCGCGAACTCGACGCGGCGTCGCGCCGGCGCGTGATGGCCCCGGAAGGCGAATACAACCACTTTCGGACCGCCGAGGTCGCAAAAGCATTGCTCGACCGCGGCGTCAGTGTTCAGATTGGCGCGCACGGACAGCGCGAAGGACTCGGCGCGCACTGGGAACTCTGGATGTTCGTGCAGGGTGGCATGACGCCACACGAGGCGCTTCGCGTCGGCACCCTGAATGGTGCGCGCGTTCTCGGCATGGAAAAGGACCTTGGTTCGCTGGAGCCTGGCAAGCTCGCAGACCTGATCGTGATCGATGGCAACCCGCTCGACGACATCCGTACAAGCGAGAACGTAGACCTCACCATGGTGAATGGTCGCGTGTATGACGCGCGCTCAATGAACCAGCTATGGCCACGCGAGCGGACGCGCGGCCAACTTTGGTGGGAGTAAACTTCAAGTTGGATTGGCGCCGCTGGTTTCCAGCGGTGCAGTGGGTACCGATGTTGCGCGACCCGAAGGTCCTGCGCACGGAAACCCTGACCGGTATCTATCTCGCGCTGATTCTGATTCCGCAAGCCGCCGCCTACGCGCAGCTCGCGGGCTTGCCGCCCGAGGTTGGCCTCGCGGCTGCCTGCCTTCCGGTTGCGGTCACGGCACTTTTCGGCGTTGCACGTCCACTTCAGGGCGGCCCGACTGCCCTCGTCGCACTGATGACCGCCGCCGCGCTGGGACCACTTGCGGTCGCGGGCGGCGCAGTATGGATCGCTTACGCGCTTACATTGTCACTGCTCATCGGCTTGTTCCAAGTCGCCGTCGGGTTGCTCCGTCTCGGGCAACTCGTGAACTTTCTCGCGAACCCTGTTGCCGCAGGATTCGCGTCGGCCGCCGCTATCATCATCGCAACCTCGCAGCTCGGGTCACTGTTCGGCATCGACCAACCGCGGGAGGGCTGGCATTTTCTCGGTGTCGGATACGTAATGCTGCACATCGTCGACTCGGTACATTGGCAGACGGTCGCACTCGGTGCACTGACTGCACTGCTTATCATCCTGGTCCGGCGCGTCAAACCACGCCTGCCCGCGTACCTGATCGCAATCGGCATCGCGACCGTCGTGTCATGGCTGACCGCGTTCGGTGCGAACGGCGGCGACATCGTCGGTAAGCTGCCGGTTGGCCTGCCCCCATTCGGCCTTCCGTCGCTCGCCGTTTGGACACTCGCCGACTTGTTGCTGCCCGCGGCCACCATTGCGATGATCGGCTTCGTGGAGACCGCGACGGTCACGCGCACACTCGCCGCACGATCCCGTCAGCCGATGGACTTCAACCACGAGATGATCGGCCAGGGGCTCGCCAACATCACCGCGGGCGTGGCGGGTGGCCATCCGGTATCGAGTTCGCTCACGCGCTCACATTACGCATGGGAGTCTGGCGCACGGACCGGTTTCGCAGCGCTCGTCGCAGCGGTAGTCGTCGGCATCACTATCCTGTTTGCGGCGCCGTTGTTCGAGCACGTCCCCAGGGTGGCGCTCGCCGTCGTAATCGTGCTCGCGATTCGACGGCTCGTCAGCTTCGTGCCACTGAAGCGCGCGTTCCAGGCGCGGCGTCAGGATGGCATCACCGGTATTGTGACCTTCCTTTTGACACTCGCGGTCGCGCCTGCACTCCATCAGGCGGTGCTCGTCGGGGTGCTGTTATCGCTCGGCCTGTTCCTCTACCGCTCGATGACACCGCACGCGGTCGTCCTCGGTCGTCACCCGGACGGAACGCTGCGTAATGCAGATTTGTTCCGGTTGCCACCGTGCGATCAAATCACCATCGTGCGCTTCGACGGGCCGCTGTACTTCGCGAACGCGGGCCATTTCTCGGATCACGTGCTCGCGGCGATGGCTGCGAAGCCATCACTCAGGTATTTGATCATCGATTGCAGCGGCATTGCTGAGATCGACGCGACCGGTGAGCAAGTTCTCGCGGACGTGCTGCAGGAGCTCTCGGAGGCAGGTGTCATGCTCGTACTGTGCTCTGTTCGAAGCGCTGTGCGTGACGTGCTGCACCGAACCGGCCTGCTCGAAAAGATCGGCGAAGAACCGATCCGGCGCGATGCCGATGACGCGCTCGCGTGGGTTTGGCCGAAACTCGAGCCCGGCCACAAGGATCGATGCCCGCTGCGCGTCTATCCGACCGACGCAACCTAGCGCACTGTAGGAGCGGCGCCTTCGCGCCGCGATGTGCTAGCGGCTATTTGCAGTCAAAAACCGGTCCAGTGCATCGGAGAAAGCCTTGCGCTCGACCTGCCCCAGCGCCGCTGGCCCACCGGTGTGGATGCCGCTGCCACGCAAGGTATCCATGAAGTCACGCATCGTGAGCTTTTGCTTGATCGTCTCGGTCGAATAAAGTTCGCCGCGTGGATTCAGCGCGTGCGCGCCCTTCGCCAGCACCTCCGCCGCGAGCGGAATGTCGCTCGTGATGACGAGGTCGCCAGACTCCGCACGCCGCACGATCTCGTTGTCGGCGACGTCGAACCCCGGCGCGACCCGAATTGCATGAATCAACTTCGACTTCGGTACGCGCACCGGCTGGTTCGCGACGAGCGTCAACGGGATGCCCGTGCGCTGCGACGCGCGGAACAGCACTTCCTTGATGACGCCCGGACACGCGTCCGCGTCGACCCAAATCCTCATTCGCCGTCGGGATAGATCACAGGCTCGTTCGCGGCGACGGTAATCGGGTGATAGCTCGGCTTCGCGGCCTCGTACACACGCCGGGCAAATTCCGCCTGCCCCGTCTCCATCAACGCTTTGTACAGCGGCGCGATGAGCAGATTGCGGCCGATGCCCATCAGGAATGCTTCGAGGCGCTCGTACGCGGGATCGTAACGGTTGCGCACAGCAAGCTGCAGCCAGCTGCGAGCGATCATGTTGTTTTCGGACTGAGTCAGATCGAATGCGCCATCCAGTGCATCGAGCTGTGCAACCGACAACTCGCGCGGCAATCCATCGAGGAAATGCAGCCATTCGTGAACCGTCCAGGCGTCGGTGTCGATGTCGGCTGCTACGACCTCGCCGGCAAGCCAGGCCCCGCGGACACCATCAATGCGCGAGAACGCATCGGATTCGGGCGGCACGAACGTATCGGGCATGCCGGGCTCATGTATCCACACATGCACCTGTTCGCGCGTAACCGTCTCCGGGTGCGCCTCAAGCAGATGCTCGTACAGGTACTCCTCGAATTGTGCGGTGGTGATACTCTGAAACGCGAAGTGGTCGAAGTAGCCCCGCAGGAACGCGTCAAAGGTCTCGCGGCCGAACTCCCGCTCGAGCCACATCAGGAAGAACATACCCTTCGCGTAGGGCACGTCAGTGAACACGTCATCCGCGTGCTCGCCCGAAAGGTCGATAGCGAGCACCTGTGCTTCGGGCGACAGTTCCTCCATCTCCGCGGCAAGCGACTGGTAATCGAGCGCTGCCTCCATGCGCGCGCGGGCCTCCCCATAAACGGCCTCCATGATGCGGATCGTGACGTAAGTCGTGAAGCCTTCGTTCAGCCACAAGTCACGCCAGGTCGCATTCGAAACGAGGTTCCCCGACCACGAGTGCGCGAGTTCGTGCGCAATCAGCGCCACGAGGCTGCGGTCACCGGCGATGACCGTCGGAGTGATGAACGATAGACGCGGATTCTCCATACCGCCGAACGGAAAACTCGGCGGCAGAATCAGCAGGTCATAGCGGTCCCAACGGTACGGGCCATACAGTGTCTCGGCGACCTCGGTCATGCGTTCGGTATCCGCGAACTCGTCGGCGGCTGCGCTGACGAGTTCGGCCTCCGCGTAGACACCGGTCCGAGGACTCATCGCCTCGAATGCGAGATCGCCGACGCCGATCGCGATCAGGTACGGCGGCACCGCCTGCGGCATATCGAATCGGAACTCGCCATCGAGCGCAGCGCTGGGGTCGTTTGCCGCGCTCATGACCACACGTAGGCCTTCCGGCACGCGTATCGTCGCCTCGTACGTCACACGGACACCCGGGGAATCCTGAAGCGGTATCCAGCTACGGGTATGAATCGCCTGGCCTTGGCTGAACAGGAACGGGTGCTCGCCGCTGAGCGTCTGGTGCGCGGGCAACCATTGCAACGCCGTCGCGCCGGGGTTGGTCTCGTATTGAATACGGACCCGTTCGGTCCGGTGGCTCAGCATGATGGTCAATGGTGTCCCAAGGTCTGCGTCGGCCTCGCCGAGCGCGTACTCGAGCACGGCACCGTCTCCGTCCGTGACGGCGGAAATCCCGAGATTGCGGGTGTCGAGAATCAGAGCTTCGGCGGCGTCAGCGACCTCAAGGTCAAGCGTCGCGCTGCCGCGCAGCGCTCGGCCCTCGAAATCGACGTCAAGGTCGAGCGCAACGTGTGTGACGCGGGCTTCATTCGGATTGCCGTATGAATGCGGGTCGTGCTCGACGGCGCTCGACGGCGCCTCCGCAGTTGCGTCATTGCGGTCGTTGCCACCGCATCCTGCCAGCAGGCCCACCGTCATCACAATCGCCAACCACTTGCTCATTTAGATTCCTTTATTCGTTGATAAATCAGCGACGCACGATGCCGATGGCAGCGCCGTTGCCACAGTCGACGCGTAGCAGCTCACCGCGTCCGACGCCGTAACGCGCACCCTCCACCGCGTAGTCGCCCTCGCCGTCTTGTGAGCGAACGAGCGTCAGGCGGACGCCGTTACGGGCATCGCGCAACGGACTCATGCATTCGAACAACTCGGGCGGTGCATCGGCCACGAACGACTCCGGCGTGTCAACCGCCGACCGCAATACCGTGCCGGGCCCGAAATCCGAAGTGGCGCAGCCAACGAGTCCGGCGGCGAGAACGATACCGGCAGCACGCATCAAAGTGGAGCGCTGTCTGACGCACGCGCCTCGTCCAGCGCACGCCCACGAAGCTTCATCGTCAGGAACAGCATCAGTAATAGCCCGGCGAGGACTGCGAGCGACGAACCTGCCATCAGCGGCTCAAGCGTCGCGGGTGCGGCACGACCGCTGTACATCAGGAACAGGCCGCTGATCATCCCGACCGTGCCGACATGATGCAATACGAACTGCAACGTCGGAACGATGCCACGCGACTCGCCAAGCCAGACGCGGTGAATCACCGCATACACGAACGACACGACGAAGCCGACGAGCAGTAGGTGGGCATGCGTGACATGCTGGGCGTGATTCTGTGTCGCGGCCATGAAGATTCCGAGCAGCATACCGAGCGCACCGTAAATCAACGCGATTACGAGATACTTGCGATCGAAGTTCATTATGACTCCCCAGGTTCTGATTACAGATGACGAGGAACTGCGTGTGCAATCTTAGTTTGTTTTGAGCGTCGCAGTCGGGATGGCATCTGCATCTTTAATGACTTGGCGCTGCGGCAAATAATCGAGCAACAGGTCCGTTTCCGCTTTCACAACTTTGTAGCACTCGCAACTCAACTTCTCAAGATTCGGCCGGTCGAGCACCTTGATCAATCCGCGTGAATAGGAAATCACTCCCTGCTTCTGCAACAAGATCGCGGCCGCAGTGACACCCTCGCGACGAACGCCCAGCATATTGCCGATGAACTCCTGCGTCATCGTCAAATGGTTATGCGACAATCGATCCATGGAAAGTAGCAGCCACCGGCAGAGCTGCTGGGCAATCGAATGATGCCGGTTACAGACCGCGGTCTGTGAGACTTGCGTGATCAAAGCCTGTGTATAACGCAGCATCAGCAACAACAATTGGCCATGACGGTTGAACTCCTCTTTCACGCGGACCCTGGGGAGCCGATAGGCGAAGCCGGCGCTCTGCACCAGCGACCGGCTCGGCGTACTCTCGCCACCCATAAACAGCGTGATGCCCAGCAACCCTTCGTTGCCCACCACCGAGATCGCCGTCGACGTCCCGTTCTCCATCAAATATTGCAGTGACACGATTGAGTCTGTCGGAAAATATACATGCGCCATCGGCCGCCGGGATTCATAAAGCAACGCGCGCAGTGGCAGCGGCACCAGTTCCAAGTGCGGAAACAAACGCCCTTGAACTTCCGGCGTCAGGGCTGCCAGAAGATGATTTTGCTGCGGATGAGGTTGATCAGGCATAGTCACTTTTGCTTATCACCAAGCGCCAGTATCCATCGTGATTATCCGGACAGCAAGCACCGCTTGGCGCCCACTCTTGGACCCGGCGTACGCCCGCTAGGGTTATCATAGCTGCGGTGTGGTTCTGACGAAGGGTTCTTCATGATTCGTGACCTGATACTCGAGTACCCCGAACTCGCTGCAGTCCTGGTACTGCTGCTCGGCGTTGTGTTCGGAAAACTGGCCGAGATTGCGGTACGCCGCACCCTTGATTTCGCGGAGCGGCTCGTCGGTCGCTATGGCACCCGCGACCAGCATCTCGTTTCACCGATCTTCAAGCAGGGCTTTGCCCTGATTGCATTCGCAACCGTTTTGGTACTGGCGGTGGTCATCGCGGTACGCCTTCTGGACATCGACCACCTGACCGCTTGGCTCGAATCGGTACTCGCCTATGTGCCCCGTTTCGTCATTGGCTTGGTCATCATCGGTTTCGGCAACGTGCTCGGAGCGCTGCTACGGACGCTCACGGCCGGCGTGCTGGCGCACGGCGATACCAATGCGCTACTGCCGCGGCTGGTCCACATCAGCGTCGTCGCGATTGCCGTCATCACGGGCCTCCAACAAATCGGCCTCGACATCTCATTCATTGTCCAATTGTCCCTCATCCTCCTCGCCGCATTACTCGGCGGGCTATCGCTCGCATTTGCCCTCGGGGCCCGGCAGTACGTCGCCAACCTGCTCGCACAATCAGAACTGTCGCGGTATACCGCAGGCGAGCGCCTGCGCATTGACGGAATCGAAGGGGTCATCGTCGAAATCCACCGCACCGGCCTCACGCTCGCGGACGACGAGGGACAGGTCTCCATCCCGGCGTCCCGATTGGCGAGCGGGCCCGTCGTGCGTCTCGCCGAATCAACCGACGGACCTGAGAGCTGACCGGTGGCAGAGCCTCATCCACTCTGCGTTGCCTACGCACGCCAGTCCCCCGGCGAACTCGCCGCTTTCCTCGTCGCCTTGGGCGACGATGCGATTCCCCAAACGCTGGCGCGATTGCCGGACGCAGAGGCTGCGGCACTCGTCGCGCATCTGCCACGAGCGCCCGCCGCCCGGGTGCTCGGTGCGCAACGCGACGAACGCATCGTCGAGTGGCTCGAAGAAGCGGCGCTCGACGATGCGCTGGCCATCGCCCTGCAGCTCGATGAGGGGCGCCGGACGCGGGTCCTCGACGCGCTGCCCGACCGGCGCAAACGCGAAGCGCTCAAGCGACTGTTGATTTATCCGCAAACCGCAGTCGGCGCGCTCGCCGACCCGACCGCCGTGCGACTCGACGCGAGTTTGCCGCTGGGCGAAGCGCTTGCGATCCTGCGTGTGGATCGTACCGGCGCGGAGCGCTCGGTGTGGTTGGTCGACGGAACGGGTCGCTATGTCGGGCTGCTCGATTCCAGCCAAGCGCTGATCGCGAAATCCGAGACTCAGAAGCTCGCAGACCTGTGCATCAGCGTGCGCGCGATTCGCGCCGATACCATCATCGCCGACGCGGGCGATTACCCCGATTGGCAGAGGTACTCCGAGTTACCGGTTGTCGACCACCTCGACCACCTGCTGGGCGCCCTCTCGCGCGAGCGCCTGGTCGCTGCGCTCGGTACCAATGCCCCACGCGAAGCTGGGCTCACCGATGTCGTCGGTGAACTCACCACGCAATATTTTCACGTGATGGGCAGCGCCCTCGGCGAATTGTTCGGGCGGAGCACCCGGCGATGATCGTCTCCGGCGTCGTCGAGAACGAATACCTGCGGCGGCACCCGATGCAAGCGGCCGAAGTATTCGAAGGCACGCCGGACCGCGCGCTCAAAACCGTCGTCAAGGCGCTCGACCCCGTCGCGATGACGGTTGCGATGGAATACTTGAGCCCACCGAAAGCGCTCGCGCTGTTTAATGCGCTACTCCGTGAGGGCCAGCTTGCGGTGTTGGAGCGGGCCGCGCCTCGGCTCGCGGTGACGCTGGTCACTCAGCTCCCGCCGAAACAGCGGGACACCCTGCTGGACGGACTGTCGCCCGTCAGCCGCAAGGACATCCAGCGGTTGCTCTCGTTTCCGGAAGACTCTGCCGGGCGGTTGATGGACCGGTCGTTTCTCGGCGCTCGCGCCGACATGACCGTCGGTGAAGTCCTTGAACGGCTACAGGGCTCCACCATTCGCAGCGCGCGTTCGCTGTATGTCGTCACACCCGACGGGCGCTTGTCCGGACGCGTAGACATACAGGATCTGGCGATGGCGCCCAATGACTCGGTGATCGGCGAGCTGGTGCAACCCGTGCCGGAGCCGGTGACGCCGGAAACCAGCCGCGAAGAGCTCGTGGAATTGCTCGGGCGTTCACGGCGCGACTCCGTGCCCGTGGTGGACGTCGAAGGGCATTTTCTCGGCGTGGTTCGCTATCGCAACCTGTTCCACGCGATCGAGGCAGTGGCGTCGGCCGACCTTCAGAAGATGGTCGGCGTCAGCCCCGAGGAGCGCGCATTATCGATGCCCGGCTTCGCGATCAGACGACGATTACCGTGGCTCCACATCAATCTGTTGACCGCGTTCCTCGCCGCGTCGGTGGTCGGGCTCTTCGAGAACCTGATCGCGCAATTCACGGCGCTCGCAATCCTGTTGCCGGTGGTCGCAGGCCAGTCCGGAAATGCCGGCGCTCAGGCGCTGGCGGTGACCATCCGCGGTTTAGCCCTGCGGGAAATCGGCGTCAGACAATGGCGCTCGGTCTTGGGCAAGGAAGTACTCGTCGGCCTCGTGAACGGCCTCGTGCTTGCGGTGACCTGCGGGCTCGCGGTGTACCTCTGGAGCCAGACCCTGGGGCTGGCGCTGATCATCGGCGTCGCCATGGTCATCTCAATGCTCACTGCCGGCGTCGCCGGTGCGGTCGTTCCGATCATCCTGACGCGATTCGGTCAGGACCCCGCCACGGCGTCATCGATCATCCAGACGACCATCACCGATGTCGCAGGCTTCTTCTCATTCCTTGGCACGGCGATGGTGCTGTCGTTCATGCTCTAACCCGGGATGCTTAGTCCCGCGGTCCGACTCGGTCCAAGATGACGATGAAAAAAGTCGCGATCGGGCCGAGCAGCAACGACAGCAACCACCAGATGAGACCGCTGCGGCCCTTGCTCTGCGCGAGACCCGCATTGATCAGCGACAGCATGCCCCAGCCGACGAAATAACTACCGTTCGTTATGACGTAGTCCATCTACCGTTCCTCCATCAAGCCGACGAGGTTCCCGTCAGGATCGCGCACGAAGGACGTCCAGAGTTCATGGTCCGGCATCTTCGCCGCAAGCTGCGGGGGCCGCTCTTCCACAGCGCCGCGTGCGACGATACCCGCGTGTGCCGACTCTATACCCGACACGCCAAAATACAGGATCGAGTTTGCGCCGACCGTGCCCGCCCCTTGCGGCGTCGTCAGCATGATGCGCACGCCGTCCGCGTCGAGGAAGGCGAGGTTTTCGCCTGCACTGAACAGGAACTCAAGGCCGAGCGCGTCGCGGTAGAACGACACGGCTGCTTCCACGTCGGCGACCGTCACGGCAATCTGGCGAATCTTCATCAAAGCCACCCTCACGCATAGGTTGTCTTCATATGCTTCACCGACGCAGCCACCAAGTCTTTTAACACGTCGAGGTCGATGTCGGCGAGTCGCTTCACGTACAGGCACGACTTGCCCGTTTTGTATTTTCCGAGCTTCGCCAGCAACGTCGGGTAACGGTCAAACCCGGCCATCACGTAAAGCGTCAGGTTCTGCTTGCGCGGCGCGAACCCGGTCAGAAACCAATCGCCTTCCCTGCCGCTCTCGTACTTATAGTGGTAACTACCGAAGCCAACCATTGTGCCGCCCCACAGCCGGGGTTCCGACCTTGTGACCGCCTTCATCAGTCTCATGACCGTGAAGCAATCCTGCCGACGCGTCTCGTCTGTGATTGCATTGAGGAACCCGTCGACGCTGGTGTTGCCCGGTTTTGTCTTAAGCTCTGCCATTCGAACCTCCGCTCCAATGCATTGTTACGCGCCCGCGGCGCTTGGAGCCGCGGGCCAGACTGCGTACTTGTCTCCTTGCCATTTAAGCAATGTGCAAACATACGCATGCGTAAGCATGATGACGCCACCCGCCAAAGCCGGTTCATTGACAAGGCCGAAGACAAGGAGCGGGTAGCTACATACATGCAGCCACAGTTCAATTCTCGCTATCAATTCCCTGGACGGCTGAAGCTTGAGTGTCCCGAGTGCGAACCACATCTTTAGCCATAACGGGAGGGCCCGCCAGCTGGATAAGGTCTTGTCAGCCATAAAGTTCTCCTGGTTCAAGGTTGATATATCAACTTCGAGTACCGAGGCGAGACATTTGAGTGACTCTATGCTGGCGTTGTGCCCGTTCTCAATCCGCTGAATAGTCCTAACATTGAGTCCGGACATTTGGGCCAGCTGTTCTTGAGATAAATATCGGCTAAGCCGTAATTGTTTGAGAATCACCTTGTGCTCTCCAGGTACCCGTGAACCAGTATCGGTACGTCACTGGCTAGTCCGCTACGTCAATCTCCCGACAATCACCCGACAGCGGGCCGACACGTGGCAGTATCAACGGCCCGCGGCGCGGGTGTGCGGAGCCCGCTGGATTAAGGGGCGTTGCGCTGCGATGGGTCGCGTTTGAAATCCTCGATCAGTGCGTGGGGATTCGAGATGGCGCGGTGCGCCTGCGCCGCCGTCGCCCACCAGACCAGCTGAGTGAACGCCCTTCCTAAGTAGCGATTCCACCGCGCTTCGCTCTCGTCGGTGGCCAAGGTGCCGTCTTCGTTGAACACTTGATGTGCTTTCGGCACATGGACCATCGCAGATACGGGCAGGCATCCGAGCTCGGACAGCAACGTCCGCATCGCGACCGCCGCCCGCACGCCGCCCCACTGCCCCGCAGAGTACGACACGATCGCACTCGGCTTGTATGCGTAAAGCGAGCTCCCGAAATGGTTGAGCAGATGCGCGAGCGCCGGGCTCATGGAGTGGTTGTACTCTGGGCTCACCATGATGTACGCGTCGGCTTCTTTGATTGCCTGCGCGAGCGCGTCCAATGGCGCCGGGGCCTTTCCGGCCGCATAGGAAAAGTGCGGCTTGAAGACCGCCCCCAGATCGAAATCGAGGGGGTCGATCATCTCGACCGAATGGTCTTTGTAGCTTTCTGCAAAGAATCGTGTGCAGGCCGTCGCAACCCGTAGGCCGAGGCGCGGCGGTGACGGCGGAGAACTGTCCCTGACCGTGCCGAGAAAAACGAGGGTCCTCAAAGTTCACCCTCGTAGAGAATGACGCGCACGCCCGCGGGGTCGGTCAGATAGAGGTAGGTGCTGCCCCACGGCCTTTGTTCCGGTCCGCGGAACGACCAACGGTCGCGCAGGCGCTCGGCGACCGCATCGATGTCGCTGACGCGGAATTGGAGGCTGACCGATTTGTTCGATTTGGGGAGCGCTGTCGGCGCGAGTTCAAGAAAGGCCTGTCCGCTTTTGGAGTCACCAAGCCCGAGGATTGCGCCCCGGTCGGCGCCCTCGTCCCAAGTCTCGATGACCGTGAGACCGACAAGTTCGGTGTAGAACGCGACGGTCTCATCGAACTGTGTCGTTTCGATGCGTGTTTTCATGCCGGTCACCTCCGCGTGGACGCACGCCGCCAGCGCGATGCTGAGCGCAGTTGCGACCACGCGGATCAGAACGGCTCCGCCGGGCCGGCCGGCACGATGCCGTTCGGGTTGATGGTCTTGTGGCTGCGGTAGTAGTGCTGTTTGATGTGGTCGAAGTTAACGGTCGCCGCCACGCCCGGGTATTGGTACAGCTCGGCGGTCAGGCGCGACAGCCCAGGATAATCGGCGATGCGGCGAAGGTTGCACTTGAAGTGACCGTGGTAGACCGCGTCGAAGCGGATGAGCGTCGTGAACAGCCGCCAATCGGCCTCGGTGACGGCGTCGCCACACAGGAAGCGCCGCTCGAGCAGTCGCCGGTCGAGCGTATCGAGCATATCGAATAGCTTCTTGAACTCGGTCTCGTAAACCGCCTGCTCGGTCGCGAATCCACATTTGTAGACACCGTTGTTCACATTCTCGTAAACGAGCGCGTTGATCTCGTCGATTTCGGCGTGCAGCGGCTCGGGATAGAAGTCGAGACTCGCGTCGCCAATCGCATTGAATCCACTGTTCAGCATGCGGATGATGTCGGCGGATTCGTTGCTGACGATGGTCTGTTCTTGCTTGTCCCATAGGACGGGAACGGTGACCCGGCCGGTGTAGTCGGGTTTAGCGAGCGTGTAAATTTCATGCAGGAAGCGTTTGTGGTTGACGCTTTCGGGCTCGGCGAACGTCCAGCCATCGTCGCCCATGAACGGATCGACGACGGAGACCGAAATCGCGTCCTCGAGCTGCTTCAGCTTGCGGAAGATCAGCGTGCGGTGTGCCCACGGGCACGCGAGCGACACGTAGAGATGATAGCGCCCTGCTCCGGCGGTCGCGGGTGTGACCCCACCACGGAAGCCCGCGTCCTCGCGCACGAACTTACCGCCAGTGGATTTGGTGTCGTACCACTCGGTCGACCACTTTCCGTTGATGAGGCGTCCCATGCCGTAATATTGCCATATGTTCGACTTCTTCCGCCGGCGGCGGCGCCGCCGCATCCTCGCGCGTCATTCGATTCCGGATGCGCTGTGGCACGACGTGCTGCGCGCAGTACCGTCGCTCGCGCGTATGGACGGCGAGCCACTTGCACGGCTGCGCGAGCTTTCGCTGCTTTTCTTGCACGAGAAGACCATCGAATCCGCTCAGGGCCTCGAACTCACCGACGCAATGCGCGTGCGCATCGCCGCGCTCGCGTGCCGGCCGGTGCTCGAGCTCGGCCTTGACCACTACGACGGCTTCAAGTCAGTGATTGTGTACCCCGGCGAGTTCCTGGTCCGCAACCGCGAGCACCACGACGACGCCGGTATCGTCCATACGGCGGATGATTTGCTGAGTGGCGAGGCCTGGGAGCAAGGTCCGGTGGTGCTGTCATGGCATGACATTACGTCGAGCGGCCAAGGCGACGGCTACGACGTTGTCGCGCACGAGTTTGCGCACAAGCTCGACGCGCTCGACGGCGCGGTGAACGGCATGCCGCCATTGCACCGTGGCCAGCGTCCCGCCGACTGGGCGACCGCGTTCCAGCGCGCGTACGATGACCTCGTCGCACGCGTGGACGCGGACGTCGATACCTGGCTCGATCCGTACGCGGCCGAGAGCCCAGCTGAGTTCTTTGCGGTGTCGGTGGAGATGTTCTTCGATGTGCCGCGGGCGTTCGGGGCCGAATACCCGGCCCTGTACGAGCAGCTCGCGGATTACTTCAAACAGCGCCCGCGCTAGCGGACAGCCCGTACCATGCCTCGTCGACGTTCACCGACGTGACCGGGGGCATGTGTGGCAGCGCGCTGAGCGTTGCGGGCAGCGTCTCGAGCGTGACGGTGCGCGCCGGGGTGCCTTTCGGAAAGCTCACCTTGCCGAGCAACACGACGAGCCCGTGCACCGGCACGCCCGGCACGAGCTGACGCACGGCGAGTACGCGCGCATCGTTCGGCGCCACCGGGTTCCGAAACTTGTGGCTGCGACCGCCCGCCATCACGGTCCACTCGTCGATGGTCGAGCTCCCAAACACGGCGCCCGATACGCGCACGACGTCGACAATCACAAAGCCGGCTGCGGTGCGCAGCACGTTATCGATCTGGATGTGTCCGTCGATTCCGTCGGGAATAACGACGTCGCGGATGCGTGCGTCGCTGTGTAGAACGAGCAGTCGACGCAGCCGCGCGCCATAGCGACGGCGGCGCTGCCAGAGAACGAGTCCTGCGATAAATGCTCCGAGCGCGACCAGCGCACCCGCTACGATGATGGTATACACGCGTGAATTATACCCCGGCGTGGGCGCTGCGGCGGTTCACCCAGAACACGCCGCCCATGTAAAGCGCGACGGCCGCCCAGATGCAGCCGAACGCGACGAACCTGTCGGTGCCGAACGGCTCCTTGAACACGAATACCGCGAGCAGGAAGCCGATGGTCGGCGCGAGATACTGCATGAAGCCGATCGTCGTGAGCGGCAATCGCCGCGCGCCCTGCGTGAACCAGTACAACGGCACCGTCGTGACGATGCCGGCCGCGAACAGCAACAGGTCGTTCGTGACTCCGCCCGCAAGAAAACTTCCGGCACCGGTCACGCCGAGCCATACGACGTAGCCATACGCAAGCGGCGCGAGCACGATCGTCTCGACGAACAGGCCCTGCAGGGACTCGACACGAACCATCTTCCGCACGAGGCCATAGAAGCCGAAGCTGAATGCGAGGATCAGCGCGAGCCAAGGCACGCCACCCGCAGCGACCGCCATCCAAGTCGTGCCCGCAGCGGCGAGCGCGACCGCGACCCACTGGAACGGGCGCATGCGCTCACCCAGAAAAAGCATGCCGAGGACGACGGAGACCAGCGGGTTGATGTAGTAGCCGAGCGCGGCTTCGAGTACCCGGTCGGTGTTGATTGCGATGATGTAGAACAGCCAGTTGATGCCAATCAGGGCCGCGCTGATGAGCAGCAGGCCGAACGCGCGCCGGTCCATCGGTCGCCATGCACGCTGGAGCCAGACCATGCCCGCGAGCAACGGAATAGCCCACACAATGCGGTGGCCGAGGAGTTCCATCGCCGGGACGTGGTCGACCGCCTTGAAGTACAACGGCGCGAAGCCCCAAAACAGGAACGCGCCGAGGCCGTAGGCCATTCCGCTTCGCTGGGTGTCCGCTGTGGTACTCATCGCGGCGCGGAGGTTACCATGCGCGGATGGACGCGCGCTTCCACTCTTTTGCTGAGTTCTACCCCTATTACCTGTCCGAGCACCAGGATCGGACGTGCCGTCGGCTGCACTTCGCGGGCTCGTGGGTCGCGCTGATCTTCATCGGGCTCGCGTTCTCGACTTGGAACGCGTGGTGGCTGCTCGGCGCACTGGTTTCCGGCTACGCGTTCGCGTGGGTCGGGCACTTCAAATACGAGCGCAACAAGCCCGCGACCTTCAAGCACCCGTTCTACAGCTTCGCCGGGGATTGGCGGATGTTCGTGGATATTCTGCGGGGTAAGGTTCAAATTTAACTCAAATAGGACTAAAATGGTCCGCTATGCTGAGGATGAGCAAGCTGACCGATTACGGCACCGTCGTGCTCGCGCAGATGGCGCGTACGCCGGACAAGCGCTTCACCGCGCCCGAGCTCGCCGAGCTGACGAGCGTCGCGGCTCCGACCGTCGCCAAACTCCTCAAGGCCCTGGGCCGTGCGGGCCTTCTCGACTCGCTGCGCGGCGCGCACGGCGGGTATTCGCTCGCCCGGCCACCCGAGCGGATTTCGGCGGTCGACATCATCGACGCGATCGAAGGCCCGGTCGCGTTGACCGAGTGCTCGACCGGCCACAGCAACTGCACAATCCAAGCCGACTGCTCGGTCGGCAGCAATTGGCAACAGATCAACATCGGCATCCGGCGCGCGCTCGAAGGCGTGAGCCTTGCGGAACTCGCTCGGCCGATGACCATCCCCCTACTCGACTTACGGAAACGCCATGTCCACCCGTAACCAGGACGTCGAGAAACTGGTCGGCCGCGAGTACGCGGCGGGCTTCTCGACCGACATCGAATCCGACACCGTCCCGCCCGGCCTGTCCGAGGACGTGATTCGCGTCATTTCGGCGAAGAAGAACGAGCCCGCGTGGTTGCTCGACTGGCGCCTCGGCGCGTATCGCCATTGGCTCACGATGCGCGAGCCGAAGTGGGCGCACGTGTCGTTCACGCCGATCGATTACCAGTCGATCTCGTACTACTCGGCGCCGAAGTCGAAGAAGGACGCGCCGAAAAGCCTCGACGAGGTCGACCCGAAGCTCCTCGAGACCTACGCGAAGCTCGGCATCCCTCTGCGCGAGCAGGAGATGCTCGCGGGCGTCGCGGTCGACGCGGTGTTCGATTCCGTGTCGGTCGCCACCACGTTCAAGGCGAAGCTCAAGGAAGCGGGCGTCATCTTCTGTCCTTTCTCGGATGCGGTGCGCGACTACCCGGACATCGTGCGCCAGTACCTCGGCAGCGTGGTGCCGACCGGCGACAACTTCTACGCGGCGCTGAACTCCGCGGTCTTCACCGACGGCTCGTTCGTGTTCGTGCCGAAGGGCGTGCGCTGCCCGATGGAACTGTCGACCTACTTCCGCATCAATGCGATGAACACAGGCCAGTTCGAGCGCACACTGATCATCGCCGAGGAAGGGGCGACGGTAAGCTACCTTGAGGGCTGCACCGCGCCGATGCGCGACGAGAACCAGTTGCACGCGGCGGTCGTCGAGCTCGTCGCACTCGATGATGCGTACATCAAGTACTCGACGGTCCAGAACTGGTACCCGGGCGACGAGAACGGCGTCGGCGGCATCTACAACTTCGTGACGAAGCGCGGCGAGTGCCGCGGCAAGCGTTCGCGCATCTCATGGACACAGGTCGAGACCGGGTCCGCAATTACCTGGAAATACCCGAGCTGCATCTTGACCGGCGACCATTCGGTCGGTGAGTTCTACTCGGTCGCGCTCACGAACAACTGCCAGCAGGCAGACACCGGCACGAAGATGGTCCACATCGGCAAGGACACGAAGAGCAGCATCGTGTCGAAGGGCATCTCCGCGGGCCGCGGTCAGAATGCGTATCGCGGCCTCGTGAAGGTATTGCCGAGCGCGACGGGGGCACGCAATTTCACCCAGTGCGACTCGCTCCTGATCGGAAAGCGCTGCGGCGCGCACACCTTCCCGTACATCGAGGTGAAGACGCCGGATGCAATTGTCGAACACGAGGCGTCGACGTCGAAAATCAGCGACGACCAACTGTTCTACTGCCGCCAACGCGGCATCTCTGAGGAGGACGCGGTGAATATGATCGTGAATGGCTTCTGCAAGGACGTGTTCCGCGAGCTCCCGATGGAATTCGCGGTCGAGGCGCAGAAGCTGCTCGGGGTCTCACTCGAAGGTGCGGTGGGCTAGCTAAATCGCGGCGCGAAGGCGCCGCTCCCACAACTAACAGGAAATGTAGGAGCGGCGCCTTTGCGCCGCGATGGATAAGGTAGATCAATGCTAAGCATCAAAAACTTGAAAGTCCGTGTCGACGGCAAGGACATCCTCAACGGTCTCGACCTTGAGGTTGCCGCCGGCGAAGTCCACGCGATCATGGGTCCGAACGGCTCGGGAAAGAGCACGCTCGCGCACGTGCTCGCCGGCCGCCCCGGTTACGAGGTCATCGGCGGCAGCGCGACCTATCAGGGCAAGGACCTGCTCGACATGGCGCCCGAGGAGCGCGCGCGCGAGGGCGTATTCCTCGCGTTCCAGTACCCGGTCGAAATCCCCGGCGTGAACAACGTCTATTTCCTGAAGGCCGCCGTGAACGCGGTGCGCCGTCACCGTGGCGAGCCCGAGCTCGACGCGATGGATTTCCTCACCCTCGCCAAGGACCGCATGAAGTCGGTTGAGCTCGATGAGTCGCTGCTGTCGCGCTCGATCAACGAGGGCTTTTCAGGCGGCGAGAAGAAGCGCAATGAGATTTTCCAGATGGCGGTGCTCGAGCCGACGCTCGCGATCCTCGACGAGACCGACTCGGGCCTCGACATCGACGCGCTGCGCGTAGTCGCGGGCGGCATCAACGCGCTGCGGAACCCCGAGCGCGCGATGGTGCTCGTCACGCACTACCAGCGCCTGCTCGATTACGTGAAGCCGGATTTCGTGCACGTTCTGTCCGCGGGCCGCATCATCAAATCCGGACCGGCCGAACTCGCGAAGGAACTTGAGGCGCGAGGTTACGACTGGGTCGTCAAGCCCGCATGAACGCACTGGCCGACCTGCTGCCGCGTCCCGGCGACGAGGCGTTCAAGTACACCTCGTTCCAGACCGTCGCGCGTCGCGAGTACGCGGACCCGGCACCGACCGCCGTCGACACGGCCGCCCTGCCCGCTCCGTACGGCCCTCGCCTCCTGTTCGTCGACGGACAACTCGCCGGCGATGGGTCCGGCATTGTTGGAGCGGCGCCTTTGCGCCGCGAAGCCCCTCACACCGCGCCCGCGCAAGCCAACGCGCTCCGCCGCATGAATGCCGCGCTCGCAAGCGAATGCATCACCATCGACGTCCCCGCGGACACCGATGCCGGCACCCTCGAACTGCTGTTCGTCGCGTCCCAACACCCGGACCGCATCGCAGCGTACCCGCAAGTCGCGGTGCGGCTCGGTGCGAACGCGCGTGCAACCGTCATCGAGCGCCATGTCGCACTCGGCGACGCCGACGATTTTCTGAACCTCGCAATCGAAGTGGACCTCGAGCGCGGCGCACAGCTGACTCACCTCGCGGTGCAGCGTGCGGCCATACGCGCGACCGTTGCCAGCGGCGTGTACGCGACCGTCGCGCAGGACGCATCTTTCATGAGCCACGCCGTACACCTCGGCGGTTCGCTCGCGCGTGCAGACATCGACGTCGTGCTCGCCGGGCGCGGCGCGCATTGCGGCTTGTACGGGCTGCACCTCGCCGGTCTGCGCCAGCACATCGATACGCATACCCGTATTGAGCACGCGGTCGCCGACACGACGAGTGACGAGCACTATCGAGCGGTCGTCGACCGCGGCGGTCGCTCGGTGTTCAACGGCAAAGTTCGCATCAACGAGGGCGCCGACCGTAGCGATGCGCGGCAGTACAACGCGAACCTGCTCCTGTCCGAGCAGGCTGAAGCGGATACGAAGCCAGAGCTCGAGATATATGCCGACGATGTGAAAGCGTCGCACGGCGCGACGGTCGGCAAACTCGACGAATCCGCGCTGTTCTACCTGCGTACACGCGGCATCGGGGAGGACGAGGCGCGCCGCGTGCTGGTGTGGGCCTTCGCGGACACCGTGCTCGCACGCGTACCGCAGGCAAACGTGCGCGCGGAAGTCGAGGCCGCGGTGCTCGCGCGGATGCCCGATGCCGCGAAGATCGAGGCATTCCGATGAACGCGTGGCGCGCGGATTTCCCGGCGCTCGCGCAGGCCGTGCGCGGCGAACCGCTCGTGTACCTCGACAGCGCCGCGACCACGCAAAAGCCGTTCGCAGTCATCGAGGCGCTTGACCACTACTACCGCTTCGACAACGCGAACGTGCACCGCGGCGTGCACGCGCTCTCCGAACGCGCGACCGCTGCCTACGAAGGCGCGCGCGACCGCATCGCCGCGTTCATCAATGCGCAAAGCCGGCGCGAGCTCGTGTTCGTGCGTGGCACGACAGAAGCGATCAACCTCGTCGCGCAGGCGTACCTGCGCCCCCAGCTCCAGCCCGGCGATGAAATCCTCGTGAGCCAGCTCGAGCACCACTCGAACATCGTGCCGTGGCAGTTGGTCGCCGCGCGGACCGGCGCGACGGTGCGGATGCTGCCGATGAACGACGCGGGCGAGCTCGTGCTCGACGACCTCGATGCACTGCTGTCTGAAAAAACTCGACTCCTCGCGGTCGGCCATGTGTCAAACGCACTCGGCACGGTGAACCCGGTCGCGCGCATCGTCGCGGCGGCAAAGGCGCGCGGCGTGCCCGTGCTCGTCGACGGCGCGCAGGCGCTGCCGCACACCCCGGTCGACGTGCAGGCGCTCGGCTGTGATTTCTACGCATTCTCGGGCCACAAGATGTTCGGCCCGACCGGCATCGGTTGCCTTTGGGCGCGAGAATCGTTGCTCGACGCGATGCCGCCGTGGCAAGGCGGTGGCGACATGATCCGTACCGTGCGCTTCACCGGTTCAGAGTGGAACGAGCTGCCGTACAAGTTCGAGGCCGGCACGCCGAACATCGCCGGCGCAATCGGGCTCGGCGCCGCGGTCGATTACCTCGGGGCAATCGGTATGGACGCCGTTGCCGCGTACGAGGCCGATCTGCTCGCCTATGCGACCGATGCGCTGACGACCGTACCGGGTCTGAAGTTCATCGGCACCGCGAAACACAAGGCAGCGGTGCTTTCATTCGTGCTCGACGGCATCCATCCGCACGACATCGGTACGATCGTCGACGCCGAGGGCGTCGCGATCCGCACCGGTCACCACTGCGCGATGCCGGTGATGGAGTTCTTCGGCGTTCCGGCGACGGCGCGCGCGTCGCTCGCGCTGTACAACACGCACGACGACGTCAACGCCCTGGTGGCCGCGCTCGCTCGTGTGCACGCGGTATTCGCCTGATGGACCTGCGCCAGCTCTACCAGGAAGTCATCGTCGACCACAACCGGTCGCCGCGGAACTTCCGACGAATCGAACGGCCGGACCAGACGCTCGAGGGCTTCAACCCGTTGTGCGGCGACCGGCTCACGGTGTACGTGAAGCGGGATGGCGACACCATCGCCGACGTCGCGTTCGAGGGTTCGGGCTGCGCGATCTCGGTCGCGTCGGCTTCGCTGATGACCGAAGCGCTGAAGGGCAAACCGGTCGCGGAAGCCGAGCGATTGTTCGAGCAGGTGCATGACCTATTGACGGGTGCGAGCGAGGCCGCGCTGGAAGGCAAGCTCACCGTACTCGCCGGCGTACGTGAGTATCCGTCGCGCATCAAGTGCGCGACGCTCGCGTGGCACACGCTCGTCGGCGCGCTGCACGGCGAGCACAAAGCGGTGAAAACGGAGTGATGCAATGCTGAACACGCGAGAACCCATCGTCCTCGAGCGCGACACCGACGCGGTGCTGATCCCGGCCGGCACGCCCGTTCGCATCCCGGGCGGCACCGAGGTCACGATCACCCAGGCGCTCGGCGGCACGTTCACCGTGTTCGTGAACGGCAACCTCGCCCGCATCGATGGGCAGGACGCGGATGCGCTCGGCCTCGAGGTCGAATCGACGGCCTCGGAACCGAAGACCGCCGATGGGCCAGTCGACGAGAACGCGGTATGGGCGCAGTTGAAGACCGTGTACGACCCGGAAATCCCCGTCGACATCGTCGAACTCGGCCTCATCTACGAGATGAAAGTCACCCCGACCGACGAGGGCGGCAACCGCGTCGACGTCACGATGACGCTCACGGCCCCGGGCTGCGGCATGGGCGAGTACATCAAGCAGGACGTCGAGCAGAAAGTCGCGTCCGTGCCGAACGTGACAGACACGACAGTGGCGCTTACGTTCGATCCGCCGTGGGACCGCACGATGATGTCGGATACTGCGAAGCTCGCGCTGGGCATGTACTGATGGACTGGGTCGAGGTCGGTCCGGCCGATTCAATCCCGCCCGGCGGCTACGCCGTCGTTGAGGATCACGGAACCTTCATCGCGGTGTTCAATGTCGATGGTGAGTTCTTCGCGCTAGAGGACGTGTGCACGCACGACGGCGCCGAACTCACGGGTGGCGCAGTCGAGGGCTGCGAGGTCATCTGCCCGCGTCACGGCTCACGCTTCTGCATCAAGACCGGCCAGGCGTTGACGCCACCCGCGTATGAGCCGACTTCGGTATTCCCCGTCATCGTCGAAGATGGCACGGTCAAGACACGGGACAACCGTTGGGACTGACTACGCCCGCCGCCAGACGGTTGCGAGCCACGGCTGGTGCTCGCGCGCGAGCCCCGTCGGACGGTAGTAGTGCTCGATTTCGGTGAACCCCGCTGACTCGACGAACGCACGCCATGTTTCGGGGCGGTGGTAAACGCCGTAACGGTCGCCGTTCCAGCCTTCATCGTCGTTGCCGTGCGGATTCGAGCTGAACAATACACCGCGCGGCTTGAGCGTCGCATGCAGCGCGCGCAACACGCGCGGCAGGTCCGCACTCGGCACATGGAACAGCGACGCGTTCGCGAAGACGCCGTCGAAGCGATTCGGCGGTAGCCGCAGTGCAAGGAAGTCCTGCTCCCAGACCTCGCAACCGCTGTGACTGCGCGCGAGCGCTGCCAGCGCTGCAGAGCCGTCTAGGCCGACCGGGGTGTGGCCGAGCGCGCGGAAGGTCACGAGATCGCGCCCCGGTCCACAACCGAAATCGAGTATGTCCAGCGGCGGCCGACCATTACTGTGACGCAGCAGCGCGTCGATATTTTGCGTGACGTCGTGGTCACGCGTGCCGCGCCAGAACTCGTCCGCGCGCTGGTTGTAGTAAACGAGCGTTCGCGCCACCCGGGTCATCTGATAAATCACGCGGCACGGGCCATAGACCGATTCGGGTGCATCGCCGGCGAAGGTCGCTCCGATTCTTTCGACCGCGCACCGGGAGCGACCGTTGTCGGCGCCGATCACGAAGATGACGCGGTCGACGGACTTGAACGCATGGTCGAGCATCAGCCGCTTCATCTCGCCGTTGTAGCGGCCGCCCCAGAAGCGGCGCGCGAGGAAGCTCCAGCCGATTTCGACGACGCTGTTCTCAGGTTCGTGGTCGTGATACCGCGACGAGCCGATGACCGCCCCGCTCGCACGCTCGATGACGGCGAGCGCGCCGCCCGAGGCCATCGCTTCGGCGAAGAAGCGCCGGAATACCGGCTCCCGCCAGCGATCGTTCTCCGGATGCTGCGCCCAGATCAACGGGTCGGCGGCGACCGCGCACAACGCGTCGAAGTCATCGGTCCGCAGTGGTCGCAGCTTGACGAGCTCGCCTTGAAGCGTCGGCTGCCGGTCCAACATTGCATACCCCGTCCAGCCCTGGTCCACCGACGATAACCCCGGGGTGCGATACGGTCCACTTCTGGGCTATCCTCGCCGGATGGAAACGACTCCGCTGATTACCAACGATTTTGTCGTCATCGGCCTCATCGCCGCGACGCTTGGACTCATCTTCTGGACCGCGTCGGGGCCGACGCCGTTCCTGAAGAAGTTCTACAGCTATGTACCCGCGCTGCTGCTGTGCTACTTCATCCCGGCGTTGTACAACACTTTTGGCCTCGTCGACGGTCATACGACGCCGCTGTACGCGCCGATTTCGCGTGACGCGCTGCTGCCGGCGGCGCTGGTCCTGTTGACCTTGTCGGTCGACGTACGCGGGCTCATGAAGCTCGGGCCGAAAATGATTGCGGTGCTGTTCGCCGGCACGCTCGGTGTGATGCTCGGTGCGGTCGTTGCGTTCCTCGCGATGGGCATCATCCACCCGCCGACCATGGAGGGCGACACCTGGGCGGGCATGGCGGCGCTCGCGGGCAGCTGGATCGGCGGCGGCGCGAACATGGTCGCGATGCGCGAGGTCTTCAACGTCGACGCGGACACGTTCGGGCAGTTCGCGGTCGTCGACGTCGCCGTTGCGAACCTTTGGATGGCAACGCTCTTGTTCCTCGCAGCGCGCGCGGACGCAATCGACCGACGCACTGGCGCAGACACCTCGGCAATCAAGGAGATTACGCGCCGGATTGAGGCATTCCACGCCGAGCATGGACGCGTGACGACGCTGACCGACCTGATGGTGATGGTCGGGATCGCTTTCGGCGTGGTCGCAATCGCGCACGCAGTCGCGGGCCCGATTGCCGCATTCTGGGGCCAGTTCGCCTGGTCGACGCAGCTGAATCTCAACTCGTCGTTCCTGTGGCTCGTACTGAGCGCAACCACGGCCGGCCTGTTGCTGAGTTTCACGAAACTGAGGCGCCTTGAAGGCGCGGGCGCGTCGGCACTTGGCTCGGTCATGCTGTACTTCCTGATCGCGAGCATCGGCCTGCAGATGGACCTGCGCGCGCTGGTCGAAGTGCCGTGGCTACTGGTACTCGGCGTCATCTGGATGCTGGTGCACATCGTGGTGTTGTTCACCGCCGCGAAGCTCCTGAAGGCCCCGCTGTTTTATTTCGCGGTCGGTTCCCAGGCCAACATCGGCGCCGCGGCGTCGACGCCGGTCGTCGCGTCCGCGTTCCATCCCAACCTCGCGCCGGTCGGCGTCATCATGGGTTCGATCGGCTACGTGACCGGCACTTATGCCGCGTACCTCGTCGGCATCACGCTGAAGGCGATGGCCGGCCAGTGATCGAAATCCGGCGCGGCGACGAGCGCGGCCGTGGCGATTACGGCTGGCTGCAGACACGCTACTCATTCTCGTTCGCGGAGTACCATGATCCAGCACATATGGGTTTCGGGCCACTGCGCGTCATCAACGAGGACCATATCGCGGGTGGCGGCGGCTTCCCGCCCCATTCGCACCGAGACATGGAAATCCTGACTTGGATCGTGGACGGCGCGCTCGCCCATCGCGACAGCATGGGCAACGGCTCGGTGATCGGCACCGACGAGCTCCAATACATGGCGGCGGGCACGGGTGTCCGGCACAGCGAGTACAACGCGTCCGAAACGGATTCCGTGCATCTGCTGCAAATCTGGATTTTGCCCAATACCGCCGGCCACAGGCCGCGCTACGGTCAGACGAAGCTTGCCGCCGGCGCGGCCGACAACGGACTCGCCCTGCTCGCAGCGCCGGACGGCGCCGGCGCGCCGATTGCCATCCACCAGGACGCGCGTCTGTATATCGCCCGACTCTCCGCCGGTACCCCGCTGACGCACGCGCTCGGCAATGATCGACGGGCGTGGCTGCAGTCAATTCGGGGGGAGGCTTCGTTGAACGGCAGGCCGCTCGGCGCAGGCGACGGCGCGGCGGTCACGGACGAGCGTCAGCTGGAAATCACCGCTGAGCGCGATACAGAGTTTCTTCTATTTGACATGAAGTAAGTGTTATAAGTGATTGTTATTCTACAAATAGTCTTGTAACAGTCGCGCGCCCCCAACGTGGGCGCACG
>JBBEAN010000008.1:307293-318362 GCA_040882865.1 Gammaproteobacteria bacterium
GCCCCCCCCCCCCCCGGCCCCCCACGACCACGAAAACGTCCCCGTAGCGTTCTTCGCCGATGGGTCCCACGTCCTCGCCCGACAGCGCTTCGACGATTTCCGGGACCGTGTTGCTGTGACCCACCACCACGACGGTCTCCGCACGATGCCGATCATCGAGCGACTCGAGCAGGCCTTGGGTGCCGCCCGCATCGTAGACGTGCAGCGGCAGGGACAAGCGTTCGGCAAGCGGCGTCGCGGTCTCCACGGTTCGACGGTATTGGGTTGCATAGATGGCGTCCACGCCCGCGGCCGCCAATACGGTCGCGACGCGTTGGGCCCTCGCGATGCCCGCATCGGACAAGGTGGGATCGTCGCCGCTACCCGGCGCCTTCTCCGTGTGTCGCACCACGATCACCGTTCCCGGCGGCTGCCACAGCCCGTAGCCGATCCAGCCGAGGACGAGCACGCCCGCGGTCAGCAGTGCGACGCTCGCGTACAGCGGCGTGAACAGCGGCCGTCGGCGCAAGGCCTGCCGGTAGGCTTCGCTGCTCAATCCCGATCGTCCCGCGAATCGTGCACGACACGGTAATCCCCATCGACAGTCGTCGTTGACGGGGACTTCGCCTCGGCGCTACGCACGCGCCTGCGCGCCCGCCAAAGCCGGAACGCGAAGACCGCCCAGCCGATGGCGACGAAGCCAAGAACGACGAGTGCGACGACTGCACCGACGAACAGGCTCGCGGCGAGCACGATGATGCTGACGAGGGCAGCAATGAACTTGGCCAAAGAATCCATACCCCGGATTATAACCCGCCCCACAATACCCATCCGGCCCAGTAATACGGATGCGCGTAGCGGGCGCCATGGTGACCGCCCGCGAACGCGAGTTGCGTCTCTGTCAGCGCGGTATGCACCGGGGTGCCGCGCCCGAGCGCAGTGAACAGCGCCGCGACAAATTGCGCGCTCGCCGCATCATCAATGCGCCATTGGGTGAGCAGCGTCTGCCCCACCCCGGCAAAAATTGCCGCGTGGGCGAAACGCGCGCCAACCGCTGTTTCGCACGCCGAAAGCACCACGAGCTCCGCACCGAACTGCAGGTGCACCGTGTCGGATGGCGCATAGCGCGCGTCGGCACCGGCCCCGAGCTCGAGCACGATTGCGCCGTCGCGGACCTCCGCGTGCGCGGCGACCAGAATAAAACGCGCCGCGGACAGGGTGCCGTCGTACGCGGCAGCGCGTAACACGTCGAGCGCACCCGGCCCGGACAGTAGCGTGGCGTCGCCACCGAGAGCGCGGGCAGCGAGCTCGATTTCCGCGCGCGCTGCAGGGAGCGCGGTGCGTGCGTAGGCAAGCAGCGTCGGTGGGCGGTCGCGGGCGCGCACCGCGCGGTGCGACGACAGCGCCGCACCCCGCTCCGACACTGCGAGTACGACCGGGAACTCCGAAATCAGTGGCCATGGCAGCGACGCGAGCACGCCGTCCGGCGCGAAAACCCACGCCGGATGTTCGACCAGCCAGTCGGCGATCGGCTCGAACAGCGCTGCGCGTACGCGCTGAATGGCTTCTTGAGGCGTAGGGCCGTGCGCACGCAACCCACCCGCCAGTTCACGGACATCGGCGCCGAATGAATCCGGTAGCGGCAGTACGCGAACTGCCGGTTCGTCGCCCGCAAGGTATGCGACCGCGTGGGTCGGCGTCAGCACCCAACCGAGGTAAGCATCGGGCGGGCGCAGAATACGCGCAATGTGCGGCGCAAGCCACGGCGTGCGCTCCGCCTCGGCGAGCGCGACCGCAGAGTCCGCGTCGCTGGCGAACGCGAGCCGCAAGACCTCGGCGCGCCAGTCGGCGGCCGCGACGGTGCTGAAGCAAAGTAGGACGAGTGCGAGCGCGGTGCGCATCGCCTGAGTATCGGTGGGTGTCTATGTCCCGTGTGCATGCCGGGACAGATACCGTCGCTGGTTGCATCAGGTGGGAGCGGCGCTCCGCGCCGCGATTCTATTTTTCGATCACGCCGCAGTAGATGCGCGCACCCCCTCCACCAAGCGCTTCGGGGTGATCGGAATGGTTGTCGCCGCCCGCATGTACCATCAGCGCGCGGCCGTCGAGGTCCTTGAGGTTCAACCGCGGCGCGAGCACCGGGTACTCGGCGTTTCCATTCGCGTCCACGAACAGTGCAGGCAAGTCGCCGCGGTGACCATCGCCCCACGGCGTGCCGTGCTCGCCCGAGCCTTCTGGGTCGTAATGGCCGCCGGCCGCACCCGCAGGCGTGACCTTTCCTGCTTTCTCCAGCGGCGCACAACTCGCATGCTCGTGTAGGTGAAAGCCGTGCAGACCTAGCGGCAGCCCTTCAAGCGCTGGCGTGATCACCAAGCCATGCTTGTTGTGTGTAATCTCGACCTCGCCGACGGCGTCGCCGACACCCTCCCGGTCGACCGAGTGCATGGTGACCGTGATGCCGTCACCCGCGAACGCCGGGATAGCGAGCGTCAGCGCAGTGATTCCGATGATAAGGCGCATGGTCTTCTCCTATGTGTCGTTTGCGTTCTTGTTCCAACGTCCGAGCCGCTCATAACGCTCGTGGATCTCGTCAAGTTGACTCTGGTCGAGCGATTCGAGGTCGAGCACGCCTTTACGCGTGTCGTCGATGACGCGGATCAACTCGTCAAGCTTAATCTGAATCGCCTCGGTGTTGCGCGATTCGCTGTTGTGGAGCAGGAACACCAGTAGGAAAGTCGCAATCGACGTTGCAGTGTGGATTACCCACATCCAACGGTCGCTGAAACCGTAAATCGGGCCGGTGAAGGCCCAGGCTGCGATGACGAGCGCGGCGATGATGAACGCGGCCGGCCGACCGGCGCCGTGCGACGCATGCATCGCGAGGCGCGTGAACCAGGAACCTTTACCACGCGGCATGCGGAAAATCGTACAGGATCACCGGTGACGCGAGAAGTGTGTCGCAGCGCGAACGATCACCGACAAGGACGGGAAAGCAGCCCTTGTTCACGCACCCGGCGGCGGCTATCGCGTACTCGGCCGGCGGCTCGATCAGCGAGACGAGGCGACCGTCCGAGACCGACAGCGCAGTGTGCGCGGATGCGAGCGAGTGTCGTGCAGCCAGATCATCATCCCAGCGGGAAGCACTGCTGAGCGGCGTCAGGTTCTCGACCCGGACGGTCACGCGGTATAGGCCATCTCCGATGCGTTGCGAGTACGCGCTGATGTCGCCGGTCAGTCGCTCACGTGTCCTTAACAACACCGCAGCGATGCGCCCCGACGGGTCTCGCAGGCCCTCGAACGAGCGCTCGTCGTCATAATCGAACCGCTGGCGCACGCCGGCGCCGGAGAGCTCAGCGAGTGATGCGGCGGGCAGGTGAACTTCGCGCTCCAGCGCCTCCTGCCAGTGATGGTGTGTTTCTCCCCCGATCTCGATCCGCTCGGCGGGTATGAAATCCGGGTCTTTGAAGCGCGGGAGCGTCGTGACCGGCTTGGAGAGGCGGCCCGGCTGCCGGTCCGTGAGTTGCAAGAAACAGGTGCGGATTTCGACCGTCGTTGCTTCGCCGCCACGGATCAGGCATTGCACCTGCTGACTGCAAAGTCGGGCATCGCGCTGCTGCGCATAAGCGCGCGGATACAGCGCCCCGAATGTCCAGCGACGCTGGCGGCGTAGCGGTGCCTCGCGGTACGGATAAAGGATGAATCCGTCATACAGCACGTCGCCCTCGATGGCCTGGACCGGCGCGAGATTCATTGCATCGCCTGTTGCTGCAGGTTTCTCAGACGACGGGTCCCGTCGGAGTGGAGGTCGAGTACCAGATTGAGGACGACCGCGCGCGACGGCGCCGGCGGCATGTCCCTCAGCTTGTCAATCAGTCGCGCGACGTGCGCGAGCTCGTGCGTGAGCGCGCGGATGGAGTCGAGTCGACGGGCCGGGAAGGACATGGGTCCATCCTAGGAATCGTTTGACGGGCTTGTATGTTCGGTCGCCAACTTACCTCGGCGCAGCCACCGCGCCACAAGCGCGAGGCCGCCGACGAGATACGGCACGGCGCCGGGCACCCACATGATCAGGCCAGCGAGTTGCTGGTCGACGAGGTCAGGATACGCGGCGTACCAAGGGCGCGGGCTGAAAGTCATCAGCGCCGCAAGCAACCCCATGTGCCCCATCGTCACCGCGATTGCGATGCCCCCGCGGGCGGAACGCCACAGCGCGGACCAGAACAGGAATCCGGCCACCACGAAACTCGCGTGCATCAACCAATGGACGGCATCGCTGCGTGCGGCCCACTCCAGTGCGAGTGGTGCGTGCCAGCCCCACAGCACGATCAGTTGCCCGAGCGTCGCCGCGCCAAGCCCGGTGGGCCAATCTCGCCAGTGCGCGGGCCGCGCGAGGAAGCGTGCTGCGCGCGGCGGAAAAATCCCGAGCAGCACCGGCACCGGTTTTCCCGCCACGACGAGCGGCGGCACGACGGCCAGCAGAATCATATGCTGCGCCATATGTGCAGAAAGCGACGCGTCCGCTAGCGAGTCCAGCGGCGACAACAACGCCGCGCCGAGCGCCACCCAACCGAACGCAAACGCGGCGGCAGCGGCTGTTCCGGCGCCGGCACCGAAGCCGGCACGGGCCCATAAACGCCCGATGCCGAATGCGTAAAATGCCGCTATGGTGAACCATGGAACGACGAGCCACGCGTCGGCCGCCGTCAGGCTGTGCGCGGATGCCGACGTCGGCATGAGCAACAACGCAAGCATCAGGAGGACCCGGTGTATTTCTGGTTGAAGTTTTTTCACATCGCAGCGGTCGCGACCTGGTTCGCGGGCCTTGTATTCCTGCCGCGCGTCTTTATCGGAGGCGCGACTTCGAATGCATCGCTTGGACGGCTCCTTTACAAGGGTGTAATGACGCCGGCGGCCGCGGTCGCGGTCACGCTCGGAATGACGCTGATTCTGGTCTACGGGTTCGAGGGCGCGTGGCTGCCGATGAAGCTCGTGCTCGTGGCCACGGTCGTATTGCTGCACGCGTACCTCGGCTTCGTGCTGCACCGTCTCGAAGAAGGCGACCGCCGCCATGGGCCATTCACATACCGCGTGCTCACTTGGGTACCACTCGCGCTCTTCCTTGCAATTGCCGCGTTGACTGCCGCGAAACCGGTGGACCTCAATCTGTGGAGTGTTCATACACCCCAATCCGATGGCGGAATGTAAGGGTCCCGCCAAGCCAAGCCGCGACCATCACAAGCGCGGCCGTTGCGACCGAAAGCGTAAATCCCCACGGGAACAAGTCCGCGGCATCATCCCAGCGCAATCGTAGATTTCCCGCGGCGAGCGCGAGCAACGTCATCGCAACAATCATATGGCTCCAGCTCGCCGCGTGGCGCCGCACCTCGGCAACTGTGACAAAATCGATGAGTCCGACAATCGCCGCACCGATGCCGGCGAACACGCCGCCGGCAACCAGCCAAAACGCGACTTCCGCCCAGAACGGATTCCCTGTCCACCAGAACACCGCGTCGACGAGCGGGGTCGTCAGCAGGAACGACACGGGAAATACGACCAGCATCGGGTGGATGGGGTGGTACTTGATCGTGACCGTGCTGCGCGCGGGCGTTTGCTGAGGGCGGTTCATGCGACGCATGGCTCGAGCATGACGATGGGGATGCCGGTGAATGCGGTCGCGAGCACAGCGAGCACCGCGAGCGCGAACGCAACGCGACCCTGAAAGCCGGACCGGCGCGGCCACGCGCGCGCGCCCTGCCATGTAATGAGTGCGAGCGCGGCGACGGTGAGCACGACGAGCGTGAGCGTCAGCGCGTTCGTGCCGAGCAACAGGCTGCGATTCCACGCCTGGTCACAGCCGAGGCCCTGCACCGCGTACACGACGACGAAATACACGGCCCAAGTGATCATCGGGGTGATCGCTGCGAGCATCACTGCACCGCCGGAAATAGGTAAATGACGGCCAGCATGAGCACACCGGCGCCCACCACATAGTGCGTGAACAGGGCTGCGATCCGCAGAGCGAGTGGCCTGAGCATCGTGAACACGCACATGATGAGCGCAATGCCAGCGTGAACCGCGTGGAAGCCGACCAATACTGAGACGACCGACGCGTACGCGTGCTCGCGCGGCGACGCCTCGAATCCAGTGAGCGCAATCGTCACGCACACGAGATACACCGCGAGCGCAACCGCCGCAAGCCCCGCTGCGCGCAGCCAATGTAGCAACGCCCCGGCGCCGAGCAGCGCAATGAGCGCCGCGCCGCCCAAAACCATCGGCAACGCCCCCTGGCCCACCGGCGGCCATGCGTCCGCGTCGAGCCAAAGGTAAAAATACGCGAACACGAGCGACGCCAGCAGCGTACCGCTGACGAGCACGAAAACGGCGGTGCCCCAGAGCCCCGGCGCATGGATGCTGCCGGCTTGTGTCGGCAACACGAGTGGGTCGGCGTCGATTTCGCGTCGCTGGAGGCGGTCGCCGGTGGTCCACAGCCACGCGAGCACGAGCGCCAGCACGACCAGCAGCAAGCCGCCTGAGACCCAATACCACTTGACCATGAACATCACGATCGCCGCGAACAACGCGATCGCGGTCCCCAACGGCAACCACGTCGACCCTGAAATCTCGACGACGAGTTCCGGCGCACCGGCGCGCATGGACGTGCCGAGCATCTCGCGCGTCCCGCGGGGGGCGCCGCGCAGGAAGCCTTGCCCCTCGGCAAGCCGCTCGGTCAGCAAAGGCTCATCCCACAATGGGTCGCGCGACGCGATCGTCGGAATGCTCACGAAGTTGTACACGGGCGGTGGCGTCGGCATCGCCCACTCCAGGGTCGCCGCACCCCACGGGTTCGCGGGCGCCCGCGTGCCGTGGCGCCACCCGAGCACGACGCTCACGATGAACGCGACGACGCCGAGCGCGAACACGAAGCCGGCGGCGGTCGAAACGAGATTCAGCCATTGCATCGCCGGCCCGAACGCCTCGCCGTAGGTATAGACACGGCGTGGTAAACCGAGCAGCCCAGTCAGGTGCATCGGCAGGAAGGTCGCGTTGAAACCGAGGAACAACAGCCAGAATGAGACTTTACTGAACCCCTCGTCGGGCAATCGTCCCGACAGCAGCGGCAGCCAGTAATACACCGCGGCGAAGCACGGGAACAGCATTCCGCCGATGAGAACGTAGTGAAGGTGCGCGACGATGAAATGTGTGTCGTGGACCTGCCAGTCGAACGGTACGAGCGCGACCATGACGCCGGTCAGGCCTCCGAGTACGAATATAAAGAAGAAGCCGAGGATGAAACGCATCGGCGCACGCAGCCACGGCTTACCGGTCCACAGTGTCGCGATCCAAGCGAACACCTGGACGCCCATCGGTAGCGCAACGCCCATGCTCGCCGCTGAGAAGAAGCTCAGCGCGAGCAGCGGGATACCGACCGTAAACATGTGGTGTACCCAAAGGCCGAAGCTCAGAAATGCGGTGCCGATCAGCGCAAGCACGATCCACGTGTACGCGACGATCGGTCGACGTGCGAACACCGGCAATACCGTCGACACCACGCCTGCAGCCGGTAGGAAGATGATGTACACCTCTGGGTGGCCGAACAACCAGAACAAGTGCTGCCAGAGCAGCGGGTCACCGCCACGCGCCGGGTCGAAAAATGCGAATCCGAACGCGCGCTCGATTTCGAGCAGCACGCTACCAAGAATGAGCGGCGGGAAGCCGAACACGATCATGAACGCAGTCACCAGCAAGTACCACGCGAACAACGGCATCTGCGTGATCGCCATGCCGGGCGCGCGGTTCTTCAATACCGCGACGATGATCTCGACCGCCGCGCCGACCGCAGCGACCTCCGCGAGCGTGATACCAAGCAACCAGAAGTCCGAGCCGAGGCCCGGCGTGTACTCGATGCTCGAAAGCGGTGTGTACATGAACCAGCCTGACGCGGGCGCCGCGTCGAACGCGAAACTCGTGTACAGGAACACGCCGCCGAACAGATAACACCAGTAACCAAACGCGGTGAGCCGCGGGAACGGCATGTCGCGCGCGCCGATCATCTTCGGCAGTAGATAAAGCGCGATACCCTCAAGCAGCGGGATCGCGAACAGGAACATCATCGTCGTGCCATGCATGGTCACGAACTGGTTGTAGGTCTCGTGGTCGAGCACGCTCTGGTCCGACCAGCCGAGTTGGAGCCGCATGAACATCGCGAGCATTCCGCCGGCGAGCAGGAACGCGAGACTCGTGACGATGTAGCGGAGTCCAATCGTCGAATGATTGACCGCGGTCAGTTGTCCGCGCCAGCCCGGCGCGTTCGACCAGGTGCGTTCGAGTTGCTCGCGGTAGACGTCCGCAGCGGTCACCGCGAGTGCTCCAGATAGCGCGCGAGCGCCTCGACCAGTGCCGGATCCGAAAGCGCGTAGCCGGCGCCGGTGTTGTCGGGCTTCACCGTGGCCCCATGGGACGCGAGCCACGTACGCAAATGCTCGGGACCGTTCGGCACGGTATCCGCGCCGAGCGTCGCACGCGCCGCGAGGTGCGTAAGGTCCGGACCGTCGGTCCCGTCCGCATCGGTGCCTGCGACGCGGTGGCAAAGCGCGCAGCCTGCGTCGGCGAACGCGCGCGCGCCGGCCACGTCGACCGGGGGCGTGGTGGCGCGCGCGGCGCGCCACGCGTCGAACTCGGCCTGTGGCTGTGCGACGATGGTGAGTTTCATCAACGCGTGCTGAGCACCGCAAAGCTCCGCGCATTGCCCGCCGAAACGACCGGCCTCGGACGCTTCGAAGCGATGCAGGTTCGTGCGTCCTGGAATCAAATCCACCTTGCCGGCGAGGCTTGGAATCCACAGGCTGTGGATGACGTCAGAGCTGTGGAGAGTCAATTCGACCGGCACGCCGACGGGCACGTGGAGTTCGTTCGCCGTCACGACTGCGGGCTCCCCGGGATAGCGCACTTCCCACCACCACTGGTGCCCGGTGACCTCAACACGCAAGGGCGAATCGGCTGAGCGGGTAATGCGCTCGCCGACGCCGGTGCCATAGATCAGGAGTGCAGCCAATGTAACTGCGGGGAAGACGAGCCCGCCGCCGAACACGAACGCGCGTGTGCGCAACCTGGGCTTGTTCGATCGATACATCGCGTAGAAGAGCAGCGCCATGACGAGCAGCAGGACGGCACTCGCACCCCAGAACATGATCCACCACGTGGTCGCGATCGCATCCGCGACCGGACCCTTGGCCGCGAGCGCGGAGTAGTTGCTCACACTCGCGGGGAACGCTCGAACGCGCTCAACGGCGCGTCGCGGGGATGGCGCGCAGGACCCGGCCCTCCGCGCTGTCGGTCAACAGATATACGGCGCCATCGGGCGCCACACGAACGTCCCGGATGCGCTCCGACATCTGCTCGAACATGCGGTCCTCCTCCGTCGCGCGGCCCCGCGAGAGGCGCACGCGGTACACAGCCCTACCCATCAATGCAGAGACGAGCAGGTCGCCGTTCCATTCCGGAAACAGGTCGCCGCGGTAAATCGCCATTCCTGAAGGCGCGATTGAAGGGCTCCAATGGAGCACCGGCGCTTCAGTGTCGGGCAAGCTATCGTACGGCGATATCCTCGCGCCATTGTAATCGACCCCGAACGTCGCGGCCGGCCACCCGTAATTGCGCCCACGCTCGATGATGTTGATCTCGTCACCACCTCGCGGCCCGTGTTCGTGCGCGATCAGACGCCCGCTTTCCTCGTCGAACACGATACCCTGCACGTTACGATGCCCGAACGACCAGATTTCGTTGCCGAAGGGATTGTCGGCCGGGACCGAGCCGTCCGGATTCAGCCGCACGATTGTCCCGAGATGATCACCGGTATCTTGAGCCTGTTCGCGGTAATCGAAGCCGTCGCCGAGCGTAAGCACGAGGGTGCCGTCCGGTAGGAATGCGATGCGGCCACCATAATGGGCATTCCCGCGTTTTTTTGGCTGCGCTTCAAAGATCACATTCATCTTGGAAATTGCGCCGTTCGCATAATGCCCGCGCGCGAGGCAGGTATTGTTCGCAGCCGCATCGCCGCACGCGTAGGACAGGTACACCGTACCGCTATGCTCAAAATCGGGCGCGAGCGCAATCTCGAACAAACCCGCCTGACCCGAGGCGTGCACGACAGGCACGCCGCTCACCGGTTCCGCCATCAGCGTGCCGCCGGGTGCGATGAGTCGCAGGCGACCGGCGCGCTCAGTGACCAGCAATCCACCGTCCGGCAGGAAAGCGAGCGACCATGGATACTCAAGGCCCTCGGCAACGGTCTCGACCTTGTATGCGACACCCTGCGCGCCCGCGGCGAGCGGCAGGCACAGCGCAAGCGCGGCGACGGCTCTAAGCATGCATAGTTCGCCGGTGCGCGAGCATGCGCCCGAAGGCCCACGCGCCGACTGCGGCGCTGAACATCATCGAAAGAATGCCGCCGATGCCGCGCGTTGCGGCGATGAAGGTCGGCATCGGCAACACCGCGTTCGCAACGACGAACGCTACAAAAATGCCGACGGCGCCTGCCGCGAGGAACCACAGCGAGTACCCGCCGACCCAGCGCGCGGCGAGGACAGCGACGGGCAGCGCGAGCATCAATGTGGTGCCGACCATGAGCCCGTAGATGGGGGTGAAAGCGCCCAGGTCATGCAGCGTCATCGCGATGCGGTCGCGAAGCACGACGTCGAAGCCCAGGTCCGCGATCGCTGTCGCGTTGAATTGGGTCTGCACGATGGAGCCCAATGCCGTCGCGATGAGGACCGCAATGACGAAATACAACAGCACGGCTCCTAGGTGGCGCCCAGACATGAGCCGAGGATAGGCCGGGACTCATCCAGTCGTAATCAGGTGATTCCCTTAATGGCGGAGAGGGTCCAAGCGGCCACCGCTCGCTCGTGTCGGCCGAAATCAGTTTCCGCGCGGAAGGAGTCGGTTTACCGAACGAAAAACGGCATCACGCTGGTACTAGGATATGGCGGAGAGGGTGGGATTCGAACCCACGAGACCCGCAAGGGCCTGCCGGTTTTCAAGACCGGTGCCTTCAACCACTCGGCCACCTCTCCGGTAAATGTTTACTGCCG
>JBBEAN010000008.1:318462-628602 GCA_040882865.1 Gammaproteobacteria bacterium
GTTTTGCTCGGCCCGTCCCTGGGCCTCGCCCTCACTGCGTTCGGGCCCGCCTTCGGCGGTCCCAGATTGCTCCTGCAATCTGGTCAAGACCGGTGCCTTCAACCACTCGGCCACCTCTCCGGTAAATGTTTACTGCCGGTTTTGCTCGGCCCGTCCCTGGGCCTCGCCCTCACTGCGTTCGGGCCCGCCTTCGAATTATCGCACGGGCTGGCCAACGACCGACGCGCCACCCATATACGGCTGCAACACGGTCGGCACCACAATCGTCCCATCGGCTTGCTGGTAGTTCTCCATTACAGCCACCAGCGCGCGACCGACCGCGACCCCGGAGCCGTTGAGCGTGTGCAGCAGTTCGGGCTTGCCGGTCTCGGGATTGCGCCAGCGCGCTTGCATACGGCGAGCTTGGAATTCCTCGCAGTTGCTGCACGAGGAGATTTCCCGGTAGCGATCCTGCGCAGGCATCCAGACTTCAATGTCATAGGTCTTGGCGGCGGCGAAACCGATGTCGCCAGCACACAGCGCGACGACACGGTATGGTAATTCGAGCAATTGCATTACGCGTTCAGCGTGCGCAGTGAGCTGCTCCAATGCTGCATACGACTCCGCAGGCTTCACGAGCTGAACGAGCTCGACCTTGTCGAACTGGTGCTGACGGATCATGCCGCGCGTGTCCTTACCGTGCGCGCCCGCTTCCGCGCGGAAACACGGTGTGTGCGCGACGAGCAGACGTGGCAGCGCATCCGCGTCGAGAATCTGTTCGCGCGCGAGATTCGTGAGCGGTACCTCCGCGGTCGGAACGAGGTACAGCGCGCGCTCGCCCTCAATGCGGAACTGATCGTCAACAAACTTCGGTAACTGACCGGTGCCGATGAGTGCGTGGGGACCGACGAGATACGGCACGTAACATTCCTCGTAGCCGTGTTCACGCGTATGCAGGTCAAGCATGAACTGAGCGAGTGCGCGGTGCAGCCGCGCGAGACCATCCTTGAGGACCACGAAGCGTGCGCCGGACAGCCGCGCGGCCGCTTCGAAGTCCATGCCACCAGAAGCGCCGAGGTCGACGTGGTCGCGCGGCTCGAAATCGAATTCGCGCGGTGTACCCCACGTGCGAATCTCGACGTTCGCGGATTCGTCGCGACCGTCGGTCACGGAGTCGTGCAACAGATTCGGAACCGCAAGTAGCAGCTCGTCGAGCTGGTACTGGAGCGCACCCAATTCCTGTTCGCAGTGCTTCAACTCGTCGCCGAGGCCGGCGACCTCGGCGAGCAACGGTGCGGCGTCCTCGCCCTTCGCTTTCGCGACGCCAATCGCCTTCGAGCGCGTGTTACGTTCGTTCTGCAGTGCCTGCGTTCGCGTTTGCAGTTCTTTGCGCTTCGCTTCGAGCGCGCTGAATGCGTCTGCCGGGAACGCATAGCCGCGTCGCGCGAGACGCGCAACGACCCCGTCGAGGTCGGCGCGGAGCGTCTTGATGTCGATCATTTCTTCCCCCGTATCTCGTCGAGCTTCTCACGGATTCTGATTTCGAGCCCGCGCGGCACCGGATGATAATAGACCTGCTCGCCCATGTCGTCCGGGAAATACGTTTCGCCGGCCGCGATGCCGCCGGGTTCGTCATGCGCGTAGCGGTAGCCTTTGCCGTAGTCGAGCGATTTCATCAGCTTCGTCGGGGCGTTTCGGAGCTTCAGCGGGACTTCGAGCGAGCCGTGTTTGCGCACGTCGGCCTTCGCAGCGCTGAAGGCCGTATAGACTGCGTTCGACTTGGCCGCGACGGCCAGGTAAACGACGGCTTGTGCGATGGCAAGTTCGCCCTCGGGGCTGCCAAGTCGCTCCTGCACGTCCCACGCGTCGAGCGCGAGCGCGAGCGCGCGCGGATCCGCATTGCCGATATCCTCCGATGCCATGCGGGCGACGCGGCGCGCGACATATAGCGGGTCGACGCCACCGTCTAGCATGCGAGCAAGCCAATACAGCGCGGCGTCAGGATTCGAGCCGCGCACCGACTTGTGCAGCGCGGAAATCTGATCGTAGAACGCTTCCCCCTGCTTGTCGAAACGCCGTAGCCCGCCCGCGATGACATCGTCGACAACGGTGTCGGTGACAAACCCGTCCTCGGCGAGGTCGGTTGCGAGCTCAAGCAGGTTCAGTGCGCGGCGCGCATCGCCGTCGGCCGAGTGGGCGAGTGTCGCACGCTGATCGTCGCCGAGATTGACCGTCATAGCCCCGAGCCCACGATCAGAATCTGCAAGTGCTTGGTCTATGATCGCCTCGAGGTCGGCGAGCTCGAGGCGCTTCAGCACGTAGGTCCGAGCGCGCGACAACAGCGCGGAGTTCAGCTCGAAGCTGGGGTTCTCCGTGGTCGCACCGATGAACACGAGCGTGCCGTCCTCGACGAACGGGAGAAATGCGTCCTGCTGTGCCTTGTTGAAACGATGCACCTCGTCAAGGAACAGGATCGTCGGCTTGCCGGAAGCGGACTTGATCATGCGCGCGTGGTCGACCGCGCTTCGTACATCCTTGACGCCTGCGAGGACCGCCGACAGTGGGATGAACTCCGCGTCGTACACGTGCGCGAACATACGTGCGAGCGTTGTCTTGCCGGTGCCGGGCGGCCCCCATAACACCATCGAGTGCAGGCTGCGGCCCTCGGCCGCCGCGCGCAGCGGCTTGCCATCTGCCAGCAGGTGTTGTTGGCCGATGAACTCGCCGAGCGAGCGCGGCCGCATCCGATCCGCGAGCGGCCGGCTGTCGACCGTGCTCATCGGCGGAAGAACAGCGCCCGAACGAATAGCAGGCCAACCGCGATACCGACGGTGTTCGCCCCGACATCCAGGAGTTCGAACATCCGGTAACCCAGCGCGTATTGTGCGCCCTCGAGCGCGATACCCAGGGATACCAGCAGGCCGAAGATGATTGCATGGGAGTGGCGTTGGTAGATGAAGCCGAACCAGGCCATGAGCGCCGCGTACGCCGCCCCGTGGCCGATCTTGTCGAGGTGCTCAAACCCGATATCCACGCGTGGCAGGCGCGGCCACAGGCTAAGGGCTATCACCACGCACACCAGTAGCCAGCCGCCGGCGAGCCAAAGCGACCGCCGCTGCAGAGGCCGCGGTTCCAGCCACGCTGGCATCAGCGGTCGTCGGTGCCGATGACGTCGACACCCGCCGGTGCTTCAAACTCAAAAACCGCGTCGTCGATGCGCGGGTTACGCACAAGATTCGCAAATGACATACGGATCGTCTGACCAAAGCTGTCGACAAGTTCCATCGCCGCGAGCTGCCCGGCATCAAAACCGATACGCACCGCCTCGAAGTCGGAGTCCTGCACATGTGGCACGACCTCCACCCACACGAGGCCGTCGCGCTCGCCAAGCTCGGCAATGGCCGCATGCTCGTGCAGCGCGCGGCCGCCGGACAGCAGCATCGCCGGCGTCGACGCAAGCGTGCTGTCCAGTGGCCGCACCGTAACCTGCGCGAGTTCCTCGTCATACATCCATACCTGTTTGCCATCGGCGACAATGACCTGCCGCGAGGGCTCCCGGTAATCCCAGCGAAACCGACCCGGTCGGCGCACGGCGAGCGTGCCCGATACTTGCTGCAGCTCGACACCCTGTGAATCAGTCACCGTCTGCACGAAGTCCGCGCGCAAGCTCTGGACCTGGTCCAGGAATGCATCCAAGTGCCCGGCACCCGCTACGGCCGCAGCCGATGTGGGAGCGGCGCTCTGCGCCGCGATTAAACAGCAAGCCACCAGCGTTTGTGCGACGTTCATAAAATTCCTCGGCCTCAATCCTTCGGCGGCGGCGGCGCGAGCACTTCGCGCATGCCGTTCGATTGCACGGGCCCAACGATGCCCGCGGCCTCCATTTCCTCGATCATCCGCGCGGCGCGGTTGTAGCCGATCTTGAGTCGACGTTGCACGCCGGAAATCGACGCTTTGCGACTCTCGGTCACGATGCGCACAGCTTGGTCGTAGAGCTCGTCCTGCTCGCCCCCCTCATCGCCACCAAAGGCGAGCGGGTCGCCGCCAACGGCCGCCGACGGACCCTCGAGAATCTCCTCGATGTACGACGGCTCACCCTGACGGCGCAGGTCGTTCGCGACACGGTGCACTTCGGCGTCCGACACAAACGCGCCATGAACGCGCTGGGGTACCGCGGTGCCCGGCGGCAGGTAAAGCATGTCGCCGTGGCCGAGCAGCTGCTCCGCGCCCTGCTGGTCGAGGATCGTGCGCGAATCGATGCGCGACGACACCTGGAACGCGATGCGGGTCGGGATGTTCGCCTTGATGAGCCCCGTGATCACGTCGACCGACGGACGCTGCGTCGCGAGAATCAAGTGGATACCGGCGGCGCGCGCCTTCTGCGCGAGCCGCGCAATCAGCTCCTCGACCTTCTTACCTACGACCATCATCATGTCGGCAAGTTCATCGACAATCACGACGATGTAAGGCAGTGCTTCCAATTCGGGCGCCACTGGCTGCGGCGCGTCCTCATCGAGCGGGAACGGCGGTGCCTTGTACAGCGGATCACGAACGGGCTCGCCCTTCGCGGCACCCTCTTTCAGCTTACGATTGAATCCCGCGATGTTGCGCACACCCAGCGCCGACATCAGCTTGTAGCGGCGGTCCATCTCGGCAACCGCCCAGCGCAGCGCATTCGCGGCTTCCTTCATGTCCGTCACCACCGGCGCCAGCAGATGCGGAATGCCCTCATACACGCTGAGCTCGAGCATTTTCGGGTCGATCATGATCAGGCGCACCTGGTCTGGGGTCGCCTTGTAAAGCAGGCTCAGTACCATCGCGTTGATTGCCACCGACTTCCCCGAGCCCGTCGTACCGGCAACAAGCAAGTGCGGCATGCGGCCGAGATCCGCGACGACCGGGTAGCCACTGATGTCCTTGCCGAGCGCAAGCGTCAAGGCCGAGTGCTCCGCGTCGTATTCCTTCGAGTTCAGGATCTCCGACAACGCGACGAGCTCACGCACTTCGTTCGGGAGTTCGAGGCCCACCGTCGGCTTGCCGGGAATGACCTCTACGACGCGCACGCTGATTGCTGCGAGCGAGCGAGCGAGGTCCTTCGCGAGGTTCGATATCTGGCTGACTTTCACGCCCGCTGCAGGCTGTAGTTCGAAGCGCGTAATCACCGGACCCGGGTGCACCGCAACAACCTCGACTTCAATACCGAAGTCGCGCAACTTCATTTCGACGAGGCGCGACATCGCTTCGAGCGACGATTCCGAATAGCCCGCCTTGTGCTCGGGCGCCGGATCGAGCAGAGACAACGACGGCAACTCACCCGGCCCGCTGGTTTCGAACAACGGTACTTGGCGCTCCTTCTGCGAACGTACGCTCGGCTCAAGCTGTTTGATGACAGGCTCTATGCGCACTGGCGTGCGCTTCTCCACGCGCGCCTGCTCGACTTTCACCGCCGACACGCGGTCCTGCTTCGCGCGACGCGTGACGAGCCACGCCTTCACACGGTACCACCGGTTGCGTGCGCGCTCGGTCCCATCGAGTGTGAGTCGACCGACAGCGTCGACGAGCGCGAGCCACGAGAGGCTCGTGAACAGCGTGATGCCCGCGAGAAACAGCGCGAGCAGGAGCAGCGTGGCGCCGACGAAGCTGAACAGGCTCACGAACAGGTCGCCAACGACATTGCCGAGCACACCGCCGGCGGCGACGAGCGGGAGATCGCCGTTGTCGACCACAAAGTGCAGTCCGGCGAGACCGGTCCCGATCATGACGGTGAGTACGAATCCGACGGCCCGCGCTATCAGCGTCGCACGGTCCTGACGCGCGTCGGGATTGCGGCCGACGAACAAAAGCCAACCTGCATACGCGAGCATGATCGGCACGAGGTATGCGACGTAGCCGAACAGGTAAAGAAACACGTCCGCGAACCACGCGCCGAAACGGCCGCCCGCATTGACCACGTCGAGCGTCGTACCGCTGCGCGACCAGCCCGGATCGGCCGCGTCGTAAGTGAACAGCGCGAGCAGCAGATACAACGCCGTGGCGCTGAACACAAAAAGCGCCCCTTCGCGCAGGCCGCGGCTGATGTGCGCGCCGAACACCCCGGCCACGGTCGACGCCTTCTTGCGGGTCGCTTGCGCCACTCAGTTGTTCAATAACGCCGGGTGGATGACTTTGCCATCGCGCACGTTCACTCCACTCGCGAGCGGAGCGAAGTCTTCCCAGCCGCCCGCCGCGAGGCGCGACGCATAGGGCGCGATTGCAGCGGATAGCGCCTGCGAAGCGGTGCGCGGAACGGCGCCGGGCATGTGCGTGACGGTGAAATGCGTAATGCCCTCCCACACGTAGGTGGGGTCATCGTAAGTCGTCGGCCGTGCGGTCTCGATGCAGCCGCCCTGATCGATCGCGATGTCGACGATGACCGAGCCCTGCTCCATCGAGCGAACCATTTCTGCAGTCACGAGCTTCGGCGCCTTCGCGCCGGTGACGAGCACCGCGCCGATGACGATGTCGGCCTGGCGCACCGCGTCGGCGATGTCCGACGGGTGCGGATATAGACCCGTCACATTGTTGCCGAGCGCGCGTGCTTGCACGAGCCGGTCTCGGTTGATATCGAACACAGTCACTTCCGCGCCCATCCCCGCTGCGACGACCGCGGCGTTGAAGCCCGCGACGCCGGCACCGATGATGACGACTTTGCCGCGCTTCGCGGCCGGGATGCCGCCGAGCAGGATGCCCTTGCCGCCCTGCGGCTGGTGCAGCAGGTGCGTCGCGACCTGGACCGACAGGCGGCCCGCGATGTCCGACATCGGCGCGAGTAGCGGCAGCAGGCCGTTGACCTCGACCGTTTCGAACGCGACCGCGGTCAGGCCGATTTTCTGGAGCGCCTTCGTGAGCTCTGGCTCTGCGGCGAGGTGCAGGTAGCAGAACAGGAGGTGGTCACGCCGCAGGTACTTGAGGTCCTCCGCGATCGGCTCCTTCACCTTGACGACCATTTCGGCCGACTTGAACGCCGACTCGTGGTCGGGCACGATTTCGACGCCGACCTGGTGGTACTGCGTATCGTCGTAGCCGCTCAGCAACCCTGCGCCGCTCTCGATGAACAGCTGGTGCCCTTCGCGCACGAGCCCCGCACAGGCAGCAGGCGTCAAGCCGACGCGGCCCTCAAGCGGTTTCAACTCGCGGGGAATGCCGATACGCATACTGCCTCCTGGGGTGGGAATGTTAGACTTGCGCGCTCGTAAAAATCCGGAGAATTATACATGAGTAACCAGCCTTCCTCCCGCCATTGTCGGCTCCTGATTCTCGGTTCAGGGCCCGCGGGATATACCGCCGCGGTGTACGCCGCGCGCGGCAACCTCAAGCCGGTACTCATTACCGGCCTAGAACAGGGTGGACAGCTCACAACAACCACGGACGTCGACAACTGGCCCGGCGATGTCGAGGGCCTGCAGGGCCCCGCGCTGATGGAGCGCATGCGCGCGCACGCGGAGCGCTTCGACACTGAAATCATCATCGACCACATCCACACCGCGGACCTCAACGCGAAGCCGTTCCGGCTCGTCGGCGATGCCGGCGAGTACACCTGCGACGCGTTAATCATCGCGACCGGCGCATCTGCCAAGTACTTGGGCCTTCCGTCCGAGGAGGCATACAAGGGTCGCGGCGTCTCGGCGTGTGCGACTTGCGACGGATTCTTCTACCGTCAGCAGCCGGTCGCGGTCATCGGCGGCGGTAACACGGCGGTCGAGGAGGCGCTGTATCTGTCCAACATCGCGTCCGAAGTCACCGTCGTGCATCGGCGCGACCGCTTCCGCGCCGAGAAAATTCTCGCGGAGAAGCTTGCGGGCAAGGCCGCAGCCGGCAACGTGAAAATCCTCTGGGACCATACGCTCGATGAAGTCCTCGGCGACGACTCCGGCGTCACCGGCATGCGCATCAAATCGGTCAAGGACGGCGGGACGAAGGACATCGACCTGCAGGGCGTGTTCATCGCCATCGGCCATTCTCCGAACACGCAGTTGTTCGAGGGTCAGCTCGAAATGGAGGGCGGCTACATCGTGACCAAGGGCGGGCGCGACGGCGACGCGACATCGACGTCGATTCCCGGCGTGTTTGCCGCTGGCGACGTGATGGACCATGTCTATCGGCAAGCAGTGACGTCGGCGGGAACGGGCTGCATGGCCGCGCTCGACGCCGAGCGTTACCTCGACGCACTGGCGGGCATCGGACCCTGAGGGTCGCAGAACTCCATTCGATCCATGACGTGCCGGCCGACGGCTGGCAGGCGCTCACCGGCGCGGACAACCCGTTCGCGAGTCATGCGTTTCATGCTGCGCTCGAAGATTCGGGCTGCGTCGGTACCGGTACGGGCTGGATGCCGCGCCACCTGACGCTCGAAGCCGACGGGCAGCTCATTGGTGCCCTTCCCCTGTTCGCGAAGCACGATTCGTTCGGTGAGTTCGTGTTCGACTGGGCGTGGGCGGATGCTTGGCAGCAGGCCGGCCGCAACTACTATCCGAAACTGGTGGCAGCCGTGCCGTTCTCGCCCGTCGGCGCGCCGACCCTGCTGACCCACCCGGGTGCGGAGGAGATCGGCATTGCTGACTCGCTGATCGACGCGGCGCTCGCGCGCGTCGCCGACGAATCACTCTCTTCGCTGCACCTACTGTTCATCGATGACGCGATCGCCGATCGGCTGGCCGCACGCAATTTCATCTTGCGCGAGGATTGCCAGTTCCATTGGCACAACGACGGCTTCCGCGACTTCGATGACTTCCTCGCCCGCTTCCGCTCGGCCAAGCGCAAGGAAGTGCGCCGCGAACGGCGCCAAGTCGCACAATCGGGCCTCACACTGCGACGCCACCCGGGGAGTACCGTGGACCACGCGCTGTGGGACGCACTGCATGCGCTGACTGCACGCAGCTTCTATCTGCGTGGAAGTACGCCGTATCTCAATGCGGCGGCATTTCGCGCGCTCGGCACCCAACTCGGCGACGCGATGCAGGCTTTCGTCGCATGGAACGGTGACGAACCCGTTGCGTGTGCGTTATGCGTTCAGTCCACCGACGCGTTGTACGGCCGCTACTGGGGCGCCTGTGAGGAGGTGCCCGGTCTGCACTTCGAATTGTGCTACTACCAAGGAATCGAGTATTGCATCGAGCGCGGCCTGTTGCGTTTCGAACCCGGCGCACAGGGGGAGCACAAACTTGCGCGCGGTTTCGACCCGGTTCGCACACGGTCCGCACACTGGATCGCGGACTCGGCCCTGCGCGCGCCGGTCGACGATTGGTGCCGACGCGAACGCGACTTCACGAAGCGCTACCTAGCTGCTGCTGCCCGTCACCGGCCTTATCACCGCGGGGACCCGGCCTGATGGCGACGCTGCCCGACGGGCTCGTCGCCGTCGGCGGTGACCTCACGCCCGCGCGCCTGATCGCCGAGTACCGACGCGGCGTGTTTCCGTGGTACATGCCCGGTCAACCGGTACTGTGGTGGAACCCCGACCCACGCATGGTGTTCCCGAATTGCGCTGTCCATGTCTCGCGCAGCCTGCGCAAGCGGCTGGCACGCAAGGAGTTCACGTTTTCGCTGGATTGCGTATTCGCACAGGTCATCACGGCGTGCGCCGCGCCGCGTACCGTCAGCGACGAAACGTGGATCACACCGGAGATGCGAGCGGTGTACACAGAACTGCACCACGACGGCTACGCGCACTCCGTCGAAGTCTGGCAGAGTGGCGCGCTGGTCGGCGGTCTGTACGGCATCGCGCTCGGACGTGTGTTTTTCGGCGAGTCCATGTTCTCGCGTGTGACCGATGCATCGAAGGCCGGGTTCGTGACGCTGGCATCGTACTTACGCCGGCGCGATTTTGCGCTGATCGACGGACAATTACCGAACCCGCATCTCGAACGCCTGGGCGGAATGACGTGCGCGCGGTCGGCATTCTTATCAGTGCTGAAGGGGCTCGTGATGCCGCCCGACCGCGTCGGACGCTGGACTTTACCTTGAATAATCGGCCCAACTCGTGCAGAATCCGCGCCGGATGGCGAAAGAAGACCACATCGAAATGGAAGGCACGGTCAGCGAGACCCTGCCGAATACCATGTTCCGCGTTACGCTGGACAACGGCCACGTTGTGACCGCGCATATATCGGGCAAGATGCGCAAGCACTACATCCGCATACTGACCGGCGACCGTGTCACCGTGCAGCTGACCCCCTACGATTTGAGCAAGGGCCGCATCACTTTCCGCGGTCGCTGACCTCCCTTTCAACCTCTGACGCGCTACCTCTGACGCCGGGCATGGCTCGCTCGGCTCGCGGGAAGTCACACTCCGACTTCCATCTCGCCTCGCGAGATGCCCGTCGCCAGGTTCGCGCAGTTGGCCCGGCCAAGCCGCGCGTGGACATCTCTCGCGGCGAGATTGGCCAAAGTCATTGGTTGCCGGCCTCTCAAGGTTGCCATGGCACTTTGGCCTCACGAGCCAAGAGAGCCATGTCCTAAGCCGCGGCTTCGGAGAGACTCAGACCTCGGCGACGTTCGATTCGATTTCGAGCGTGAGGCCCGCTGCGTCCGCGCCGACGCGGACGACACCGCCCTTCGCGAGTTTGCCGAACAGCAGCTCCTCGGCCAGCGGCCGACGGATGTGCTCCTGGATGACACGAGCCATCGGCCGCGCACCCATCTTCGCGTCGTAGCCGTGTTCGGCGAGCCACTTGCGCGCGTCGTCATCGACTTCGATTTCGACACTCTTCTCCGCGAGCTGTGCCTCGAGTTCGATGAGGAACTTCTCTGTGACGCTGCCAATCGTGCGCTCGTCAAGCGGACCGAATTGGATCACCGCATCGAGCCGGTTTCGGAACTCTGGTGAGAAGCCGCGCTTGATCGCCTCCATCGTATCCGCCGCGTGGTCCTGCTGCGTGAACCCAATCGATGCGCGACTCATATCCTGCGCGCCGGCGTTCGTGGTCATCACGATAATCACGTTACGGAAGTCGGCCTTGCGTCCGTTACTGTCCGTGAGCGTGCCGTGGTCCATCACCTGCAACAGGATGTTGAACACTTCCGGATGTGCCTTCTCGATTTCGTCGAGCAGCACGACTGCGTGGGGGTGCTTGAGCACCGCGTCCGTGAGCAAGCCGCCCTGGTCGAAGCCGACGTAACCTGGCGGCGCGCCGATCAACCGCGACACCGTGTGGCGCTCCATGTATTCGGACATGTCGAAGCGCAACAACTCGATACCGAGCGCCTTAGAGAGCTGGCGCGTGACTTCGGTCTTGCCGACGCCTGTCGGGCCGGCGAACAGAAACGAGCCAATAGGCTTGTCCGGATTGCCGAGACCCGAGCGCGCCATGCGAATCGCCGATACGAGCGTGTCGACTGCGGGGTCTTGGCCATAGATCACGAGCTTCAGATCCCGATCCAGGGTGCGTAACACTTCCTTGTCGGACGTATTCACCTGACGGGCAGGAATGCGTGCGATGCGCGCGACGACGTCTTCGATGTCGGCGACGGACAACGACTTGCGTTTCTTGCTCTCGGGGCGCAAGCGCATACTCGCACCGGCCTCATCGATGACGTCGATCGCCTTATCCGGCAGGAACCGGTCGGTGATGTGACGGGCGGACAGTTCGGTCGCAGCGCGCAATACCTTGACTGGGTACTTGACGCCGTGGTGCTCCTCAAAACGGGTGCGCAGGCCCTTCAGGATGTCGACGGTTTCCTCGACGGTCGGTTCGACGACATCGATTTTCTGGAACCGACGCGCGAGCGCACGGTCCTTCTCGAAGACGCCGCGATATTCCTGATAGGTCGTCGAGCCGATGCACCGCAGCTCGCCGTTTGCGAGCATCGGCTTGATCAGGTTCGACGCGTCCATCACACCGCCGGACGCGGCGCCGGCGCCGATGATCGTATGGATCTCGTCGATGAACAGCACCGAGTGCGGCTGGCGTTGCAATTCCGCGAGCACGGCCTTCAGGCGCTTCTCGAAGTCACCGCGATATTTCGTACCTGCAATCAGCGTGCCCAGGTCGAGGGAATACACCGTCGCGTCGGACAGTAACTCCGGCACCTCCTTGTCGACGATTCGCCGAGCAAGGCCTTCGGCAAGCGCGGTCTTGCCGACTCCCGCCTCGCCGACGAACAGCGGATTGTTCTTGCGGCGACGACACAGAATTTCGACGGTGCGCTGTAACTCGGCCGCGCGCCCGATCAACGGGTCGATTTTACCCTCGCGCGCACGCGCATTGAGATCCGTCGTGTACGCCTCGAGTGCGGTGCGCGTACCCGACCGACCCGTGTCATCCTCGTCTTCGGCTTCGGCCTGCGGTTGGGGATTCTCATCCTCGAGCGGGGCAAGGCCGTGCGAGATGTAATTGACGACGTCCAGACGCGTCACATGTTGTCGGCCAAGCAGGTACACCGCGTGCGATTCCTTCTCAGCGAAAATCGCTACGAGTACGTTCAATGGCGTGACTTCACGCTTGTCGGCGTTTTGCACGTGGTGCACGGCGCGTTGCAGGACACGCTGGAATCCCAATGTCGGTTGGATGTCGCCGTCTTCGTCCGGCGTGAGCGTCGGCGTCACTTCGTCGATGAAGGCGCGGAGCTCGCCGTGCAGAGCCGTGATGTCTGCGCCGCATGAGCGAAGCAAATCCACGATTTGCGGCGTATCGAGCAGCGCGAGCAATAAGTGCTCGACCGTCATGAATTCATGGCGGCGCTCGCGGGCTTCTCGGAACGCCTGCGACAAGCAGAACTCGAGTTCACGGCTCAACACGTCAGGCCTCCTCCATCGTGCACAACAGGGGGTGCTGGTGGTCGCGCGAATATTGATTGACGAGCGCGACTTTGGTTTCGGCGATGTCGTATGTGAAAAGCCCACACACACCCTTGCCGCGGGTATGTACATGCAGCATGACCTGCGTTGCCTTGCCGCGGTCCATGCGGAAAAACCGTTCCAGCACTTCAACCACGAATTCCATCGGCGTGTAGTCGTCGTTCAGCAGGACAACCTTGTACAACGGTGGCCGCTTCGTGGCCGGCCGCGCCTCGTCGACGGCGAGTCCATGATCTTGTCGATGCTCGTTGTCGCTCATGGCGCGATTTTACTTGAATACCTCCGTCGCGGTGCGTGGCCTACCGAACTGACTCAAAAACGCCGCCCTATACCGACGGCCCAAGCCGTCGTGTTCCCGATGCCCGCAGCGCCGTGGTCGATGTGACGCAGTGAGCCCACGAGTACCCAGGCGTCGTTCACCGCCAAAATCGCGAGCGCTTCATACTGGTGGCTCGTCATCGCGGGGACACCGAAATAATATCCCGCGAGGTCATCATCCTGTCGCTGCACGGCGACAGCCGGCACGAGTGTCAACAAGCCTCGCGTCCACGTCGTGAACGCGCGGAACTCGTATTCGGCGCCGCCGTGCGCTCCACTGACGTCGTGCATCGCAGCTGCCTGCAACATGAAGCGGCCAATCGGCGCCGTGATGACCGCACCCGCGTCAAGTGAGCGATCACGATCATCCGTGTACTGGTGCATGCGCAGCTGCGCGAGTGCCGCAAGCGACCAACCGTCCCCCTGGTGCAAGCCAACCGATACGCGGTTGCCCTCGAAATAGAGGTTGCGCCACCGACCCAGCACGACGGGCGCGAGTGAGTGATCGGTGTGCGTCTCAGGGTAGGGTCGGTCAATGCCGGTGGATGCTATGGCGACCGTCCCCGAAAAGGCGCTGTCGCCGGCGGAAACCACCACCGGCGACAGCGTCAGAACCAACATCAGGGTTCGCAGCATGCTACATAGCATAGCCCTTGCGACGCAGCAGCCAAATCGCAGCGACGCCGAGCAACCACGACAGCCCGCCATTGCCGCCACCACCTCTCGGCTCCGGCGCAGGCTCCGGTTCCGGCTCTGGTGTCGGCTCTGGTGTCGGCTCCGGCTCCGGCTCCGGCTCCGGCTCCGGCTCAGGCGTCGGCTCGGGCGTCGGCTCGGGCGTCGGCTCGGGCGTCGGCTCCGGCGTCGGCTCCGGCGTCGGCTCCGGCGTCGGCTCCGGTGTCGGCTCCGGTGTCGGCTCCGGCTCCGGTTCCGGCTCCGGTTCCGGTTCCGGTTCCGGTTCCGGTTCCGGTTCCGGCTCTGGCTCTGGCGCACGCTTGACAGCGATGGTCAGCGCTATTGCGTTGTCCGACGGGGTGTTCTCCCGCTGATTCGCCGAGCCTGTGACCGTAATGCCGGCATCGCCTTCGGCGACACCGGTGAGCGTCACCGTCCCGCCGATCGGCCCATTCACCGCCAGCGAGTCGACCGTACAGGTAATCGATGACGACCCGGTGCAAACACCGCTGTCGAGGGAAGCGTCGGACGCCGTCAGATTTGATGGCACAGAAATCACGAGCTTCGCGCCGGTTGCGTCGAATCCGGCGATGTTGGCGAGCGCATATTCGACCGTCACCGTATCGCCAACCTCTACGCTAGACTCGGTGCTCGTCGCCGATGCGACCAAATCGACCGCAATGGCACCCGAGTACATCTGTAGGATCTTGTCTGCGACCAGGATATACCGTCCCGTAGTGACATCATCGAAAAGCAGGCGGTCCACGACGACCATCTGGTTGTCAGCGGTGACAAAGCCGTCGCTGATTTCGTGCCAGCTTGCACCGGCATCGATGGAACCGAAGACCCCAGCATCGGTTGCGACCAACATGCGGTCCGGGTCTGCGACATCAATCGTGATCGCACGTGCGTCGGTCGCAGCGCCACTGTCGACCCACGCCGCAGCCCACGAATCGCCGCCGTCATCAGACAAGTACGACATGCCGTCGTCGAATGCCGCATACAAGCGGTCCGCGTCGCGTGGATCGACCGCGAGTGCGGTCACCAGCATTTCACCGAGTCCACCGTGCGCCGACGAGAACGTGATGCCGCCGTCGGTGCTGCGGTACACGCCCGCACCGGTGCCCACATACAGGACGTTCGCGTTGGCAACGGCGAGGTGCATCTGATCGCTGAGCCCGGCGTCGGCCGGCATGCCGGATGCGCTGAAGTTCCAGGTTTGTCCGGAATCAACACTCCGGAATACGCCATTGCGGCCGTCATCGAGCGCAAACACCGCGCCGCCGTCCGCGAAGCGAATCGCGGTGACGAGCTCCAGCTGTCCTGCGGCGGCGGGCGTCCAGGATTCCCCGCCATCCACCGAGACCTGGAACGCGCCGTTGGCTTGCGCGGCGATGACGCGGACTGGATTCTCGGGGTCGACCGCGATCGCAGTGATGTCGGTCGCATCGAGCCCTTCATTCTTGGTGGCCCACGACGCGCCGCCGTCGACGGATGCGAGTACGCCAGCGTCGCGGCTGGCCACGATCAAAGAGTCGCCGAGCGCGACGTCGCAGACTTGGGTGTTCTTGAAGCCACCATTGAAGTCGTCCCAAGAAATTCCAAGATCGAAGCTCATGTAGTTGCCGCGGTCCGTACTTGCGACAATGCGCCCGAGGTTGTCCGGACTGACGTAGATGGCGTGAATGTCCGGCGCCACCGCGGCGCCATCGGGATGCGGACGCGCGGCCCAGCCCTTGCCGCCCGCCGTTGTTTCGGAATCCGGGTCGGAGCTCTTGAAGAACGTATCAGGGTGGTCGAGGGTCGCCCCGCTGAACACCATATAAATACCGCTCAAGTAGCGGGGGTCCGGGTCGAAGTTCAGGTCCTGTAGCGCCATCCCGCTGTCTAGCGCGGGCAGGTCGGAGCCGATTCGCTCCCAGTTCGCGCCTTCATCTTCACTGCGGTAGACCGCCGGCGACGAATTGCTGCCGGCGATGATCAGTTTGCTTCGCGTTTGGCCCGCAAGCGCATGCGGGCTCAGATGCACTTCGTCAAATCGCAGGCTGACATCGAGGCCCGTATTGACCACAGTCCAGGAGCCGCCGGCGTCGCCGCTGCGGAACAGGCCATCGCCGTCCGTACCCGCATACAGAATCGCCGGCGTAATCGGGTCGACGGCGATCGACACCACCGCGAGCGCGGGTGTCGCAGCCAGCGCCTGCCAACTCGCTCCCGCGTCGATCGTCACGAGAACACCGTCGCCGGGAACCGCCGCGTAAAGCGTGTCGCCGAGCAGTGGGTGCCGCGCGAAATCGACGGCGGTGGCGCCTGCCTCGGCCACCTCCCAACTCGCACCAGCGTCCGTCGAGCGCAAGATGCCGTCCTCGACGGTGCCGGCAATCAATACGTCCGGCTGCCCAACCGGCGAGACGAGCGCGTTGACGGACGACGGCAACGACGCGCGTAGCGCCCACGTCGTACCGTCGTCACCACTCCGGTAGATACGATCGCCCGACGCCATGAACAGGCCGGAGTCGGTCGGCACAAACGCCGTGCCGACGCCGCCCGTCGGTCGGGCCTCCGTCCATGCATTGTCGCCGGCGACCACCGGCGTTGCCATTCCCAGCGCGAGTGCAGCACCGAACAGTACGGCGAACAGTTCCTTTGTCGTCATTTGTCTCTCCATGTAATTAACGCGATGGGCGGGGCCGTGTCGGCGCATCGGCCGAGGCTCCCATCATGTGCGGCACCGCCGACAGCTCTTCCTTGCGTTCCGCGAGTTGCTCTCCGTAATGCTCGAGGTCGAGTCCCGACGCTTCGATTTTCGGGAACATGTCTTCTTCCTCTTCCTTCACGTGGTGTTCGATGTACTCCTTCAACACCTTCACTTTTGCGTCGTACTGATCATCATCGGGGTTCATCGCCTCGAGCTGCTCAATGAGGTCTTTCGCGCTCGAGTGCTCGACAATCGCTTCGTCGAGCAAGTCATCGTCATCGATGGCCGAACGTGCTGCCGGATAGAAAATCTCCTCCTCAATCGTCATGTGCACGATGAGTTCCTGGCAGATTTGTTGGACCAGCACCGCCTTCTCTTCGAGGTTCGAGTCGTCATCGGCGATGGCGTCGAATTCCGAGAACAGGCCTTTCACTTTTTCGTGGTCGTCAGTCAGCAGTTCGATTGCGTTATTTGAGTGCATGGCTCGCCTCCGTATACGGAACCTGAAGTTACGAATCGGCCCAAATTTGGTCCGTTCGCTGACCAGCATTGATTCACGGAAGACTCCCCAATCCCGGCGCGGGTAATCCCTGAAAGCGCCCGCCTAGGGGAATGTCCCTAATGACGGTTGCGCCTTTTCGCCCATCCAGATTAGATTCGACGGATGGATGAATCGATTGCGACCCGGCTGCAACCCTGGATGACGCGTCTGCCGATGCTATTGGGGGGGGTCTTCGTGCTGTTGATTGCCTACCAACTCGCGAGCGCGACCTGGGCGATTGTGTCGCCGCAAGCGAACGTTGCCGTTGGGGCATCTACATCACCAACAGAACCACCACCGGATCCCGAATCGATTGCGACACGCCACCTGTTTGGCGAAGCCAACGTTGCGCCGCGCGTTGGCGCGGTCGACGCGCCTGAAACACGACTCGACCTGACACTGCGGGGAATCGCGGCGTCGGGGTCGCCCGCTTACGCACGCGCATTGATTGCGGGACCGGATGCGAAAGAGAAGGTCTACGCAGTCGGCGCGGAGGTTCCAGGCGGCGCGCGCGTCCATGAGATCCACGCGGACCGCGTTCTGCTGAACCGCCGTGGTACGCTTGAGACATTGCGGCTGCCGAAGTTCAGCGGCGACGGTAGCCCGGCGCCGCCGGTTGCAGCGCAGCCGGTCGGCGCGGTCGCCGTCGACAACCTGCGGAACCAGGCGGCGACGGACGAACTCGTGGAGATCGTTCGCCCACAGGCCGTGATGGTTGACGGGCAGCTGCGCGGCTTCCGCGTTTATCCAGGCCGTGACCGGCAACGCTTCGCTCGCCTTGGGCTCCGTGCCGGCGACCTCGTCACCGCGGTCAACGGATCGCCGCTGACCGATATGGCGCAAAGCCTCGAGGCACTGCGCGTGTTGACCAGCAACGGTGAGGTGTCACTGACTGTGGAGCGCGGCGACGAAATCGAAACAGTGACCGTGACTCCGTAACGTAAAGGGAATTGAGAATGACATTAATCGCTGCGTGGCTCACCGCTTCCACCCTGTTGGCGTCGACGCCGGTCCCCATCGTCGCGCAGGCGTCAACGGAAGAATCGATCACGCTGAACCTCAAGGACGCTGATATCGTCGAGGTCGTCGCGCTGGTTTCGGAAGTCACTGGCCGCAATTTCGTCATCGACCCGCGGCTGCGTGCGCGCGTGACGGTCATCTCCGCGAAACCACTGACGCCGGACGCGCTGTACGAGACGTTCTTGTCCGTGCTCGCCGTGAACGGCTTCGCCGCGGTTCCCGCCGGTGAGGTGATCAAGATCGTGCCCGAAGTCAACGCACGCTATGGTTCCGATTCGCCCGTCGGTGCTGAGGCGCCCGACGAAGAGATCGTCACGCAGGTCATTCCGGTCCACAACGTGCCGGCCGCACAGATGGTCGGCGTGCTACGCCCGCTCGTGCCGCAGTTCGGTCACCTCACCGCATTCACCCCTTCGAACATGATCATCGTCTCGGACCGGGCCGGCAACGTCGAACGGATCGCGTCGATCGTCCGGCGCATCGATCAAGCGTCCGATGACGAGATCGAAGTCGTTCGCCTCGAACACGCAAGCGCCGTCGACGCTGTACGTCTTTTGACTGCGCTCACGCAAGCGCAGGCTCGTGGGGAAGGCGCAACTGCGCCGACGATTGCGGCCGATGAACGTACGAACAGCGTGCTGCTCGGCGGTCACCGTGCACTACGTTTGCGCTTGCGCGCGCTACTCGCGCACCTCGACGAGCCACTCGATGCTCAGGGGGCGACCCAGGTCATTTACCTGAATTATGCGGATGCCGAATCCGTCGCGGAAATCCTCAGCGGCTACGCACAGGGTGAGCTTGAGGCCGCGCGGGCGCAGGGTGGCCAAGCTGCCGCGCAGGGCGGTGGCCCGGTGACGTCACGGCGCGACGAACACGTAACCATCCTCGCGGACGTCGCCACGAACTCGCTCGTGATTACGGCTGCCCCCACGGCAATGCGTAACCTGCGCGGAATTGTCGAGCAACTTGACATCCGCCGAGCGCAAGTTCTGGTCGAAGCCATTATCGTCGAGGTCACCGCAGACCGCAGCGCGGAGTTCGGCGTGCAGTGGGCGATCGATGGTCGCGATAGCGACCGTGGCGCTGGCGTGATCAATTTCAACAGCTCAGGCCTACCGATTTCCGGTGTGCTGACCGAGACCGTGACTTCGATTCCAGGCGGCGCAAGCTTCGCGGTCGGTCGAATCCGCGATGGCGGGACGAGTATCGGCGCCCTGGTTCGCGCGCTGTCGGGCGATGCGAATACCAACATCCTGTCAACGCCGCATCTCGTCACGATGGACAACGAGGAGGCTTCGATTAACGTCGGCCAGACTGTTCCGTTCGTAACCGGTCAGTTCACCGGTGTGGGCGGGGACGGCGGCGGCCAGGTCAACCCATTCCAGACGATCAATCGCGAAGACATCGGCATCAAGCTCACAATCACGCCCAAAATCAACGAGGGCGACGCGGTCCAGCTGCTCATTTCACAAGAAGTCTCAAGCCTGTCGAACCAGGCGACTGCGGTCGACCTCATCACGAACAAGCGAGAAATCAAAACGCGTGTCATCGTGAACGATGGCGATATCATCGTGCTCGGCGGCCTTATTGACGACACGGTTGAGCACAGCCAAGAGCGCGTACCCTTGCTCGGCAGCATCCCTATCCTGGGCCACGCGTTCCGATACCAGCGCTCGAATGTCGTGAAGCGCAACCTGATGGTTTTCCTGCGGCCCCAGATTCTCAGGGACAGCGCGTCTGCGACCCTCCACACGAACCAGCGCTATCGGCGCATGCAGCAGTTGCAGCAGATGCTCGACCCCGATGGCGTACCGCTCATGCCGGGCGTCGATGTGCCCGCGCTGCCACCGCTCGGTGGCGACCCGGACCCGACACCACGGCCCTGACCACCATGGACACCGCCCGTCGACTTCCCTACGCGTTCGCGAAACGCCATGGCGTGGTGATCGCTGCAGTGCACGACGATACGGTCGAGGTCATGCACCGTCCAGAGCTCACAGCCGAGGCAATTGCTGAGTTGCGTCGATTCGCCGCGCGTCCCCTGAAACTCACCGAAGTCGCCCCCGAAGTGTTTGACGGCTTGTTGCGCACGTCGTACGAAGTCGGCGCCGGCGGCGCGCAAGCCGCGGTCGATGCATTTGACGAAGACCTCGACCTTGCGCGTGTCGCCGAAGAACTCGGCGAACCGGAGGACCTGCTCGAGAGCGAGGACGATGCACCGATCATCCGCCTGATCAACGCGCTCCTCACCGAAGCCGTGAAACTCAACGCATCGGACATCCACATCGAACCGTTCGAGAACCGGCTTGTCGTCCGCTTCCGCGTGGACGGCGTACTGCGCGAAATCCTCGCGCCTAAACGCGCGTTGATGCCGCTGATTGTGTCGCGGATCAAGGTCATGGCGAAGCTCGATATTGCCGAGAAGCGGCTGCCACAGGACGGTCGCATCTCGCTCCGCCTCGCGGGACGCCCCGTCGACGTCCGGGTCTCGACGCTACCCTCGGGCCACGGCGAGCGCGTCGTGCTGCGCTTGCTCGACAAACAAGCCGGGAGGCTTGAGCTCGAACAGCTCGGCATGGCCGCGGATCAGCGCGTATTGCTCGATGACCTGATTCGAAAGCCGCACGGTATCATCCTCGTGACCGGACCGACTGGCTCTGGCAAAACGACGACGCTGTACGCCGCACTCGCGCGCCTGAACGACCACAGCCGCAACATCATGACCGTCGAAGATCCGATCGAGTACTTCATCGACGGCATCGGCCAAACGCAGGTGAATACGCGCGTCGACATGACGTTCGCACGCGGGCTGCGTGCAATCCTGCGCCAGGACCCGGATGTCGTGATGGTCGGCGAAATTCGCGACCTCGAAACCGCAGAAATCGCCGTTCAATCGTCGCTCACAGGTCACCTCGTGCTGTCGACCCTGCACACGAACTCCGCGGTCGGTGCGATCACGCGCTTGCGCGACATGGGCGTCGAGCCGTTTCTGCTCTCGAGTTCACTGATCGGACTGCTCGCGCAACGGCTCGTACGCGTGCTGTGCCACGAATGTCGACGCGCCGAGCCCGCAACTGCGCGCGAGGCCGAACTGCTCGGTGCGGACGCCGCACATCCGCCGACTGTGTATCATCCGGTCGGCTGCGAGCACTGCTCGAACACAGGTTTCCGCGGGCGCAGCGGTATTTATGAACTGATTGCCGTCGACGAGCCGCTGCGCGCGATGATTCATGACGGCGCGAGTGAGCAAATGCTCGAACGGCACGCCCGTACGCAGACCGAAAGCATCCGTGCCGACGGTCGGCGGCGCGTGCTCGCCGGTGAGACCACCCTCGAAGAGGTGTTGCGTGTCACCCGCGTCGATTGAATATTAATTAAATGGCCGCCTATGAATACGTAGCCGCCTCACCCGACGGACGCCAGGTCAAAGGCGTACTCGACGGAGACTCGCCTCGCCAGATCCGCGCCGAGCTCCGTGAACAAGGGTTGTTCCCCCTCGCGGTCCACGAAGTCACACGTCAGGAAGCTTCGCGCGGTGCAAGGCGGTTCGCGCTGCGCCGCAGCGTGTCCGCTAACCAACTCGCGCTGATGACGCGTCAGCTTGCAACGCTCGTGCGAGCGGCACTTCCGCTTGAGGAAGCGTTATACGCGACCGCGCAGCAAACCGAGCAGCGGCGTCTAAGTAGCATGGTGTTGGCCGTGCGTGCACGCGTGATGGAAGGTCACACCCTGGCCGACGGACTCAGCGACTTCCCGAACGCGTTCCCTGAGATCTATCGATCGACGGTCGCTGCAGGCGAGCAGTCCGGCCGTCTCGACATCGTGCTTGAGCGACTCGCGGATTGGACCGAGAGCCGGCTACTTCTACAACAAAAGCTGAAGGCCGCGATGATTTACCCCATCATCCTCACGCTGATGACGCTTGCGATAACGGTGTTCCTGCTGATGACCGTGGTGCCGCAAGTCGTCGGCGTGTTCGAAAATCTCGAACGCGACCTGCCCGCGTTGACCACCGGCCTGATTGCGGTGTCGGATTTCTTGCGGGCGTGGTGGTGGGCGCTCCTCATCGCGGTTGCAGTCGCCGTCACCGCGGCCCGAACCGCGATGCAGCGCGAAGACATCCGGTTCCGCGTCGACGTCGCATTGCTGAAGGTTCCGCTTGCCGGACGGCTCGTGCGCGGCCTGAACGCCGCGCGCTTCTCCCGCACGCTTTCGATTCTCGCTGGCGCCGGCGTGCCGGTGCTCGATGCGCTGCGCATCAGCGCGGCGACCGTCACCCACCTGCCGATGCGCGCTGCTGTGGAGACAGCCGCGGTACGCGTGCGCGAGGGGGCGCCGATTGCGAAATCGCTCGCTGCGAGCGGTCTATTCCCGCCACTGACGATTCATCTAATCGGCAGCGGCGAATCTTCGGGTCGGCTCGGCGAGATGCTCGAGCGCGCAGCGACCGCGCAAGAGCGCGAAATGGAAAATACGATTGGTACGATGATGGCAATTCTTGGTCCGTTGATGATTCTCCTGATGGGCGGAATCGTGCTCGTGATCGTGCTCGCAATCCTTCTGCCGATCTTCGACTTCAATCAGATGGTGCGTTGATGCAAGCACCCGTGGTGTGGATCACAGGCGCATCATCCGGCATCGGCGCGGCGATCGCCCGCGCATACGCGAAGGACGGTGCCCGCCTCGTCCTATCGGCGCGCCGTCTCGGCGCGCTGCACGAGACGCGTGCACGCTGCGAGGTACTCGGCGCTGCCGCTGTGCTGGTCCTGCCACTCGACCTCGCGCGGCCGGAGACCCACGCAGACGCGGTCGAATCAGTGCTTGCGGAGTTCGGTCGCGTCGATGTCCTCATTAACAATGCCGGCATCAGCCAACGCTCGCTCGCGCGCGAGACCTTGCTCGAAGTCGATCGGATGCTCATGGAGGTCAACTTCATCGGCACCGTTTCGCTGACCAAATCGGTGCTGCCGGTGATGACACGACAGGGTAACGGCCACATTGCGGTCGTTACGAGCCTCGTCGGCCACATAGGTACGCCGTTGCGTTCGGCGTACGCGGCGTCGAAGCACGCATTGCACGGTTTCTTCGATTCGCTGCGCGCAGAGATATGGCGCGACGGCATCGCAGTCACGCTCGTGTGCCCGGGTTTCATCCGCACGGACGTGTCGATGAATGCACTCGCAGGCGACGGCAGTGCGCATGGAATCATGGATCGCGGCCAGAAGAACGGGATGGACCCCGACGAATGCGCTGCGAAGATTGTCCGTGGACTGCGCAAGCGAAAAGCCGAGGTCTGGGTCGGCGGCAAGGAAGTGTTTGCCGTGTGGATCGAGCGCTACTGCCCGCCCCTGTTCCGCTACATGGCGAAACGCATCGACCCAACCTAATCGCGACACCGAGAGTGTCGCTCCCACCTGACACCGCGAACCTCGGCGACCCGGCCATCGCGGCGCAAAGGCGCCGCTCCTACATTTGGCGGCGGCACGACCTGAGCCGCGGCGTGGACATCGCTCGCGGCGAGATTGGTCAAAAGCAGGCGGTTACCGGCCTATCAAGGTTGCCATGGCCTTTTGACCACACGAGCCAAGAGCGCCATGTCCTAAGCCGCGGCATCGTTCATCGCGACGCCGAGAGCGTCGCTCCCAGCAGTCGCAGCAGGCCGCCACCTGCAACAGCGCGGCGCTAGTAGCGGATCAGCGCCGAACCCCAGGTGAAGCCACCCCCGAACGCTTCGAGCAGCAGCAAGTCGCCCCGCTTCACCCGCCCGTCGCGAACCGCGACGTCGAGCGCCATCGGTACCGACGCCGCCGACGTATTGCCGTGCTCCGCAACCGTCACAACGACCCGATCCATCGGCATGCCGAGTTTCTTCGCGGTCGCTTCGATGATGCGGATGTTCGCTTGATGCGGAATCAGCCAGTCAATGTCCGTCTTCTGGAGCTTGTTCGCGGCAAGTGTCTCATCGACGATGCTGCCGAGCGTCTTGACCGCGACCTTGAAGACTTCATTGCCGGTCATGCGCACCGCGTCGTGGCCAGGCACGAGTTTATCGGCGCCCTGCGACACACCCCACGGGTGGTACAACAGATCCTTGTACTGGCCGTCTGCGTGCAGGTGCGTGGACACGATGCCGGCCTCGTCGGCCGCTTCAAGCACGACAGCCCCGGCGCCGTCGCCGAACAGCACGCACGTCGTTCGGTCTGTCCAGTCAATCATGCGCGAAAGCGTCTCGGCGCCCACGACCAGCGCGCGTTTCGCCTCGCCGAGCTTGATGAACTTATCCGCGAGCGACAGCGCGTAGATGAAGCCCGTGCATGCGGCCTCAAGCCCGAACGACGGGCATTGTGTGCGGATACCGAGGCGCGCCTGCAGCAGCACGCCCATGTTCGGAAAAATCTGGTCAGGGGTGGTCGTTCCGACGAGAATCAGATCGATGTCTTCGGGCCCGACGCCGGCCGCGTCCATCGCCTGTCGAGCGGCGCCCTCGCATAGCGTCAGGGTCGACTCATCGTCGCCGGCGACGTAGCGCTGTGCGATGCCAGTGCGCTCGCGGATCCACTCGTCGCTGGTCTCGACGGTCTTCGCGAGTTCGGCGTTGGTCACGACGCGCTTGGGCAGACAGCGCCCCGTGCCCGCAATGCGCGAATACTTCATCGCAACTGCTCCTCCAACAGCGCCTCAATCCGCTTCGGCACCGCCTTCTCGACCTCCAAGACCGCGATACGGATCGCGTGCGTGAGCGCGACGACATCGGCACCGCCGTGGCTCTTGATCACGATACCACGCAAGCCCACGAGGCTCGCGCCGTTATGGTGACGGGGGTCGACTCGGTCGCGGAATCGCCTCAGGACCGGCATCGCCGCCGCCGCCGCGAGTTTCGAGACGAGGTTGCGTGAAAATTCCTCGCGCAGGAACTGGCCGATCATCTTGCCGAGGCCTTCCGCAGTCTTGAGCGCGACGTTGCCGGAGAAGCCATCGCTGACGATGACATCGACGCGATCCGAGAAAATATCATTGCCCTCAACGAAGCCAATGTAATTGAGGCCGCTTCGTTGAAGGCGCTGCCCCGCCTCGCGGATGATTTCGTCGCCCTTCATCTCCTCTGCACCGATGTTCAGGAGGCCGACGCGCGGGCGGAGTTGGCCGTGCACCGCGCTCGCGACGACAGATCCCATTACGGCGAATTGAACCAGCTGGTCGACGGAGCAGTCGGCGTTCGCGCCGAGATCGAGCATCAGCGTGGATCCGCCGATTGCAGGGAGGTCGGCGAGAATTGCTGGGCGATCGATTCCAGGAAGCGTTTTCAGAACGAACTTTGCCGTTGCCATGAGCGCACCGGTATTCCCGGCGCTCACACACGCGTCGACGGTCTCGGACTTCACGAGGTCGATCGACACGCGCATCGACGAGTCCTTCTTGTTCCGCAGCGCGCTCGACGGCAACGCATCCATCTCCACGACTTGCGTCGCGTGCTGAATCTGCAGTCGATCTCGCGGTTCGGACAACAGCCGTTCAATCGTCGGCTGGTCGCCGACGAGCGTGAGCCGCAACATTGGATTGTCGGCGAGGGCCTGGAGCGCGGCGGGCACGGTCACTGACGGACCGTGGTCGCCGCTCATCGCGTCGAGCGCTATATGGACCGACACTACCGGATTATTCTTCGACGACTTCCTTGCGGGTTTCCATCACTTTCTTGCCCCGGTAGTAGCCGTCCGGGGTCACGTGATGGCGCACATGCGTCTCGCCCGACGTCTTGTCGACCGACAGGGTCGGGCCGGTCAGCGCATCATGCGAACGGCGCATGCCACGGGTGGAACGCGTGCGACGGCTTTTTTGGACTGCCATGGTTCTACTCCTGAAACTAGTGTGGTCTGTTCTTCAGCTGTTGCAATACCGCAAACGGACTCTCACGTTCCGCCGGCGCCGATTTGTCCACCGACCGGACGATGCACTTTTCCTCGGCGTGCATCGGTACGATCGGCAATGCCAATATCAATTCGTCTTCCACCAACGCGAGCAGCGAAATCCGCCCGTCGTCGCTCATCACCGCTTCCCGGTCATCGGGTAGCGACGCGAGCTCCGCATCGACCGCCAACCGAATGGGCACGTCAATCGCGACCGCCATCGGCTCGAGGCAACGCTGACAGATGACGCGCACCCTCGCGCTCGCCTCGCCGTCAATCCATTGTCGTTCCGAAAAACGTAAATCGGAGTCGACGCTCCCCGTCGCGTCAACGAGCAACTCTACAAGGCGTGCCATCGCCGACACCGGCGTCACGCTTTGGATACGCGCCGACCGGGCTGCGAGCCGCGCAATCTCCACATGCTCGGGCAGGCCGTCCGACATAAGCGCGCCATGATAATTGTCGCGTGGATTGATGTCAAAGCAGTTCTACGGCAAGCTGTTGTTTTTCCTCAAGGGATACTGCATGCCGCCCCGACTGATCCTCGCCTCGACGTCCCCCTATCGCCGTGCGCTGCTCGAGCGCCTCGATGTCCCGTTCGAGACGATGCGACCCGAGGTCGATGAAACCCCTCGCCCGGGTGAGCGTCCGCAGGCGCTCGTTTCACGACTCGCTGCCGCGAAAGCTGGCGCCGCAGCCACCCAATTTGAGGGCGGCCTCGCCATCGGCTCGGATCAGGTCGCCGCGTACGACGGTGTGGTCCTCGGCAAGCCCGGCGGGCACGACGCCGCGGTCGCGCAGCTGAGAGCGGTTTCCGGTCGCGTGGTTGAATTCCTCACCGGTGTCTGTGTCAGAGACCTGTCCAATGCCGACGAACGCCAGGACGTCGCCATCACACGTGTACGCTTCCGCACCCTCGACGAAGCCGCGATTGAACGCTACCTCGCGCGCGAGCCCGCCTACGATTGCGCGGGGAGTTTCAAATCGGAGGGGCTCGGCATCACGCTCGTGGACGCCATCGAGGGCGACGATCCCACTGCGTTGGTGGGCTTGCCGCTAGTCCGTCTTTGCCGTCTCCTGCGCGTCTTCGGCCTCTCCCCCTAACGTCCCGTTGCGAGCAGGGTGGGAAGCTCGGCGACCGACCCGATGACCGCGATGGGCGCGTGCCGGAGGAGCGCGTCACGCGTGTGTGCTCCACCACCGACACCCACCGACGCTGTGCCCGCATTCCGCGCCATCAGCAGATCGTATTCGGAGTCGCCGACCATCAGTGTCTCCGCCCGCCCGTGCCCTGAATAATCCATCAATTGGAGGAGCATGTCCGGTGCCGGCTTCGACGCGCATTCGTCGACGCAGCGGGTCGCGACCATGAGGCCCCCGAGCCCTGTCTCCAACAGCTCCTGGTCCAGCCCCGCGCGCCCTTTGCCGGTCGCAACCGCCAGTGTTGAGCCAGCGCCTGCAAGCTTCGAAAGCGCATCGTGCGCGCCGGGAAACAGCTGCGCGCTCTGACCGCCCTCGAGAAAGTAATCGCGGAACGTGCTGCGAACGTGCGCGCGCTCGGCCCGGGATAACCCTGGAAACAGACGGTCGACGACTTCGTCAAACCCAAGCCCGATGCCGGCACGAAGTTCGGCGTCCGTGCGTTCCGGAAGCGCAAGATCGACCATCGTCGCTCGCATCGCCCCGACGATGCGAGCCATGGAATCCACGAGCGTGCCGTCCCAATCGAAGACGATGAGGCCGTATCGGGCCACGGTCAGCGCTTCCGTTCGAGCGCATCGAGGACGGCCTTGAGTTCGTCGGGGAGTGGCGCGCTCACCGACAGGACGTCGCCGTTCGGGTGCGGCATCGTGAGCGAACTCGCGTGCAGGAACATCCGCTTCAGGCCGAAGGCCTTGAATCGCTTGTTCAGGTCATGGTCGCCGTACTTGTCGTCGCCCGCGACGGAATGGCCGAGGTGGGCCGCGTGCACACGGATCTGGTGCGTACGCCCCGTCTCAATTTTGACTTCCATGAAGCTTGCGTCGCGGAACAAGTCGAGCGGATGAAAGTGGCTCAGAGACGGCTTGCCATCGTCGCTGTCGACCCTGACGATGCGCTCCCCGCCCTGGATTTGATTGCGTTTCAATGCCGCAGCGACAGTGACCGAGCCGTGTTCCCAACGGCCCCCAAGCAGTGTGAGGTATCGCTTCTCCACCGTGCCCTCGCGAAACGCGGCGTGCAACTTACGCAACGCGGGCCGGCGTTTCGCCAATACGAGCACCCCACTTGTATCGCGATCCAGGCGGTGCGCGAGCTCAAGCGTCGCGTCAGGACGGAGCGCACGAAGCACCTCGATAACCCCGAAGCTGATGCCGCTACCGCCGTGGACGGCGACGCCGCCCGGCTTGTCGAGCACCAACACATCCTTGTCCTCGTGCAAGATCGCGGCGTCGATGAGCGCGCGCTGCGCGGCTGACGGCACGCCGACCCGGGGCGCGTCGTCGAGCCGAACCGGCGGCAGCCGGACCTTGTCACCGGCCTCGATTCGGCGGTCGGGCTTCGCCCGCCCGCCGTTCACCCGGACCTGGCCGGTGCGCAGCAGTCGATACACAGCGGTGCGCGGAACGCCTTTCAGGTGCCGCAGCAGAAAATTGTCGAGGCGCTGACCAGCGTCTTCTTCACTCGCCAAGACCACGCGGGCGCGCATCGGCTTGTCTTTCAAGGGGTTCTCATTGCTGGGGGCCGGGTATGCCTGTATATTACCCGACCGGGCACCCTTTGATTTGCGCTCCCATGCGGTTGCATGGTCACGACGCGCCATAAACGCCCACGGCCCGGTTTCCCGCGACTGCGCGATGCGCGCAACGCAGACAATCCGATCCCCCGGCGTGTCGTGACTCGCAACTGGCAGGTTGAGCGCCAGCGAGTACACAACATGAAACGCATGCTGATAAATGCGACGCAGGCCGAAGAGCTGCGCGTAGCAATGGTCGACGGCCAGAAGCTTTACGACCTTGACATCGAAAGTCGCTCCCGCGAACAGAAAAAAGGCAACATTTACAAGGCGCGGATCACGCGCGTCGAGCCCAGTCTTGAGGCCGCATTCGTCGATTACGGTTCCGAGCGCCACGGCTTTCTCCCACTCAAGGAAATTGCCCGCAGCTACTTCCGCTCGGGCGCCGAGGACGCCGGCAAGACGGGAATTCGTGACCTCGTTGCCGAGGGCACCGAAATTCTGATCCAGGTCGAAAAGGAGGAACGCGGCAACAAAGGCGCGGCACTCACGACCTACATCAGCCTCGCCGGGCGATTCCTGGTCCTGATGCCGAACAATCCACGCGCTGGCGGCGTGTCACGCCGTATCGACGGCGAGGACCGCGCCGAGCTGCGGGAGGCGCTCGCCCAGCTCGACATGCCGGAAGGCATGGGCGTCATCATCCGCACGGCTGGCGTTGGCCGTGGCACCGAGGAACTCCAGTGGGACCTTGATTGGCTCGTGCGCCTCTGGAAAGAGATTGACGACGCAGCCAGCGGCCGGCGCGCGCCGTTCCTCGTACATCAGGAGAGCAACGCGATCATCCGCGCGCTGCGCGACGGTCTACGCGGCGACATCGGTGAAGTACTCGTGGACGATTCGGCGACTTTCGCGCAAGCGCACGAATTCGTCGAGCAGGTGATGCCGCAGCAACTCCCGCGCCTGAAGTTGTACGACGACCCGGTCCCGTTGTTCTCGCGTTACCAGATCGAAAGCCAGATTGAATCCGCGTTCGCGCGCGAAGTCCGGCTGCCGTCGGGGGGCGCGCTTGTCATCGACCACACCGAAGCGCTTGTTTCCATCGATATCAATTCGGCCCGCGCGACGCGCGGTGCTGATATCGAAGAGACCGCACTGAATACGAACCTTGAAGCCGCGGACGAAATCGCGCGCCAATTGCGCCTGCGCGACCTCGGCGGCCTCGTCGTGATCGACTTCATCGACATGGAACCGTCGCGGAACCAACGCGCGGTCGAGGACCGTCTGCGCGACGCGCTAGAACACGATCGCGCGCGCGTACAGATTGGGCGTATCTCCCGGTTCGGCTTGCTCGAGATGTCGCGTCAGCGCCTGCGCCCTTCGCTCGGCGAGTCCAGCCACACCACCTGTCCGCGGTGCGACGGCCAAGGCACGATCCGCGGCGTCGAGTCGCTTGCACTGTCCGTGCTCCGCCTCGTCGAGGAAGACGCGATGAAGGAGAAGACGGGACGCGTGATTGCACAGGTCCCGGTCGAGGTCGCGACCTTCCTCGTGAACGAGAAGCGGGCCGCAATCGCGACGCTCGAAGCACGCCACAGCGTCGCGATCATGGTGTTGCCGAACGAACATTTCCAAACGCCGCGATTTGAGATCGTGCGCCAGCGTGAGGAAGAAATCCGCCTGCAGGGTGGCGCGGCGAGCTACGCGCTCGCGGCTGCGCCGGAACCCGTCGCGATACCCGGCGACGAAGCGGCCGCGACGCTACAGGCAGCGCCGGCCGTCCAATCGATCCCGCGCGGCGCGCATCCGGTGGCGTTCGTGGCCGATGCAGGCCCGGCGGCGCCGGGGCTGTTTGTACGCCTGTGGCGCTTTTTCTTCGCGCCAGCTCCCGCGCCGGTGAAAAAGCCTGCCGAATCGCGCGATCGCAAACGCGCTTCGAGTTCGAGCAACGCAAAGCGAAACGAACCCCGCGGTCGGCGCGACCGCAATGAGCGCGGCGACCGGAACGACCGCGGCAAGCGCGACCAGTCCCGCAAGCCGAAGCGCGATACTCCGAAAGCCGCGAAGCCAAAGCCAGAGGCAGCACCCGAGCCGGCCACTCCGGCACCGGACACGGCACAGCAAAATTCCACTGAGCAGACGCAAGCGACACCGAACGGCAACAGCGCACCCTCAGCCGACGGCGCGAATCGCGGCCGGCGTGGGCGGCGCGGCGGACGCCGGCGTCGACGCGGCGGACAGGGTGGAGAGCGAGACGCAAACTCCGAGGGCAACGGCAACGTTGAGGCACGGCCCGCGCCCGTACAAGGCTCGCTGCCGATCAACGACGCGCCCCCGTCCCCGCCGAAGCCCGAATCGAACGACTGACGCGTCAGTCTTTCAGTAGCTCGTCGAGCAGGCCCTCAGCGGCTTGTTCGACGAGGTCGAGCACCTCCTCGAATGCATTGACGCCCCCGTAGTACGGATCGGGAACGGCACGCCGCCCCGTCTGCGGCGCGTATTCCATGAACAAGCGGATTTTCCCTCGATGCGGCGGCGGACATTCGCTCGCGAGCCGCTCGTAGTTATGGTCATCCATCACCAGCACCAGGTCGAAGCGCGTGAAGTCCTGTTTCGTGACCTGGCGCGCGCACAGCGCGGAAAGGTCCACGCCGCGTCGCCGCGCGGCCGCGATTGCGCGCGAATCCGGCGCTGCGCCCACATGGTAATCATGCGTCCCTGCCGAATCGACCTCGAACCGATGTGCGACACCGCGATCCGCTGCGAGCTTCCGGAACACGCCCTCCGCCGTCGGCGAACGACATATATTCCCCATACAGACGAATAACAACGCGCGCGTGCTCATCCCACGAGCTCCCGAACCCGCGCGAGATCCTCGGCGGTATCGACGCCACCGGGCGCCGTGCATGACGCACGCGCGACCGCGACCGGTATTCCGTTGAACAACGCGCGCAATTGCTCGAGCTTCTCGGCGTCTTCGAGCGGCGCGGGCGGCAGCGCAGCGAGCCGCTTCAACGCGGCAACACGATACGCGTACAGCCCGATATGACGCAGCATGCCCTCCGGCCCGCCGCCGTCGCGGTGGAACGGGATTGGCGCACGGCTGAAATAGAGCGCGCGGTCTGTCGCGTCGCGCACGACTTTCACGACGTTCGGGTTGCGCGCGTCGGCGAGCGAGGAAACGGGGGTCGCAAGCGTCGCTATGCCGGCTTCCGGATCGGCCAGCAACGTCATCGCGACCTGCTCCACGAGTTCCGGTGGAATCAGCGGCTCGTCACCTTGAAGGTTGACGACGACGCCGTCGTCGGGCCACCCGAGCGCTTCCACGACCTCGCACACGCGATCGGTGCCCGAGACATGGTCCGCGCGTGTCATGCGCACCCGCGCGCCGAACCGCTCCGCGGCGATACGGATCCGGTCGTCGTCCGTCGCGATGATGACCTCTTCGGCCCCGCTCTCCGTCGCGACCTGCCAGACCCACGCGAGCAGCGGCCGACCAGCAAGGTCCAGCAACATCTTGCCGGGGAGGCGTGTCGAGGCCCAACGCGCCGGGATGACGACGCGGAAACTCATCTCGGATCGTCCAACGGAATTTGACGCGCCTCGGTCTCAATCAGGACCGGGACTCCACCACGGATAGGAAACGCAAGCCGATCGGCCTTGCAGACAAGTTCCGCGGCGCCCTTTTCGTAGCGCAGCGGCGATTTGCACAGAGGGCACGCGAGGATGTCGAGCAGTTTCGGATTCATCTCACTCCGCAATCAGCCGTTGCTGGACGAGGTCGACCACGGCGAGCGGTAATTCGGCGCGGATCGGCACGAACCACCGGTCCGGGCCGGCGAATGCAGAGCATTTTACCGCATCCTTTTCCGTCATAAGAATCGGCAACAGCGGGTCGAATTCGAGATCGCCAGCGCGGTAGCGATGGTGGTCCGGAAACGGATGGGGGTTCACGAAGATTCCGAGGCGAGCCAACATGTTGAAGAAGCGCCGCGGATCGCCGATACCCGCCACGGCATGCACGCGGCTGCCGCGGAACGTTGCGAGCGGCCGGGATGGGGTCAGCCCCGACAGCGGCACCGCGTCGCCGGCGACGACGCGGTACGGCGTGTACGCGCGGGCGTCCGAGCCATTCACGAGCACGACATCTACACTCTCGAGACGCGCGGTCCGTTCCCGCAACGGCCCCGCCGGAATCAACGCGCCGTTGCCGAACACGCGCGTGCCGTCGATGACGACAATCTCGACCGCACGCGCAAGCCTGTAGTGTTGCAGCCCGTCGTCGGAGATCACCACGTCAACCTCCGGTCGCGCCGCAAGCAGCGCACGTGCAGCCTTCACACGATCGACGCCGATTGCGACCGGCGCGACGCCGCGCTGCGCCATCAGCGCGGGCTCATCCCCAACGGCATCCGCGGAATCACCATCGCGCAACACGCGGATGCCCGGCACACGTGCGCCGTAGCCTCGTGTCACGATCCCCGGCGTAAAGCCGCGGTCGCGCAACGCATTGACGAGTGCAAGCACGACCGGCGTCTTGCCGCTGCCGCCGGCCGTCAGGTTACCGACAACAATGACCGGCACGCCGATGGACGCGCGGGGCGTCAAGAGTCGGCGGACCGTGCCGAGGACGAGGTACACCGCCGACAGCGGCAGCAACCACCAAATCGGCCGCCGCCCATACCAGCGCCGGTTCAGCCACGCCTCGAGTCGCGCGCGGCGGTCCATCAAGTGTCGCTGAATTGCATCCGGTACAGCGATGCGTACGCGCCGTCGCGCGCGATCAAGTCTGCATGCGTGCCGATTTCTGTGATCCGGCCTGCGTCGAGTACGACGATGCGGTCGGCGTTCTCGACCGTCGACAATCGATGCGCGATGACGAGCGTCGTGCGCGAACGCATCAGGTTCTCGAGCGCAGACTGGATGTGCCGCTCCGATTCGGTGTCCAGTGCAGACGTCGCCTCGTCGAGAATCAGGATCGGCGCGTCTTTCAGGAGCGCGCGGGCGATCGCGAGCCGCTGCCGCTGGCCGCCAGACAGGAGGACGCCATTGTCGCCGACGACGGTGTCGAGCCCACCCGGTAGCCCACGGATGAATTCCATCGCATACGCGGCCTCGGCGGCTTCCCGAATTTCAGCGTCGGTCGCGCCGCCAAGTTGTCCGTAAGCGATGTTGCGCGCGACCGTGTCATTGAACAGCGTCACGTGCTGGCTGACGAGCGCAATCTGCGCGCGCAGATCGGCGAGCCGGTAGTCCCGTACGTCGCGGCCGTCGACCACGATGCGGCCTTCTGTCAGGTCGTAAAAGCGCGGTAACAAACTGACCAGCGTTGATTTGCCGCTGCCGGACCGTCCAACGAGCGCCACGGTTTCACCAGGTGCCACCACGAGGTCGATGTCCGCGAGCACGTCGCCCTTCAACGGGTCGTATGCGAATCGCACGTCCTCGAACGCAATCGCGCCTGACGCGCGCGCGAGCGGCACGACCCCGGTATCGGCTTCACCGTGTTCGTCGACGAGGCTGAAGATGCTCTGTGCGGCCGCGATGCCTTGCTGCAACTGCGCGTTGAGGTTGGTGAGTTGCTTCAGCGGTGGATTCACGAGCAGGAGCGCGGCGAGGAATGAGGTGAAATCGCCGACGGAGATTGCTTCGAGCACCGACGGTCGCGTCGCAACGTAGATGACCAACGCAATCGCCACGCCCGCGATCAACTCGATGACCGGCGCGGACACCGCGCGCACGAGGCCATGTTTCATGTGCAGACGGCGATTGTCCTCGTTTGCGCGCTCGAATCGCTCACGCTCATACGCCTGACCACCAAATGTTTTCACCACGCGGTGTCCTTCGATGACCTCCTCAGTCACCTCGGTCACGTCGCCCATCGAATTCTGTATACGCGTCGAGTAGCGCCGGAATCGTGTACTGACGTGCTTGAGCAGGTAGATGATCAGCGGCGCACCGATGAAGACCAGCAGCGCGAGTTCGGCGTTCAGCCAAACCAGATATCCGACCAGTACGACGACCGTGAGTGAATCCCGGACCAGCGTGACCATCGTGCGGCTTGCCGCTTCGGCGACCTGCTCGATGTTGTAGCTCATCTTCGACAGCAAGCCACCCGATGTCACACCGTCGTAGTAAGACGCGGGCAGGTCGAGCAGTCGGTCGAATACCTGCGCACGCAGTTGCTTCACGACGCGGCGGCCGATCCACTGCATCGAGAACGTATAGGTGAATTCCGCGATTCCGCGAATCACGAAAATCGCGACCAGCGCAACGGGCATCCACGTGATCACCCACGGGTCGCGTTCGACGAATACGCCATCAACGAGCGGCCTGATGAGCGCCGTGAAACCGAGCTGTGACGCCGCGTAGAGCACCATCCCCGCGACCCCGAGGGCGAGGATGAACCAATGCCTGCCGACATAGCCGAGCAGACGACGATAGACCGCGCGGCCGTCAGTCATCGCGTTCCTGGGCGGTTACGATGCTGATGCGCGCGAAACCAGCCCGGCCCGCGACATCCATGACGGTCACCACCGCTTGGTGTGGCGCGCGTGCATCGGCGCGCACGACCACCACGCGGTCGGTGTCCGCGTCCGCCGCATCTAGCAGCGCCTGGCGCAGCGCCGCCCGCCCCGTGTTCACGAGCTCGCTGCCGCCGAAAAAATAGCGACCGTCTGCACCGACCGTCACCTCGACCGGGTTCGAATCGCCGGGCGCGGGCGTGGATGACGCGGTGGGCAGCGTCACACTGAGGGACGCCTCGTTGATGAAGCTCGTACTGACCATGAAGAAGATGAGCAACAAGAACACCACGTCGATCATCGACGTCAGGTTGACCTCGGGCTCCTCGAATGGCCGCGGTGCAAGATTCATCGTCGGTGCAAGACCTCGATGAGAAGCATCGCTTCCTGCTCCATGTACACGACGAGCTCCTCGACGCGCCCACGCAAATAGCGGTAGCCGACGAGCGCAGGGATTGCGACGAGCAGGCCGGCCGCGGTCGTGATCAGCGCCTGCGAGATGCCGCCCGCGAGTACTCCCGGGTTGCCGACGCCGTGCTCCATGATCGCCGCAAACACGTTGATCATGCCGACGACGGTGCCCAGCAGCCCGAGGAGCGGCGCAACACCCGCGACCGTCCCGAGGGAATTGAGATAACGACCGAGCTCGTGGACGACGTGCCGCCCGGTGTCTTCGATGCTCTCCTTGATGATTTCACGCGGCTCGTCGCGGTTTGCGAGTCCGGCGGCGAGAACGCGCCCGAGCGGCGAGCTTTCCCTCAACGCGTCGACGAACCCGCCATCGAGCTGGTCGTTCGCGATACGTTGACGGACCTGCGCGACGAGCGTCGGCGGAATGACGCGGTCACGCTGCAGGAACCACAGGCGTTCGGCGACGATACCGGCCGCGATTATCGAGCTCAGGATGATCGGCAGCATCAGCCAGCCGCCTGCCTGGACCAGTTCGAGCATGCTGGGAAATCCTCAGGCTGGGTTCAACGGATGATAGCAAAGTGCGAGCGCGGTGCCCGTTAGGGCGACTCATTCGACGCGCCACCACGCGCGCTGTATCACCCGCTCCATGACCGGTTCACCAATGCCGGCGACCGGATCTGCGTCGAAGGTGACCGCGCCGTCCTGCCCGATGACGGACGTGCGCGCACCCGCATTCTCCCAACGCGCAACGACCTCAGGGTGCGGGAATCCCCACCGATTGCCGAAGCTCGCGGGGAATACCACCCAGCGCGGACGCGTACGCGTGACGAAGCGGCCGATCGACGACGTACGGCTCCCGTGGTGTGGCGCAATCACGATCTCCGCGGGCCGGAGTGCGCTGCCGGGTGCTGCGAGAGTGAGTTCCACCGGCCATTCGATGTCACCGGGGAGAAGCGCCGCGCCGCCCGCACCGCTCACGTGCAGCACGCACGAGTTCAAATTGGGTGCGCCATGCGTCGTGGCCAGGGGATGCAATAGGCGGAAATCAATACCACCCCACTGCCACCGTTGGCCGGCCGCGCACTGCGCTACCGGCTGCGCCAAGCGATCAGGGTCGCCCGCAATGACCTGGGCGCCCGGGAATGCATCGCGGACCGCCGCGACGCCGCCATCGTGATCCGAGTGCGCGTGGCTGATGACCAGCCGGTCGATGCGCTGGATGCCATGCGCACGCAGGTACGGCACGACCACGCGCGACCCGGCGTCGGACGTACTGCCAAAACGTGGCCCTGTGTCATACACCAGCGTCCGGTCCGGCGTACGCACCACCGCCGCGAGGCCCTGACCGACGTCGAGCACCGTCAGCCGCCACGCGCCCGGCGCAGGCGGTGTCGGCTGCCAGACGAGCATCGGGGCACACAGGGCGATGCCGACCACCGCGCGGCCGGGCCAACCGGCCGGCGCGAGCAGGACGCCACCACCCGCAAACGCACATACGACGGTCCAGAACGGCGGCTTCGGCGTAAACCGCTGCGCCCACCCCCAGTCAGCGACCGACCCCAACCACCACCACGCCGCATCGAGTACGACGGCGAGTACCGCGAGCCACGCGGTGCCCATCGCCGGCGCGACGATCGCAAGCGCCGTCCCCAGTAGCGCGGCGGGCACGATTGCCAGCGTGAACAGCGGCACTGCGACAAGATTGGTGAGCGGTGCGACGAGCGATCCGCGCTGGAAAAACCAAAGGGTCAGTGGCAAGAGCCCGATCGTGACCGCCCATTGCACGCGCGCGAGTTGAAGCAGCGGGCCGGGCGCCGCGCGCCGGTGCGACAAGCGCCAAGTGATGAATGCGACCGCGGCGAACGAGAGCCAAAAACCGATGGTCAGCGGCGCCAACGTATCGAGCGCCACGATCACGAACATCGCGAGGAGCCACGCGGCTACTGCATTTCGGTGGCGCCGCGCCATGAGGATGAATGCAGCGGCCGCGAGCATACAGAGCGCGCGCCGCGTCGGGACGGCGAAGCCCGCGAGCGCCGCATAGGCCGCTGCGACCGTGAATCCGACGACCACGCCGATTTCGCGCGCGTGGTCGGCGGTGTACCGCAAGCGACGCGCGAACCACGCGCCGACCCCGAGCCCGAGCGCTGCCACCATGCCAACGTGCAGACCGGAAATCGCCATCAAATGCGCCGTCCCCGTCCGTGCGAACACCTCCCAGGCGCGTGCATCGAGCTCCGTCCGTTCGCCGAGCACGAGGCCGCGAATGATTCCGCGGCGCGGATGCGCCGGCAGCGCACGTGCGATTGCGTCATCGAGCATCGCCCGGGCCGTCGTCAGAGACTGTGCGGGCGATGCCGTCAACCAAGCCGGAGGCGGGAACGGTCGCACCGTCGCGGTTGCGCCGATTCGGGCCGCGGTGAGCCACCGCTCGTAATCGAATGCGCCCGGATTCAGTGACCCGCGCGGTTGGCGCAAGCGCAGGGTGAGCCGCCAGCGGCTGCCTGGCCGCGGCGGTGCTTCATCCAGGTACCAGCCGACCCGTATCCGGCGAGGCAGGTCCGGGTGCTGCGCCCGGTCCGGCAGGAACAAAAATCGCGCACCGTCGGCGTCGATATCCGCAAGCGAGCCGACAGTTCCCGTTACAGTCCGCTCAGCGCCGGGCGCACCTCGCCATCGGTTGTCGAGCAACACGTCGGCCGTCAGCGTCGAGAGCAGGAAGCCGGCGATCGTGGCGAATACGACGGGCGCACGCTTCACGGTGAGCGCCGCGAGCGCCAAGAGTGAAATGAGTGACGGTGCCGACACGAGTGCGGGCGACGCGTGCACGACACACACGCCCACGATAAATCCGAGGAAGCGTCCTTGCATAGCGGTATGCTATGGCGATGCCGATGCGCTTCCTAAAGCGACTGTCCCCTCGCCGAAGCGAGATCACCCGCCGCTGGTTCCTGCGTCCGTTCGGTGCGGTCGTGCACGACCCCGCGTTGTGGCGTCTGGATCGCCGCGGCGCGGCGCGCGCATTCGCACTCGGCATTTTTCTCGCGTGGCTGCCAATTCCGATGCAGATGGTCGCAGCGGCGCTGCTCGCGCTGTGGATCCGGGTTCACTTGCCGCTCGCGGTGCTCGCCGTCTGGTTGTCCAACCCATTGACGACCGTGCCGATGCTGTACTTCGCGTATCGCGTGGGGCTCGCATTGCTCGGGCTCGATGCCGGCGAGTTCGCTTTCGAATTCAATCTCGCATGGCTCGGCACGGAACTCCACCGGATCTGGAAACCGTTGCTGCTCGGGTCGGTTGTCGTCGGCGCGTTGACTGCCGTGCTCGGCTACTTCTTACTCGATGCGTTGTGGCATTGGACGCTCGTGCGTAAGTTTCGAAGCATCCAGGCGGCGGCCGAGCGCCGTGCGGCCCGCTCAACCCTCAGCGAGTAGGCCTTCCGTCAAGGTCAGCGTGCGGTGCATCCGGGACGCGAGCCTTAAATCGTGGGTGACGACGACAAGGCTGGTTCCAAGGTCGCGGTTCAGTTCCAGCATGAGGTCGAAGACCTGGGCAGCCGTCCTTTCGTCTAGGTTTCCGGTCGGCTCGTCAGCAAGCACGCAAACCGGTCGCGTAATCAGCGCGCGTGCAACCGCCGCACGCTGGCGCTCGCCGCCGGACAGTTGGCCGGGTTTATGCAACAGACGGTCGGACAGGCCCACCCGGGCGAGCAACGCCTCGGCGGCGCCGCGCGCATCGGCCACCGATTCACCGCGGATCAATAGGGGTAGCGCGACGTTTTCCACCGCGCTGAACTCCGGCAACAGATGATGGAATTGGTAGACGAAGCCGAGCGCCCGATTCCGGAGCATGCCGCGCGCTGCGTCATCGAGGCTTCCCAGCGCAGTCCCCGCGATCGCGACCTCGCCGGCATCAGGCAGGTCAAGACCCCCGAGCACGTGCAGCAGGGTGCTCTTACCCGAACCCGACGCGCCGACGATCGCGACGGTTTCGCCAGGTGCAACTTCGAGCGTCACGCCGCGGAGCACCTCGACGGTGCGGCCTGCGTCGTCGAAGCGACGCGAGAGCCCCGTCGCGATAAGCACCGGCTCATTCATAACGCAGCGCCTCCGCGGGTTGCGTGCGCGCGGCGCGCCACGCCGGGTAGATCGTCGACAGGAGCGAAAGCACCAGCGCGACGCCGCCGATCTGGACGACATCACGCGTCTGGAGGTCGGACGGTAGCGTGTTGATGTAGTAAACATCGGGCGGCAGGACTTGGAAGCCGAGCAGCCGCTCGATTACCGGCACGACGGTTTCCACGTTCAATGCGAGCGCCACGCCGAGTATGAGACCGAGCGCCGTACCGACTACGCCGATGATGCTGCCTTGGACCATGAACATCGCCATGACCGATCGTGGCGTTGCGCCTAGCGTACGGAGGATCGCGATATCTGACTGCTTGTCCGTCACGACCATGACGAGGGTCGAGACGATGTTGAATGCCGCAACGCCCACAATCAGCGCAAGAATCACGAACATCACGGTCTTCTCGGTCTGGATCGCGCGGAACAGGTTCGCGTGCTGTCGCGTCCAGTCGCTGACGTAATACACGCCAGGCAGTTGCGATGCGAGGTCGCGCACGATCCACGGCGCACGCATCATGTCGTCCATTTTGAGGCGTACTCCGGAGACCGCTTCGCCGAGGCCGAACAGCTTCGCGCCGTCCGCTAAATGGACGAACGCGAGGCTGCGGTCGTATTCGTACATGCCGACCTCGAAGACGCCGCTGACAGTGAATGCACGGTGGCGCGGCCAGACTCCGGCCGGCGTGACCGTCGCCTGGGGCACCATTAATACGACCTTATCGCCGATGTCGACCGCGAGGGCCTGGGCGAGCGACGCACCGACGATGATTCGCCAATCGCCCTCGACGAGGTCGTCGAGGCTCCCGCGCAACATCTTTTCGCCGATTTCGGCGACGCTCGGCTCCTCGCTGGGCAGCACGCCACGGATCAGTGTTCCGGACAGTTGCGCGCCGTGCGTGAGCATGCCCTCGCCCGACACGTAGGGCGCGGCGCCGACGACCGACGGATGCTCGAGCGCGGCGCGCTGCACGCCCCGCCAATCCTTAAGCGGCTCGTCCCAACCCTGCACCGTCGCATGTGACGCCATGCCGAGTACGCGGTCGCGCAGTTCCTTCTCGAATCCGTTCATTACGCTGAGCACGGTGATGAGTGCCATGACGCCGACAGCGATGCCCGCCATCGAAATCAGCGAAATGAACGAAATGAAGTGGTTGCGGCGCTTCGCGCGGAGGTAGCGCAGGCCGATGAAGAGTTCATAAGGTCGGAACATTGCCGCGTATTAGACCACATCCGGTAAAATGGCCGGCTCATGACCGACCTCTTAGCGAACCTGAAGCCGGGATACCTGCCGCCCGAATGGACGCCGCAGTCTGCGGTCATGCTCACCTGGCCGCACGAATCGGCTGACTGGTGGCGCTGGCTCGATGCGGTCGACCGCGCGTTCGCCGCCTTCGCCCTCGAGATCGCGCGGCGTGAACGCGTATTGATCACGGTGCGCGACGCCGACCATGAGGCACGTGTGCGCCATGCGCTCGACACGGCCGGAGCCGCCCTCAACGCAGTCCGTTTCTATCACGCCCCCGCCGACGACGCGTGGGTGCGCGACCACGGGCCGATTACCGTGCTGCGCGACGGCGCGCCCGTGTTGCTCGACTTTCGCTTCAATGGATGGGGCCAGAAATACGACGCGTCGAACGATGACGCGCTGACCGCAAGGCTGCACGCGCTGGGCGCATTCGGCGACGTTCCGTTCGAGCCGCTCGATTTCGTGCTCGAGGGCGGATCAGTTGAGACCGACGGCGAAGGCACGCTCCTGACGACGGTCAGCTGCCTCACGTCACCGCACCGAAACCCCGATTGGTCGCGCGCGGCCATCGAGGCCTTGCTGAAGTGCGCGTTTGGTGTGGAGCGCGTCCTTTGGCTCGAACATGGCACGCTCGCTGGCGACGACACCGACGGACACATCGATACACTCGCGCGCTTCTGCGACGCCCGGACCATCGCCTGGCAATCGTGCGCCGATCCTGCCGACGAGCATTTCGCGGAACTCGGCGCGATGGGCGAAGAGCTCGCTGCATTGCGGACGTCGGCAGGCGAGCCTTATCGCCTCGTCGCGCTGCCGCTACCCGCCGCGAAGCACGACGAGGATGGCAAGCGCCTGCCGGCGAGCTATGCGAATTTCCTGATTATCAATGACGCGGTATTGGTGCCGTCGTACGACGACCCGGCCGATGAGGTCGCCGCGGACGCGTTGCGCGGGTGTTTCCCGGACCGCGAAGTCATCCTTTTGAACGGTTTGCCGATTGTCCACCAGTATGGCAGCCTGCATTGCGTGAGCATGCAGCTACCTGCCGGCGTCATGGAGTGAAGCTTCAATGTCGAAAATCCTGAAAGTCGGAATGATCCAGCAGGCGTGCGGCGACGACCGTGCGGCAAACCAGGCGACGACCATTGCCGGCATCCGCGATGCAGCCGCCCGCGGCGCCAAGCTCGTACTGCTCCAGGAGCTGCACGCGACACCGTATTTCTGCAAAGTCGAAGACCCAAGCCTGTTCGACCTCGCGGAAGTCATCCCCGGCCCGTCCACCGAGGTATACGGCGCACTCGCGGAAGAACTCGGTGTCGTCATTGTCTGCTCACTTTTCGAACGGCGCGCCGCGGGCCTCTACCACAACACCGCAGTGGTACTCGACGCGGACGGCTCGATTGCGGGTCTCTACCGCAAGATGCATATCCCTGACGACCCGGCGTACTACGAAAAGTTCTTCTTCACGCCCGGCGATCTCGGCTTCGAGCCCATCGACACGGCCGTCGGCCGGCTCGGCGTGCTCGTGTGCTGGGACCAGTGGTACCCGGAAGGCGCGCGACTGATGGCGCTCGCGGGCGCGGATCTGTTGCTTTACCCGACCGCGATTGGCTGGGTGACGAGCGACACGAAAGACGAGCAGGAGCGGCAGCGCGATGCGTGGATCACAATCCAGCGCAGCCACGCGGTCGCGAACGGGCTGCCGGTGCTCGCCTGCAACCGCATCGGCCACGAGCCTGACCCCAGCGGTGCGACCGCGGGCATCGAGTTCTGGGGATCGAGCTTCATCGCCGGACCGCAGGGTGAATTCATCGCGCGTGCGGGCACGACCGCCGAAGTGGTGGTCGCCGACGTGGACCTCGCACGCTCCGAACAGGTGCGGCGCATCTGGCCGTTCCTGCGCGACCGCCGTATCGACGCGTACGACGAACTGCTGCTCCGTTTTCGCGACTGACCGATGCGTTGGGGGCAGCTGTATGGTGCGGCGCGCGCGCTGGCGCTCGCGGACCACGCAGCCGCGGCGCCAGGCCCGCTGCTCGTCGTCACGGCGGCCGCAGCTGACGCGGAGCGCCTCGCCGCGGAACTGTCATTCTTCGCGCCCGCTGATCTGCCTGTACTGACGTTTCCCGACTGGGAGACGCTCGCCTACGACGCGTTCTCTCCGCACCAGGACATCGTCTCCGAGCGCCTCCGGACGCTCGCGCGCCTGCCGACGCTTGCGCGCGGTCTCGTGATTGTCGCGGCGCCGACGCTCGCGCAACGACTCCCACCCCCGACATTCCTCGACGCCCATACACTGCTGCTCGAACCCGGCCAGACGCTCGACCCCGTTGCGATGCGGATACGTTTGGAGGCGGCGGGCTACGTGAACGTGCCGCAGGTGGCGGAACACGGCGAGTTCGCGGTACGCGGCGCATTGCTCGATGTGTTCCCGATGGGCGCGTCCGCGCCGTATCGAATCGATCTGTTCGACGACGAAATCGAATCGCTGCGCAGCTTCGACCCCGATACACAACTCTCCGCGCAGCGCATCGACCGAATCGAGCTATTGCCCGCACGCGAGTTCCCGTTCGACGACGACGCAATCCGCGCCTTCCGGCAGCGTTGGCGTCGAACGTTCGAGGGCGACCCGCAGCAGTCGCTCGTGTACCGCGCGGTCTCCGATGGCAATACGCCGGGCGGCATCGAATACTGGCTACCATTGTTCTTCGACGCCACCGCGTCGCTGTTCGACTATTTACCCGCCGCATCCACGATCGCGGACGTCGGCTCGGTGGACGCGTCGATTGAGGCATCCGCGCGAGAAACTGCAGATCGGTACGAGCAGTTACGCAGCGACCGCGAACGGCCCTTGCTGGCGCCGGACGCGATCCTCCTCGCGCCCGAAGAAGTCGCGAAACGCCGCGCCGGGTTCACCCGCATCGAAATCCAGACTTTCGAACACGTCGAAGGCGGCCAGAATTTCGGCACGGCGCAGCCGCCGCAACTCCTCATCGATGCCCGTGCCGAGGAACCGACCGCGGCCCTGCGTGAGCACATCGCCTCGTTCCCGGGACGCGTGTTGCTCGCTGCCGAGTCGCCGGGTAGGCGGGAAATGCTGCTCGAGACGCTCGCCGCACACGGCCAGCGACCGCGCGTTGTCGACGGCTGGCAGGCGTTTCGTAGCGGCGACGAGGCCCTCGCGATAACGGTCGCACCGCTCGAGCACGGCCTGTTGCTGTCCGATCCCCCGATCTCGCTGGTCGCCGAGGGGCAACTGTACGGCGAGCGCGTGCGTCAAAAACGTCGCCAGCGCGTCGTGCGTGACCCCGATGCCGTTATCCGCGACCTCACCGACCTGCGCTCTGGCGCGCCCGTCGTACACAACGAGCACGGCGTCGGTCGCTACCTCGGGCTTCAGACCCTGACGGTCGATGGCATCGGCAATGAATTCCTGACTCTCGAATACGCGGGCGGCGACAAGCTATACGTGCCGGTCGCCGCACTTTACAAGGTCACACGCTACACCGGCGCGGCGCCGGATCAGGCACCACTACACCGCCTCGGCAGCGATCGCTGGCAGAAAGCGCGGCGCAAGGCCGCTGAGAAGCTGCGCGACGTCGCGGCCGAATTGCTGACCGTGCAGGCGAAGCGGGCCGCGAAGCGTGGCCATGCGTTCCGCATCGATCCGCACGAATACGAAGCGTTCGCCGCGGGCTTCCCGTTCGAAGCGACGCCGGACCAGCAGCAGGCGATCGACGCGGTGTTGGCGGACCTCGCCGCAGCGCAGCCGATGGACCGGGTCGTGTGCGGCGACGTCGGCTTCGGGAAGACCGAGGTCGCATTGCGCGCCGCGTTCGTGGCCGTGCAGGACGGCAAGCAAGTCGCGGTTCTGGTCCCGACCACCCTGCTCGCACAGCAGCACTGGCAGACCTTTTTGGATCGATTCGCCGACTGGCCGGTCCGAATAGAACTGTTGTCGCGCCTGCGAAGCTCGAAACAGCAGATGCAAACCCTCGCCGACCTCAAGACCGGGAAAGTCGACATCCTGATCGGCACGCACGCACTACTCGGCGACAGGGTGAAATTCAATCGGCTCGGCCTCGTCATCGTCGATGAAGAACATAGGTTCGGGGTGCGTCACAAGGAACAGCTCAAGAAGCTACGTGCGGAAGTCGACCTGCTCACGCTGACCGCGACGCCGATTCCACGCACGCTGAACATGACACTCGCGGGGCTACGCGACCTGTCCATCATCGCGACGCCACCCGAGGGCCGGCTCACCATCAAGACCTTCGTGAGCGAATGGGACGACACGATGATTCGCGAGGCGTGCGGCCGCGAAATCCGCCGCGGCGGTCAAATCTATTTCCTGCACAACGAGGTCGATACGATCGAGCGCGCGGCGGAGAAGATCGCCGCGCTGGTGCCCGCAGCGTCGGTACGTATCGCCCACGGCCAGATGCGTGAGCGTGAGCTCGAGCAGGTGATGCTGGATTTCTACCATCGGCGGTTCAATTTGCTCGTCTGCACGACAATCATCGAATCTGGCATCGACGTTCCGAGCGCGAACACCATTGTGATCAACCGCGCCGACAAACTCGGACTCGCGCAACTGCACCAGCTGCGCGGACGTGTCGGCCGCTCGCATCACCGTGCGTATGCGTATCTGCTCACGCCCGAACGCCGCGCGATGACGGCCGATGCGGCAAAGCGCCTCGAAGCGATAGAATCGCTTGAGGACCTTGGCGCGGGATTCACGCTCGCGACACACGATCTTGAAATCCGCGGAGCCGGCGAATTGCTTGGCGATGAACAGAGCGGGCAGATCGAGGAAATCGGCTTCACGATGTATAACCAATTGCTCGCGCGTGCGGTGCAGGCACTGAAGCGCGGCGAGATCGCGGATACCACCTCGCTGGACGATGACGAGACCGAGGTCGATTTGAAGCTGGCTGCCCTGCTTCCCGACGACTACGTGTCCGACGTCGCCGCACGGCTCATCCTGTACAAGCGCATCAGTTCGGCGCTCGACCACGACGCGTTGTACCAGTTACAGGTCGAGCTCATCGACCGCTTCGGCCTCCTGCCGGAGCCCGCCAAACATCTGTTTCGCGTCGCGGAGCTGCGGCTAGTCGCACGGCGGCTCGGAATTCGCCGCCTCGAAGCCGGGACTGGCGGATGCCGCGTCGTGTTCGACGAGCGCCCGCACGTGGACCCGATGGTGGTTCTCGGGCTGGTGCGGCACAACCCGCGCGAATATCGATTTGATGGCCAACAGACGCTGCGTTGCACCGCGCCGTTGTTGACCCCGGACGCACGTCTCAGGTACGCAACGTCACTCGTCGAGACGCTTGGCGGGCCGTCGGTGTGAGGTATCATCACACGATGCGAATTGGATGGGTGCTCATCGCCGTGGTGGTCTGCTGGACCGCGCCAGCCGCGGCGCAGGACTGGTACACGGTCGAGGTGATTGTGTTCGAGCACCGCGCCGATGCGAGCAGCCAAGGTGAAGTCTGGCCTCGCGACCCCGAGATGCCTGATCTCGATGCGGCAACGCCGATCCTCCCGCCGACCGAGCCGCGCACGGCGCGACCCTTCGAACAATTGCGCCGCGACGCATTACGGATGGGCGGCGCATGGCGCACGCTCAGCGAATCGTCGCGTTACCAACCGCTCGTACACGTCGGCTGGCGGCAGCCCGGCCTCGGACCTGCCGAGCGTGTGCCGGTGCGGATCGACCTTGCCAGCGGCGATATGCGCCCGGTGGAGCCGTACACCCCGCCGTCTCAGGATGGCGACGCGCCCAACGCATTCAGCGCTGAAGGCGCCGACCAGTCGCCGGTCGACGCCGTCGAGCCTGAGCCGGTGGTTACCAACCCGTGGTTCCTGGCAGAGCAACTCCGTACCGAATACGCGGCGCAACCCACGCCCGAACCCCTCGTCGGCACCGTGACGCTGTTGATGCAGCGCTTCCTCCACGTCGGAATCGACCTGTTGCTCACGACCTCGGAACCATTGCCGCGCGAGGACAGTGACCAAGGCTGGGTGACCGCGCGTGAAGAGATTCTCGCAGACCTCACCTTCGAGCTCATCGGGTACGACGAGGCGCGTGCGCGCCTTGATGCACTGAACGCGACACCCCGTTTCGAGGCGTATCGCCTCGTCGAACAACGCCGTGTGCGTACGGAAGAACTCCACTACTTCGACCATCCGAAATTCGGCGTCATCGTGAACGTGCGGCCGATTCCGCCCGAAGAAATCGAAGCGTTGCGGGCGGCGACCGACGCGCTGGAAGAACCGCAGGCGCAAGTCCCGCCGGCCGGCGGTAGGTAAGCCGATCGGGCCACCCGCGTTCAGAGCATCGGCAGTGCGTGCTCCAGCACCCGCAGCACTTGCGCAAGCGCACCACGCAGGTGCGCGTCAATCTCGGCGTGAATCGGTCGCTCACCACGCCCCGCCGCGCGATTAGACACCACCGCAAGCGTCGCATAGGCGACCCCCAACTCACGCGCGAGCGCGGCCTCCGGCATCCCGGTCATGCCCACCATGTCGGCGCCGTCGCCCTCGAGTCGATTCACCTCTGCCGCAGTTTCGAGGCGAGGGCCTTGTACCGCGGCATAAACACCGCCTTCAATCATCCCCACACCCGCAGCGGTCGCGCCTGCGAGTAAAGCGCTCCGCAACTCTGCATCGTACGGCTCTGTAAAATCGATGTGCGTGACCATCTCGAGGTCTTGCTCGAAGAACGTGCACGCGCGGCCCGTCGTGTAGTCGATGATCTGCTCGGGCACAGCGAGCGAACCGGCCACGAGGTCGTCGCGGATACCCCCCACCGAACTCACCGCGATGATCTTGCTCACGCCCAGCATGTTCAGCGCCCACAGGTTCGCGCGGTAGTTGACCTTGTGTGGCGGGATTGTCTGGCCGTAACCGTGACGCGCGAGGAATGTGACTTCACGCCCGTAAAGGCGCCCGTGCGTCAGCGGGCCGCTCGGCGATCCGTAGGGCGTGTACACCACCTCGCGCCGAATCTCCTCGAGGGTCGTCAGTGTGCTGAGCCCGCTGCCGCCGATGATTGCTATTTTATCCATGTCGATCTTCCAGTCCGGGCGCGAGCGCCCGGATGTCGGGCAGGTGCCGATAACGTTCACGATAATCCATTCCGAAGCCGAACAGGTACTCGTCGCCCGCCCGCAAGCCAGTGAAATCCGCAGCCTGTCCAGCCGGGCGGCGCGGCGATTGTTTCTCGACCAGCACGGCGGTCAACACCTCAGCGGCGCCGCCCTCGATGCAGGCACGTGAGATTTCTGCGAGCGTCCCGCCATCATCGAGCACGTCGTCGACGACGAGCACTTGCCGACCCGTGAGCGGCAATGCGGGTTTCCGTAACCAGGTCAGTTCTCCGCCGTGTGTCTTCCCACGGTAACGCGCGACTTGGACGTAATCGATCTGCAGAGAAAACGCGAGGCATCGCAGCAGCGCAGCAGTGAATGGAAGCGCGCCCATCAGCACCGACAGCACAAGCGGGTCACGGTCGGCACAGCGCTCGCTCACGGAGCGTCCGACCACGTCCACCGCTTCGCCGATGGCGCGCGCGTCGAACACCACGCGTGAGTCGGTGAGCACTGGATCGTCCCGCCAGCTCATCGTGGAGCCAACCGGGCAAGCCGCGCTGCGCGCGTTCGGTCCGGCGCAATGCGGACGGACTCGATGATCTCGATGACGCCGCCACGGTTGTTGCACACCGGCAGCGCATCGCAGCCCGCATCGAGCGCCGCCGCAGCGCGATCCGCATAACCACCGAAACCTGACGCACCGGCCATGCTGAGGTCGTCGCAGACGATCGCGCCGTCGAAGGCGAGCTGGCCGCGGAGAATCTCCCCGATCCATCGGCGCGATAGGCTCGCTGGCATCGCGTCGACCGCCGGAAACAGCACGTGTGCCATCATCAATGACTCGATGCCGGCACCGATCGCAGTGCGGAACGGCACAAGGTCCTCACCCGAAATCTCATCGAGGCTACGCGGGTCGACCGGCAGCTCATGATGGGAGTCGCCCGCGACCCCGCCGTGGCCTGGGAAATGCTTTCCGCAGGCGGCCATACCACCCGCGCGCATGCCGGCCGCCCAAGCCGCGCCGAGCTCCGCGACTTCGCCCGGGTCCACGCCGAACGCGCGGTCGCCAATCACGCTGCCGAGACCGCGGTCCACATCGAGCACGGGCGCAAAGCTCAGGTCCACGCCGCAAGCGCGCAGCTCGCGCGCCAGCGTCTGACCTTGCGCGTGCGCAGCCGCGGCGTCGGCGCACCGCGCCGCGGCCGGCAAATCCGTAAATCCCGTACGAAAACGTTGCACACGACCGCCCTCGTGGTCAACGGTGACGAGCAGCGGCGCGCGCGGCCGAAGTGCGTGCAGTGAGCGGCACAACGCAGCCAGTTGCGAGGTGCCCTCGTAATTGCGTGTGAAAAGAATGACGCCGCCGATCGACGGGTGCTCGAGGACCTCGCGGTCCTCCGGCACAAGCACCGGGCCGGTGATGTCGACGATGAGCGGACCGGACGCGATGGTCATCGGATGAACAGTGCAATGGACTCGACGTGCGCGGTGTGCGGGAACATGTCGATGATTCCAGCACCCGCGAGCGTGTATCCGTGTTGCTTGACGAGAACCCCCGCATCCCGTGAAAGCGTGCCCGGGTGGCACGACACGTAGACCACTCGCTTGGGTCTCCAGCGCGGAATGTGATCGATGATTTCCTGTGCACCTGCACGCGGTGGGTCCAACAATAACCTGTCGTAGCGTTGAGTCGCCCACGCAGCCTTGCCAGGCGACTTGAACAAATCTGCGGTATGGAACTCGACATTCGAGATTCCGTTGTGCACGGCATTGTCGGTGGCCCGCGCGACCAGTGCCGCGTCGCCCTCGACACCCGTCACGTGCCCCGCGCGCCGCGCCAGCGGCAACGTGAAATTGCCGATTCCGCAAAACAGGTCGAGCGCGGTGTTGTCGGGGCCTGCGTCGAGTAACTCGACCGCGCGCGCGACCATCTTCCGGTTCACTTCGCCGTTCACCTGCACGAAATCGGTCGCCGCGAAGCGGATTTCAATGCCGTACTCGGGCAGCGCGTAAGTGGCTTGCGTACCGGGTGGGTCGAGCGGAATAACGGACTCGTATCCCGCCGGCTGTAGGTGAATCTCGACTCCATGTGTCGCCGCGAACGCCCGCAGCGCGGCACGGTCGGCGTCGTCAAGTGGCGAGAGGTGTCGGATGACAAGGATGGTCACATTGTCCGCGACGGCGACTTCGATCTGAGGGATACCACGGGCCGCGCGCAGCCCACCAAGGGCCTCGGCAAGCGGCGCGATGAGTTGCCCGGCCGGCACCGCGAGTACCTTGCACCCGGCGAGATCGGCGACAAGACCCCGACCTTCGCGTTCGCGGAAACCGACGAGCATCCGGCCCTTCTTGTCTACAAAACGGGCGGACAGACGCGCGCGGCGACGATAATGCCATACAGGGCCCGTGATCGGCTCGAACCAATCAGCCGGTGCGATTTTACCGATGCGCGCGAGATTGTCGGCAAGCGCCTGCTGCTTGAGCGCGCGCTGCGTCGCCGCGTCTGCGTGCTGCAGCGAACAGCCGCCGCACAAACCGAAGTGCGTGCACGACGGCTGCACACGCCCCGCGGCCGAGGTGAGGATTTCAATCGTCGTCGCCTCATCGAAGCCGCGCCGTCGCGGTCGCCGAAGCGCAACAACACGCTCTCCTGGCAGCGCGCCGCTCACGAACACGACCTTGCCGTCGACATGCGCGATGCCGCGACCATCGTGGGTCGCGGATTCGATCGTGAGCGCTTCGCGAGGCGGCTCCCGCTTCGGCCGGCTCATGCGCCGTTGGCGACCGCGTAGAAACGGTCGCGGTCCCACGCCGAGAGGAACTCGTCCAGGTGCGGTCTGCCCGCCTGCTCGAGCGTCCGCACGACGAGGTCGCACTCGGCGCGAAACCTGACGGGATCGAAACGGCCACGTAGCAGTTCGAAACGAAGGTAGAGTAGCCAAGTGTTCAGCGCGTCGGTCTCGCAGTAGTCGCGGATCGCTTCGACTTCGCCAGCCTGGAATGCTTCCCAGACTTTGCTGCCGTCCATGCCAAGTTTGCCCGGCGCTCCAACGAGCTGCGCGAGCTGGTCGAGCGGCGCATTCGCACGCGCCTGAAACCCGGCCAGCACGTCCATCAGATCGATATGCCGCCAATGGAAGCGCGACAGGTAATTATTGAACTTGAATTCGCGATCATCATCGCCGGTGTCCCAGTACCTCGGCGCGGAGACGCCGTGTACGAGCGCGCGGTAGTTCAGTACCGGCAGGTCAAAACCACTACCGTTCCATGAAACGAGCGTCGGCGTGTAGCGGCTGATGCCGGCGAAAAAGCGGGCGACGATTTCCGCCTCCCCTGCGCTGGCGTCGCCGAGCGTCCAAACCTGCAATTCATCCCCCCGCCGAAGGACGCACGAAATTGCGACGACGCGCTGCAGGTGCAAGCGCAGGAAATCGGTGCCCGCCTCCTGACGCCGCCGGTGGAACATGATCCGCGCGGTGTCGGCGTCGTCGACGCCATCAAGACCCTCAAGGCGGCGGAAGCCCTCGGTGTCGGGCACGGTTTCAATGTCGAACGCAAGTATATCCATCGGCAGCCAAGTGTAACTTCTTTCGGTACCATGACCCCAGGAATCCGGGGGAGATAACCAATGCATCGCTTGTTGCTTGGGATGGCAGCGACTCTGCCGCTTTGCGCAGCCGTCATGGCTGATGAAGGGACGCTGACGGAGGCAGAGTGGCTCGACGATTTGCCGGTCGTGCTCGCGGGGTCCCGGCTGGACCAGACCGTCGCCGACGCACCGGTCGCGATTTCGGTCATTGACCGGGAAATGATTGAAGCGTCTGGGGCCCGCGAGATTCAGGAATTGTTCCGCTTGGTCCCCGGTATGATCGTCGCGCACGACAATGGTCACCATGCAATCGTGAGCTATCACGCGCTTGCGGACCCTTATTCCCGCCGAATGCTCGTGCTCATCGACGGGCGCGCTGCCTACTCGCCGGTCATCAGCCACACAAACTGGACGATGCTGCCGCTGGCGCTCGAGGATATCGAGCGAATCGAGGTTATCCGGGGATCCAATGCCGCCGCGTTTGGCGCGAATGCGTTGCTCGGCGTCATCAGTATCACGACACGGCGCCCACATCTCGCGGATGGCTTCACGACCCGCACGACGATCGGCAACAACGGAATTTACCGCCAATCCGCCACGCTCGGCGGCGGCCGGGATACGTTTGCGTGGCGCCTTACCACGCAGGCGCTCGGCGACCATGGTTATGACACGTCCGGCCGGGATCTCGCGACGGTGGACCAGGACGACAAGGATACGGTCCTGCTGTCCGGTCGCGCCGACTGGCAGACCAGGCGAGGCGCACGCTGGGAGTTGCACGCTGGGATGGCCGAGGGCCGGCGCGAGCATGGCGGTGTGAACAACCGGCTCCGACCCGAGCACGACATCACGTCGAGCAACGGCTATGCGCAATTGCACTGGCGGTCGGGCGACGACGCAACGGACCGTCACGCGGTGCGCGCCTATTGGACGCTCGACAGTTGGGACCAAACCTACCTCACACAACCGATGGTCGAAGTGGGCGGCTTGCAGGGGCTTTGGGAACTCTCGGTACGCGGCGAGCGCTACGAAGTCGAATACCAGCGAACCTTGGCCTTGCGCAGCAACTGGCGCAGCGCATGGGGACTTGCGAGCCGCCTCGACCGCATGCACGCACCCGGTTACCTGGGACGACCGGATACGCTCAACAACTCGCTGCACCGGCTGTTCACCCACCACGAACTCCGGTTCTCTCCCGAATGGGTCGCGAACATGGGCTTGATGCTCGAGCACGACCGGGCGGCTGGCACCGAGTTGTCACCGCGCGTCGCACTGAACTGGGGGTATTTGCCCGGACAGGTGCTGCGTGCGAGTTACAGCCGCGCGACCCGTACGCCGGCGATTGTCGAGGAAAACGCGGATCACGAATTGCGATTCAGCGACTCGGTGATTGACCAGCTGTTGTTATCCACCGGCAACCTGCAAGCGGAACGGATACGTTCGCGAGAACTCGGTTGGATTTACAGCAGCGCGGTGCAGGACCTCACCGTCGACGCACGCGTGTTCCATGACGAAATCGATCGGCTCATCACCTATTACTTCGAACCCTATCCGGACCTCGACGGTCTTGTGCAGAACTTTCGCAATTTCGACCAAATGACGCTGAAGGGCTTTGAGGTCCAGGCGCGTTGGCGGCCGACGCCAGCTCTGCGTCTGATCGGCAACTACGCGTATACCGACATTTGGTCGACCGACACGGACGAACTGTATTCGGAAAGCGGCCCGCGTAACATCGGCTCGATGTTCGCCGAGTATCGGCTCGGAAGCCGCACGTTCGGCAGCGCAACCTGGTACCGCTTCGGGGAAATGCATGGCCTGAACACCGGTACGTACGTGAAGCGGCACGAGCGCGTGGACCTGAAAATCGCGCGGGAATTCGCGCTTGCGGGTACCGCGGCCCGTCTGTCACTGACGGTGCAGCAACCCATCGGCAATTTGTCGGATTTCCGCACGCGCAACGACTTTCGTCGGCGTGTGTTCGCCGATCTCCGCATCCGGTTCTAAGGACCATGCGCGCCCGGGCCATGCTGGCGTTCGCGCTCATCGCGATGGCGATGAGCGCTTTGCCTGCGCACGCACGCCCGGTGGTACATTTCGTCCTGTCCGAGCCGAATGGCCCGTACCGTGAAGTCTTTGTCGCGGCCCGCACTGCGTTGGGAGGCGACGCGACCGTGAGCGTCGGCGCGCTGGACGACGCCGTTCCGGAATCGGCGAGCGCGATTGTCGCCGTCGGGACGGCGGCCGCGGCGCGGTGGGCGGGCTCCGACGATCCGCGTGCCGTGTTTGCGACGTTGGTGCCGTCGGCCGGCTGGCAACGCCTCGTCCGCGGGGACACGACGCGCCGGAGTGCGCTGTTTCTAGACCAGCCGCTGACACGACAGCTCGCGCTGGTACGTGTGCTGCTGCCGCCGCTACGCGAACTCGGCGTCGTCTATGGGCCGTCTTCGGTCGCACGACGCGACGCGGTTCTCGACGCCGCAGACCGGTTCCACCTGTTCATCAACGCACATCATGCGACGTCGAGCGTCGACATCGACGACGCGTTCCTGACGGTGCTGCGACGCAGCGAGGCGTTGCTTGCACTGCCGGATTCCGCCGTCTTCACCCGCTTCAACGTCCAATCCCTGTTGCTCACGAGCTTCCGACTGCGTCGGCCGGTGATCGGCTTTTCCGAATCATGGGTTCGCGCCGGTGCGCTCGCGGCGGTACACACGACGCCAGCGCAGCTCGGCGCCGAACTCGGGGCGGAAATCGCCACGTGGTTGTCCGACCGAGGCCCTCTGCCGGCTTCCCGCACCCCGATGCGCTACACCCTGTCGGTCAACCGGCAGGTCGCATTCTCTCTCGGGCTGAACCTGGCGCCGGATGCGGTCCTGCAGCAGCGGATCCGCGCTCTATTGGGCGAACATCCGTGAGGCGCGGCGGTATCCATCGACAGCTGCTCGTCGCCGGCGTCATTCCGGCCGTGGTCGTGACGATCGTCGTGTCGACGTGGCTCATTGGGCTGCGCGTTGCCGATCTGGGGGCACACCAGCGCCGCCTCGGTCAGGTGGTCGCGAGCCAACTCGCGCCCGCCGCAGAGTACGGCGTGTTCTCGGGCAACACCGAGGTCCTGCGCAGGCTCGCCGACGCAGCGTTGGTTGAGGCGGACCTGCGGGCCGTGACGATCCGTGACCGCAACGGCATGGTCCTCGCCGCCGCGGGCAAAGCCGCCGCACCCGATGGCGACAGCTCGCCGGTCGCCGCATGGCTGGCGTCGCACTTCGTGGACCCCGGAGCGACTGCGGTGTTCCGCGCCCCAGTCGTGCAGCCGACGACCGACCTCGGTGAATTCGACCTGCCCGGTGACGACTACGGCATTGCCGAAATCGGTTCGGTCGAAATCGAAATCGCGCTGCTTCCCGCGTTCGCACGGCAACTCGATGTGATCCTGACCGGCATTTCACTCGCCCTCGCCGGCCTGCTCGCGAGCCTGTTCCTCGCCAGGCGCCTGGGCGACCGGATTGGGGAGCCGGTCCGCCGGCTCGCGAACGCGATGCGACGTGCGCAGGACGGTGACCTCGGCGTGCGCGTCGCCGAATCGTCGAAGAACGAGCTCGGATTGCTCGAATCCGGCTTGAACCGGATGGCCGACGAAATCCAGCGTACCCAGCGCACACTCGAGGATCGAATCGAGCGCGCGACCCATGATCTCCAACAGACCATCGCGGCGCTCGAGATCAGCAACGTAGAGCTCGACCTGGCGCGCAAACGCGCGCTCGAGGCGAGCCATTTGAAAAGCGAGTTCCTTGCTGCGATGAGTCACGAGATTCGCACCCCGATGAGCGGCATCATCGGCTTCACGAACCTGCTCGGACGCACCAAGCTCGACCCCGCGCAACGGGACCACGTCCTGACCATCCAGAAGTCTGCCGAGACGTTGATGCGCATCCTGAACGACGTGCTGGATTTGTCGCGCATCGAGGCGGGGAAACTCGCGCTCGCCGATGCGCCGTTGAACATGCGTGAATGCATCGACGACGTGCTTTCGTTACTCGCGCCCCTCGCCTACGCAAAAGGCCTCGACCTCCGCCGGGGCGTCTCCCGCGAAGTGCCTACGGTGCTGCGCGGCGATGCTGCCCGCATCCAGCAGGTGCTCACGAATCTCGTCGGCAATGCCATCAAGTACACGCCAGACGGCAGTGTGACCGTCGAAGTCACCCTGCATCCGCACTCGTTGTCTGGACATACGGCGATCAGAGTGGCCGTCATCGACACGGGCATCGGAATCGCGGTACCGGTACAACGCCTACTCTTCCAAGCATTCGCGCAGGCGTCACCGTCCACCGCCGATTACCCGGGCACGGGGCTCGGTCTCGTCATCGCAAACAAGCTCGTCGAGGCGATGGGCGGCGAAATCTCTCTCGAGTCCGAACCCGGCGAGGGGAGCTGCTTCGGCGTCGTCCTGAACCTGCGGGATGCGGACGGCTGCGCGGCCGACGCGCGCTGGCGTGGACGGCGCGTGCTGGTCTGCGACGAAGACCCACTGACGCGGGACCACCTTGCACAGTTGGTTGAGGCACAGGGTGCCTGCGTCGATGCCGTCGCCACGCCGCCCCGTTCCGTGACGCAGGACGCGATGGTGTTCAGCACCGCGCGCGCCGACCCCGAATGGCAGCGTGTCGTCACGACGGCGTGCGCCGGGCGCACGCCGGTCGTATTGGCCAATACGCACGACCCGATTGAGATGCGCGCCATCTCATTGCCACGATGCGGAACCGTGCCTTCATTCTATCGCGCGCTCGACGCACTGCTCGGTGTGGCAAACGGTACCCCGCCCACACCGACCGCGTCGCTCGGCGAACTCCGCTTGCTCGTCGTGGAAGACAATCGCATCAACCGCGTGCTGCTGGTGCAGCAACTCGAAGCGTTGGGCGCGGCGGTGGTGGACCAGTGCGCGACCGGCGAGGAGGCGCTCACCCGCGCCGCGGTTGTGCATTACGACGCAGCTCTGATCGACCTGCAGATGCCCGGCATCGACGGACTGGAGACGGCTCGCCGGCTGCACGCGGTCGCACCGGGGACGCTCGTGCTTGCAGTGACGGCAAACGTGCTCGCTTCACGCGATCCGGCGCCGCGCGCTTCCGGCATCGTGCATGTGCTGGTCAAGCCCGTCGATGAACAACGTCTCACCGCGCTGCTCGTCGACGCGCGGAAGCGGTGCGCGGCGGCGCGCACTGCGCTCGACGCACTGGACCCGGCGGTGCGCACGATTTTCCGTGAAGATTTCCCCGCGCAAGTCGCCGCCTTCCGGCGCGCCATCGCAGCCGGAGATGATGAGGCGGTCGCCATCGCAGTCCATGACTTGGCCGGTACGGCAGGCGCATGCCAGCTGCGTGCGCTGGCGGACGCGCTCGAGGCGGTGCGTTCACGCGCAGAGCCGGACGCTGTCGCGCGTGTAATCTGTGAAACAACCGCGCTGCAAGCGGCGCTCGTAAAGGACAGGAATGGATAAGCGGAATTGGCTGATTGCCGCGGTGATCGTGTTCGGCGCGCTTGCGTTTCTCGCATACCAACCCGCTGCGGAGCGCGAACGCGCGCCCGGTGGCCTTGATGCGCCCGGAATCGTCGACCTGCCTGCAGTCGACGCCCCGGCGGTCGCCACCGTCGAGCTTCAGCCGCGGGACCTCGAAGAATCAGCCACGGCCTTGGTGACCCGGTTCGAACGCGAGCGCCGCGATGCGGCGTGGGCCGAACGGGCGGGCGCTGAAATCGAGCAGAGTCTCGCAGCAATCATCGGCGGCTCCGACGCTAGAATCACGAAACTGGACTGCCGGACGTCCGTGTGCCGCATCCAACTGCAGGCCCCGAAGGCGGCGGCGCGACCCGAACTCGTCGCCGCAGCGACAGCCGCGCTACAACGCGCCGGTCACGAAACCTTGCTCGAACACGCGGACGGAACGTCCGCGTCACTCGTCATCGGCGTTCGAACACCGCAAATGCCGTAACGATTTCTGCTTCATCGGCAATGGATACGAATCCGTCTCCAGCGCCGAGCCGCGCAGCGACCGCGGCTGCCTCGGGCTCGAGCGCGACTTGCGGCTTTCCCCACGCATCCGAGGTAACGCCGAGTAACCGCGGACTGATACCGTGCGCGAATCCCGTGCCGAGCGCCTTCGCGATCGCCTCCTTCGCAGCAAAACGCCGGGCGAGGAACCGCACCGGATCGTGCGCTTCGGCGAAGGACGCGAGCTCCTTCGAGGTCAGGATGCGCTCCGCGAAGCGGCGGTCGAAGCGCTGCCAGGCCGCCGCAATGCGCGAGACCGTAACGACGTCGGTGCCGACGCCGAAGATCATGCGTCGCGTCCCGCGGCGATTGCACGCCGCATGCGCGTGACCGCTGCGGAGAGTCCTATGAATACCGCGTCGGCAACGATCGCGTGCCCGATGTTGAGTTCGATGATTTCAGGGATTGCCGCGACCGGGCCGACATTTTCATTGGTGAGTCCGTGGCCTGCATGGACTTCCAGTCCGAGGTCATGGGCGTACCGTGCGGCATCCACCAGTCGCGCCAGCTGGGTTGTATTGTCGGCGGCGTCCGCATAACTCCCGGTGTGCAGCTCTACGACGGGCACGCCCGCTGCGTACGCGGCATCGATTTGCGTACGGTCGGGGTCGACGAACAGCGCAACGCGGATACCGGCATCCGCGAACAGTTCGCACACGGTCGCGATGCGTTTCTGCGCACCTACGACGTCGAGGCCGCCCTCCGTCGTGAGCTCCTCGCGCCGTTCGGGTACCAGACAACAATCTGCGGGCCGCGTGCGGATCGCGAACTCGATCATGTCATCCGTGACGGCGAGCTCGAGGTTCAGACGCGTGCGCAGCCGCTCGACCAGCACGACGACGTCGCGCTCCTGGATGTGACGTCGGTCTTCGCGCAGGTGCACGGTGATACTGTCCGCGCCGGCTGCCTCCGCGACCAGCGCCGCAGCGACCGGATCCGGGTACGGCGTGTGCCGCGCCTGACGAAGCGTCGCCACATGGTCCACGTTGACGCCGAGCCGTATCGGTTCCATAGCGCTAATGCTAACCGAAGTCACCCGAGGTTTTTCCGCCATTCCTTGAGCAACTTTCGCGTTTCAAGTGGGCGGTCACCGAGGTGAGGTGCAAGGGCGGTACTCAATACGCGACGCGCATCACGCATCACGAGCGGATCGGTCAGGTCCTCGCGCGCGAGCGCGAGGAGCGCGTCCCCGGCGACCTCGATGGCACCGGGCGCCGTTGCGAGCACACCACGGTCTGCGGTGAACCCGTATCTGCGCGCGCCGTCGACGGCCGTGCCGTCATCGGCCGCGTGGTCATACGCCGCGCCCCACCCGAGGGCATCGAGCAGGCGTTTTTCGAACAAGCGCAACGCGACCGCACCGCGGGTTCCGGCGAGACCGGCCACGGTGTCACCATAAATCTGGAAAATTGCGGGTTGCGGGTCGCCCCGCTGCAGCACGCGCAGGAGTACCTCGTTCATGTACAGCGCCGAGAGTAATGCTTCGTCGCGGAGCGGCACGGCGGGACCCGCAGGCTCGCAGCCAGCGACCGTACTGAGCTCGCCGCGGCCGGACCACGAGAGCAGTAGCGGTTGCAATGGTTGCAACAGCCCGCGCCAGCGGCCGCGCGCGCCCCGCGCGCCGCGGACACCGCGCGCAATGAGCCCGGTCCGTCCGTGTTCCTCGCAGAGCGCCTCGATGAGCAGGCTGGTATCCCGATAGGGTCGCGTGTGAAGTATCCACGCGGGGACGAGCGTGACGCGACCGCTCATTCGTAGCCGAAGCGGTGGAGCGCGTTCTCGTCGTCGGCCCAGCCTTCCCGAACCTTGACCCAAAGTTTCAGGGTCACGGGGCGATCGAGCATTCGAATCAACTCCTGGCGTGCGGCGGAACCGACATCGCGCAGCATCGTCCCGCCCTTTCCGATCACGATACCCTTGTGGCTGTCGCGATCGACCCAGATGATTGCGCCGATGTCGGTGCGTGAATCGCCCTCGTCGTATCGCTCGATTTCAACCGTGATGCCGTAGGGTATCTCATCGCGCAATCGGGTCATCAACTTCTCGCGCACGAGTTCCGAGGCGATGAACCGCATGCTGCGGTTCGTGACCTGGTCTTCGGGATAGAGCTGCTCGCCAACCGGCATGCGTGCAATCAATTCCTGCTCGAGCAACTCACATCCTTCGCCGGTTTCCGCCGAGACAGGCAGGATGAACGCAAATTCACCGCGCTGGCGCAGCGCATCGATGAACGGCAACAATTGGACTTTCTCGCGCACCCTATCGACTTTATTGATGACGAGACCGACCGGGGCTTCAGCCGTCGCGACGCGGGCGAATACCGCCTCGTCTTCCTCGGTGAGCTTGCGCGCTTCGACCACGACGACGATGATGTCTGCATCCGCCAGTGCGCCGGCTGCGGCGCGGTTCATATAGCGGTTGATCGCCTGCTTGCCGCCCTCGTGCAGCCCCGGCGTATCGATGAATACCACCTGGGCACCAGCGACCGACAGCACACCGTTCACCGTGTGGCGAGTCGTCTGCGGGCGCGGGGTCACGATCGAGATTTTCTGTCCGACCAAGCGGTTCAGCAGCGTCGACTTGCCGACATTCGGCCGTCCGACGAGCGCCACCAACCCACACCGGGATTCGCCGACTGTGGGTGCATCAGTCATTGCCGCCCTCCAAGGCCGCCAACACCCTTTCCGCCGCCGCCTGCTCGGCCGCGCGGCGGCTGTGCGCCTCACCTTCACGCGCAACGGCGGGTTCGGCGGTCACGCAGCTCACACGGTAGATACGCCGGTGCGGCTCGCCCAATTCGTCGACCACGGTGTACACGGGCAACGGCAGGCCCCGCGCCTGCACCAGTTCCTGCAAACGGGTCTTCGGATCCTTCAGGCTGGCAGGGTCCGGCGGGGAATCGAGGCGGCTCTCGAACACACGCAGCACGGCATCGCGCGCTGCGTCAAAACCGGCATCCAGGAAAACCGCGCCGATCAGCGCCTCGACGGCATCGCCCAGCGTCGAGTCGCGACGGTAACCGCCGCTTTTCATTTCGCCGCCACCGAGGATCATCTGGTCCCCGACTTCAAGTTCGCGTGCGATTGCAGCAAGCGACGGACCACAGACCAGTGCGGCGCGCATGCGGCTCAGGTCGCCTTCGGGGAGTGTTTCATGGCGGCGATACAACGCGTCTGCGATGACGAGGGCGAGTACTGCATCGCCGAGGAACTCAAGGCGTTCGTTATGTTGTCCGCGCGCGCTACGATGAGTGAGCGCGTCATTGAGCAGGGTTGGGTCGCTGAAGCGGTGGCCGAGGCGATCGCAGAGCGCGTCGCGGCCTTTACTCAACGGGGACCGCCCCCAACCATGCGGTCGAAGACGATGACCGCGTCAACGTTGCCCATCATCGGCGTGCGGTATTCGTACAGAACATGGATTGTCAGTACGCCATCCTCACGCTTGATGATCAATTCACTCGGACTCAGACTCTCAATGTCGTTGACCACGAACCGCTTTGAAAGATCGCCGCGAATCTGAGCCGGCGTCGACTCGGGGGTCGCCTGGCCATGCACAGACTCCACGGACTGGAGAATCGTATAGAACTCCATGTAACCGGGGATCAGCCGGAGCGCAATCAGCGTCAGGAAGCCAATCAAGACCAGCAATACGAGCCAGCCGATCATCGTCATACCTTGTTGCGTGTGGCGCATCGCCATAGTCATTCTCCGAATCAATGGATTACGGTGCCGAGTCGGCTCCACAACGGACCCTCTCCGGGCACCCAGCTCATCCAGACGACGACGGCCCGCCCCACGAGGTTGCGCTCCGGAACCGTGCCCCATTCGCGGCTATCGTTGCTGTTGTCACGATTATCGCCCATGACGAAGTATTCACCTTCGGGAACAGAAAACTCAAGCGCCTCCGTCTCGCGCCCGGGCATCACGAGTACCTGATGCCCGTCATGGGAAAGCGTCTCGGTGCGGACCTGGATGGCATGTACCGGGTATGCGCCGTAAGGCCCGGTGAACGCCTGCGGCACCGCCTCCCCGTTGATGAACAGTTGTTTGTCACGGTAACTGACCCGATCCCCAGGCAGGCCGACGACACGCTTGATGAAATCCACGCTCGGGTCTTGGGGATAGCGGAACACGACGACATCCCCACGTTGCGGCGCTCCGAGGTCCAGGATTTTCGTATCGACCACAGGAAGGCGCAGGCCGTAAGCGAACTTGTTGACCAAGATGAAGTCGCCGACCAGAAGTGTCGGCAGCATCGACCCGGACGGAATCCTGAATGGCTCACCGACGAACGAGCGTAGTACCAGCACAATTACAATCAAGGGGAAAAACGAGCGTGCGTAGTCGACGATGACGGGATCCGACGCGTGCGCCAGATCGCCGACCGCGGCTTCCCGCCGTCGCGGCGCGAAAAACGCCGCGTCGACCGCCCAGATAACCCCGGTTATCAGCGCGCCGAGCACCAGCGCCGCCGCGAAGTCAAAATGCATATGCAATCTCCGTCACTTTTTATCGACCTGCAGAACGGCGAGGAACGCCTCCTGCGGAATCTCAACGTTACCGACTTGCTTCATACGGCGCTTGCCCGCTTTCTGCTTTTCCAGCAGTTTGCGCTTGCGGCTCGCGTCGCCACCATAACATTTCGCGGTCACGTTCTTCCGAAGCGCCTTCACCGAACTGCGGGCGATTACATGAGACCCGATCGCAGCCTGGATGGCGATTTCGAACATCTGGCGCGGAATCAACTCGCGCATGCGCTCGACCAGATCACGGCCGCGCGACTGAGCGGCGTCGCGATGGATGATGACGGACAGTGCATCAACACGTTCGCCGTTGATGAGCACGTCCAGTCGAACCAGTGGTGCCGCCTGGAATCGGTCAAAATGGTAGTCGAACGACGCATAGCCGCGGCTACACGATTTCAACTTGTCGAAGAAGTCGAGCACGACTTCGCTGAGCGGCAGCTCCCAGCTCATCGAGACCTGCTTTCCGAGGAACTGCATCCGCTTCTGCACGCCTCGCTTGTCGATGCACAGGGTGATCACCGCGCCGAGATATTCCTGCGGGACGAGCACGTTCGCGATGATGATTGGTTCGCGGATTTCCTTTATGTAATTGACCGCCGGCAGCCGCGACGGATTGTCGACGGAGAGTAACGACCCGTCCGTCTGCTCGACTTCATAGATCACGGTCGGCGCAGTGGTGATCAACTCCAGATCGTATTCCCGCTCCAAGCGCTCTTGGACGATTTCCATGTGGAGCATGCCCAGGAAGCCGCACCGGAAGCCGAAGCCGAGCGCCGTCGAGTTTTCCGGTTCGTAGTGCAGCGCCGCATCATTCAGCTTCAATTTTTGCAGGGCTTCGCGGAAGTCCTCATACGCGTCCGACGAAATCGGGAACAGCCCCGCGAACACGCGCGGTTGGATCTGTTTGAATCCTGGGAGCGGCGCGGCGCATTGGCGGTTCTCGATCGTCAGCGTGTCCCCGACCGGAGCGCCGTCGATTTCCTTGATACCCGCGATGACGTAGCCGACCTCGCCAGCGGTCAGTTGATCGCGATCCGTTCGCTTCGGCGTGAAGATGCCGACCTTGTCGACCTGATGACTACGCCCGGTCGACCAGACGCGCATCTTGTCGCGCGGCTTCAGCGTGCCCTGCATCACCCGCACGAGCGAAATCACGCCGACGTAGGGATCGAACCACGAGTCGATGATCAGCGCTTGCAAGGTCGCATCCCGGTCGCCGCGCGGCGCTGGGATGCGCGAAATCAAGCGCTCGATCACGTCGACCACGCCGTCGCCGGACTTCGCACTGCACCGGACTGCATCCTGTGCACCGATGCCAATGATTTCCTCGATCTCGTGCGCGACAGCCTCGGGGTCGGCTTGCGGGAGGTCCATCTTGTTAAGGACCGGCACGACCTCCAGCCCCTCGTCAATTGCGGTGTAGCAGTTCGCGACGCTCTGCGCCTCGACGCCTTGTGCAGCGTCAACGACGAGCAGCGCGCCCTCGCACGCTGCGAGCGAGCGTGAGACCTCGTAGGAGAAATCGACGTGACCCGGGGTATCGATGAAGTTCAGTTGGTAGTCTGTCCCATCCGCGGCCGTGTACACCAGCGACACGCTCTGCGCCTTGATGGTGATGCCGCGCTCGCGCTCGATGTCCATCGAATCGAGTACCTGTTCCGCCATTTCGCGGAGCTCGAGCCCGCCACAGATCTGGATGAAGCGGTCGGCGAGGGTCGATTTCCCATGATCGATGTGGGCGATTATCGAGAAATTCCTGATTCGATCGAGCGGGAAACTCATCGGGATTCCAGATAGCGGCCCATCGCATCCGCATCGAAAAAGTAGTGACAGATTTCGGTGCCGTCCAGCGCGGCGAGCACCGGAACGCGCGCGCCGTAACGCCGTACAAGATCGGCGTCGCTGTCGACGTCCACCTCAGTGACCGACACCGGTTCGGGCCACGCAGCGAGCGCGTCGCGAAGATCAGCGCACAGGTGGCAGTCCCGGCGCCCGTAAAGCACGACGCTCACCGTCACTCGTCGGCCTCGACCCTGAATGCGAGGAATAGCGGCGCACCGCCCCGCTGCACAAGCGCGGCCGTGGCTTTGTCCACGGGTAAGCCACGAACGAGCTCGTCAAAATGCGCCACGTCGCGGATGCGGGTCTTGTCGAGGCTGAGCAGCACATCGCCGACGCGGAGGCCGGCACGGCGCGCGGCGCCCCCACCGACTTCCATGACCAGCACTCCGTGCTCCGACAGGTCGTGCACGCGGCGCTGCTCGTCGGTCAGCGGAGCGACGACCGCACCCAAACGATTCCCACCAGCCGGACCAGGCGACGGGATTGTCGCGAGCGGCGCTTCACGCGGGAGCTCGCCGACCGCGACATCCAACAAGTGGCTGCGCCCATCGCGCATCACGCGGACCAATACCGAACGGTTCGCCGGTGCGCCGCCCACAAGTTGGGGCAACATCGATGACCGCTCGACCGGGTGCCCGTCGAATTCGAGAATCACGTCGTAGCTCAACAGGCCTGCGCGGTCTGCTGGGCTGTCCTCGAGCACTCCGGTAATCAGCGCGCCCTCCGGCCGCGCGAGCCCGAACGACTCGGCAAGTTCGCGGCTGACGTCCTGAACGGTGACGCCCAGCCAGCCGCGACTGACGCGGCCATGGGCACGCAGTTGCGCGACGACGTCGAGCGCCACCTCAACGGGAATCGCAAACGACACGCCCTGGAATCCGCCGGTCCGTGAGTAGATCTGCGAATTGATACCGACCACTTCGCCCTGGAGATTGAATAAAGGACCGCCCGAATTACCGGGGTTGATTGCGACGTCCGTCTGTAGAAATGGGACATAGCGTTCGCTACTCAGGGCGCGACCTTTCGCGGAGACGATGCCAGCCGTGACGGAATGCTCAAAGCCGAAAGGCGACCCGATGGCGACGACCCACTCACCCACGCGCAAGCGCTCGGAGGTCCCGATCCGGGCGACCGGAACGCCAGTCGTGTCGACCTTCAATAACGCGAGGTCACTGTCCTCGTCGTATCCGACGATTTCGGCCACAAGCTGGCGTCTATCGGACAGCGTGACGACGATTTCGCTACCCGCGTGGACAACGTGATAGTTCGTGAGCACATAGCCATCGTCGGAAATGAAAAAGCCCGAGCCCATGGACGGACCGTCGAACGGCTGTGGAAAACTGCGGAATAATTCTTCGAGCGGCGTCGAGCTGCCCGGGCTGCGCTCGACGGCTGGCGGCGGGCGCGTCGCGGCGATGTTCACGACCGCCGCCGACGCCTCCTCGACGAGCGCCGCAAAATCCGGACCAGGCTGCGCGACCGTTGCCGGCGCGAACGCAAGCCACATGAGCATCAGGGTTGGAACGAACTTCATCGGAATTCCTCAGGAGCGCGCCGCAATACGGCGGGCTGAAACCATCTCTGGACGGGGATTTTACGCGAAAAAGACCGTACCCACAGAAACCCGGCGGCGAGCCCCATGACGAGGCCGCCGAACGCACCGGCGTCGCTCCCGGATACGGCCTCCCCAATCAACGCGCCGGCACCCAGCGCGACCAACGGAACGCCGTAAACGATGGCTGCGGCGCGAAGGACGACGCGGTCGTCGACGCCGATTACGACGCACTCCCCGACCCGCACGGAGCCGTCGTGGGTAACCCGGACACGCTGCAATCGGTTCCCGAGCCAGCGACCGAGCAAGCCCCCGCCGCAACCCTGACCGGCCGCGCAGCGCGCGCAATCCTGCTGGGCGCGGCACGCGACCCACGCGTACTGGCCATCGACCTCGGTGACCTCAGCTTGCTCTTCGATCACCGCCGGCCGAACGCCAGCGACTCGCCGATCAACCGAACGGTGGCCAGCGGGACTTCGCCGACGACGGTGACCTGGTGACCCTCGATGACCGTGCCGAATGCACTCACGGCGCCCATGCGTGACGTGCCAGCGAGCCCTTTGCGCGCGCTGTCGACCGGCGCGACGAACACCGATACTTTCGCAAGCCCATCCGTGAAGACTCGCTGCGTCGTCGCATGCTCACGCACGCGTATGCCATCGGCGGCGAAGCCAGGCGGTAGCGCGCCGACCATCCATGGCAAGTCGTCGATGTGTCCTGCGTCGTCGCCGACCACCTTCCAGCGGACCGTGGTACCGGACAAGGACGTGGCGACCCGACGCGGGTCAAGCTCCGCCGGAATCGACACGCGCGTGAACGTCACCTGCTCGACCACCTCCCCGCGCTCGTCCACGGCGTCGGATCGCAGCAACAGTCCAGTTTCCGCGTCGACCCAGAGCCGGAATCCGTAACGGAATGCGTCCCGTGGGCGCACGCCGATGACCCGGCATGCGCGCCCGGCGACACGATCCGCGCCGAGGTCGAGTAGTTCGTAGTTCGCCGCGAGCTGATCCGGGTCCGCCCAACCGGTCGGAAACGGATTGCGCGGGAGTCGACCGTCGAGACGTTCGCGGCCAGCCGGCAGCACGCAGGTGATGGTTTTGCCGTCGCGCACGACTTCGCGCGGGCTCCCGCTCAACGTCAGGATGCGTTCCGCATACCCGTCGGGCCCGACGCGCCGGGCGAGCTCGAGCGACTGGACACGGTCGCCGTGTCGGTGCGTCACCTCGCCGTGGAAGCTGACCGACTGCGCGGCATGCGCGAGTCGGGACAACCAGTATTCAGGGCCCTCGGCGGCCGTTGAGGCCGCATAGACCAACGCCGCGCCGGCCAATGCGGCAGCTGCCATTCTCACCGAGGGGCCTCGTTGCGGGTGACTTCATCGGTGCTGACCGCGTCGTCCGTGTGATTCAAAAGGTACCGATCGAGCTCGGTTTGCACTTCCGGCTGCGCCTGGTCCCATTGAAAGCCCGACGCTGTCGCGAAGCGGCCTGCATCGACTTGCGGATTCGCGGTGACCGGAACGACGAGTGCTTCGCTGGGACCGGCGGGCTCCTCGACTTGCAACGTCAGCAGCGCGACCGCCGCAACTGCGGCGGCCACCGCTGGACCCGCGACCCGCCGCGCCCAGCCGATACGCACGGCGACCGGCGCCTCACCGGCCAGCGCGGCAGTCACTGACCTGCCAATCTCCGGTGCGACTCGAGTCGGCAAATCGCCCCGCAATGCATCCCGTACGAGGTGGTATCGCGCCCACCGGGCGGTCAATTCCGGGTCTCGGGCCACGCGTTGCCACAGCAGCGGGAATTCGCCGCGCGGTAGTTCGTCGTCGGCCAATGCAGACAGTTGTTCGTTGATCATGTCGCTCATCGTCTCACTCCTCCAGCAACGGCCGGAGTTTTTCATCAATTGCCTCGCGGGCGCGGAAAATCCGCGACCGCACGGTCCCAATCGGACAATCCATGGTCTGTGCGATGTCCTCGTAACTCATGCCATCGAGTTCGCGCAGCATGATGGCCGTGCGTAGCTCGTCGGGCAGCGCGTCGATCGCGCCAATGACGGTCTCGCGAATCTCGTCTGCGAGCAGAATCCGCTCCGGCGTATCGCCATGACGCAGGCGGGACGCGAGTTCATACTGTTCCGGCTCCTCCAGGTCGACGCCTTGGTCAACCGGGCGCCGCGACTGCGCGACCAAATGGTTCTTCGCAGTATTGATCGCGATCCGGTACAACCAGGTATAGAACGCACTGTCGCCCCGAAAGTTCGGAATTGCCCTCCAAGCCTTGATGAACGCTTCCTGCGTGACATCCAGAGCCTCCGAACGGTCGTAGACATAACGCCCGACGAGGCTCACGATCCGGTGCTGATATTTCAACACCAGCGCATCGAACGCTGCCCGGTCGCCTTGTTGTACGCGCGCGACCAGCGCCTGATCCGCTGATTGATCGCCCATCACGGGCACCCTTGCCTGTTCTGTTGACAGTAATCCGCGCGAGGAGTTCGCACGCGCGGGCGATTATGCGAGACTTTGCGCCCATTCTATCAATCGGGGGCTCCTACCGTCATGAAGTCGAACGCGGCGTTCGACGTGCTGGTGCTCGGTGCCGGCGCGGCCGGCTTGAGCCTGGCACTGCGTCTGCCGGGCAAGTTGCGCATCGCCGTCATGGCGAAGGGTCCGCTGACAGAGGGCAGCACACGATACGCTCAGGGCGGGGTTTCCGCGGTGCTGGACGCCGAGGATTCGATCGACGCGCACATCGCCGACACCCTCGAGGCCGGCGCCGGCTTGTGTCAGCCTGACGCGGTGCGGTTCATCGTCGAGCGTGGGCCTGATGCCATCCGGTGGTTGCGCGAGCGCGGCGTACCATTCACTGCGGTGCCCGGCGATGCCCAGACCCTCCACCTCACGCGCGAGGGGGGGCACAGCCATCGCCGCGTCGCGCACGCCGCCGATGCGACGGGTCACGCGATTTCGACAACGCTCGAGAGACTCGTGCGCTCCGCGTCGAACGTCTCGCTGCTCGACCACCACATGGCGATCGACCTCATCAAGACCGACCGGGTCGTCGGCGTCTACGCGCTCGACTCGGCGGCCGGCTCCGTGCGCGCCATCGCCGCGCGAACGGTGGTCCTCGCGACCGGCGGTGCGAGCAAGGTATATCTCTATACGAGCAATCCCGACGGCTCGACCGGCGACGGCATCGCGATGGCCTGGCGCGCAGGGTGTCGGGTCGCGAACATGGAATTCATGCAGTTCCACCCGACCTGCCTATACCATCCGCACGCGAAGTCGTTCCTCCTCACTGAAGCGCTGCGCGGTGAGGGTGCGACCTTGCAGCTACCGGATGGGACGCCGTTCGCGAAGCGCTTCGATGCGCGTGGCGAACTCGCGCCCCGCGACGTGGTCGCGCGCGCGATCGACCATGAGATGAAACGCCTCGGCGTCGACCACGTCATGCTTGACGCGCGGCATCTCGACGAGGCGCTCATCCGAGCGCATTTCCCGAACGTGTACGCTCGATGTCTCGAGTTCGGCTTCGACATGCTGCGGGAGCCGCTGCCCGTCGTTCCCGCCGCGCATTACACCTGTGGCGGCATCGTCACCGACTTGTCGGGACGCACCGACGTCGCCGGGCTCTATGCGATCGGCGAGTGCGCGCACACCGGGCTTCATGGCGCGAACCGGATGGCGTCGAACTCGTTGCTCGAATGCCTCGTCCTCGCGGCCTCCGCGGCGACCGACCTCGCCTCCTCGCTCACGGATGTCCCGCCGCCGACCGCGCTGCGGCCATGGGACGAGAGCCGCGTCACCGACTCCGACGAGGAAGTGGTCGTGACCCACAACTGGCACGAACTCCGGCGGTTCATGTGGAACTACGTCGGCATCGTGCGTACGAACAAGCGCCTCCAACGCGCCGCGAGTCGCGCACGCTTGCTGCGGCGCGAAATCGACGAGTACTACGGCAATTTTCGCGTGACTTCGGATTTGCTCGAGTTACGAAACCTCGCGCTGGTCGGCGAACTGATTATCCGCTCCGCCGCGTCTCGCAAGGAGAGTCGAGGACTTCACTACACGCTCGACTACCCCACGCCCGACGACACCCTTCCACCTGTCGATACCATCCTCGCGCCGCCCGGTTAGAACAGGTGGGAGCGACGCTCTTGGCGTCGCGATCTCGGGACACAGGCAAGCCGTTAGAATGGCGTCATGAACGACGCCCGCATCCGCTGGTTGTGCCGCCGTGGCATGAAAGAGCTCGACGTGATGCTCGCGCGGTACCTCGATGCGCGCTGGGCGGACGCGCCCGCCGCCGAGCGCGCCGCGTTCGCGTCGCTACTCGAGCTGCAGGACCCGCTGCTATGGGACTTGATGATGGCGCGCGACACCGCAACGGATGCGGACCAACACGATGTCGTCGAACGGATTCGCGCACTGTCGGGTATTTGAACTCGGGCGCTCGCCGCGCCTTGCGGTCGCGGTGACCGTGCTGCATGCGGCCGGGGCGATCGCCCTGCTCGCGGCCCAGTTGCCGTGGGCGACCAAGGTCGTCGCGCTCGCCACCGCCCTCGCATCCGCGCGGCATGCGCTCCGGACACACACATCGCGTACCGCGCGCAGTGCCGTCGTGCGGTTGGTGCGGCGTGACGACGGATACTGGTGCGCGGAACGTCGGGACGGCACGTCGTTCGTCGGCACGCTCGCGCGCGACAGTTACATCCACCGCCACCTGGTCGTCGTGGGTATCAAAGATGGCTGGCGCACGCTGTTCACACCGGTGCCCGCCGACGCGCTCAACACCAACGACCACCGCCGGCTGCGCGTGTGGGTGAAATGGCAACCGCCGGCCAAGCCGCCTGACGCCACGGCCGTCCCACCTGTCGCAACGAACCGTGGCACCCCGCCCCTCGCGGCGCAAAGGCGCCGCTCCTACAGTAATCGGCCAGCGGAGCGGACGGACAACGCGCAGGGAGCGACCGAGACGGGAGTGGGTAAGCCGTTGAGTCAAAGGCGCCGCGCAGAGTAGGCGCGGTACAACCGGTAAACTGTGGCGGCAGTCAATCAGCCGCGCAGTCAAGGGAAGCGGCAGCGGCGCGTTCGGTCCGGCCGTCGCAGCAGGCCGCCATCGCAGCCATCGCGACGCCGAGAGCGTCGCTCCCACCTGTCGCAACGAACCGTGGCACCCCGCCCCTCGCGGCGCAAAGGCGCCGCTCCTACATTAATCGGCCAGCGGAGCGGACGGACAACGCGCCGGGAGCGACCGAGACGGGGGTGGGTAACCTCACAGCTTGCGATGGACGAGCTTCGCCTTCGTTTCGGCGATCGCCTTCGCGGGATTCAGGCCCTTCGGGCAGACATCCGTGCAGTTCATGATGGTATGGCAGCGGTACAGCTTGAACGGATCTTCGAGGTCGTCGAGCCGCTCGCCCGTCGCCTCGTCGCGACTGTCGTCGAGCCAGCGCGACGCCTGCAACAGAATCGCCGGGCCGAGATACTTATCCTGGTTCCACCAATACGACGGACACGCCGTCGAGCAGCACGCACACAGAATGCACTCGTACAACCCGTCGAGCTTCGCGCGGTCCTCCTTCGACTGCAGCCGCTCGCGATCCGGCGGTGCCGGCGTCTGGGTCTGCATCCACGGCTTGATCGACGCGTACTGTGCGTAGAAGTGCGTCATGTCCGGCACGAGGTCCTTCACGACGGACATGTGCGGCAACGGGTAGATCTTCACGTCGCCCTTCACGTCATCGCAAGCTTTCGTGCACGCGAGCGTGTTCTTGCCATCGATGTTCATCGAGCATGAGCCGCAGATACCCTCCCGGCACGAGCGCCGGAACGTCAGCGTCGGGTCGATCTCGTTCTTGATTTTGATCAGCGCGTCGAGGATCATCGGACCGCACGTGTCCATGTCGACCTCGTACGCGTCCACGCGCGGATTCTCGCCGTCGTCGGGACTCCAGCGATAGACCGCGAACGTCCGCACGTTCGTCGCATTCTCCGGCGCTTTGAAATGTTTGCCGCGCTGGATCTTCGAGTTTTTCGGGAGCGAGAATTGCGCCATCAGTAGACCCTCGGCTTCGGCGGCACGACTTCGACGTCCTTAGTCAGGGTGTACAGGTGGACCGGCCGGTAATCGAGTTTCACACCGCCGGCTTCGTCGAGCCACGCGAGCGTGTGTTTCATCCAGTTGTCGTCGTCGCGTTCCGGATAGTCCTCGCGCGCATGTGCGCCGCGGCTCTCGAGCCGGTTCAGCGCGCCGTGCAGCGTGACGACCGCCTGGCCGCGAAGGTTGTCGAGCTCAAGCGTCTCAACGAGGTCGGAGTTCCAGACCAACGAGCGGTCGGTCACGCGCACGTCACCGAACGCCTTGAACACCTCGCCGATCTTGCGCCGACCCTCCTCGAGCGTTTCGCCAGTGCGGAAAACGGCCGCGTGGTCCTGCATCGTGCGCTGCATGCGCAGGCGCAGGTCGGCAGTCGGGATTGCGCCCGACGCGTGACGGCACCAATCGAAACGCGCGACGCCCGTCTCGTCCTGCTCTTTCGTGAGCGGCTTGTGACGCTCGCCCTGCTGGACGGTGGCACCACAGCGCTTCGCCGCGGCGCGGCCGAACACGACAATATCGAGGAGCGAATTCGAGCCGAGCCGATTCGCGCCGTGCACGGACACACACGCGGCTTCGCCGATTGCCATCAGTCCTGGCACGACAGAATCGGGATTCCCATCCTTCAACGTGACCACTTCGCCATGATAATTCGTCGGAATGCCGCCCATGTTGTAGTGCACGGTCGGCAACACCGGAATCGGCTGCTTCGTCACGTCGACGTTCGCGAAGATGCGCGCGCTTTCCGAGATACCCGGCAGCCGCTCGTCGATGACATCAGCGCCGAGATGCTCGAGATGCAGGTGGATGTGGTCCTTGTCCGGTCCCACGCCGCGGCCCTCGCGGATCTCGACGGTCATCGCACGGCTGACGACGTCACGCGAGGCGAGGTCCTTCGCGTTCGGCGCGTAACGTTCCATGAACCGCTCGCCCTCGGAGTTGGTCAGGTAGCCGCCCTCGCCGCGTACACCCTCTGTAATGAGGCAGCCAGCGCCGTAAATCCCCGTCGGGTGGAACTGCACGAACTCCATATCCTGCAGCGGCAGGCCGGCGCGCAATACCATGCCGTTGCCATCGCCGGTACAGGTGTGTGCAGAAGTCGCCGAGAAGTACGCACGCCCATAGCCGCCGGTGGCGAGCACGACCTGATGCGCGCGGAACCGGTGCAGCGTGCCGTCCATCAGGTTCCACGCCAGCACGCCGCGGCACACACCGTCGTCCATGATGAGGTCAAGCGCGAAGTACTCGACGAAGAACTCGGCATCGTGCTTCAGGGCCTGCTGGTACAGCGTGTGCAGGATGGCATGGCCTGTACGGTCGGCCGCCGCGGCGGTGCGTTGCGCGGTGCCCTTACCGAAGTGCGTCGTCATGCCGCCGAACGGGCGCTGGTAGATTCGTCCATCGTCTGTGCGCGAGAACGGCACGCCATAGTGTTCGAGCTCGATCACCGCGTCCGCCGCTTCGCGACACATGTATTCGATCGCGTCCTGGTCGCCGAGCCAATCCGAGCCCTTGACCGTGTCGTACATATGCCAACGCCAGTCGTCGTCGCCCATATTGCCGAGCGCGGCACTCATGCCACCCTGCGCCGCGACGGTATGCGAGCGCGTCGGAAACACTTTCGTCACGCACGCGGTCTTCAGGCCCTGCTCCGCGAGCCCGAACGTCGCGCGCAGCCCGGCGCCGCCCGCGCCGACGACCACGACGTCGTATTGGTGTTCGATGATGTCGTAAGCAGCCACTCAGGCCCCCAGGCCGATGCGCAACACGGCATAGACGGCGGCGAGGCCGAGCACGAGGTGCGCGAATTTCAGGATGACGAGCGTCGCGAGTTTCAACGGCGCGTTATGGACGTAGTCCTCGACGACGACCTGCAGGCCGAGCATCGAGTGCCAGAACAGCGCGCCGAGCGAGATCAGCAGGAGCACCGCATTCAACGGACGCGCGACCCACTCGGTGAATCCCACGTGCGACACGCCGGCGAGTGAAACGACAGACCACACGAGCCAGACCAGCAGCGGCGCCAGCAAGACCGCCGTCAGGCGCTGGACCCAAAAGTGGTGTGTCCCGTCGTGTGCGGAACCGAACCCGCGGACGCGCTTGATCGGAGTGCGCAGCGAAGGGTGACGCTTCACGCGAGCCCCCAGAGCGCGGCGGTCAAAATAATCGCAAAGGCCCATACCGCCCAGCCGCTCGCGCGCGCCTGCGGCATGTCGAGTCCGATGAGCATGTCCCAGAACAGGTGTCGGATTCCATTCGCGAAGTGCAAGGCGAGCGCGAACGTCCAGCCGATGAGCAATGTCATGCCGATCGGGCCGTCCAGGAAACCCTGCATCTCCGCGTAGCGTTCGGGGCCATCGGCCGCTGCGAGCAACCAGCTGACCAAGAGCAGCAGCCCGGCAGAAAGTGTGACGCCCGTCACGCGGTGCAGGATCGACAACGTCATCGTGAGCGTCCAGCGATAGACCTGGAGATGCGGCGACAGCGGACGATCGGCCGGCGAATTCATCGCGAAACTATACCGTTTGAAGCCGCGCCCGGTCCAGCCGTCCTTGCTATGATGAGGGCCATGGCTACCGTGATGACCGTCCGCATCCCGCTCAAGCACCTCACGCTGATCAGCGTGACTGGCGAGGAATGCAACGTCTTCCTGCAGGGCCAGCTCAGCAACGACATCCGCGAGCTCACCGCGACCCGTGCGCAGCTGTCCAGCTTGAATTCCGCGAAGGGCCGCGTGCTCGCTGTATTGCAACTCGTGCGTTACGGTAACGGGGTCTTGATGCTCGTTCCAACGACCATCGCCAGCCACGTCGCCGAGCATCTCGCGAAGTTCGTGTTGCGTACGAAAGCGAAAGTCGAGGTTGCGACCGGGATGTCATGTTTTGGTTTGATCGGGACGCGCGCGAACGATGCGCTCGATCAGTTCGGTTCGGCGCCCGTCGATCGCGACTGGCAGTCGGTCGCACCCGATGCCCTCGTCGTCTGGCAGACTCTCGGCGCGGAAGTGCAACGCATCATCGTCGCAGGGCCCACGAAGAAAGTGACCACTGCATACGATTCGCTTGGAGACGTGCCTGAGTCCGACATTCACACGTGGCGGTTGCACGACCTCCTCGCCGGCTTGCCGGAGATACTGCCACCGACGCAGGACAAATTCGTGGCGCAGATGCTTCGACTCGACGACCTTGGCGCGATTGATTTCGACAAGGGTTGTTACACCGGTCAGGAAGTCATCGCGCGTGCGCACTATCTCGGCAAGGTCAAACGCGGCACGAAAGTCGGGCGGACCGACGCGAAGCGGCCGCTGAAACCCGCTGAGCCCTTGAAGGTCGACGGCGAACTCGCCGCACTGGTCGTCAGCTCGGCGCCGAACCCGGGAGGCGGCCAAGTGATTATGGCCGTGCAGCACAAGGAATTCCCCGACGGCACGGTGTTCACCGCGGCCGACGGCGTCGAAGTCACGCTTTAATGTCGCGGCGCAAAGGCGCCGCTCCTACATTTCGTAATCGCGACGCCGAGAGCGTCGCTCCCACCTGTAGCACCCAAGCGACGGTGTGGCGAGCATGCCGCGAAGCCGCGTAGCGTGGCTCGCACCTCGATAGTGAGTCGGGTTCCCGGAGGCCACCATTCGATTTTAAGGACTGACAGCGAACGGCTCGAGGTGCGTAGCCCGTAGCGGCCGCGGGTACTCGCGAGCCAATCATTCGTCGGTGGCGTCACCGACCTCGCGTGCAAGATCTTCGACCGACGAGTGGCGCATGTCCTTCCCTGCCACGAGGTACACCACGTACTCGCCGATGTTCCGCGCATGATCACCAATCCGTTCTAGCGCGCGCGCCGCCCAGGTGACGTCGAGCGCGCGCCGGATGTTCCGAGGATCCTCCATCATATAAGTGATTTGCTGGCGCAGGATCGACTCGTACTCGCGATCGATTTTCTCGTCCTCCTGCGCGACCTGCACCGCAGCTTGTGTGTCGAGACGCGCAAATGCGTCAAGCGCATCGTGCACCATGCGGCCGACGTGCGCGCCGAGGTGCTCGAGCTCCGTATACGCGCCTTGCGGCGCTTCTGCTTCCGCAAGCTTCACCGCCATCTTGCCGATTTTCTCGGCCTCGTCGCCCATGCGTTCGAGGTCCGTGGTCGTTTTCAGGATCATCCAGATGAGCCGCAGGTCTGACGCGGCCGGCTGACGCCGCGCGATGATGCGGCTGCATTCTTCGTCGATGGCAATCTCAAGGTCATTGACTGCGTCGTCGTCCTGAACCACTTGTTCCCCAAGTTGCCCGTCGCGTTCGACGACCGCCTGAATTGCACGCGAAATCTGTTGCTGGACCATCCCGCCCATTGCGAGGACACGATTACGTACGTCTTCGAGTTCCTGGTTGAACTGTCGGGAAATGTGTTTGTCGAGGTGTAGGTTACCCATCGCGTCGCTCCTAACCGTACCGGCCGGTGATGTAATCTTCCGTCGCTTTCTTCTTCGGTTTTGTGAAGATACTGACGGTATCGTCGTACTCGATCAGTTCACCCAAATACATGTAGGCGGTGTAATCGCTGACGCGCGCTGCCTGTTGCATGTTGTGCGTGACGATGACGATCGTGTATTCGGTCTTCAACTCATAAATCAATTCTTCGATTTTCGCCGTTGAGATCGGATCGAGCGCCGACGCCGGCTCGTCCAGCAAGATGATCTCCGGCTCGATTGCGATTGCCCGGGCGATGACGAGGCGCTGTTGTTGACCGCCCGATAAGCCGAATGCATTGTCGTCGAGCCGATGCTTGACCTCGTCCCACAGCGCGGCTCGGACCAGCGAAGCTTCGACCACCTCATCGAGCTTGCGCCGGTCCTTAACGCCCTGCAAGCGCAATCCGTAGGCGACATTCTCGTAAATTGTCTTCGGGAACGGGTTCGGCTTCTGGAACACCATACCCACATTGCGCCGCAGCTCCGCGACATCCACCGCGTTGTCGTAGATGTTCTCGCCGTTGACCAGTATCTCACCCGTCGTTCGGCAGATATCCACGAGGTCGTTGAGTCGGTTCATCGAACGGAGCAGGGTCGACTTGCCACAGCCGGACGGCCCGATGAATGCGGTGACCCGCTTCTTCGGGATTTTCATATTGATGTTCGTCAGAGCCTGCGTACCGCCATAGTACAGGTTGAGATTACGGACCTCGATGGCCGTCTCTTCGGACGCAAGCTTCAACCGTGTTGCGGTTGCGCCTTTCAACACCGATGGGTCCACGCTGTGAGTGATTACCATTACTCTCTCCGTCAATCGCTGTCCGAGCGGTATTTTTCGCGAAGGTGATTCCTGATCGCGATTGCGCTCAGGTTCAAGACGAGGATGATCGCGACCAGCACGAGCGCGGTCGCGTACACCAGCGGTCTTGCGGCTTCCGCGTTCGGGCTCTGGAATCCGACGTCGTAAATATGGAACCCGAGGTGCATGATCTTGCGTTCCATGTGGAGATATGGAAACACGCCATCCACCGGCAGGTTCGGCGCGAGCTTGACCACACCGACCAGCATCAGCGGCGCGACCTCGCCGGCCGCGCGCGCGACGGCAAGGATCAACCCGGTCATCATCGCGGGCGCGGCAACCGGCACCACGATTTTCCAGAGGGTTTCGGCCTTCGTCGCGCCGAGCGCATGGCTGCCCTCGCGGATGGCACGCGGGATGCGTGTAAGCCCTTCCTCGGTGGACACGATCACGACCGGCAGCGTCAACAACGCCAATGTGAGCGAGACCCAGATCAGGCCCGGTGTGCCGAAGGTCGGTGCAGGCAACGCGGCCTCATAAAACATCTGGTCGATGCTGCCGCCGACGATGTACACGAAAAATCCGAGTCCGAATACACCGAACACGATCGATGGCACACCCGCGAGGTTATTCACGGAAATGCGGACGATGCGCGTGACTGGGCCTTGCTTTGCGTACTCGCGCAGGTAGATCGCGGCGAGTACCCCGAATGGGGTGACAACCACCGACATGATCATCACCATCATGACCGTGCCGAAAATCGCCGGGAAGATACCGCCCTCGGTATTCGCTTCGCGCGGGTAATCGCTGAGGAACTCCCAGATCTTCGCGAAGTACTGTCCGATTTTCTGCGGCACGCTCATCGCATTCGGCATGTAGGCATCGACGACCATCGCGAGCGGGATCTCGCGCAAGCGTCCATCCATCGTCTCGGCGACCACCGAATCGCGCTGCGCCAGCGCGTGCAGCGCATCGAGCCGCTCCTTCAGCGCCTCGTACTCGGCTTGCAATGCCGCCTCTCTGGCTTCGAACCCGGCTTGCAACTGCGCCTGCTCGGCAGGCGACGGGTCGTCGGCGAGTTCGGCGCGCCGACGTTCGAGCCGGACGCGCTCGACCCGCTGATTGATGTCACCGATTTCGTACCGCTCGATGACACGCGCCTCGCGCAGTAACTGGTTGCTGCGCGCTAGACGCTCCTCGAGCGCAGGCCACGCATCGGCCGGTCCGTCGGCGACGACCTCGCCCGCCTGTTTCACTTGCCGCAGATAACCGTAAAAGTTGCCCCATTCGCGCCGCTCGAGCGTGAGGGCATCGACCGGCGTTTCCAACTCCGACATGAACGGTTCTAGGTACCAGACGAAATCGCGGCTCGTCAGGTCACGGTTGCCCTGTTTCATGAGAATTCGATTCGCCGCGACCAGGTCGTCGGGTACCGGGAAACCGGACTCGCGCAACACGACCGCCGTGCGGGATTCCTCGTCGACGATGGCGCCGAGCACGCGCACAGCTTCGCGGTCCGGCAACTGGTAGGTCGTCTGGTACAACGTGTCCGGCCAGAAATGCCCGAGTCCGCGCACCGCGATGAGCGCGAGGAGTCCCAGAACCATGATGAGGCAGACACTCACCGCGCCGGCGTTCAGCCAAATCCACGGGGTGCCACTCGCGAACCAGCGCCTCATAACTGGCTGTACCGCGCCCGTAGCCGCTGCCGCACGACCTCGGCAATCGTGTTCAGGATGAACGTCGCCGCGAACAACAGCAGCGCCGCTAGGAACAAGATGCGGAAGTGCGAACCACCAACGGACGTCTCCGGCAACTCGACCGCGATGTTCGCGGACAACGTGCGCATGCCCTCGAACAGATTGAAATTGACGACCGGGCTGTTGCCCGTCGCCATCAATACGATCATTGTCTCGCCGACGGCGCGACCGAGGCCGATCATGATCGCCGAGAAGATGCCAGGGCTCGCTGTTAACAGCACGACGCGGGTCACTGTCTGCCAGCGCGTGGCGCCGAGGGCGAGCGAGCCTTGGGTCAGGTGTTTCGGCACGGTGAACACCGCGTCCTCGGCGATCGAGAAGATCGTCGGGATGACCGCAAATCCCATTGCAATGCCGACGACGAGCGCGTTGCGCTGCTCGTAGTTGATGCCGACATCGGTGAACCATTGCCGCATGTCGCCGTTGAACAGCCAGAGCTCCACGAGCGGGCTCATCGCGACCGACACCCAGCCGACAAGCAGAATCGGGACCATCAGCAAGGCCGCCTCCCACCCGTCCGGAACCACGTAGCGGACTCGCGAAGGCAGGTGCGTCCACAGCCATCCGAACGCGAGTACGCTGATGGGTAGCAGGATGAGAATCGAGAAGACGCTGGGAAGATTGCTCTCCATGAACGGCGCGAGCCACAGCCCTGCGAGGAAGCCAAGGATGACGGTCGGCAGCGCCTCCATCACCTCGATGGTCGGCTTGACCAGACTGCGCATCCTCGGCGTCATGAAGTACGCCGAGTAAATTGCACCGAACACCGCAAGCGGGATCGCGAACAGCATCGCGTAGAACGCCGCCTTGATGGTGCCGATCGTCAACGGAACCATGCTGAATTTCCGCTCGAATTCGTCGGTCGCCGACGACGCCTGCCAGACGTATTCGGGCCCCGAGCGCCCTTCGTACCAGACCTTTTGCCACAGGGCCGAGAACGACACTTCCGGGTGCTCGTTCCACAACTCGGCCAAATTCAAGCGGCCGGCACCGTCGATGAACATCAACGCGTCGACTTGGGGGGCAATCGCTATCGCGTTCACGGGACCATCGGCGAGGCGTTCGTGGAACACCGTCTGGTGCGACGTCGAGAAATGGATCGCGATTTCGCCATTCGCGTCGGCGGTCACGAAACCCTTGCGCGAGTGCTCGACCTGGATTGCCGTCACGGCGCCGCTGTGGCGCTCGAAATTTCGGATGTGCGTCAGGTGGTAAAGATTGTCGTCGTCGCGGACGGGCATCCATTGCGCGACTGTGCCGTCCGATCCGCCGGCAATCAGCGACACGGTGCCGAGCAAGAACTTGAGCGCGGTGAGTTCGACGCCAGGGTCTCGCAGCACGCGACGTGTCTCACGGATTTCTGCCGAACTCGGCGTCGAAATGTCGTAGAAGCTCACGCGTCCATCGCGCCCCGCGGCAAACAGGTTGTGCGCGGTCGCGTCGATGAGCAGATAGTCGACGACCCCCGGCGGCCGCGGCATCGTGTACGCGGCCCGCGTGACCTCGACTTCGCCCGTCATAAACGACACCGCCGTCGTGTAGCGCGCAAGCATCAGACGGTTATCGAGGGTCACCGCGGCGAGCGAGATGCCCGTGAGACCCTGCTGCACCGAGACCGCGCTCAACGCCGCACCGGACTCATCGAGAACCACCGGCGCCTCGCCGAGCGGATAGTCGATATACGGTTGCACGTGCCGGACGTCGTCCGGATACGTGAGATCGTAGGCATGACGCGCGACCAGCGCGGTCCCATCCGATAGACCGTACGCGACGATGCCGGTGCGGAGTTCGGCAGTCGCGAAGCTCGTCACCGAAACGCCGTCGGGGATCGGCAGTTGAAACCGGGCGCGGACCGACCCGTCGGTGGGCTGGTAAAAAAACACTTCGCCGCCACGCGTGAATCGGGACGGCGCCTCGACATGGCGATCCGATGCGAGGTGGACGGTCTCGCTGCCGGGCGTGCCGGGCACAGGATACTGGTACTCGACTTCGACCGACGCGCCGCGGAGCAGCGGCATCACCTCGGAGAAAAGGTAGACGAAAATGGTGGCAAGCGCGATGACGACGCCGATACCCGCGGCCCCGATTACGTACCGGGAGGCCGAGTCCTTGAACCGCCGCCACCGGCGCCGCTTCAGGCGCGCATCCCCGGTGGGCAACAGTGAACGGGCGTGGATCATGGCGGGGTATGTTAGGGCGCGTCCATGACACTTTAATGACAAAAAAAAGGCCCCGCGATGGGGCCTTCGGGGACCGCAGGGGTCGTGTTACAGGCCGAGTTTCTCGAGTTCCCGCTTCGCGACCGTCTGGGTCAGCGGCACGTAACCGTCGCGGAGTACGACCATCTGACCTTGCTTGGCGAGGACCATCTTCAGGAACTCCCGCTCGAGCGGCGGCAGCGGCCGGTTCGGGTGCTTGTTCACCGTCAGGTACAGGAAGCGCGCCAACGCGTACTCACCCGACGCCGCGTTTTCGGCAGTCGGCTCGACCATCTTGCCGCCCATCGTCTTCGACAGCGGGATTGCGCGGACACCCGACGTCCGATAGCCGATGCCCGAGTAGCCGATGCCATTGATCGACTCGGTCACGCCCTGCACAACTGCCGACGAGCCCGGTTGTTCGTTGATGCTGGCCTTGAAGTCACCGTCGCACAGCGCGTGCTGTTTGAAGTAACCGTAGGTGCCGGAAACCGCGTTCCGCGAATACAACGCCATATCTCGGTTCGCCCACGCACCGGTCAGGCCGACCTGGCCCCAGCGCGTGATGTCCGCCGGCGCGCCGCAGCGGCGGGTCGCGGAGAAAATGGCGTCGACCTGCGGAATCGCAAGGCCCTTTATCGGGTTGTCCTTGTTCACGTACACCGCGAGCATGTCGATCGCGACGCCGATGACGGTCATCGGGTAGCCGTGCTTCTGCTCGAACGCCTGTTGTTCGCGGGCGCTCGGTGCGCGGCTCATCGGGCCGAAGTTCGAGGTGCCTTCCGTTAGCGCCGGCGGTGCCGTCGAGGTCCCCATCCCTTGGATCTGGATGTTCACGTTCGGGTAGAGCTTCTGGAACTCCTCCGCCCACAGGGTCATCAAATTGTTCAGCGTGTCCGACCCGATGGACGACAGGTTGCCGGAAACACCGCTCACAGCTTGATACGTGGGAAGTTTCTGGTCGACCTCGGCTTGGGCCAAGGCGCCACCGGACACCAGCAGCGACGCTGCGAGGCCGGCCTTCAGCAGGGGTTTGATTTGCATGGGGTGTCTTCTCTTGGTTGTCATTGGTGATGCGGATGGTGCGCGCCGCGGATTACAGGCGTATGACGGCCTCATGAACGACCGGTTACGCGCTCCGATGGGAACACCGCCGTGAATGTGGAGCCGAGCCCAACCTTGGACTCGATGTCGAGCCGTCCCCCGTGGCGCTGTAGCGCATGCTTGACGATTGACAAGCCGAGGCCGGTGCCGCCGTCCTTGCGCGCGCGCCCGCGATCCACGCGGTAAAAACGCTCCGTGAGGTGAGCGATATGCTCTGCCGGGATGCCTGGGCCATTGTCGGAGACCGCAATGCGGGCGCCCGCCGTATCCGTGGTGTACGACACGACGACGGCGCCCTGCTCCGGGCTATATGCAAGCGCGTTGCCGACGAGGTTCGTGACCACGCTACGGATTTCCTTTTCCGCACCCAGAACGGTGGCGTCGGATTCGATGGCGAACTCAAGCGTCTGCCCCGCTTTGCGCAGCGGCATCGTGTCCGCTCGGACCTGGCCGAGCAATGCGCGCATGTCGATGGGTAAAAGCGGCGCCGCGGCGCCTTCATTCTCCAGACGAGACAGCTCCAGCAAGTCATCGACGATCTGTTGCATCCGCGACGTCTGCGCGCGCATCTGCGCGAGCGCGCAGCCAAGATCACCGTCCAGCAGCGCGGGGTCGTCGAGTAGCGTATCGAGGTACCCACTCACGACGGTCAGGGGTGAGCGCAACTCATGCGAGGCGTTCGCGACGAATTCCCGCCGCATCTGCTCGAGCCGATGCAGCCGCGTGACGTCACGCACAAGCAGCAGATGCTGCGATGCGCCGTAGGGTACGAGTTGCAACGCGAGCATCAGTGCCTCGTCCTTCGGCGCGACGATCACCACCGGCGCGCGGTAGTCGCCGCGCACCAGGTACTCGATGAACGCCGGCGCGCGCACGAGGTTCGCGATCCGCTGCCCGGCGTCCTGCGGGCCGAGCGCGAGCAATCGCTCGGCAGCGTTGTTGAACCATAGAATCTCCCAGCGCACGCCCAATACAATCGCGCCATCGGGAATGGCTGCTGTGGAATCCCGGAACTCGCGTACGAGCGCTGCAAGGCGTTGCTTGCGCGCGCGATTGCGCTTCTGCAGGCGGTAATAGTGATGAAAGATTTCAGCCCAGATACCATCAGCGTCCGGTGGCGCGAAGCGTTTGCCGTCATGCAGCCAGCGCTCCAGGCGGTGTAATTGGTGCAGATGCCACGCGAGATAGCCGGCGATTGCCAGCAGAAACGCGACGCCAAGGTTGTTGAATGCGAGCCCGCCCAATAACGCAACGACGGCGAGCGCCGTGCCGCGCCAGAATTCGATGACCCACGCGCGGCTCAACGCTCAGTCCTGCTGGGTGGAAAAACGGTAACCAGCGCCGCGTACCGTCTGGATCAGCGCGTCCTTGCCGAACGGCTCGAGCGCCTTGCGCAGGCGCCGGATGTGCACGTCGACCGTGCGCTCCTCGACGTACACGTTGTTGCCCCACACACGGTTGAGTAGCTGGCCACGGCTGTAAACGCGCTCGGCGTGCGTCATGAAGAAGCTCAGCAGCCGGTATTCGGTGGGCCCGAGCGGGACCGGCGCGCCGTCCGCGCTCACGCGGTGACCCGCGAGGTCCAGTGCCAATCCGCTTGCCTCCACGCGTTCCTCGGTTCCGCCAGGTGCAGACCGGCGCAGCACGGCGCCGATGCGCGCGATGAGCTCGCGCGGGGAAAAGGGCTTGGTCATATAATCGTCGGCGCCGGCGTCGAGCCCGCGGACCTTGTCGTCCTCCTCGACGCGCGCTGTCAGCATGATGATCGGCACCTCGCGCGTCGCATCGTCACGCTTCAGCGCGCGCGCGTACTCGACACCGCTGACGTCCGGCAACATCCAGTCGAGGATGATCAGGTCGGGAAGTTGGTCGGCAATCAAGCGTCTCGCCGCGGCGACATCCTCGGCCGCAACGACGTCGAAACCGGCGCGCTGCAGACTATACCCGAGCATCTCGCGGATAGCCGGCTCGTCCTCGACCAATAGCAGGCGTTTGTTCACGCCGCGTATTGGACCAATCGCGTGTTACAGCTGTGTGACACGTCGGCCGTCAGTGGCCTCGGTCCAGTGGTTCTGTAGGCATCGCGCGTAACGCGCGCAGCGTCATCAGCCCGACCACAATCCACACCGCGTTCAGACCGACCGAGGGAAATGCGCCATGGTAGGCAGAATTCACACTGAGGAGTATTGCACCGGTGATGTTCAGGAGTTGGTAGCGCCAAGAACGGCCCGGTAGCCCGGTAGACGACACGAGCCAATAGGCGAGAAGTAGGCAACCGGCGCCTGTCCAGCCAATGATGTCTACCAAGGTTTCTACGGTCATGGGCTGATTATAGCGACAAAAAAAGCCGCCCGGGTGGGCGGCTTCGGGACTTCAGACGAGCGGCCTAGAAACTGACTTGGGTGCGGAACTGCAGGATTGACGGGTCGTTGTCGAGACCGGCGACCGTGCTCGTCGCATTGATGTAGTTGAACATGAACCGGACGCCCGACCGCGCGTACCAGTTCACGCCCAGCGTGATGTTCTCCATCTCGCCGCCGAGGATTGCACCGTCATCGAGGTCGAGCGCGCTGTAGCGGACCGCGACTTCCCAGGCACCCTTCGACGCATCCGCAATTTTCGGCCCGCTGAAGACGCCGCCCGAGCTCGAATAACGGCGTGACTCGCCGGTCACGAAGTAGCTCGCTGCGACGTAGTAACCGCCGAGGTCGACGTCCGGCATGCCGGCGTCACGCGCCACAGTCGTCCCGATGTATTCGCCCTGGACCGAGAACGGTCCCGACTGCCACGCGGCCTCGAGGCCGTAGGAGAACGTGTTGTCGACGTCGCTGATGGCGCCGGTATCGACGAGGCGGCTGCCGTCGGGTCGGGACTCCGGGCGCTGGCGGAATCGCATAGTGTCGGTCACGGAATTCGTCGGCTCGTAGCTGACAGCCGCGATGCCGAGGTGCAGGACGCCGTTGTCGGTCTTCATCGGCGCGTAGGTGAAGCGGCCGCCGAGGCCCAGGCCCTCATCGCCCCCGTCGCCGTCACCGATCGCCTGACCGAAGCCCATCACCTTGAAGGAGTGGTTGTCGCCCGAGGTGCCGTAAGTCAGGCCGGTCCGGTGCGCGACCGTGAACAGGGTCGGCGAAGCGCGTTCCATGAAGGTGATGTTGTTCGAGCTCGTCTGCTCGTCGAGCGAGAACGGCACCTTGACCTGGCCAATCGTGAATTTCCCGAACTTCAGGTACATGTCCTTGAACGCAACGCCGTTCTCGGCAAAGTCGACTTCGGTCTTGTACGACCAGGAGTCGTCCAGTTTGTCGGACAGCGCCATCCGCGCCCGCCGGACGTGGAATGCATCATTCATCGGGGCCGCGTCTTCGTCATACAGTGCGTAGTCGAGGTGGATGCGGCCTGCCGGGGTCGGCGCGGCGTGCGCGGCCGGGGCCGCGATGATCGCCGCCGCGACGGCGGCGGCCAGTGAACCTTTGTGGATTTTCGTCATTTTTATTTCGCTCCCGTTGTGATGCGTCGTTGTCATGGCGCGTATCTTCGAACGGGGGCGTTGCGGGGATGTGAACAGTTCATTGCAGTTCAATGAAAATCGCGGGAGCGCACCGCGAGGTCGCCGACCAGCCGGCTGTGGTCCTCAAGCCTGCGTGCGATGAGGTGGACCACGTCGCCATCGCGTTGCAACACGCCGCGTACGGCCATCAGCCGCGCGCCGGTGAGCACCTGACGTTGCCGTTCAGCGATCTTCGGCCAGACAATGACGTTTACATGGCCGGTGTCGTCTTCAAGCGTCATGAACGTGACGCCGTTCGCGGACGACGGCCGCTGTCGGTTGATGACGAGGCCGGCCGCGGCAATGGTCGCGCCGTGCGGCAGCTCCATCAGGCACTCGGCGCTGACCACGTGCAGCGCGTCGAGCTTCGTGCGCAGCAAGGCGAGCGGATGGCGGCGCAGCGTGAGACCGGTCTGCGCGTAGTCGGCAAGAATGTCCTCGCCCTCGCCCGGCGCAGGCAATAACGGCAGCGCCGGGCCGTCGTCGATGGGCGGCGCGAGCGGCGCGCCGACCTCGGCGCCCGCGACCGTCCACGCGGCGCGGTGCCGATGACCCGCGATCGCCGCGAGCGCGCCCGCGCGCGCGAGCAACTCGACCTGATCGCGTCGCAGATTGGCACGTGTGACGAGTTCGTCGACGGTCGTAAACGCGTCGCCGGCGCGCGCAGCGGTGAGCGCACGCGCGGCCTCCTCGCGCAGACCGCGGACCATCCGGAGACCGAGACGTAATGAACCGCTTTCGATCGTGCAATCCCAGTCGCTTGCCTGCACACACGGCGGCCGGACCTCGACACCGTGCCGGCGCGCGTCCTGCACGAGCTGCGCGGGCCCGTAAAAACCCATCGGCAAGCTGTTCAAAAGGCTCGCGGTGAACTCCGCAGGATGGCGGCACTTCAACCACGCGGACACCCATACGAGCAGTGCGAAACTCGCCGAATGCGATTCCGGGAAGCCGTATTCGCCGAAGCCACGGATTTGCTGGAATACGGTATCGGCGAATGCCTCACCGTAGCCGCGCGTGAGCATGCCCGCCTTCAAGCGCGCCTCGAACGGCTCAAGCCCACCGCTGCGCTTCCATGCGGCCATCGCGCGCCGGAGCTGGTCGGCCTCGCCCGCACTGAAGCCGGCCGCGACCATCGCAATTTCCATCACTTGTTCCTGAAAAATCGGCACGCCGAGCGTGCGCTCGAGCACGCGCTTCAATTCCTCGCTCGGATAATTCACAAGCTCGGGCTGTGTGCGTCGCGCGAGGTACGGGTGCACCATGTCGCCTTGGATCGGCCCCGGCCGCACGATTGCGACCTCGACCACAAGGTCGTAGAAACACGCGGGTTTCAGCTTCGGGAGCATCGCCATTTGCGCACGCGATTCGATCTGGAACACGCCGACCGTATCGCCGCGCTGCACCATGCGCCACACCTCGGGGTCGTCGGCCGGCACATCCTGCATCGCGAGTCCGAGCATCGCGAGTGCCTTGCGGATCGCGCTCAGCATGCCGAGCGCGAGGATGTCGACCTTGAGAAGACCGAGTGCGTCGATGTCGTCCTTGTCCCACTGGATGACCGTACGCTCGGCCATCGCCGCGTTCTCGATCGGCACGAGTTCGTGCAGCTTGCCGCGCGCAATCACGAAGCCGCCCACGTGCTGCGACAGGTGACGCGGAAAGCCGCATAGCGCCGTAGTCAACGCGAGCAGTCGCGCGAAGCGCGGCGATGCTGCATCGAAACCTGCCTGGGCAAGTCGGCGCGCGACCTCGTCACGGCTGTCCCAGCTGCTGACGTTCGCCGCGAGTCGCGCGACCTCCTCGGCATCGAACCCGAGCGCTTTCGCGACGTCGCGGATCGCGCTGCGTGGCCGATACGAGATCACAGTCGCGGCGAGCGCCGCCCGGTCCCGGCCGTAGCGCTTATAGATGTACTGGATGACCTCCTCGCGGCGCTCATGCTCGAAGTCGACGTCGATGTCGGGTGGTTCGTCGCGCTCGCGCGAGATGAAACGCCCGAACAGCATGCTCGATCGCGCGGGGTCGACCTCAGTGATGCCGAGGCAATAACAGACCGCAGAGTTCGCGGCCGAGCCGCGACCCTGGCACAAGATGCCGCGCTCGCGCGCGAAACGGACGACGTCATACACGGTCAGGAAATACGGTTCGTAGGCGAGCTCGCCGATCAGGGTGAGTTCCGCTTCGACCTGCTCGCGCACTTTCGCGGAAACGCCGGCTGGCCAGCGCCGATGAAGGCCCGTTTCGGTGAGCGTGCGCAGCCAACTCGTCGGCGTCTCACCTGCTGGCACGATCTCCTCGGGATACTCGTAGCGGAGTTCGTCGAGAGAAAAATCGCAGCGCGCGGCGATGGCAACCGATTCCGCAAGCCACTCCTGTGGGTACACGCCGACGAGGGTCCTGATGGGTCGCAGGTGGCGCTCGCCGTTCGCGAACAAGCGCGAGCCCGCGGCGGCGACCGTGCACCGGTGCCGGATCGCGGTGACGAGGTCTTGCAGCGCGCGGCGCGACCGCGCATGCATGTGCACGTCCCCAGCGGCGACGACCGGTAGACTGTGCCGCGCCGTCGCGTCGCGCAGCGCCGCAAGGCGCGCCGCGTCATCGGCGCCCGCGTGCAGTTCCGCGAGCAACCACACCCGGCCCGAAAAATTCTCGGCGGCCCACTCCACCTCCGTGGGAGCGACGCTCTCCGTGGGAGCGACGCTCTCGGCGTCGCGATTTCTTTGAGGCGCCACCAGCACTAAACAAGTTTTCAATACCTCCGCCACATCCTCTCGCGTCAGGTAATAGCACCCCTTCTCCGCCGCGCGTCGGCCGCGCGTGATCAGCGTGCAGAGCTCCGCCCAACCGGCGCGGCCCGGCACCAGCGCGACGAGGCGCGTGCCGCACGCGAGCGTGAACTCGCTGCCGCAGATGAGCTTGAGCCCGACTGCCTTCGCGGCGACATGCGCGCGCACGAGCCCACCGACCGAGCATTCGTCGGTGACCGCGAGCGCCGTATAGCCGAGCGCTTGCGCGCGCTCGACGAGCTCCTCGGGGTGCGATGCGCCGCGCAGGAAGGTGTAATTGCTGATGCAGTGGAGTTCGGCGTAGTTCATGGAGCACTGCCAGTCCAGACAAATCGCGGCGCAAAGGCGCCGCTCCAACAAAGCTTCGCCAAGCATTGGCCGCTATCCGAAGAGGCCATGCAGATACCACCCATACGGCGGGCGGCGTTCCTGAAACACCCAGCACCGCGCGCCATAACGATCGCGCGCGACGAAGTAATCGCGCGCGACATCGGCGCCGTCCCACCAGCCGCTCTCGATACGCTCCGGGCCTGAAGCGATGCGGTACCGCGCAGGCTGGGCCGGACGGGGTTCTGCGAGGAGCCATAGCGGCCGTATGTTTGAATCGCGACGCCAAGAGCGTCGCTCCCACGGCGCCGCTCCTGTTTTTCTTATGAACGCCCTTTCGGGTCGATGGTCGTCGTGCAGTTCAAGTCCATACAGCGCATCCGCGCCGAGCCGGGTCTGCAGGCGCTCAAGCAGTGCGAGCCAGCCCTCGCCGCTGCCGTCTGGTGCAAACAGGTCGCGCGACGCCCCGGCGATGCGTTCGAGCCGTGCCGCGTGCAGCGACACCGTACGTATCGGCGCGCGGAGCTTCACTTTTTCAAGATGCAGCACGAGTTGCTGCTGTAAGCGTTGGGTGTCGCGCACAGGTTCGAGGACACCGATCCGGAGGCGCGTAGGTGCGTGATCCGCGTGCTCGAGTAATAGCGTGCAACGTCGTACGGCGCGGTCGCTCACGCGCAGCAGCGATTCAAGCTGCATGAACAGCGGTTCCACGGCCTTGGCCACGAACTCCGTGGACTCGGTTTCAAAGCCGAGTTCGCGTCGTGCGTGGAAACGTGGCGGCGGTTGCCATGCGACGCGTGGATCCGGTCGGTCGCCGAACGCGCGTGCGAGCACATCATTGAGCGCAGGCCCCGCGCGCCGCGCGAGCGCCGCGCGGGGCAGGCGCGCGACATCGCGCACGCGCCGCACACCGAAGCCGTGCAGTTGTGTCATCAGCGTGGGGGGCAAGTTCAGTGCACGCAGCGGCACGGCGCCGAGTACGCTGTGCAGGGCCGCCGGGGATTCGACCCAGGCGCCCGGTGCGCCGCGGGCCAGCCACAGCGCCGCGCGCGGCGTCGGCGCGAGTGCGAGCTGCAAAAGCCATTGCCGCACGGCGAATACGCGCTCGATTTCCGTCCGCAATGCGGCCAGCGATCCGAATAAGCGTCGGCTACCCGCAACCTCCAGTAGCACCGCATCGGGTTCGATGCTGACGCGCGAACTCCAGTTGAGCGCCTCGGCCGCAACCGTATCCGGCCTGTCGGTGAGCACGCACAACCAGAGCGCATCCGCTTGCGCGGCCGGCGCGGCGCCGGTGACGACCAGCGCGGGCACACGGCGCGGGCATGCGGCATTGAGCGCTGTGAGTTGTTGCAAAAAAGAGGGGGTCAAGATCCTCCTTCATCGGTAAAGCTTCGAGCACTTGGCAGGCGCAAAGCGACTGATTCGTTGGACCTTGACCCCGAAACTCCGCGGGCCTTGTAGACCGTGATTTCGAGCGACTCGCCGTTCGCGGCGACACCAATCCGTAGCGCGGCCGGCGACGGGTGACACCGACTCGCGCCCGGGCTGAACAAAAACCCGCATGCGCCGCTCGCGGCGGCAGCGAGCTGCAGCCGGCGTAGCCGCCGATGATCGAGCGCCGGCAACCAAGCGAGCACCGCACCGCACCCGTCGACGCGCAGACACTCCTCGGCGGTCCACGCCTGTTGCTCGACGGGCGGCTGTACGATCAGCAACTGCGTGAGGTCGAGGCCGGCACCCGCGAGTGCCGGGGCATAAGGCACCATCGGCGGCGCGATCCAGACCTGCGGCTGGCCGGCCTCGGCGATGCGCGTGAGCGCCGGCAGCAGCAATGTAAGCTCACCAATGCCGTAGGCGTCGACGAACAACTCGGTCAGCGCACCACACGGCCAACCACCACCGGGCAGAGCCGCGTCGAGCTCAGCCCAGCCGGTCGCGATTGCCGGGACCGACGCCTGCGACGCCCCGCGCCAGATTGCGGGGTTCTCCAATAGGTGTAGGAGCGGCGCCTTTGCGCCGCGATTCATTTATCAATTCGCGACGCCGAGAGCGTCGCTCCCACACGGATGACACCGATGACCACGCCCTCAATCACCATCGGTCGTTCGCGCAGGTCGATGACGATGGGTTCGAAATCGGGGTTCTCGGGCAACAGCGAGACTTCGTGTGCGCGCTGGCGGTAGCGCTTGACCGTAACCTCGTCATCGAGCCGGACGACGACGACCTGGCCGTTACGGACTTCCGGTGAGCGGTGCACGACGACCATGTCGCCATCGAGAATGCCGGCGTCGCGCATGCTCATGCCCTGCACTTTCAAAAGATAATCGGCGCGCGGCCGGAACAGGTTCGGATCCATCTGGACCCGACCCTCGATGTGCTCGGTCGCGAGGATTGGGTGGCCGGCGGCGACCCGCCCGACGATGGGCAGGCCCGGCGGCTCGGGCAGGCGGATACCGCGTGATGCGCCCGGCACGAGCTCGATCGCGCCCTTGCGGGCCAGCGCGCGCAGGTGCTGCTCGGCCGCGTTGGGGGACTTGAAGCCGAGCTGCTTCGCAATCTCCACGCGCGTCGGGGGCGCACCGGTTTCCTCGACCCGCTCGCGGATTAGGTCGAGTATTTCTTGTTGTCGTTCAGTCAGTTGTTCCATCTTCCTAATCCTCTACAAAAGCTTTGTGGGAGCGACGCTCTCGGCGTCGCGATTTGCTTAATCTGGCACCAAAGCTGTACAGAATCACAGGTGTATAGATATACACCTATGGAAGAGGCCCCGCAAGGGGGTCAGCACTCGATAACGTTGACGGCGAGTCCGCCGAGGGAGGTTTCCTTGTAGATGCTTTGCATGTCGCGCCCCGTTTGACGCATCGTCGCGATGACTTGGTCGAGCGACACCTTGTGCTCGCCGTCGCCGCGTAGCGCGAGGCGCGAGGCGTTGATCGCCTTCAGCGCGCCCATTGCATTGCGCTCGATGCACGGAATCTGCACGAGGCCGCCGACCGGGTCGCAGGTCAGGCCGAGGTTGTGCTCCATGCCGATTTCTGCGGCATTCTCGATTTGCGCATTCGTGCCACCGAGCGCGGCGACGAGCCCGCCCGCCGCCATCGAGCACGCGACCCCGACCTCGCCCTGGCAGCCCATTTCCGCGCCCGAGATCGACGCGTTCTTCTTGTATAGGATGCCGATAGCCGCGGCCGTCAGCATGAACCGGACGACGCCTTCATCATCTGAATCTTTCAGGAACCGGTCGTAGTAATGCAGTACCGCAGGAATCACGCCCGCGGCCCCGTTCGTCGGCGCGGTCACCACACGCCCGCCCGCGGCATTCTCCTCGTTCACTGCGAGCGCGAACAGGTTCACCCAGTCGAGCACGTCGAGTGGTCCGGCCTTGTCCTGCTGCTTCACGTCCGCGTACAGCTTCGCGGCGCGGCGGCGCACTTTCAGACCGCCAGGCAGCGTTCCGTGTTCGCGCAAGCCTCGGTCGACACAGGCCTGCATCACTGACCAGAGCTCCTGGATGCCGCGGCGGATCTCGTCCTCACTACGCGCGACCTTTTCGTTCTCGAGCATCAGCTGCGCAATCGTGAGTCCGTTCTGCGCGCACAGTCCCAGGAGTTCGGCGGCCGAGCTGAATGGGTACGGCACGGGACCGGCATCCGCATCACCCTCGGTGCGCTCCCCTGCGCGGATGATGAAGCCGCCGCCGACCGAATAGTACTCATCCGCGCGCAGCGTCTCACCGCGCGCATCGATGGCGGTGAAACGCATGCCGTTCGAATGCTCGGGCAGCACTTCGTCGTTGTGGAAAACGAGATTGGATGGCTCGTGGAACGCGATGTCACGTTCGCCGAGCAGCTTGATGCGGCCCGCATCTCGAATCGCATCGAGCTGCGCAGGAATCGTATCGGCATCAATCGTATCAGGCGTCTCACCCGACAGGCCGAGGAGAATCGCACGGTCGGTTCCGTGACCCTTGCCGGTCAGCGCGAGCGACCCATACAGCTCCACTGTCACCATCGCGACTTGCTTGAGCTGGCCCGCGTCCTTGAGGTCGACTAGGAACCGCCGCGCCGCTCGCATCGGACCCACAGTATGCGAACTGGACGGTCCGATGCCGACCTTGAACATGTCAAAAATGGAGACATTCATCGCAGTTATGGTAACAAGAGCCTTGCGTACGCGCGCACCGGAAACGAGCCCATGCCAGCTATTTTCGGTGGCGCCGCGCTGAACCGGAACCCGTCGTCGGGCAATTGGCCGAGGTTACACAGGTGTTCGACGATCAGGATGCCTGCGCCGAGCAGCGTCGTGTGGACAGGACGCGTGTCGCCGTCCGTACCGTCGATATTCAATGAATCGATGCCGACGAGCGCTGCGCCCGCATCACGCAGTGCGACGGCTGCGTCCTCGGTGAGATACGGATGCCCGGTAAAGTAAGCGTCGGTCCCGAAGTGCCGAGCCCAGCCGGTATGAACGAGCACGGCACGACCCCGGACTTCGCGACCCGCGAACAGCTCGGGCCCGATGACGCGTGCGGCACCGGCGTGGAACACGAGTCCATCGAGATCCGCGCACCGCGCAATGTCCACGTGCGCGAGGTCATCGCCGTCCGCGTAACGGTGGAACGGCGTGTCGATGTAGGTTCCCGTGTTGGCGACCATTTCGATCTTACCGATCTGGAACTCGTGATCATCGCGGCTCCAATAGTCGCAGATGAGAGGCGCAGGCAGGCCCGGGTACGTGACAAGTCCATCGGTAATGGTGTGACTCAAGTCGACGATGCGGCTCAATGCGATTGCTTCGTCGTCCGCGGATAGAGCTCAAGTAGCTGCTGTAGCGCCGCCGCGCCGTACCACGGGTGCAGTTCCATCTCGAGTCGGCCCGCCTGGATGGCCGGATCGGTTTCTGTCAGCGCGCGCGCCTCGTCGACGGTCGCGACGTTGAAAATGTAGATGCCGCGCACGTCTCCGTCATCGAGGAACGGCCCCGCGACAACGAGACTGCCCTCATCGGCAAGACGGGTGATGTTGTCGAGGTGGGCACGCATCAATGCGGCCGCCTCGTCCTTGGATTGGTCTTGCTTCGGGCCGCGCTTCAGGAACGCCATCACATAGCGGCGCATGCCGTAATCGTCTGCACCGATCTCCGCCGCGAGCTGCGGGTCATACCGGTCACGCGCATCACAGGCGATGCGCCGCAGCGGGAAATCCACCGCGCCCGAATCGCCTTCGATGCGCGCGGCCAGCACACCCGGTGAAGCCAGACGATAAATCACGCGCTGTGGAAAATCATTGTCGGGGTTCTCGAACACGACAGCGTCGCTCGTGATCTCGACGGCAGGAAATGCGACCGGTGATCCACCCTGCGGTTGCGCGACGAACACAAGCCCTTGTTCGTGTGCTTCGATCCGCATGAATTCGAACGACGCGACTTCGCCGTTCTTCACGGTCCGTGCCATGCCGAGCATCACGCCGCCGGCGGGCACCGACCACTGTTCGCCGGACCCCGGCTCACCGCCTTCGGCCGCCCAACAGTTCGCGAGCCATGCGACGCGTGAGAGGTCGTCGGCGTGAAGCGGCACCGCTGCAAATGCGGTGGCCAACAGCAATATCGACAGTTGGATTTTCATCGCCGAACGATAAACCGGCGCCGCGCGCCGGACAAGGGAGCATCGCGGCGCGGAGCGCCGCTCCCACCTGTCGTCACCGAGCCTCGGCAACGCGGCCATCGCGGCGCAAAGGCGCCGCTCCTACAGTGAGCGGCCAGCGGAGCGGATGGTTCGCCGACGTTCGCCCGGCGCCGGGCATCTCGCGAGGCGAGATGGAAGTCGGTTTGTGACTTCCCACGAGCTGAGTGAGCCATGCCCGGCGCCGTGGCACTCTCATTCGCGACGCTCCACCTGTCCTTGCCGAACGCTGGGTGCGAAAAGCACGGCCAAGCGCGCCGCTCCTACACACGTTCCCAGGGCTCGACGTCGCCGGGGCGGACGCGGAACAACGGGTGGCACTGCGGCCGCGCAAGCGACGCCCAGCGCGCGTGCACCTCAGGGCTGCGCACCACGAGCTTCTGAAGCAGGCGCGCCCATTCGAACGCGACCTGTCCACGCGTCACGGGAATCGGCGCAACAAGGGCGGCGCGCCCGAGCTTCGATGCATCAAACCGATACCCGCGCTTCACCGATTCTATGTGGATTGCGGCGAGGTAGGCATCGACTGCGTGGCGCGGCGACGCGTGCGCGCGGAACCGGTCAAGCTGCGGGTGGCTACGGTAGCCGCGCGTCTCACCGCGCAGCACCGCGCGTGCCAGTAATGCTTCGCGCCACGCGGCGGTCAATCCCTGCGGATCGAGATAGCGCGGGTGCAGCGACCAAAGCCGCAAAGGTCAGTCGTCGCCGAGCGACAGCAACGACGCGTTGCCACCGACCGCGGCGGTGTTCACCGTGAGCGTGCGCTCCGTCGCAAATCGATGCAGATAGTGTGGACCACCGGCTTTCGGACCGGTGCCTGACAACCCCTGGCCGCCGAACGGCTGCACCCCGACCACCGCCCCGATCATGTTGCGATTGATGTACGTATTGCCTACGCGCACACCCTTCTCGACCTTGCGTTGCGTCGCGTCGATGCGCGAGTGCACGCCGAGCGTGAGGCCGTACCCCGTCTTGTTGATCGCGTCGATCATTCGGTCGAGTTCGTTCGCCTTCCAGCGCACGATGTGCAACACCGGTCCGAACACCTCGCGTTCGAGCACATCGATACCGCTGATTTCGACCGCCATCGGCGAGAAGAAGTGACCGTTCAGATGCTCCGGTACCGGAAGGCGTTTGACGACCTTGCCCAGCGCTGCGATTTTCTCCGCGTGTGCGTTCAGACCGTCGAGCGACGGCTGATCAATCACAGGCCCGACATCGGTCGAGAGCTGGGCAGGGTCACCGATCTTGAGTTCATCCATGTAACCGGACAACAGCTTGATCGTGCGGTCGGCGATATCGTCCTGCAAACACAACACACGCAGCGCCGAGCAGCGCTGGCCTGCGCTGTTGAATGCCGACGCGACGATATCGAGCACGACCTGCTCCGGCAACGCGGAGCTATCGACGAGCATCGCGTTCTGGCCGCCCGTTTCCGCGATCAGCACAGCGATCTGACCGTCACGCGCCGCGAGCTGGCGGTTGATGGTCTGCGCAACCTCGGTCGAGCCCGTGAACACGACGCCCGCGACTCGCAGGTCCGGAACGACCCGCTTGCCGATCCGGCTGCCGGATCCGGGCACGAGGTGCAATACGTCGGCTGGAATGCCAGCCTCAAGCAGCAACTCGACGGCGCGAGATGCGATCAGCGTCGTGGTCTCCGCCGGTTTCGCCAAGACGGCATTGCCCGCCGCGAGCGCCGCCGCGACCTGGCCCGTGAAAATGGCGAGCGGGAAGTTCCACGGACTGATGCACAGGAACACACCCCGCCCGTGCAGCGACAACTCATTGCTCTCGCCGGTCGGACCCGGCATGCGACGCGGTGCGCCAAACTCCTCGCGCGCCTGTTGCGCGTAATAGCGCAGGAAATCGACGGCTTCACGGACTTCGGCGATGCCATCCGGCAACGATTTACCCGCTTCGCGCGTGCACAACGCCATGAGCTCGGCGGTATGGTCCTCGAACAGATCCGCCGCCCGCTCGAGCGTCTCGGCCCGATTGTCTGCCGGCGTCGCGTCCCAGCGCGGCTGCGCGGCGTGCGCGGAAGCCAACGCGTCGTCGAGCCCGTCCTCGTCCACCGAGTAAGCGCGCCCGACGAGGACCGAAAGATCGGCTGGGTTGCGAATCTCGCGCGCGTCGCCGCGCTCGAGCCGCTTGCCGTTCACGATCGGCGCCGCGGTGCGCGGACGCAACAGGGCTTTTTCCATGTCGGCGGTCACGCGATTGACAGTCACGGAATCCCACAGGTTCAGGCCGTGCGAATTGCGCCGCATTGCCCCGTACAAATCTTTTGGCAGCGGGATGCGCGGGTGAGGAATGCGATCGAGCGCTTCCACTTCCGAAACGGGATCGGCAGCGATGTCGGCGACCGGGATGCGCTCGTCGGAAATCCGGTTCACGAACGACGAGTTCGCACCGTTCTCGAGCAAACGTCGCACGAGATACGGCAGCAGGTCCTCGTGGCTCCCCACTGGCGCATAGGACCGGCACGCGACGCCGTATCCGCGCTCACCGATGACCTGACGATAAAGGTCGATGCCCATGCCATAAAGGCGTTGGAACTCGTAACCAGTCTCGGCGCCTGACATCTCGATGATCGACGAGACCGTATGTGCGTTGTGCGTGGCGAATTGCGGATAAACTGCGTCTCGCGCGGCGAGCAGCTTTCGCGCGCACGCGAGATACGACACGTCGGTCGACGCTTTGCGCGTGAACACCGGATAGCCCTCGAGCCCGCGTTCCTGTGCGCGTTTGATCTCCGAATCCCAGTACGCCCCCTTGACGAGCCGCACCGGAATGCGGCGGCCGACCTCGCGCGCGAGCGCGATGAGCCAGTCAACGAGCGCGACCGCGCGTTTCTGGTACGCCTGCACGGCGAGACCGAGACCGTCCCAGCCCTCGACGTCCGGCGAGCGATATACGGCTTCGAACACGTCGAGCGAAATTTCGAGCCGATCGGCCTCCTCGGCGTCAATCGTCAGCGCGATGCCGTGCGCCTTCGCTTGCAGTGAAAGCTCCAGTACGCGAGGCACGAGTTCCTGCATCACGCGCTCGCGCTGCGAAAACTCGTAGCGGGGATGCAGCGCCGACAACTTCACCGAAATACTCTGCGCGGCGTATACCGACTCGCCGGGTCGGGATGCGCGACCGATGGCGTCGATTGCATGCGAATACGCTTTGAAATAGCGGTCGGCGTCGAGTGCCGTCAATGCCGCCTCGCCAAGCATGTCATACGAATGGCGGTAATCCCGATGCTTGGACTTGTCCGCTAGCGCCAGCGCTTCGTCGATTGTGCGGCCCATCACGAACTGGTGGCCGAGAATGCGCATCGCCTGTCGCACCGCCGTACGAATAACGGGTTCGCCGGCTCGCGCCATCATGCGGCGCACGAATCCGGCCGGGTCGCGCTTCACATCGTCATCGAGCTGCACGAGACGGCCCGTCAGCATCAAACCCCACGTCGACGCGTTCACGAACAGCGAGCGGCTCGCGCCTTTGTGGGCGACCCAATCACCACCGGTGAGTTTGTCGGCGATGAGCTTGTCCGCGGTTTCGGAGTCTGGAATCCGCAGCAATGCTTCCGCGACGCACATCAGCACCACGCCCTCCTGCGAGGACAGGTCGTATTCCTGCATCAGTGCGTCGACGCCACCCTTGTCCGCCTGGGCCGCGCGGACTTCACCGACCAACCCCTCGGCACGCGAAACGATCCGCGCACGCGCGGCATCGTCGAGCCTCGCCGTCTCCAACAACGCGCGCACGCACGCGGCCTCGTCGGCCAACCACAACTCGTTCAGCCCGCGCGCCATTTACAGATGCTTGATCAGGTTATCGGCAAACTGGCTGGTCGAGACTTCGGTCGCGCCATCCATCTGCCGCGCGAAGTCATAGGTGACGGTCTTCTGCGCAATCGTCTTCTCGTACGCGGCGGAAATCAGGTCGGCCGCCTCAGCCCAACCAATGTAGTCGAGCATCATCACGCCGGAAAACAGCAGCGAACCAGGATTTACCTTGTTCTGACCCGCGTACTTCGGCGCGGTGCCGTGCGTCGCCTCGAACACGGCCACGTGGTCCGCGATGTTCGCCCCCGGCGCGATACCGACGCCGCCCACTTCCGCGGCAATCGCGTCCGACAGGTAATCGCCGTTGAGATTCGAGGTGGCGATGACGTCGAACTCGGACGGGCGCAGCAGCATCATCTGGAACATGATGTCTGCGATGCGGTCCTTGATGACGATCTTACCTTCCGGTTTCTTGCCGTCGAATTCCTTCCAGAGCTGGTCTTCGGTGATCGTCACGTCGCCGAACTCGTCACTCGCGACTTCGTAGCCCCAGTTCCGGAACGCGCCCTCGGTGAACTTCATGATGTTGCCTTTGTGCACGAGCGTCACGCTGTCACGGTTGTGGTCAACTGCGTACTGGATCGCCTTTCGCACCAAGCGCTTCGTGCCGAACGGGCTGATCGGCTTGATACCGAGCCCGGCGTCGTCGAAGAATTCCGCGCCCATCTCCTCGCGCAGGAACTTCGCGAGCTTTGCGTTCTCGGGGGAACCCGTCTGGTATTCGATTCCGGCGTAGACGTCCTCGGTGTTCTCGCGGAACAAGACGATGTCGACCTCTTCCGGCTTGCGCAATGGTGACGGTACGCCGCTGTAGTAACGCACCGGTCGCACGCACGCATACAAGTCGAGCTCTTGGCGCAACGCGACATTCAGCGAGCGGAAGCCGCCGCCGACAGGCGTCGTGAGCGGCCCTTTGATCGAGACGACCAAATCCTTCAGCGCTTCAAGCGCCTCGTCGGGAAAGTAGTCGCCGTCGTAGATGCCGGCGGCCTTCTCGCCCATGAAGAGCTCGGCCCAATGTACCTTGCGCTTTCCGCCGTACGCCTTCTCCACCGCCGCATCCCAGACGCGCAGGCATGCGGTCGTGATGTCCGGGCCGATTCCGTCGCCCTCAACATAGCCGAGAATCGGATTTTTCGGCACGTTCAACGCGCCATTGACGACAGTGATTTTCGAACCGGATTCGGGCAGACGGATATGGCGGTAGGACATCGGAGGCTCCTTGGTCAAACCTCCGATTATACGCTTTACGCCAGCAATCGTAGTAGCTCGTTGTTCTTCGCGAGCCGTCCCGCAAGCGCCGCGGCGATGGTGCGGTGAAGCTCCGCGGCGAGTTGTGGCTCCTCGGTGGTCATTCGTCTTATCCCTGCCAACGTCAACTTCATCGCGCGTGCCGACGTTTCGGCGACGACCGAGGCCGAGCGTCGCCCACCGAGGTACATCGCCATCTCCCCGACCAACGTGCCCGGACCGTACGTACGCAGTCGCTCTCCCGACGCCATGCCATCCAGTTTCACCGTCACGCGCCCCTTGAGAATCATGAACATGTCGTCCGACGGCGCGCCCTGTTCGATTAGATAGTCCCCCGGGGAAAAGACACAGATCTCTGCGTAGCGTTCGAGTACCTCAGGGCCAAGCGAAGGAGGTAACACTGCGCTTGCCAAGTCCGCCCCCTCGCGGTCCCGCAACAGCGCGCGTTCGCAGTACTCCAACCCGTGATCGAGATCGCGCTCAAGCGTCACACGGGGGTTCTCGTCGAGCTCAAGACCACTGTCCTCGAACAACACTCGCGCGTCGTCGGGGAGACCCGTCAGCACAATCTCGAACCCTTGCGTTTCTGCGAGTTGGTCGAGCTTGCGGAACGTGATTACCGCCGACGTGTCCGTGCCGGTCACCCTTTGAAAATCGAGGCATAGGTGGGTCAGCGCCGGCTGCGATACGTCGGCGACGCGCATGGCGATTCGATCGAGCACCTTGTTTGCCGTGCCGAAAAACACGAACCCCTGCAGCATCAGCACGTGCACGCTATCCCCGTTGCGGTCGAGATACGCGCGCTCACCTGGCGGACGATCGACTCTTGAATGGAGCGAGGCTGCCGACAATTCGTGCTTGGCGACGTCGACGCCGCTGTAGTTCACCGTGAACAGAATCATGCCGGCCACGACACCGACGCCGATGCCTGCGAGGAATCCGAACCAGCCCGACACGCCGAGGATCAGCAGCACCACGAGCCAGTCGCCTTTCGGCAGCTTACGATACCCGTCCACGATCCACTCGCGGAGCAATGACAGACCGAGGTACAACAGCAAGCCGCCAAGGACCGGTCGCGGAAAATACGCGAGCGCCGAAAACCCACCGAACAACCCTGCTGCAACGAACACGCCGGCGAGCACGCCGGTCGCGCGATAAGGCGCGCCCATCGCGTGCGCAAGCAGCGAGTCGCCCATCGAATGGAACCCGGGCACGCCCCCACCCACGCCGGCGATCACATTCGCGGCGCCGCAGCTACGGAGTTCATGGTTGAGATCGAGGTCGCGGCGGACGCCAAGCTCAAGGCCGCTCGCGTAGAGCAGGATCGAGATGGTTGATGCCAGCACGAGCGTCGCGAGGACCGGCAGCTGGCGGAAGAACAACTCCCAATCAAACTCGGCGCTGGCCGCGAACAGTGGCGGCGCCCACGCGCCTCGATCCGGGAACGGCCCAAGCAACCACCCCGCCCCACTGAGCTCCGTCGCAGTCAGTCCGGCGATGACCGCGATCGCATAAAAAGCCGCGATGCTAATAACCAGGACGCCTGGAATCAACAGAAAATGAGTATGGCGGGTGGTTAGAACCAAAAGCGACGCGCCAACCGCAAGCCCGGCGGCGAGCCGTAGCGGATTGTCGCCTTGCAGCGGCATCGCCCAGTCCGACACGGAGAGTACCTCGCCGGTCAGCACCATCACGCCGCCCTGCACCAGTAACCAGCCCAGCCCTGCGAGCACGCCGCCGATCATCGGATATGGAATGAACCGGATGAGCTCTCCCATACGCAATCGGCCGAGCACCCAATACGTGGTACCGGTGATGATGGTCGCGAACGCGATGGCGAGGAGCACGAAGGGCAACGCGTCCTCTGCACTCATCACCGTCGTGAGGTCCACGAACATCGCGGTCGCGAGCAGACCGAGGATGACAGCGGGCACTTCCTGGGGGAGCGAGATTGTTCCGGGGTAGGAGCTTTTGAGCGCCACAACGATCAGCATCACCGCGGCGCCGAAAAGGACAATGCCGATGCCAACGAAAAGGAACGGCTGCAGCGGGCCGGTGAAAATCAGCGCGGCAACCCCGATGCCCGACACCACTGCGGACAGTGCGATGACCGCCGCAGCCGAAACGACCGCGGCGAGTCGAGCGGCTCCGCTCGCCGTGTTGTTCATTCGATTCCCCTGCTACCAGACGTCTGCTTCCGCGTCGTTGTCCGCAGTATAATGCGAGACTCGATTCGTGCCACCGTCAGGAGCTGCCGTGAGCCATCCCCTACTCGTCCATCTCGCCGCCGAAACCGAGGCGCTGAAAGACCAGGGCCTGTTCAAGGAAGAACGCGTGATCCACGGCCGCCAGCAGGCGGTCATCGAGGTCGGCGGCAACGACGTCATCAACCTCTGCGCAAACAATTATCTCGGGCTCGCTGCGCATCCGGACGTCATCGCCGCCGCGCATACCGCGCTCGACGAACACGGCTACGGCATGGCCTCCGTACGATTCATCTGCGGCACACAGGATGTCCACCGCGAGCTCGAGTGTCGCCTATCCGGCTTCCTCGGCACCGAAGACACCCTCCTGTATTCGTCGTGCTTCGACGCGAACGGCGGCCTCTTCGAGACGATTCTCGGTGACGAGGACGCGGTGATCAGCGACGAGCTCAATCACGCCTCCATCATCGACGGTATCCGGCTATGCAAAGCGCAACGCTACCGGTACCGAAACAACGATCTCTCCGATCTCGAGGCGAAGCTGAACGAGGCACAGGATGCGCGCTTCAAACTGATTGTGACCGACGGCGTGTTCTCGATGGACGGGATCATCGCCAACCTTGCGGGTATCTGTGATCTTGCCGACAAACACGGCGCACTGGTCATGGTCGACGATTCTCATGCGGTCGGTTTCATGGGCGAGCACGGCCGCGGAACGCACGAGCACTGCGGCGTCCTCGACCGCGTACACCTCATTACGGGCACGCTCGGCAAGGCCCTTGGCGGCGCGATGGGCGGCTACACGTCCGGAAAAAAGGAAATCATCCGCTGGCTGCGTCAACGCTCGCGCCCATACCTGTTTTCGAATTCGCTCGCTCCGGCCTTCGCCGCGACGTCGCTGACTGTGCTCGACATCCTCGAACACGACAGTACGCTGCGCGCGAAATTGTTCGACAACGCGCGCTATTTCCGCGCGGGTATGACGAAGCTCGGATTCAATCTCGTGCCGGGCGAGCATCCAATCATCCCGGTCATGCTCGGCGAGGCGGCGCTTGCGAAACGCATGGCCGACCGCTTGCTCGAACTTGGACTTTATGTGATCGGATTCTCATTTCCAGTCGTGCCGATGGGCAAGGCACGCATCCGCACGCAGATGTCAGCGGCCCACGACCGCAGCCACCTCGACCGCGCGCTCGCCGCGTTCGAACAGGCCGGCAAGGAACTCGCATGAGAGCGCTCGTAAAAGCCAAAGCTGAACCCGGCATCTGGATGCAGGACGTTGCGGAGCCGACCGCGGGTCCGAACGACCTGAAAATCCGCGTCCGCAAGACCGCAATCTGCGGCACCGACATCCACATCTACAACTGGGACGAGTGGTCGCAGAAGACGATTCCCGTACCCATGGTGGTCGGGCACGAATTCGTCGGCGTCGTTGCCGAGGTCGGAAGCGAAGTCGACGGCTTCGAGGTCGGCGACCGCGTGTCCGGCGAAGGACACATCACCTGCGGCCATTGCCGTAACTGCCGGGCCGGGCAGCGGCACTTGTGTCGCAACACGGTCGGCGTTGGCGTGAACCGCGCGGGCTGCTTCGCCGAGTATGTGGTGATACCGGCGATGAACGCGTTCAAGCTGCCCGATGCAATCACGGACGAGATCGCGGCGATCATGGATCCATTCGGGAACGCGACGCATACTGCGCTGTCATTCGACCTCGTCGGCGAGGACGTGCTGATCACCGGCGCGGGGCCAATCGGCATCATGGCGGCCGCTATCTGTCGGCACGCCGGCGCGCGGCACGTCGTCGTGACCGACGTGAACGACTACCGGCTTGGACTCGCGAAACGCATGGGCGCGACGCGGGCTATCAATGTGTCGGTGTCGTCGATTGACGACACCATCGCTGCGCTCGGGATGGCCGAGGGGTTTGACGTGGGCCTCGAGATGTCGGGCAACCCGACGGCATTCCGCGACCTCCTGAGAACGATGCGCCACGGCGGTAAGGTCGCCCTGCTCGGCATTCCGCCCGGCGACATGGCCGTTGACTGGAACCATGTCATCTTCAAAGGCCTTGTTTTGAAGGGTATCTACGGCCGCGAGATGTTCGAGACCTGGTACAAAATGGCGGCAATGTTGCAGAGCGGATTGGATCTCTCGCCGATCCTGACGCACGCGTTGCCGGCCGACCGTTATCAGGAAGGGTTCGATACCATGCGGTCGGGCAAGTCAGGAAAAGTCATTCTTGACTGGTCATAGGCCGGCTTTTCCCATAGTGTGATGACCGTCACGGACAGCCATCGCTCATTCCACAACCATGCAGTCACACCGGAGTTGCCGGTTGCATGGAAGAGGAAAAGGCGATGTCGGAGCTACTCGCAATGATTAAATGGGCGTTGGTCTTTCTGGTGGTGGCGCTCGCGGTCGGCGTGAACATGCCCGATAACATGCTCGCGCGTTACGGTCTCGAATCGTCGGCGCTGACCGTCGCACTCGCTGCCGTTGCATTGACTGGCATGATTGCTTACCGCCGTCTTGGTCTCGTGTTCTTCATGGTACTGCTGGTGGTCGGTGCAAATCTGCCGGAGCGCATGGTGTTCGGTTATGAGATTGACCGCGAAGTGCTGCTCGCGACGCTGATCGCGTTGATCATCATCCCGTTCATCCAGCGTCAGCTCGAAGACTGACCCTCGACCTTGTGCAACACCCCGCGGCCGCTACGGGCTGCGCACCTCGAGCCGTTCGCTGTCTGTTCTTAAAATCCACGGGTGGCCTCCGGGAACCCGACTCACTTTCGAGGTGCGAGCCACGCTACGCGGCTTCGCGGCTTGCTCGCTACACCGACGCTTGGGTGCGACAGGTGGGAGCGACGCTCTTGGCGTCGCGAAGTTGGTGTCAGGGTGCGGTGCAGAAGCAGTACAGGTACGCCTTCTTCGGATCGGTGAACTGCACGGTCCAGCCGAGCTCGCGTTCTACCCAGGAAATCCACTTCGCCAACGGCCGATCGTTCACGCGTGCGGCGCGCTCGGCGAACGGCGTGAGCACGCGTGATTCGAGCAGCGCGAGCATCAGCTTGTCCTGGAAATCAGGTTCCTGTTCCAAAACGCGCACCGCGTACTCGGCAAGACCCGCGCGCGATGCCGCCGCGGCGACCGCCTCGTCCAAACCGCCGAGTTCGTCGACGAGCCCATTCGCGTGTGCCCCAACCCCGGTGTAGACACGCCCGCCGGCAAGTTCGAGCACGGTGGCCTCCTCAAGCTCTCGCGCGTCGGCCACGAGCTCGACGAAATCCCCATAGATACCGTCCACGAGCAATTGGACCAGCATCGCTGCGTCGTTTCCGAGTTCGCGGTCCGCGCGCAGCGCGCCAGCGAGCCGCGTCGTTGCGACGCCGTCCGTGTTGAGGCCGAGCCGCTCCATCGCGCGCGGAAATGTCGGGAACATCGCAATCACGCCGATCGATCCGGTAATCGACGCAGGACTCGCCCACACTTCGTCCGCAGCCATCGAAATCCAGTATCCGCCGGATGCTGCGACGCTGCTCATGGACACCACGACCGGGCGTCCGCTGTCGCGGAATCGTTGGATCTCGCTGCGGATTTCCTCAGACGCGAATGCGCTGCCGCCGGGGCTGTCCACGCGTAGCACGAGCGCTTTCACGCGCGCATCGTCGTTCGCCTGTTCCATGAGTTCCGCGATGCGCTGCGAGCCGACCGCCTGTAGGCCGGGGTCCCCTTCGACGATGGCGCCGCTTGCGATGAGCACGGCGATTCGGTCCCGCCCGACCAGCGTCTGCGCGTGCTCCTGGCGCGCGCTGCCGAGGTATGCCTGCCAATTCAGCCCGCGGAATCCCTCATCCTCGGGTGCGCTGCCGACCAGTTCGGTCACGCGCGCGACGAAGCCATCGTAGTCCGTGCGTGCGTCAACCAGCCGCGTTGCTTCCGCGTATGCCGCGAGGTTGCCGCGCGCCGCACGCACTCCGTCGACCATCCCGTCCAGGTAGACGTCAATCGCGCCGGCGTCGAGCGCGCGTGCCAACTCAACCCGCTCGCGGTAGAACGACCACAGCTCACCCAACCACACCGCCGTCTCCTCACGCACTTGCGGCGACATGTCGTTGCGCTCGTAAGGCTCGCCGTAGGACTTGAAGTCGCCCGCCTTGAAAACGTGCCAGTCGATGGACAGCTTGTCGAGGGCCTCTTTCATGTACACGCGGTATGCGGCGTAGCCGTCGATGAACACGCCGCCCATTGGATGCAGGAAAATCTCGTCCGCATGAGCCGCAAGGAAATAGCGCGACTGGTCGTACGAATCCGCGTAAACGAGCACATGTTTGCCGTTCGCCCGCGCCGCGATGAGCGCGGGCGCAAGCTCGTTGAGCTTGCTGACCGACACCGGCGCGAGCCCGCCGAGGTCGAGCACGACCGCGGCAACGCGCGCGTCGTGGGCCGCGAACTCGAGACCAGCCTGCAAATCGCGTAGCAGGACCTGCGGGATGTCCGAGCCGGTCAAGCGACCGATTGCGCGATCGAGCGGCGTCGCGTCGTATTCCTCAACGATCAGGCCGTACGGATCGAAAAGCACCGCAATGCCATCGTCGATGGACGCATGGCGTTCGCCACCGACGAAAAGCACGCTCGCGATGAACAACACGATGAGTATGAACAACAGATTGACGATGACCCGACGACCGACGTCGAGCGCGTGCAGGAAACCCGAAAAAACACCCTTCATTGGTCGAAGTAGTAGATGCCGACACCGATACGACGGTGGCTGTCGTCCGTCGCGCTCCCCTTGTCTTCGTTCTCTGTCAGCCACCCGTCGAGCTTCTCGAGGAACTGCTGGCCGTACCGACGTGTGATTTGCTGGAAGTCGCCGGTGAGCACCGCCGGAATCCGATCGTTCGCGACGAAGCGCTGGAAGTATGGGCGGGCGGTGTCATCCTGAAGATTGTGATTCACGGTTTCGAGGAGATCCGCGACCGTGATGCCGAAGATGCCGAGGCGCTCAGGGCTGTCAGTCTGGGGGATATAGCCACGGGTCAGCAGGCACAGAGTGCCGTCGTCCATGCGCTGGACCGCTCCGACCTGCTCGAGCTCATCGAGGACCGCGCGCGGAGGCGCGTCGCCGCTGTACCGACGGACGAGTTCGGCGAAGCTGTTCGCCGAGTTGTCCAGCGGCAGGTCGGCCGGGTTACCGTGGGCATCCATGAACGCGTCATCCTGTGTCCAACCGCTGATGACCCGGGAAGCGCGGTTATAACGCGCAAGGTTCTCCGCGTCGGTGGCCGGCGGCATTGACTTCACGCGCTTCACCTCCTTGCGAGAGAGGCCCGTGATCACGGAAATGCGCGAATCGGTTTGCTTCCGCCCTGGAATCGCGAACTCGGCGGCGGCAACTTCGATATAAACGGCCTTCGCGGCCTCCGTGAAAGCGCGGTAGGTGACGCCGTTGCGGAGGAGGATTCGAATCAGCGGCCGGAGAATTTTGAGCAGCGACTCGGCAATGAGTTGTTGGGTTTCGGTAGCCATAGTTATGGGATTTTAGGCGTATTTGGGAAAAATGGAATAGCTAGGCCCAAAATAAGACCGGCCGGCAGTCGCCTGCCGGCCGGTCAGATACGACAGGAGAGACGGATTTAGCTGCCGTCGCCGCCGGTACCGATAATCCCGTCGGTCGAATTATCACCGCCGGTGCCAATGATGCCGTCGGTCGAATCATCGCCGCCGGTGCCAATGATGCCGTCGGTCGAGTCATCGCCGCCGGTCCCGATAATGCCATCGGTCGAGTCGTCGCCGCCCGTGCCGATGATGCCGTCGGTCGAATCGTCGCCGCCGGTGCCTATAATCCCTTGGGTATCGTAGTTTTCGTCACCACCGGTGCCGATGATGCCAGCTGATGCCGAAGCGGAAATCAGCAATGCTGCAAGAATGATGGAAATCGCTTTCATTTGTAGCCTCCAGGACGCCGGAAAGTGAACTTCTAACGGGATGCTATTCCCATCTGGGCGCCCTGTAAAGGGACAGGCGGAAAAAAACCGCCCGGTTTGCCCCTACAACGCGATTGCGGCCCCGTGGATGACCGCGCCGATGCGGACGCCACTTTGGATGCCCTCCCGGGACAGGCCACGCTTGCGAAGCTCTTTCTCATGATTCTCCATGCACGCCCCGCAACCGTTGATCGCCGAGGCCACCAGCGAATACAGCTCAAAGTCCTCGGCTGGCACCCCGGGTTTCCCGATCACATTCATGCGCAGCCGCGCCGGCATCCCACGGTATTCCGCATCACCGACGAGGTGCACAAAGCGGTAGTAAATGTTGTTCATACCCATGATGGCGGCTGCGGAACGGGCCGCATCGACCGTCGCATCGTCCGTGCCCTGCGCCTTCGCCTCCGCGACGATGGCCTCGGTGAGCTCGGGTTGCCGCGCGGTAATCGCCGCGGAAATTGCCGAACCCCACCGTTGATTCGCGGTGAGGCCCGGCGCGCCTTGTTCGGACAATACGGTCCCGAGGTTCAGCCTGAGATCGCGCGCACTGTCCGGCAGCCGGTCGCGGATCGCATCGACTTGGTTCGTGGTGGAATCCATGCTCAGGCGACCTGGAGCGTGTCTTCGCCCTTCGTCCAGTTGCAGGGGCAAAGCTCGTCGGTCTGCAGCGCATCGAGCACGCGCAATACGTCATCGACGTTACGGCCGACGTTCATGTCGGTCACTGCCGCGAAGCGGATGATGCCGTCGGGGTCGACGATGAAGGTAGCGCGCTTGGCGACGCCTTCATCGGCGTCGATCACGCCGAGGGCGCTCGACAACTCACGCTTGACGTCGGCAAGCATCGGGAATGGAAGGTCCTTCAGCTCTTCCTTCTGCTGGCGCCACGCGAGGTGAACGAACTCACTGTCGACGCTGACGCCGTACACGACCGCGTCGCGCTCGTTGAATTCGCGGTTCAGCTTGCCGAACGCCGCGATTTCGGTCGGGCACACGAACGTGAAGTCCTTCGGCCAGAAGAACACGATTTTCCATTTGCCCGTCTCGGCCTTGTCGCTGAAGTCCTTGAACGCCGTGTTGATATCGTTCGTGACCACGCCCTTCAGATTGAATTGCGGAAACTTATCGCCAACTGTCAACATAATCGTGTCCTCGTTCTGTTCGAAACAAGCCGGCTGATTCCGGCGGTTGCGAGTATTTAACGGGAACGCGATTGATAAATCCAATGAATAGTTATTATGCGTTTGATAGTTTTAATCAATTAGCCAAAGAGACAAGGCCGGCCAAAAGGTGATGAGCAGCGTCGCCGCCAGCAGCAACAGGAAAAACGGAAGCGCAGCGCGGAAAACGGTGTGGATTGGCTGTTCGAAACGGTAGGCGGCGATGAACAGGTTCAGGCCGACCGGTGGCGTCATGTAGCCGAGCTGCATGTTCGCGAGGAACAGGATGCCGAGATGCGCGGGGTGGATTCCGTAGGCGAGCGCGACCGGCGCGACGAGAGGCACGATGAGCACCGTCGCGGAGAACACGTCGAGCATCGTCCCGACGATCAGCAGGAAGATCGTCAGGAGCAACAGGAACGTGGTCCGATCCGAGACGAGCCCCTGCACCGTCTCAAACAACTGCTGCGGGACTCCCGCATCGATCAGGTAACTCGTGGACGCCATCGACAGGCCAAGAATGACGAGAATGCCGCCGACGAGGACCATCGACTCCCGCAGCACGGATGGGAGCCGCGCGAGCGGCACCTCGCGCCGGATCAGGAGCTCGACCGCGAGCACCCACAGCGCCGTCATCGCAGCCGCCTCCGACACCGCGAAGTACCCGCCGTAGATGCCCCCGAGAATCACGAACGGCAGCGGAATTTCCCACACGGATTCACGGACCGCGGCCAAAACGAGAGTACGATCGAAACCCCGGCTGCGCTGGACTGTCCCGCGCGTGACCCATAACCCATAGCCGGCGAGCAGGACGACCATCAGCAAGCCGGGCACCAAGCCCGCGCGGAAGAGTTCATCAACCGATACCGGCTGACCGACTTGAAGTTGCTGGACGACCACGCCGTACAGAATCAACGGCAACGACGGCGCGAACAGTAGTCCGAGGCTGCCAGAGGTGGTCACGAGACCGAGGCTGAACCGCTCGGGATACCCGGCTTCGCGCAGCGCCGGGTACAGGAGCGCGCCGAGTGCGATGATCGTGACGCCGGTAGCGCCGGTGAAGGCGGTGAAGAGGGCGCATGCCGCGAGCGCGACGAACGCGAGCCCGCCCGGCATCCAGCCGAGCAAAGCATCCGTCAGTCTGACGAGTCGTCCGGGCGCCCCGCTCTCGCTCAGCAGATAGCCCGCGAACGTGAACAATGGGATAGCCACCAGCACCGGCATTTCGGCGAGGCGGAACAGCTCGATCGCAATGACCTGCAAATCAACGCCGATTCCGGCCCAGGCGAGCAATGCACCGAGACCGATGACGGCGAACAGCGGCACGCCGAGCAGCGCGAGTGCGAGGAGGATGAGCGCTATCACCATCGAGCAGTCGCCCGCAGGACATGTGCGGCGTGGCGCATGGCCATCAGCGCGAAGGCGACCGGCATGACCGCCTGGAGCACCCACCCGGAAACCGCACCGATGCCCGCAGCCCCGTACTCGCGCTCCGCGAGCACGAATTCCCCTGCGTGCCACGCGATCACCGCGCAGACACCGGCGGAGACCCCGTGCGCAATCACTGCACACGCGACCTGGCCTCGTGGGGGCAGCAGGCGCGGGACGACATCGATTCGAAGGTGGCGATCGTCGCGGCTCGCGACGACCGCGCCCAGCAAGCCGACCCACAATACGCCGACACGGACGAGCTGCTCGCCCCAGATCCAGCCCGCGTCAAACAGATTGCGCGCGCCGATCTGAGCACCGGCGAACACGACGAGCGCCAGCAACAGGATAACCAGCAGCGCGTCTTCGACGTGCTTCACGGGTAGGCGATGCGGTACTCGTCGAGGGCCGCGCGCACGCGCCGGTACAGACCAGCGTCGAACGTCCCGCGGTCGATGACGTTACGGGTGATGCGGTCGCCGATCTCGTGCCATGCGCGCAACTCTTCCTCTGTCGGCGAAACAAGTTCGATGCCGCGCGCGACCATTGCCGCGGTAGCCGATTCATTGTCGCGTCGGTTCTGCCCGTCAAGCCGCGCGTAAACGGCGCGCATCACCTCGGTCACGATTGCTTGATCGGTCTTTGTAAGTCGGTTGAACGCGCGCCGGTCGATGATGAGCTGTGCCCACGTGTATGCAAGCGGGGTGTCGGTCATGTAACGCACGCGAGTGTGCCACTGGAATGCGATGGCGCCGATTGGCGGCGACGCAACGATGTTGATCAAGCCGGTCTGCAGCCCAGTGAGAACGTCGGTCAATGGCAATGTCGTCGGCGTGAGACCGAGCGCTTCCATCGCCGCGTAAGCCACCGCATCGCCCTCCGGCACCCAGACCTTTTTGCCGGCGAGATCCTTCAGCCCAGAAACCGGCGAGCCGGATAGCAGTCGTGCGAAGCCCCCCTCGGCGAGGCCAAAGCTCACGAAACCCGCCTGCTCGAGACCGGCCTCAAGTTCCGCATCGAATTTTGCCCGGATGACGTCGACTTCGTCGTGCGACCGAAACAAGAACGGCAGCGTGTACAGCGCCGCGTCGCGGTAAACCGGTGCCAAGGCACCGCCCGTGAACGCGCCGCCCTGTAACTGCCCGATGCGGATACGTCGCAGGACCGCTTGCTCATTCCCCATGACGCCGCCGGGGAAGTACTGGATACGTACGCGCCCTTCGGTCCGCGCCCGGATCTCCTCGGCACCCGCCCGCATCTCGCGCATCCAGAATGAGCCGTCGGGCGCGACGGTCGCGAGCCGCAGCGTCGTCTGGCCGACCGTGGGTGCAGCCCAGACAAGGGACAGGACCATGAACAAAATTCTTAGGGACATCGTCGCCTACTCGTCGATGAAATAATCGCCGGCTTCAGCCAGCAGCTTACGGGCGCGCGCCTGCGCGAGCACGTTGCCGAGCGTGTAGCGCTCCGCGGTCGGGTCGGCTTCGACCACCTCGCCGAGCAGGCGGTCGTGCAGAGCGCGGTTGAAGTTCACACGCGCGTAGTACTCCGCGTACATCACTTTCGTCATCAAGTCGCGGCCACCCGAGAGCTCGACCGCGCGTTCGAAGTACAGACGTGCTCGCTCGGGGTCACCGCCGAGCGCTGCGGGTCGCAATGAGTGGAGCACACCCAGGTACGCATGCGGTGCTCCGCGCTGGTGCACGGGATCCAGCGCGACGACGCGATCGAGCAACAGCTGCACGCGCGGCAGGTCCGCAATCGCGTTCCAATCATCGGCGTGCGCCTGAATCCATACAAGTTCGCCGAGTGCCGCGGCGAACAGCACTGCGGTGTCATTTGCCGAGAACATTTTGAGGCCAGCCTCGAACGCGTCGAACGACCGATCGAACAGATCACACGCCGAACCGCGCTGCGCACAAATGCCCGCGCGTCCGTAGCTCCGCGCGCGGCCTGACAAGCGGCGCGCGCGTTCGGGGTCATCCGCGGCGAATCCGCCCGCGTACGACGCATACATCTGCGCGGCCTGCGCCTGCAAGGCCGCATTGTCAGGATCGTCCGCCGCGAGCGCGTCCACCATCAAGAGCCACGCGGGCGCGCCGTCGCGCACCGTCGCAGGATCGTTGTGGTTCACGACGGCCGACTGGAGGCTCGCCGCCACGCGCTCGGACGCCGCCGACATCAGCGTGTTGCCGATGGTCGTGCACGCGCTGACGAACGGCAGCGAGATTGCGAGCAGGAGAATCCGTGCGAAGGTAGCGTCCATGAGGGCGCGAATTATACGGGCGGCGGACCCGTCCGGGCCAGCTGGTCGAGCCGATGCTGGAGGACTGCGCGACGGCCAGGGTCATCCGTCGCGTTCAGGAGCGTTCGGTAAAGCGCGGCGGCGTCGGCTGTAAGGCCTGCGTCCGCGAGCGCTTCGGCGGCCTGAAATCGCGCGGTCTGTGCCCACTGGTCCAGCGCGTACGGGTCGGCGAGGCCCGCCGAAAGCAGGTACAAGCGCGCAGCTTCCAGTGCCTCGTCGAGCGCGCGACGCGAATCCGCCATCCAAAACAGGATCTCACGTCGGCGCTGCAGGTCGAGGTCCTCGCGCGCGTAGACGCGCTCGAACAACGGCAGTGCACGCGAATGGGCGTCCGATGCCTGTAGGTCGAACAGCACCTGCATCACCTTGTCCACGTCGAACTCAGGCGCGGCGGCGAGCAGTGACTCGAGCACGGCGCTGCCGTCATCGGGGCGACCCGCGAGTACGAGCACGCGCGCGCGCCGAAGGTTCCAATCGACCGGATCCGCCGCGGCGGGCGGCTCCGCGAGATCGGCGATGAGTCGCGACGCGAGCACGACATCCCCATCGCGCAACAGGCCATCGACGAGCAAATAACGAACCATCGCGGGAATGTGTTCGGGTTCGGAAAACGCCCCCGCGTCGAGGTACAACGCCGCGAGCAGGCGGTCCCCTAGGGGCTCGGCACGGATCGATCGCGCAAATCGATAGTGCGCGTACTCGACGACCGACGCCTGTCGCGTCGAGCCCGCGAGCGCCGCGTAGAGCGCCCGCGCTTGTGGCGGGTCCGCCCGCTCTGCCGCGTCGAGCCAGCCTTGGTCCACGCCCACCAGCAACCGCGCGCCGTTCCCGAGTGCCGCGCCCCAATCCGTGTACGCGAGCCAGAGCTCGTCGGGGTGAACCCGCAACACGGTGGGCAGGTTCAGCGAGCCATCACCACTCACGAGTGCGCGCTCGAGCGCGGCGACAGAGGCCTGCGCGTTATTCATACGACGTGCGGCCTCGGCGGCCACGCGCCACGCTGCGTGACGATGTGCGGCCTGAGCGTCACGGACGCTACCGGCACGGACTGCGCGTTCGAAGACAGCACCCGGCGCCAGCGCGCCAGCGCGCAGTGCTGCGAGCCATTGCAGTGGCTCGTTGTCGGCGGCACGCAGCACCGCATAAGCTTCGTCCGGTCGCGACGCCGCAAGCAACGCCTCGCCGTGCATCAGCCGCAACGCGGGGCCATCGGCGCCGTGATCGAACGCGTAGCGTTGCAAACTGACCAACGCCGCGTCGAGATCTTCGTCAACGAGGTAACTCCGCACGACGAGCGCGCGCCAGTGACGCAGCGCATCGCCCTCGACGTCGGCACGCCAAATCAGCTGTCGAAGGGCGGCGCGCGCTCCGGCACCGTCGCCGAGGTTCAGCAGCGCCTCGGCGCGGCGTTCGCGTGTCCAGTCGAGGAAGGGCTCCGGTAATGTGGAATCGAGCGTGGCGAACCGGTCCGCGAGCGTGCGCCAGTCGCCGCGCGCCGCGAGGATATGGGCGCGTTCGCGTTCGGCAGCGGCCCAGTCGATGCGGTCGAGCTTGGGGTCCGATTGATATTGGTCGAGGAGCCGCAGCGCGAGACCCTGGGCCCCGCCTCGCGCGAGCGTGATGATTTCTTCAAGGCCAACGACGGCCGTCGCCGAGACCGGCGCCGTCGCCAACAGGACCAGCGTCAACACTACGATGCGCATAGCGTCCCCGCCGGGCTGTTTTGCCGGCTGTCGCCGGCCGTCCTTAGCCCAGCTTTTCGCGGATGCGGGCCGCCTTGCCCTGGCGGTCACGCAAGTAGTAGAGCTTCGCGCGGCGCACGTCGCCGCGGCGTTTGACTTCGATGGTCGCGACGAGCGGGCTGTAGGTCTGGAACACACGCTCGACGCCCTCGCCGTGCGAAACCTTGCGCACGGTGAACGCGCTGTTGATGCCGCGATTGCGCTTGGCGATCACCACGCCCTCGAACGCCTGCAACCGCTCGCGGTTGCCTTCCGTGACCTTCACCTGCACCACGACGGTATCGCCCGGTGCAAACTCCGGAATGTCTTTGCCCATCTGCTCGGCGTCGATTTGCTCAATGATCTTGCTCATGTCCGTTTCCTGCTTACTGGTCGCTTTGTGGGGCGGCGTTGTGCGCCGCGATATATTCAGCCAATAACGCTTTCTCTTCCTCGTCCAGCCCGCGCGCCTCGATCAAGTCGGGGCGCCGTTGCCAGGTTCTGCCCAGCGCTTCTCGTAACCGCCAGCGCCGCACTGCCGCATGGTCGCCGCCGACCAGCACTTTCGGCACCCGTACACCGTCGAGCACTTCCGGCCGCGTGTAGTGCGGGTGGTCGAGCAACCCGTCCGTAAACGAGTCCTCGTCCGCCGACGCCGCATCGCCGAGCGCCCCAGGCAACAGCCGCGCGATGGCATCGATCACCGCCATCGCCGCCGGTTCACCGCCACTCAGCACAAAATCACCGAGCGATAACTCTTCGTCGATCTCCGTCTCAAGCACTCGCTCGTCGACGCCCTCGTACCGGCCCGCGACCAGCAACAGTCGCCCGGCTTGCGCCGCCTCCGCAACCCAAGCCTGGTCGACTCGGCGGCCTTGCGGAGTCAGGTACACCGCGCGGACCGGCCGGCGGTCGGCTACGCGCGCGGCGCGGATGGCGTCGCGGAGCGGCTCGACCTTCATCACCATACCGGGTCCGCCGCCGTACGAGCGATCATCGACCGTCCGGTGCCGGTCGTGCGCGTAGTCGCGCGGGTTCCAGCACTCAATCGACAACAGCCCGCGCTCCACGGCGCGCCCCGTGATGCCGTAGTCGCCAATCGTGGCGACAAGTTCCGGGAACAGCGTGACGACGTCGATCCGCATCAAAACTCCGGATCCCAATCGACGGTCACTTGCCCGCCTGCAACGTCCACGTCCTTGACCACGTCGCCCTGCGTGAACGGTAGCAACCGCTCCCGCTCACCCCGCACCACCATGACAGTGTTCGCGCCGGTCTCGAACAAGCTCTCGATCCGCCCGAGCGTTACGCCGCCGAGCGTGATGACCAAAAGTCCCTCCAGATCGGCGTGGTAATACTCGCCTTCCCCCGCCGGGCCGAGCAACGCGCGCGCGACCACGATATCTTTGCCGATCAGCGCGGCCGCCGCGTCGCGGTCGTCAATCCCTGCCAGCTGCGCGACGATGCCCTTGCCGTGCGGCCTGCCGTCAATGACGCGAAATTCACGCGCCGTGCCGGCGATGTCGAGTGACCACGGCTGGTACCCCAGCACGTTTTTGCGCGGCTCGGTGTGTGAGAACACCTTGACCCAACCGCGCACTCCGAACAGGCCGGTAATCCGGCCTATCACGACCGTCTTCAGGCGGCCGACTGCTTCAGCAGCGACACGACGCGGTCGGAGGGCTTCGCGCCACGCGCGACCCAAAAATCCACGCGCTCACGGTCAATCTTGAGCGGTGTTTCCTGCCCGACCGCGACCGGGTTGAAGAAGCCGACGCGCTCGATGTAGCGGCCGTCGCGACGGTTACGGCTGTCGGTGACGACGATGTGATAAAACGGACGCTTCTTTGCGCCGCCGCGTGCCAGGCGAATGGTGACCATGTCTTGCTGATGCCTCGAACCGAGTGAAACGGCGGATTTTACGGGTATTTCACCAACATTGAAAGGGCATTGGCCGCCAGGTCAATGTGTCCCCTTGGTGCCTGACCCCATCTGTCCCATCAATCGCTGCAGCCCGCCTTTTCCAAGCTTTTTCATCATTTTCCGGCTCTCGGTGAATTGTTTCAGCAGGCGGTTGACCTCGGGGACCGTGGTGCCCGAGCCCTTGGCAATCCGGCGCTTGCGGGACGCCTTGATGAGCTCCGGGTGACGGCGTTCTTCGGGGGTCATCGAATCGATGATGCCGCCGAGACGCCGCATCATGCGGTCGCTGTCGGCCGCACCCGGCGCCTTGCCGGCGAGTTTTGCAGGTAGGTGCTCCATCAGCGCGCCCATGCCGCCGAGCTTTTGCATCTGCCGCATTTGGTCTCGGAAGTCGGCGAGCGTGAAGCCGCCGCCCGCCTTCAGCTTCGCGGCGAGTTTGGTGGATTCCGCGTGGTCGACCTCAGCCCGCTGGGCTGCCTCCACGAGGCCGACGACGTCACCCATGCCGAGGATCCGCCGCGCGAGGCGTTCGGGATCGAACGCTTCGAGCGCGCTGCTCCGCTCGCCGGTGCCGAGGAACAACAGTGGAGCCCCGGTGACTTCGCGAACCGACAGCGCGGCGCCACCCCGCGCGTCCCCATCGGTCTTCGTGAGCACGACACCGGTCAGCGGGATGCGCTCGTGGAAGGCGCGCGCAGTACGCGCCGCGTCCTGCCCGGTCATCGCGTCTACCACGAACAGCGTCGCTGCGGGGTCCAGCAACGCATATTGGGCGGCAACTTCATCCATCAGCGTGTCATCGATCGTGGTGCGGCCTGCAGTATCGACGATCAGCACCTCAATCGAGTGGCGCTTCGCTTCGTCCAGTGCTTGCGCCGCTCGTTCGAGTGGGCTTCGTGGGAGCGGCGCTCCGCGCCGCGATTGTTCCGCACTCGCACCGTCGGCAAATGGAACATCGATCTCAAGCGCGAGCTTGCGCAGTTGCTCGATTGCCGCAGGCCGCTGCGTATCGGTGCTTGCAAGCATCACGCGCCGACCCTGACGCTCGCGAACCCAACGCGCGAGCTTGGCCGCGGTCGTGGTCTTGCCCGCACCCTGCAGGCCCGCGAGCAGCACGACGGCGGGCGGCCGCGCGCGCAGGTCGAACGACGCCGCCTCGCCGAGCGTCGCAACGAGCTCGCGATGCACGATGCCAATCACCGCCTGCCCTGGCGTGAGGCTTTGCATCACTTCGGCGCCAGTTGCGTGATTACGGAGTCGTTCGATGAAGTCCTTGACCACGGGCAGCGCGACGTCCGCCTCGAGCAGCGCCATGCGCACTTCGCGTAGCGCTTCGCGCACGTCGTCTTCGGTCAAGCGGCCGCGGCCGCGCAAACCGTCGAAGACGCGGGTTAATCTGCTGGTCAGGTTCTCGAACATTCCGTGTACTTCGCAAAGACAGGTCGGGCGATTACAGGTTACAACTCGAAGGTGACGCCGCTGACGAGGCGCTTGATGTCGCGGTCGGTGATGAGCGCCTGGAGCTCGTCCATGATCTGGTCTTCGCCTCCGGGCTTCAGATGCGTAATCCACAATGGCACGCGGTGCTTCAACTTCGCGAGGTCCGACTTCAACGTATTGGGGCAGTAGTGCTTCGACAGTCCGGCGAGTTGCTCGTTGCTGTTTGAGAACGCCGCCTCGACGATGAGCGCGTCGAGCTTCGGCAGTGCGTTCAGCGCCGCCCACAACGTGTCGTTCTCCGCGGTGTCGCCGCTGAACGCGAAGACCTTGTCGCCCTGCTCGACGATATAAGCGACCGCCGGCACGGTGTGCGACACCGGCACCGACGAGATGCGCCGGCCGCCGAACTCCAGCGTGGTTCCCGGCGTGAAGGTATGCAGCGTGAGGACGGGCTTGTCCTTGCGCGGAATTTCGGTGAAATCCGGCCAGATGATCCAATTGAACAGGTGCTTGCGCAGCGCATCGAGCGTCTCGTCACGACCGAACACTTGCAGCGCGACCTCGGTGTCGAGCGTTTCGAAGATCGTGTCAACGAGCAGCGGAAGGCCGCCGGTATGATCGAGATGGGAATGCGTGAGCAAGACGGTCTTGATGCGCCGCAGGTCGGGCAACGACAGGTCGCCGATGCCAGTTCCGGCATCGATCAAGAGATCGTCATCGATCAAAAGAGAGGTCGTTCGCAGCCCGGCCCCGATGCCGCCGCTGCACCCCATAATCCGGACGCGCATGGTGCAGGATGGTAGCACGGACCGGCCGTGTGCGATGATGCGCGCATGGTCCCCGTTGCCTGGCTCAGCGTCGCCGCCGCCGCCTACGCAGGTGGTGCGACCCTGTTCGCGCTGCACGTCGCCGGGCGCGGTCCGCGCGTGGTCACGGCGACCCGCACGGGCGGGCTCGCCCTTGGCGCGCTCGCCGTCGTGCTCCATGCCATCGCGCTCCGGACACTCCTGTTCGTACCAAACGGAATCGACCTCGGCTACTTCCAGGTGCTGTCGCTCGTCGGCTGGCAGATCGCCGTCGTCGTGCTGCTGGCGACCGCCCGGTTGCCGATCGCGGGGGTCGCCGTTGCGGTGCTGCCGATCACCGCACTCGCTGCGCTGGCGCCCGCGGTGTTCGAGTCATCCGCCGTCCGCGCGTCGACCGGGTGGCATCTCGAAGCGCATATTCTGCTGTCCTTGCTCGCTTACTCGTTGCTGGCTGTCGCCGCGGTGCAGGCGCTCGTGCTCGCGGTCCAGGACCGTCAATTGCGCCGCCACCGGCCTGGCGGCTGGGTGCGCGCGCTGCCACCGCTGGAAGCGATGGAGTCGTTGCTGTTCCGGCTCATCGCTGCGGGCTTCGTGCTGCTCGGTTGCGCACTCGCGACCGGGTTCGCGTTCGTCGACGACCTGCTCGCGCAGCACCTGGTCCACAAGACAGTACTCTCTGCGTTCGCATGGGTCCTGTTCGGCATCCTGCTATGGGGCCGCTGGCGCCGCGGTTGGCGCGGTCGCACTGCGCTCCGTTGGACGCTGAGCGCATTCGTACTGCTGGCGCTCGGCTACTTCGGGAGCAAGTTCGTGCTCGAGCTCATCCTCGGCCGCCACTGGGGCTGACATGTCGGAACTCTCGTTGACGACGTTATTCGTTACGCTCGGCGTGTTGCTGCTGATGTCAGGCGCATTCTCTGGTTCCGAGACGGCGTTGATGACGCTGAATCGATACCGGCTGCGCCACCTCGCCAAAGCGGGCCACAAAGGCGCACAACTCGCGGAGAAACTGCTGCAGCGTCCCGACCGATTGATCGGACTCATCCTGCTCGGAAACAACTTCGTGAACGTCGCGGCGTCGACCGTCGCGACGCTGATCGCGATTCGCATCGGTGGTGACGGCGCGGTTGCGATCGGTGCCGGCATCCTGACGCTTGTGCTGCTGATCTTCGCCGAAGTCGCGCCAAAAACGCTGGCCGCAAATTCCCCCGAACGGCTCGCGTATCCCGCCGCGTGGGTTTACACACCGCTGCTGAAATTGATGTACCCGCTGGTGTGGCTGGTAAATTTCATCGCGAACGGGCTACTACGTCTCCTCGGGTTGCGCTCAGACGGCGAGGATCTGTCGCAGATGTCGACCGAGGAATTGCGCACGGTCGTGATCGAGGCCGGGGCAATGATTCCGAAGCGGCACCAGAAGATGCTGTTGTCCATCCTCGACCTTCAGAAGGTCACGGTCGAGGACATCATGGTGCCCCGTGCGGAGATTGTCGGAATTGATTTGTCGCAGCCGTGGGATGACATCGTCACGCAACTGCTGGAGATGCAGCACACGCGCGTCCCGGTCTGGGAGGGCGACGTCGAGAACACAATCGGTGTCGTTCACCTGCGCCGACTGTTGCGTCCCCTCGCGCGCGGCGAACTCACGCGCGAAATGATGCTGTCCATCGTACGTGACCCGTATTACGTGCCCGAGGGCACGCCGCTGAACAAACAGCTCATCAACTTCCAGGGCCTGCAGCGTCGCATCGCGCTCGTCGTCGACGAGTACGGGGAAATCGTCGGACTCGTCACGCTCGAGGATCTGCTTGAGGAAATCGTGGGCGAATTCACGACCGATCCGGCAGCCGCGGCCCGCGACTTCTTCCCCGAGGACGGCGGTTGCTTCCTCGTGAGCGGCACTGCGACCGTGCGCCAACTCAATCGCGCGCTGAACATGCAATTGTCGACAGACGGCCCGAAGACGCTGAATGGGCTCGTGTTCGAGCACATGGAGCAGATCCCTGAGCCCGGCACCAGTATGTTGCTTGGGGGCTATCCGATCGAGGTCGTCGCGGTCAGCAACAACCAAGTCAAGACCGCGCGCGTGCGGCCGTGGAAGGTACAGGTCCCCACCAGCGATTGACAGAGTCGCGGCGCAAAGACGCCGCTCCTACATTTTTGATCCCCCCCTGTAGGAGCGACACCTTTGTGTCGCGATGTTAGATCAGCGCGATGGCGTCGGACAGCCGCGCGACCGCGTCGACTTTGATGCCAATTTTAGAACCCTTGCGCGGCGCGTTTGCAGCCGGCACGAGCGCGCGTTTGAAACCATGCTTCGCCGCCTCCCGAAGCCGTTCTTCGCCGTGCGGTACCGGCCGTACTTCGCCGGCCAGGCCAACCTCGCCGAACACGACGAGATCGGGCGGCAGCGGTCTGTCACGGTAGCTCGACAGCGTCGCGAGCACGACCGCGAGGTCGAGCGACGTTTCGTTCACGCGGATTCCGCCGACCATGTTCACGAACACGTCTTGGTCGAACATGGCAACCCCTGCGTGGCGATGCAACACCGCGAGCAGCATCACCAGCCGATTTTGCTCGAAGCCGAGTGCCATACGCCGCGGATTCGCGAGCGGACTCGCGTCGACGAGCGCCTGCAATTCAACGAGCAGTGGCCGACTGCCCTCGCGCACCACCGTGATGACGGAACCCGCGACCGGCGCCTCGTGCCGTGACAGGAAAATCGCGGACGGGTTTTTCACTTCCTTGAGGCCCGCGTCCGTCATCGCGAACACGCCGAGTTCGTTGACGGCACCGAAGCGGTTCTTGACCGCGCGGATCACGCGGTACCGGCTGCCGAGATCATTCTCGAAGTAGAGCACGGTATCAACCATGTGCTCGAGCACACGCGGCCCCGCAATGGTGCCCTCTTTCGTTACATGGCCGACGAGGAACACCGCGGTCCCCGATTGCTTCGCGAATCGGACGAGCTGCGCCGCGCTCTCGCGCAACTGCGCGACTGAACCCGGCGCGGACTGCAGCGAGTCCGTGAACGTGGTCTGAATCGAATCGACAACGAGTACCGCGGGCTTCGCGCCGGCGGCCGCCTCGATGACGCGCTCGACGCAGGTTTCTGCGAGCAGCTGCACAGGACCCGCGTCCGCGCCGAGTCGCGTCGCGCGCATCGCCACCTGCGCGGGCGACTCCTCGCCGGTCACGTACAGCACGCTGTGTGCCTGCGCGCAGTGGACAACCGCCTGCAGCAGCAGCGTCGACTTGCCGATTCCGGGGTCGCCGCCGATCAGCGTCACCGAACCCGCAACGAGGCCGCCGCCCAATACGCGGTCGAGTTCGCCGAGACCGGTGCTGATGCGAGGCGTGTCGACGTGCGCGATACTCGCGAGTTCGTGTACGGTGGGTAACGTTCCGGTCCAGTTCGCGGTGCGTGCATTGCGCGAAGTCGCGGCCGTCGCCGTGACCGCTTCGACCATCGTGTTCCACGCGCCGCAATCACCACACTGGCCCGCCCACTTCGGCGCGCGTGCGCCGCAAGATTCGCATTGGTACTCGCTGCGCACCTTATTCATGGCTTCGCACTATACTTGAGCCACTCATGACTCGGGGAACCACGCACATTGGCTGGTGGGCCGCGCTGGCAGCCGCTGCCGTTGGCGCTGCGCTCGCTTGGGCCATCAAGCCAGCATTCGTGCTCGGGACGCTGCCGCTGTTCGTGCTCGTGGTCCGCATGTTGCTGGACACCAAACAGGAGATGCCCGCCGGCCCGCAGCGCGCCGCCATCGCTGACCCCGGCGCCGAGCACCGCGTGCGCGGCATCGCGCTGCAGGGACAGGGCGAACTCGACGGCGCATTTGAGCAGTTCCGGCGTTGTCCGATTGACGACTCGATGCTCGACCTCTTGTACAACCTCGCGCTCGAATTCGAGCGTCAGCGACGCTTCGACCGCGCCGCGATGGTGTTTCATCACCTCGCCGCGCAACACGCCGACTACCGCGACATCCGGCAACGGATTCGCCGCGCGGAGCTCATGGTCGAGACCGCGACGACGGATGAGCGACAAATGCTCGGCCGCTACGAAATTCAGAAAGAAATCGGCAAGGGCGCCATGGGCGTCGTCTACCTCGGCCGCGACCCGAAAATCGGCCGCGTCGTCGCCGTCAAGACCGTCGCCCTCACGCAGGAATTCGATGCAGAGGAACTCGAAGAAGTGAAGGCCCGGTTCTTCCGCGAAGCCGCGACCGCCGGCAAGCTCACCCATCCGCATATCGTGACAATTTACGACGCGGGCGACGCGGGCGGGCTCGCGTACATCGCAATGGAATTGCTACGTGGCCACGACCTGACGCGGCACGTGAAACCCGGCACGTTGCTACCGGTCACGAGCGTCATCGAACTCGTCGCCCAAGCCGCGGACGGGCTCGACTACGCACACGCTCAAGGCGTGATCCACCGTGACATCAAGCCCGCGAACCTCGTCTATGAGCACGCGCGCCGCACGCTCAAGATCACCGATTTCGGCATCGCCAGAATCACCGACTCGAGCAGGACGCGAACGGGCTTGGTCCTCGGCACCCCGTCCTATATGTCGCCGGAGCAGTTGAGCGGCCGACCGTTCGATGGCCGCTCTGACATATACTCGCTGGGCGTGACCGCCTACCAATTGCTGACCGGCCAACTTCCATTCCGCGCGGACTCCATGGCGTCCCTGGTGCATCGCATCGCCACCGACGACCCGCCCGCGGCCAGCGACCTACGGCCTGAGCTACCGATCGAGATCGACGCGGTCCTCGCGCGCGCGATGCACAAGGAGCCTGAGAAGCGATTTGCGCGGGGCGGCGACTTCGCGCGGGCGCTGCGTGCATTGCATTCCGAGGAGGCCGACCTGTGGGTCTGAGCGAGAATCTCAAGTTTGCCGGCCTGACGGACACGGGCCAGGTCCGCGATCATAACGAGGACAACATCCGCTGGGACGAGTCGCTCGGGCTCGCAATCGTTGCCGACGGCATGGGCGGCTACAACGCCGGCGAAGTCGCCAGCGAGATTGCCGTGACCACGGTCACCGAGTGGGTCCGGAACGGGCTCGCGGGAATCGCCGGCGCAGAGGAAGACCCCTTCACGGGGCTGGCGCCAGCGACGACGCTGCTCGAGGAGGCCATCCAGCAGGCGAACGCGAGGATCTATCACGCGGCCCAGACACAACCCCAGTGCGCAGGTATGGGCACGACGCTCGTCGCGTGCTTGTTTCACGAGGACCGCGTATCCATCGCACATGTCGGGGATTCAAGGCTTTACCGGCTTCGCGCAGGTCTGCTTGAGCAGGTCACCACGGACCACTCGCTGCTCGCGGAGCTCATCGCACGGGGGTTCTACACCCCTGAGGAGGCGCGCCTCTCCCTGAACAAAAACCTCGTCACGAGGGCGCTGGGGGTCGAGGAAACCGTCGAGATTTCGCTGGCCGAAGAGCCTGTTTTGGCCGGCGACACCCTGCTGCTTTGCTCGGACGGCCTGTCCGACATGGTCGAAGATTCGGATATCGGCTTAACCATCAGCAATTTTGGTGCTAATCTTCAAGCTGTGGCAGAGCAGTTGGTGCAGCGCGCCAATGATAACGGCGGGCGCGACAACATCTCGGCCGTGCTGGTCGAAGCGGTCAAACCGCTGGTGACCCGCAAGCGATGGCTGGACCGGATTACCAATTGGTTCGGTTGAGCACGCGTCCACATGGGGGCTGACGAAAGATGGGCAAGCTGACGATATCGCTGGACGGCACTGCGATGGGCGAGGTCACTCTCGAAAAGGAGCGGTGCACGATTGGCCGCCTGCCAGAGAACGATATCCACGTGGATGACAAGGCCGCGTCGAGTCGTCACGCTGCCATTCTCACGATTCTCAACGATTCATTCATCGAGGACCTCGGCAGCACCAACGGGACGTTCGTCAACGGCAAGGCCGTCAAGAAGCATGCGCTCGCTGACGGCGACATCATCACTGTCGGCCGCCACGAGCTCAAATTCCAAGCAACGGCCGGCGCCGCGGACGACGACGACTTCGAGAAGACGATGATTATCCGCCCGCCCGCGGCCAAGGCGGCGGCGGCCGCTGGGGCCCCCGCGGTCGAGGCCAAGCCGGCCGGACTGCCGCGCGGCAAGCTTCAGGTGCTTTCGGGGAGCGCAAAAGGCAAGGAACTCGAACTCACGAAGGCTTTGACCACGCTCGGGCGTCCCGGCGTCCAGGTCGCGGCGCTCACGCGGCGCGCCGACGGCTTCTTCATCGTCCCGGTGGAGAGCGGCGAAGGCCAAGGCCCGCCGACCGTGAACAGCAAGCCCATCGGTCCGCAGGCCCACCAGCTCGCCGACAACGACGTCATCGAGTTGGCAAACGTCAAGATGGGCTTCTACCTCATCAAGTGATCTGAGGCACCTGTCTAATCAACCACCAACAGTCTTAGCACTTTGTGGGAGCGGCGCCTTTGCGCCGCGATGGCGGCTTCCGAATTCATTACCGGACCTCGCTACCGGCACCCTCACCCGTCCCGATACTCCAGCTTCACCCGCTCGGTCACGCCGCACAGCAGCGTCCACGGAATCGTACCCGCGCACTCCGCGATGTCCTCCACCGGCAACCCGTCCCCCCACAGGACGACGGGATCACCGACGTGCGCCTCGGATTGGCCGGACAAGTCGACGGCAAGCATGTCCATCGACACGCGCCCGACCAGCGGGCAGCGTTTGCCGTTCACGAGCACCGGCGTTCCATTGCGGGCCAGCACCGGATACCCATCGCCGTAGCCGAGCCCGACGATACCGACCCGCGTCGCGCGTTCCGCCTGCCAGCCCGCGCAATAGCCGACGGTCTCACCTGCCGCGACTTCGCGGACCGCAATCAGCCGTGCGCAAAGGGTCATCGCCGGCCGCAAGCCCAGGTCGATCGCGGTCTGCCCAGGGAACGGCGACACTCCATACAGCGCCAGCCCAGGGCGCACCCAGTCGCTGTGACTGCGCGGATGTGCGAACACGCCCGCCGAGTTCGCGACACTGCGCTCGCCCGCCCAAGCGTTCGTGCCGTCCTCGAACGCCGCAATCTGGTGGTCCGTCATCTCGCTCGAAAGGTCGTCGGCACACGCCAGGTGCGTCATAAGCCGGATTTGCTCGACCGCCGGTATCTGCTGCAGGCGCTCGCGCGCACGGCCAGCCTCCGCTAGCGGGAAACCCAGCCGGTTCATGCCCGTATCGATCTTCAGCCAGACGGTGAACGCGTAGGGCTCCGGAGCATTCGCGAGCGCGTCAATCTGCCATGGGTCGTGCACGACGAGCTCGCAGCGATGGCGTGCGGCGAGCGCGAGCTCCGCCGCTTCGAATACGCCCTCGAGCAGAACCACCGGCGCATCGCAATCGGCGTCGCGGATTGCCACCGCTTCGTCGATGCATGCAACCGCGAGCGCGTCGGCGCTGCTCAACGCGCGAACCGCGCCCGGAATGCCGTGGCCGTACGCATTGGCCTTCACGACCGCGAGCACGCGCGAGCCCGGCGCGACCACGCGGATGCGTGCGAGATTCTCACGGAGCGCGTCGAGCCGGATGACAGCCGACGCGGCACGCCCCCCGGTCACCGGTCGTAATCCGGCGAATAGTCGCCGTACGCTTCCTCGGCCACGAGATTCTCGAATCGCGTGTACTCGCCAAGGAAGGTCAGCTGGACCTCGCCGATCGGGCCGTTTCTCTGCTTGGCGATGATGATGTCCGCGATGCCCTTGCGGCGCGTTTCCTTGTCATAGACTTCATCACGGTAGATGAATGCAATCACGTCGGCGTCCTGTTCGATCGCGCCTGATTCACGCAAGTCCGACATCACCGGCCGCTTGTCATTACGCTGTTCGACCGAGCGGTTCAACTGCGAAAGCGCGATGACCGGGCAATCGAGTTCCTTTGCGAGCGACTTTAGCCCGCGCGAGATTTCTGATATTTCCGTCGCGCGATTCTCCTTGGTTCCGTGCACCTGCATCAGCTGCAGGTAATCGACGACGATGAGACCGAGTCCGTGCTCACGTTTCAACCGCCGCGCCCGTGCGCGCAATTCCGTCGGTGTGAGGCCCGGCGAATCGTCGATGAACATCGGCGCCTCGGACAGGATCGTGACCGCGGACGAGATGCGCGGCCAATCGTCGTCGGCAAACTTGCCGTTGCGGATTTTCGACTGGTTCACGCGGCCGAGATTCGAGATCAGGCGCAGCGCGAGCTGCTCTCCCGGCATTTCCATCGAGAAAATTGCGGTCGGAATCTTGCCCTTGATAGCCGCGTGCTCGGCGATGTTCATCGCGAACGAGGTGTTGTGTACGCAAATGTCGTTCGCGACGAAGTTATGCGTGTCCGCGATCGTAAGGTCATACACCTGCTTGTCGCCGACGTGCTCGATTGAAACGATTTCGTCCCAGTAGACATCGCTCTCCGCGAGCGCTGCGAGCTCACGATGTCCTAGCGCCGCCGCGAGCGCCGCGAGACGCGCGCGCGAGAGGTCGCGGGTGTGCGCATGGATATTCGAGCAGTCGCCGAAGCCCGCCCGCCGACCGAGCGAACTCCACGATTCGTCGCCTTTCGCATCGGCGATCAAGTTCCAGACTGCGCGGGGCACAAGGTCACGGTTGGTCTGGTAGCGCTTTGTGGCCACCGTGCCCGCGACTCCCTCGACGGCACGCTCCTTTCCGAAAATACCAATCTCGGTGCAGAAAGCCGCAAGGCTTCTCGCATCGGTGATATCGAGCTGCCACGCGTCCCGTGTACTGTTTTTGTAGCGGACCTGTCGCGCTTTCAAAGACGCGATGATGCCGAATCGGAGCAGCAGATGCTGCACCTGCCGCGCGAGCCGCTCGCTGGCCGACGCGTAGCCGGCCTGCGCCTGGCCACTCGCCAAGACGCACGCCCACCCGTCGGCGGCAAACAGTCGATTGAGGAACAGCGCGATGCTTTCGCGTGACCATTCAAAAACTTCATCGGGGACGAACTTGTCGTGCGCGACCTTGCCCCAAACACCCAGTGATTCGAGCCACGCGCGCAGCGCATTGCCATCGCCGGGTGCCGGGAGCCTGCCCCCGGCCCAGTCCTGGAGACGATCGAATGCAGTGGCCGACGGTAACGCCACCCCATTCCGCCACTGCGAAACCGCTGCGGGGACGACGCCGATAGCCTTCGCCAGTGCGACCGCTGTGACGCCTGCGCTTTGCACCTGCGCGCGCAATGCGCGCGCGAAGCGTTCCCGAAGCATCGCGCGGTCGCCGCGGTCTTCCGCAACCCGCAGCGTGACGGTCCGGCTCCCGCTGGAATCCGTGCCCGCGACCCGGAGTCCGCCCCATGCTTCGACCGCCGCCGAAAAATCCGCGCGGATGCGGGCATTGCCGTTCGTGAACGACGGGGTCGCGCCGCGCAGCGTACCGTCGCCGAGCAGATATCCGAGCAAAGTGGCGCGATGGTCCGGCAGACGGCGATGACCGAACGCGCGTAGGATGCGCGGCACCGCGATGCGGGCGCCGACCGCCAGTTCGAGCAATGGGCGCCAGCCCTCCACGGTGAGATAAGGGTGCGACAGGGTCGTCTCGATCCGACGGCCGAGGCGAGTCGTCACGCGATATACGGGCTTCACGCCGTCGTCGACGAATGCGCTCGGCGCCGTGGTCGCGAGCTTCCAGTCGGGGGCGAGCGTGAACAACTGGCCCGAGCGCCGGCGATAGAGTGCTTCGATGGTCGTCACGCGGCCGTCCGCTAGTGTGATTTCGCTATCAGCCGCGAGGCATTTTCCCATTGACGGACGCCCGGCGATGATGACGAGGTCGCCACGCTGCAGACCTGAGGTCAAATCGTCGAACTGCCCGAAGCCTGTAGCGACGCCAGTAATGTGGGTGTCCGAATGGAACAGCTCGTCCATGCGATCGACAGCGCGCGTGAGGAGATCCTTGAGCGGCTCGAAAATCTTGCGGGCGCGCGTACCGCGTTCGGCGATTTCAAACACGCGCTTTTCGGCGTGCTCGACGAGGTCACCGGCGCTGCGCCCGTCCGGCGTAAACGCGGAGTCGGCAATCTCGCCGCCGATCGTGATGAGCTGCCGGAGCATCGCGCGCTCGCGGACGATGTCCGCGTACGCCTTGATGTTCGCGGCGCTCGGCGTGTCCTGCGCTAGGGTCGCGAGGTAGGCGAGGCCGCCGGCCTGGTCGAGCGCGTCGTTGCGCTCCAACCATTCCGACACGGTGACCGCGTCGAATGGATCACTTCGCTCGGCCAATGCATGGATTGCGCGGAATATCTGGCGGTGTTCGTTGCGGTAAAAATCGTGGTCCGCGACGCGATCCGCGACCTGGTCCCAGGTCGCATTATCGAGCATCAAACCGCCGAGCACAGCTTGCTCGGCCTCGATCGAGTGCGGCGGCACCTTGACGGAGTCGAGTCCGTCGCGGTGTGCCATTTCCGGTATTCCTGTTGCCGCCATCGAGCCCCCGACCACCGGCCCTGGCCGGTCGTTATTCTTCGCCGACGACGATGACCTTGAAGTCGACGTTGACGTCGGTATGCAAATGCAGAATCACTTCGTGCTCGCCGACCGTGCGCAGCGGGCCATCCGGCAGGCGGACTTCACCGCGTTCCACTTCGACGCCCTGCGCCGCGAGCGCTTCGGCGATGTCGACGGTGCCAACGGAGCCGAACAATCGGCCCTCTTCGCCGACCTTCGCGGTAATCGTAACACTACCACCGAGCCGGCCAATATGGTCAGCACGCGACACGGCGGCGCCGAGTTCATCAGCGGCCTTTTTCTCGAGCTCGGCGCGGCGCGCTTCGAACTGAGCGAGATTATCCGCGGTCGCGGCGGTCGCCTTGCCGGTGGGGATCAAGAAGTTACGGCCGTAACCGTTCTTGACCTTCACCTTGTCGCCGATATCGCCGAGGTTTTCCACTTTCGCCAATAAAATGACTTCCATAAATCCTCACATTCGCAAGTCGACTCTCAGACCTTCGCGGCAAAACGCCGCCGAAAATCCACCCAGTAATCCACAAATCCCATCACCGCGAGCATCGCGAGCATGTGCGGCGGCAACACCGTCGCCAATACATAAGGCGGAACCAACCACGCCCAATGTAATCCTGCCCCTGCAACGACGCCGTGCATCACGGCGACACCCTGCACCGCGAACACCACGACCAGCACGAGCGCCAGATTCACCGCCAGTGGCTGGTCCGTCAGCGCACTCGCGATGAACACGAGGCCGCCGACAACCACCGCGGGCAGGCCAAGCCGCAGCGCGTGGAACTCCGCGCGAAACCCACCTGGGTTCACCAGGGTCGCCTGTGCCCAGCGCGCGAGCGCGACCGTGACGAAGTGGCCGACCGCCCAGAAGGCCGCAGCAAGGCCCGTCATCAATGCTGCCATCGCGGGCAACGCGGGCAGCAGCTCCTCTCGGTTGTAACGGATGCCCGCCTGGTCCATCAGCGGCAGCAATTGCTCGCGGATGATTTGCTCCCAGACCGCTGCCGGGTCACCCGCCGCGGCGAATATCCCGACGACCGCACCGCACCCGAAAATCCCAGCGAGCGCCAGCACGCGCGCTTGCGATGAGCTCACCCGTAGCACGGTGGCCATCACCAACACCGGAATCCACGTTATCAACACCACGCCGCCGACCGCCAGCAAGCTACCGCCGAGTGCCGCATGCAACGCGGCCATGCCGGCGCCCGCGATCGCCGCGACGGTCAGGCCCGCAGCCACGCCGTGCCGCAACACGACCAGTGCGAGAATCGCGGCGGCCACGATGCCGGTCAACGGCAGCACGGCCAGTACCAGCACCATGCCCGCGGCGCGCCAGCGCGAGGCCATCAGCCAGGCCAGCGCGGCATTCACAGCAACGCCGCCTTAGTGAGAGTCGCTGTAAGGCAGCAACGCGAGGAAGCGCGCGCGCTTCACCGCCGTCGCGAGCTGACGCTGGTAGCGCGCCTTGGTGCCCGTGATCCGGCTCGGCACGATCTTGCCGGTTTCGGTGACGTAATTTTTCAAGGTCGCGAGATCCTTGTAATCGATCTCGACGGTGCCTTCCGCAGTGAAGCGGCAGAACTTTCTACGACGGAAAAAGCGTGACATATGTGTGCTCCCGGCGGCTTACGCCGCGTCCTCGTCGTTGGCGTCGTCGTCATCGTCGCTGATGTCGTCGTCGGAATCATCGCGGCGAGGACGCTCGTCCTTGTCGTCGCCGGATTTCGCGAGGAATGACGGCTCGGTCTCGGCCGAGTCACGTGCGATCACGAGGTTACGCAGCACCGCGTCGTTGAAGCGGAACGCGGACTGCAGTTCGTCCAGCGCTTCCTGCGAACATTCAATGTTCATCAGGACGTAGTGCGCCTTGTGGACCTTCTGGATTGGGTACGCGAGCTGGCGGCGGCCCCAGTCTTCGAGCCGGTGAATCTTGCCGTCGGTGGATTCGATCATCGAGCGGTAGCGCTCGAGCATCGCGTTGACCTGATCGCTCTGATCCGGATGGACCAGAAACACGATTTCGTAGTGCCTCATTACATCTCCTTGTGGATACAAACGCTTCCCGCCTGCGCGGTGAAGCAAGGGAGGCCGAATCTTACTGACATCAACGGCTTAAAGCAACCAATCGCGGCGCAAAGGCGCCGCTCCTACAACGCTTGCCTCTGTCGGACGACCTCGAACAGGCAAATGCCGGTCGCGACCGACACGTTGAGACTCTCGACGGTACCCGCCATCGGGATCCGCACCAGCTGGTCGCAGTGCTCGCGGGTCAGGCGCCGCATGCCGTCGCCCTCGGCGCCCATGACCACGGCCAGCGGCCCTTCGAGTTTCGCGTCCCACAGCGATTCTGCGCCCTCGCCTGCCGCGCCGATGATCCAGACGCCCTGCTCCTGGAGCCAACGAAGCGTGCGCGCGAGGTTCGTGACCTGTACGAACGGCACGGTTTCCGCCGCACCCGAGGCGACCTTGCGCGCGATCGGGTTGAGGCTCGCGGCACGATCGCGTGGCGCGACGACGGCGTGGACCCCAGCCGCATCGGCACTGCGCAAGCATGCGCCAAGGTTGTGCGGGTCGGTGACGCCATCGAGCACGAGTAGCAACAAATCGCGACCACCGGCTTGCACGAGATCCTTCAGCGAAGCTTCATTCCAGGCCTCGGCCGGGCGGCACTGGAGGATGACGCCTTGGTGGCGTGCGCCACCGACGGTCCGGTCGAGTTCCGTCCGCGCGACGCCGCGCAGCGAGATGCCGTGCCGCTCGCAATCGGCGCGCACGGCTTCGAGACGCGCGTCGCCGCGGTCGCGCTGCACCATCGCGCTGAGCACGCGCTCCGGCGTCCGCAAGAGCACTGCCTCGACCGCGTGCAAACCGTAGACGAGGACGCCGTCTTTCACCGTCGGCGGCCCCGACCGCCGTCGCCCTTCGGCCTGCCCTTTCCCTTGTCCTTTCCCTTGTCCTTGCCCTTGCGCCCGCCCTTCGGCGTTGCCGGCGCGGCCTTGGTCACGCCAACGAGTTCCAAGTCGATCTTGCGCTCGTCAAGATTCACTTCGGTGATGCGCACGCGCACGCGGTCGCCGAGCTGGAAGCGTCGGCCCGCGCGCTGTCCGGTCAAGCTGTGACGAACGGGGTCGAAGTGGTAAAAGTCGTCTCCGAGCGAGCTCACGTGCACGAGGCCATCCGAATGGACCTCATCGAGCAGCACAAACATGCCGAATGCTGTGACGGCCGTCACCGTGCCGTCGAACTCGTCGCCGACACGATCCAGCGCGTACTCGGCCTTCAGCCACGCGACGACATCGCGCGTCGCATCATCCGCGCGCCGCTCGCACATCGAACAATGATCGCCGAGGCGCTCCATCTCGAGCAGCCCGTACGGGAACTCCTCGGCCGGCGCGCCCGACAACTGGTGGCGAATCGCACGATGGACGAGCAGGTCGGGATAGCGCCGAATTGGCGACGTGAAATGCGCGTACCACTCATGCGAGAGGCCGAAGTGGCCGATGTTCTTCGGGCTGTACACGGCCTGCGGCATCGAGCGCAGCACGAGCGCCTGGATCAGCGCCGCGTCAGGACGCTCAGCCGTGCGCTCGAGGAGCTTCTGGTAATCCTTGGTCTCGGGGCTAGCGCCACCGCTCAGCGACAGGCCAACACCGCCCAAGAACAAGCGCAGGTTCTCGAGCTTTTCCGCCTTCGGCTTGTCGTGAACACGGTACAGGCCCGGCAGTTTGTATTTCTTCAGGAACCGCGCCGCTTCGACGTTTGCGGAAATCATGCACTCCTCGATCAGCCGGTGCGCGTTGGTGCGCACCGTCGGCTCGATGCGCGCGATTTTGCGCTCGGGTCCGAACAGGATTTTGGTTTCCTGCGAATCGAAGTCGATCGCGCCGCGGCGCTGGCGCGCCGCGAATAATGCGCGGAACACATCGCCGAGCGCCTCGAGCGCACCGAGTATCGGCTCGCGCCGTTTGCGCTCTGCGGGGTCTTTCTGGAACAGCACCGCGTCGACATCCTCGTAGGTCAGGCGTGCAGCGGATTTCATGACGGCCTCGTAGAACTTCGAGCCCGTGACGCGGCCTTTGTCATCGACGCGCATCTCGCAGACGAGACACAGGCGCTCGACGTGCGGATTGAGCGAGCACAAGCCGTTCGACAAGGTCTCGGGGAGCATCGGCACGACGTTCTCGGGGAAATACACCGAAGTCGCGCGGTTCTGCGCTTCGCGGTCGAGCGCCGTGTCGCGCTCGACATACGCCGAAACGTGCGCGATCGCGACGAGCACTTTCCAACCGTCACCGGCCGGCTCCGCGTATACCGCGTCGTCGAAGTCGCGCGCATCGGCGCCGTCAATCGTCACCAACGGCACATCACGCAGGTCGACGCGGCCTTCCAACGCATTCGCCGGAACGCTGTCGCCGAACGCGTCAGCGTCGGCGAGCGCATCGGCCGGCCACTCGTGCGGGATGCCGTGCGCGCGGATCGCGACGTCGATTTCCATGCCGGGTGCCATGTGGTCGCCGAGCACTTCGGTGATCTTGCCGATCGGCGCCGCGGACTTGCTCGGTTGCTCGATGAGTTCCGCGACGACCATCTGGCCGGCTTTCGCGTCGCCGGCGAACTGCTGCGGAATCACGACGTCGAGCGGCATCTTCGCGTGGTCAGGCACGACGAAGCCGACACCGCGCTCGGAAAAGTAGCGGCCGACCACCTGGCGCGTGTTGCGCTCCAGCACGTCGACGAGCGAGCCCTCGCGGCGACCGCGGTGGTCGACGCCACGCACGCGCACGACCGCGCGGTCGCCGTGCATCAATGCTTTCATCTGACGCGGGCCGAGGAACACGTCGTCGCCGCCCTCGTCCGGGACCAGGAAGCCGAAGCCGTCGCGATGGCCGATCACGCGCCCGGCGACGAGGTCCATTTCCGAGACGGGGCCGTACGCCCCACGCCGGTCGCGCACGAGCTGACCGTCGCGCACCATCGCGTCGAGGCGCGTCAGCAGCGCATCGCGGCCCGGGCCGGCTTCGATGCCGATGCGTTCGGCGAGTGCCTCGAAGCGCAGCGGCTTACCCGCTTCGGTGAATTGCTCGATCAGGAACTCACGGCTGGGAATGGGATTCTCGTAACGGCGGCTTTCGCGCGCCGCATGGGGGTCGCGGTTCTGCCAGCTTTTCTTGTCTTTTTTCAATGGATTCTCAATAACGTATTTGTTGGAGCGGTGCCTTTGCACCGCGATTCGAGCGGTTCAGCCAAGCCATGATACTCGCCCTGCCCGTTCGATTGACAATCCGGGGCGCTCACCGGTACATTGCGCGGCTCGCACCTGCCGAGGTGGCGGAATTGGTAGACGCGCTGGCTTCAGGTGCCAGTGGGGGAAACTCCGTGGAGGTTCGAGTCCTCTTCTCGGCACCACTTTGATGTCGCCTATCGTACTGCTCGTGAGTCGGGCCGCCTGCCGGCGGCACGAACCGCTGCAAGTTCGATGCACCAGGTGGGAGCGACGCTCCGCGTCGCGATGGTCAAGCTGCCACCGCGAGTATGAAGCCGCGGCGTGGACATCTCTCGCGGCGAGATTGGCCAAAGGCGGTGGTTGCCATCCTTGCAAGGTTGCCATGGCGCTTTGGCCACACGAGCCAAGAGAGCCATGTCCTAAGCCGCGGCTTCGACCGAATCGCGGCGCGAAGGCGCCGCTCCTACTAGGTTTGAATCAGTCGAACGGGTGGCGCAGGACGATGGTGTGTTCGCGTTCCGCGCCGGTCGAGATCATGTCGATCGGCACGCCGGTCAGTTCGCCGAGCCGCTCAAGGTAGCGGCGCGCGTTTTCAGGCAGGTCGTTGTACTTCGTGATGCCGAGCGTCGATTCCTCCCAGCCCGGCATCTCTTCATAGTCCGGCTCGACTTCCGCGAGGCTCTCCGCGCCCATCGGCGCCATGTCGAGGTCGTTCCCCGCCTTGTCGCGATAACCGACGCAGATGCTGATCGTGTCGAGCCCGTCGAGGACGTCGAGCTTGGTCACGCACAGCCCCGAAACCGTGTTGTTCACGACCGACCGCCGGAGCGACGGCACGTCGAACCAGCCGCAGCGCCGGGGGCGCCCGGTCACCGAGCCGAATTCATGGCCGCGGCGCGCGAGGTGTTCGCCCATCTGGTCGAATAGCTCCGTCGGGAACGGCCCACCGCCCACACGCGTCGTGTACGCCTTCACGATGCCGAGTACGTAGTCGAAATAGCGCGGCCCCATGCCGGTGCCGGTCGCGGCGCCGCCGGCCGTGGTGTTCGAAGAGGTCACGTACGGATACGTGCCGTGGTCGACGTCGAGCAGCGCGCCTTGCGCGCCCTCGAACAGGATGTTTTCGCCCGCGTCGTGCAGGTGCTTCAGCATCGCCGTTGTGTCGGCGACCATCGGCTCGATTTGCGACGCGAGCGTCAGGTACTGGTCGAGCGTCTGCTGAAAATCAACAGGATCGACCTTGTAATAGTGCTGTAGCAGGAAGTTGTGGTAGTTCAACGCCTCGCCGAGCTTCGCCGCGAAGCGCTCACGGTGGAACAGGTCGCCGACCCGCAGCGCGCGGCGCGCGACCTTGTCCTCGTATGCAGGGCCGATGCCGCGACCGGTCGTACCGATTGCCGCTGCGCCTTTCGCGATCTCTCGCGCCTTGTCGAGCGCGACATGCGACGGCAGGATCAACGGACACGCGGGGCTCACGCGCAATCGCTCGCGCGCCGGAACGCCGCGCGCCTCCAGCATCTCGATTTCTTCGATGAACGCCGGCGGCGACAAAACGACGCCGTTGCCGATCAGACAAAGGACGCCGTCGCGCAGGATGCCGGAAGGAATCAGACGAAGGATGGTCTTCTGCCCGTCGATGACGAGCGTATGCCCCGCGTTGTGCCCGCCCTGGAAGCGGACCACGGCCGCGACGCGGTCGGTCAGGAGGTCGACGACCTTACCCTTGCCCTCGTCGCCCCACTGGGTACCGATGATGATGACTTTCTTACCCATCATCGCACCAGTGCGAGCAGGCCGAGGCCGACGAGGATCGAGACGAGTCCGATCGTGCGCAACGCGCGGTCGTCCAATTGGATGATCTGGACGAGCGTACGACGCAAGGCCTCGGGACCGAGGAACGGTAGCAGCCCCTCGATCACGAGCAGCAGCGCGACCGCTGCACCCAGGTCGTTCCAGTTGATCATCATCGAATTGTCAGCGCCGTGCTGGGTTTTTCAGGTACTTGAAGAACTCGCTGTCGGGCTCGATCAACAACAGGTCGCGGCCCGTGCCGATGGATGTGCGGTACGCCTCAAGGCTCCGGTAGAACGAGTAAAACTCGGCATTCCGGTTGTACGCTCGCGCATAGATGTCAGCGGCCTGCGCGTCGCCGGCACCGCGCAATTCCTCGGCCTCTCGATACGCCTCGGCGATGAGCACCGTGCGCTGCCGTTCCGCGTCGGCGCGGATCCGCTCAGCCTGTTCGGAGCCCTCGGCACGGAGCTGACGCGCGACGCGTGCGCGTTCCGTCTCCATGCGCTGGTACACCGATTCGGATACATCCTGCGGCAGGTCGATACGCTTGATGCGCACGTCGACGAGGATGATGCCGAGCTCTTGGGCGCGCGGCGTGACCTGGCTGTTCAGAACGGCGGTGATTTCAGACCGCTCGCCGGACACCGCCTCCTGAATCGTGCGCTTACCGAACTCGCTGCGCAGGCCGTCCTGGATCGTGCGCAGCAAGAGCGCATTCGCATTCGCGCTGATGCCGCTCGTCGACGTGTAGTAGCGGACCGGATCCGCGATGCGCCACTTGACGAAGAAGTCGACGATCACGTTCTTCTTCTCGACGGTCAGGAAGCGCTCGGGTTGCGCGTCGAGCGTCAAGATGCGTCGGTCGAAGGTGCGGACGTTGTTGATGAACGGCGTCTTGAAGTGCAGCCCTGGCTCGTAATCGCTGCGGATGATTTCGCCAAGGCGGAATTTGATTGCCCACTCGCGCTCGTCGACGGTGAAGAGCGCGTTGAGCACGAGCACGACAATGACGACGAGGCCGATGACCAGTCCTGTAGAGAAGCGCTGCATCAGGGGTTCCTCGAACGTGCATCTTCGCGCGTACGCGCGCTGGGGTTCACGGGTGGTGGCGTACTGCGGCTGCCGTCCGCGGGGACGGGAACCGGCTGCAGGCTGCCCCGCATGAGTTGGTCTAGCGGCAAGTACATCAGATTCCCGCTGTTGTCGGTGTCAATCAGCACTTTGTTGCTCGCGCCGAGTACCGATTCAATCGTCTCGATGTAGAGTCGCTCGCGTGTGATGGACGGCGCGCGCTCGTACTCGGTGAGGATTTGCAGGAAGCGGTTCGCCTCACCTTGGGCGCGCGCGACCGTGCCCTCGCGATACGCATTCGCCTCCTCGATCTGGCGCGCCGCGGCACCACGCGCGCGCGGCAACACATCGTTCGCGTACGCTTGCGCCTCATTGATGATGCGCACCTGATCCTCGCGCGCCTTGATCGCGTCCTCGAACGCATTCTGCACGGGCTCGGGCGGCTGCGCGTCCACGAGGTTCACGGCGAGTACGTCGATGCCGGTTTTGTAGTGGTCGAGCGTCGATTGCAGCAGCTGCATCGTTGCGGCGGCGACTTCGGCGCGGCCGGCGCCGAGGATGAAGTCCATCGTCGTCTTACCGGCGATTTCACGCACCGCGCTCTCGGCGGCCGCGGCGAGCGTCTCTTCGGGGCCGGCCACATTGAAAACATAGGCCGGCGCGTCGATGCGGCGGTACTGCACACCGAGCTCGATATCGACGATGTTCTCGTCCTGCGTGAGCATCAGCGCCTTATGCGTATACTGCGAGACTTCTTCGACGTTGACGCGGATGACCTGTTCGATCGGACGCGGGAATCGGATTGCGGGACCTGGCTCCAGGGTCTGCACGTGCCGGCCGAAACGCAGCACCACCCCGCGCTCGCTCGGCTCGATGATATGGACCATCTCGAAGGCCAGCAGCGCGACGACCACCAGCAACAGGATGCCAACGACGCCTGCGCCTTCGCCGCTGCCGCCACGTCGTGGTCCGCCGCCGCCGAACAGGCCGCCGAGTTTCCGCTGGACGTTGCGCACCATCTCATCGAAATCCGGGGATTCCTGACCGTCACGGCCACCCCACGGATCACGCCCCTTACCGGGCTCATTCCAGGACATTCATCACTCCCGCTGGGAAAAGGTTGTCATTATACCGCCTAGGCGGTCGAATTCTCGGCGCGGCAGGTCGACGTCCACCAGCCAGCCGCCCTCGTCGTCCACGCGCTCCTCGCGCACCGCCCCAAGCTCGAACAATCGCGCCCGTAGACGCGCATCGCCCGGGGGTATCCGATACCAGCCCGCAACGCGCTCGCTGCCGAGCCGTTCGTGGATCGCCTGGCGCAACAAATCCATGCCGATATCGTCGCGCGCAGAGACCCAGACCCGCCGCGGCAGGCCGAGGTCATCCCGCTCGATCCGCGCCGGTTCGCCCACGAGGTCGAGCTTGTTCCAGACCTCGAGTACCGGCACGTTCTCCGCGCCGGCATCCGCGAGCACCGCGTCGACCTGCGCGATGCGCTCGCCGCGCTGCGGATCCGCCGCATCGATGACCTTGAGCAGCAACTGGGCATCGCGGGTTTCCTGCAACGTCGAACGGAATGCGGCGACGAGGTCGTGCGGCAGGTCGCGCACGAAACCGACCGTGTCCGCGACGACCGCGCGCTCGCCATTGCCGAGCTCGATTTTACGCACGGTCGGGTCGAGCGTCGCGAACAACTGATCCGCGGCGCGCACGCCGGCACCGGTCAATACATTGAACAGCGTTGACTTGCCCGCGTTCGTGTAACCGACCAACGCGATGGTCGGCACTTCGTTGCGCTGGCGTGTCCGGCGGCCGGTGTCGCGCTGCTTCATGACCTTGTCGAGGCGTGCCTTGAGCATACGGATGCGGTCGCCGAGCAGACGCCGGTCGGTTTCGAGCTGCGTTTCACCCGGACCCCGGAGCCCGATACCACCGCGCTGCCGCTCCAAGTGGGTCCACCCGCGGACGAGCCGCGTCGACAAGTGCGTGAGTTGGGCGAGCTCGACCTGCAGCTTGCCCTCGAAGGTTTGGGCGCGGCGCGCGAAGATGTCGAGAATCAGCCCGGTGCGGTCAAGGACACGCGCTTCGAGCAGCTTTTCGAGGTTGCGTTCCTGGCTCGGGCCGAGCGGGTGGTTGAAGATGACGAGTTCGGCGCCGGTCGCTTTCACACGCGCGGCGAGTTGTGCCGCCTTGCCCGTGCCGATGAACAGGCGAGGCTGGATACGATTCAGCGGCCCGTCGAAGACCTCGACGACCACGGCGCCCGCAGAGCGGGCGAGTTCGGTGAATTCGGCGCGGTCGGCATCGTAATCACCGGTGCGGTCATCGAGTGCGACCAAGATGCATCTTTCGCCGTGCTGGGGTCGTTCAAACAAAGGCGGTCATCAATCCTCGCTCTCGCCTTCGGTCCACTTCACGTTGCGCGCGGGCACCACGGTGGAGATTGCGTGTTTGTAAACCATCTGGTTGACGGTGTTCTTCAGCAAAACGACGAACTGGTCAAATGCGTCAATCTGGCCCTGCAGCTTGATGCCGTTCACGAGATAGATCGAAACAGGCACTTTGTCCCTGCGCAGCGCGTTGAGAAACGGGTCTTGCAACGATTGTCCTTTCGGCATCGGAGGCTCCTTCTTGGGCGAGAGTTACCGAACGGGCATCGTAGCATAGCGCGCCCAGTCGACACCGTCGTCCAGCCACCCTTCCCGGCCAGAATCCAGCCATTCCACGCCCGGTTCCTTTCGCAGCCAGGTCAGTTGGCGCTTGGCCAGTTGGCGTGTCGCGAACACTGCGCGGCGACCGGCCTCGTCGAGCGTCCCGTGGCCCTCAAGGTGACGCCAAAGTTGCCGGTAGCCGACTGCACGCAGCGCGGGCAGATCGGGACTCAGGTCGCCACGCGCGCGTAAGCGCGCCACTTCATCGAGGAAGCCGCGCTCCAGCATCGCGGTCAAGCGCACTTCGATGCGCCGGTGCAACTCCGCGCGGTCGGCCGGTGCGACCGCGAGCTTGCGATGGTCATGCGGGCTGCCGGCGCCACCCTGCTGCAACGATGAGATCGGCTTGCCGGTCAGCTGCCAAACCTCTAGCGCGCGCTGTACGCGCTGGGGGTCGTTCGGGTGGATGCGCGCCGCAGCCGCGGGGTCGATGCGCGCGAGCTCTGCGTGCAGCGCTTCCGCGCCGAGGCGCTCACCTCGCTCGGCAATTTCCGCGCGTACGGCAGGGTCCGCCGGTGGCAAGGCCGAGAGCCCGCGAAACAGCGCACGGAAGTACAGCATCGTGCCGCCCACGAGCAGCGGCGTTCGCCCAGTGGCGCGAATGGCGTCGATTTCGCGCAACGCATCGTCGCGGAAACGCGCGGCTGAATAGGGCTCAGACGGATCGGCGATGTCAACGAGCCGGTGAGGAGTGGCAGGCTTCGCGGTCCCGATGTCCATGCCACGGTAAACGAGCGCGGAATCCACGCTCACGAGTTCGACCGGCAATTCAGCCGCGATGCGTTCGGCGAGCGCTGTCTTGCCGGACGCGGTTGGACCCATGATGCAGAGCACAACGCCCGGTGGCATCTTCAAGCCCGCCATCGCGGCGCCAAGAGCGCCGCTCCCACAGTGCTTCGATAGAGCAGGTGGGAGCGACGCTCTCGGCGTCGCGATAAGTCGATGACACCGTCAATCATTTGCCGCGCAGGAACATGGCGTCGAGCTCGGCCATGGAAAGCCGTAGCCAGGTCGGGCGCCCATGGTTGCACTGTCCGGCGTGTTTCGTGCGCTCCATGTCGCGCAGGAGTGCGTTCATCTCCGGGACGGTGAGCTTGCGGTGCGCGCGCACCGCGCCGTGGCAGGCCATGTTCGCGAACAGATCATGCACGCGCTCTTCAATGCGCGCGCTCTGCCCGCGCTCGACGAGGTCCGCGGCAAGATCGCGTACGAGCCCATCAAGATCACCGCCGGCGAGAAGCGCGGGTGCTGCGCGCACGGCGAGCATCGATGGGCCGGCGCGATCGAGCTCCAATCCGACCGCGCGCAGGCTCTCGGCTGCAGCCTCCACAGCGGCTGCCTCAGCAGGTGTCACCGCAATCCGTGCCGGCACAAGCAGCGGCTGCGCGAAGACCCCGCCATTCGCCCAGTCGCGCTTTAACTTCTCGTAACCGATGCGCTCGTGCGCGGCGTGCATGTCCACCAGCACCAGCCCCTGCTCATCAGCGGCGAGGATGAACACGCCGTGCAGCTGGGCGATTGCATAACCGAGGGGCGGAATCGCGGATTCGCCCTCTTCACCCGGCTCGGCGATCGCCGGTGGCGAGTCCGAAAAAAACTCGCCCATCGCAGCTTGGCGCCCAAGATAGGGCTCATTCGCCGCAATCGCGGTCGCAGGGCGGTAGCCGGTCGAACGGCCCTCACCCGCACGCTGGTCGCCGATGACCTGCGCAAGCGTCCGGAAGAGGAAGTCGTGCACCAGTCTCGAGTCGCGAAACCGCACTTCGTGCTTCTGCGGATGTGCATTCACGTCGACGAGCGTCGGATCGAGGTCGAGGTACAGCACGTACGCGGGATGCCGACCATGGAACAGCACGTCGCGGAACGCCTGGCGGACCGCGTGCCCGACGAGGCGGTCGCGCACCATGCGTCCGTTCGTGAAGAAATGTTGCAGGTCAGCCTGCGCGCGGGAAAACGTCGGTTGCGCAATCCAGCCATGGAGGCAGAGTCCAGATGATTCGTGCTCCACGAACAACGACTGCTCCACGAAACCCTCGCTACACAGCGCCGCGATCCGCGCCTCACGCGCTTCGCGCGAAACCGCCACTGGCAGCGAGTGAATCGTGCGGCCGTTGTGTGTGAGTTGCAGCGCGCACCCGAACGCCGACAACGCGGCGCGCAGGAAAACCGTCTCGAGGTGGCCGAATTCGGTCTTCTCGGTGCGCAGGAAACGCCGGCGCGCCGGCACGTTGAAAAAAAGGTCGCGGACCTCGACCGAAGTCCCCGGTGGGTGTGCTGCGGGCGCCGGCCCGCGCCATTGCCCGTCGCCGTCGCTGTCGATACGGTGGGCGGTTGTTTCGCCGCGCGTACGACTCGTCAGCGTCACGCGCGCGACTGCACCGATGGACGCGAGCGCCTCGCCGCGAAAGCCCAAAGTCGCGACCCGTTCGAGCTCGTCCAGCGAGCCAATCTTGCTCGTCGCGTGGGGTGCGACCGCGAGAATGAGCTCATCCTTCGCAATGCCGATGCCATCGTCGCGCACGAGCAAGCGGCGCACGCCGCCCTGCTCCGCTTCGACCTCAATCCGCGTCGCGCCCGCATCAATCGCGTTTTCAATCAGCTCCTTTAGAACCGATGCAGGCCGCTCGACGACTTCGCCGGCCGCGATTTGGTTGATGAGCTGCTGGGACAGGCGCTGGATTGGCACCGGGCGATGTTAACAAACCCTCGCGGCGCGGAGCGTCGCTCCCACCTGTAGCACCCACCGACGGCAGGCTCGCCCGATTCGTTGGGCCACCAGCGTAGGCCCGGCGACGGGCATCTCGTGAGGCGAGATGGAAGTCGGTTTGTGACTTCCCACGAGCCGAACGAGCCATGCCCGGCGCCGTGGCATTTTAGCGGCCGCGGAACGAGATTGGTCAGCCGCCGGTAAGCGGGATGTTGATCACTTGACCGACCTGAATCTGGTCGCTGGGGATGTTGTTGATGCTGCGCAGCTGCTGCACGCTGATGTTGTACCGGCGTGCGATGCCCGACAACGTATCGCCGCGGGCGATCACGTGCGGGCGACCCTTACCGCCGCCGACCCCATTCACCGCGACGAGCGTCGACGGCGGAGCGTGATCGGTGAAGTACGCGCGGATGCCGTTCATCAGGGCCTGCGCAATGCGCTGCTGGTGCGCGGGGTCGCGCAGCTTGCGCTCCTCATCCGGATTCGAGATGAAGGCAGTCTCGACGAGCACGGACGGTACATCCGGTGCCTTCAAAACGAGGAAGTTCGCGGCCTGGACCTCGCGCTTATGCACGTGCCCGACGCGCTCCAATTCGCCGACGAGCGCGCTGCCGACGGTCCGGCTCGCGCCAATCACGCCGGTCATCGAAAGGTCCAAAAGCACCGAGCGCAGCATATCGTCCTTGTCATCGAGCTTCACGCCGCCGACGAGGTCCGAGGCGTTCTCGCGCTCGGCGAGCAGCTTTGCGTATTCACTCGTCGCGCCGCGTTCGGACAGGATGTATACCGACGAACCCCGCGGGCGCGGGTCCGTGAACGCGTCTGCGTGGATGGACATGAACAAGTCGGCACGAGCATTACGCGCGCGCTTGATGCGCTCGCCGTGGTCGACGTAGAAATCGCCATCGCGGATCAGGAGTGCCTGCATGCCGTATTCCGCACTGACGAGCGCGGCCAGTCGCTTTGCGATAGAGAGCACGATTTCTTTTTCGCGCGCACCGGCGGGCCCGATCGAACCCGGGTCTTCCCCACCATGGCCAGCGTCAATCGCAATGACGAGGTTCCGCAGCAAATCGGGCGTGGGGCGCGCCGGCGCACGCGCCGTGGTCGCACGCGGCGTGTTCGGGAACAGGTCAATGACAAGGCGATGACCGTACGTTCCATTCGGTCGAAGCACGAAGCTTCTCGGCTTTGCGCCGCCCGAAAGGTCGAGCACGACCCGCAAATCCGTATCGTTACGAACGCCGGTGCGCAAACTCCTCACCAGGCCATCCGCGCTTCCGACCTTCGGAAGCCCGTCCGCGATCGTCGCATTCGCGACGTCGACCACGATGCGGTCGGGGCCTTCGAGTTGAAACAACGAGTGGTCGGCCGGTCCGCTGATGTCGAACACGACGCGTGTGTTGTCCGGCGCCTCCCAGACGCGCACGCCGTCGACGCGGACCGGCGCGGCGAGCGCGGCCGCAGATACCACCCAGCTCAGCAGTAGCAGTGCGAGTCTCATCGCGGTCCACTTTTACACCGCGACATCGATAAATCAACTATTTTGTTGAAATATTAGAAGCTTGCCTCACTTACCTGATGTAAGAAAGGAACTGAAGTACTCTATTTATCTGTTATTTTTCAAACGCTTGTGAAAACCCTGCGTCCTGTGTCGCCCAATGCAACAGGCGTCCACTTGGGGCGTGCTCTAGGGTCAACGCAAGATCCGGCGTGGGCAACGCGCTCTGGGCGCGCTCCGGCCACTCCACCAGCAGCAGCGTCGCGCCGTCGAGTTCATCGCGCAGCCCGAGGGCCACGAGGTCCGTGTTGCCCGCCAGACGATAAAGGTCGAGGTGCAGGATGCGTTGTCCGGCGAGGTCGTACGGTTCGACGAGCGTGTACGTTGGGCTGCGCACCGCGCCGGTGTGGCCGAGTGCGCGCAGCAACCCGCGCACGAACGTGGTCTTGCCGGCGCCGAGTTCCCCCGACAGCGCGATTACACCCGCGCGTCCTTTGACAGCGGGCGCGAGTGCGGCGCCCGCGGCGACTGTCGCGCCCTCATCGACAAGCGCTAGCGTGCCGTTCACGGTAACCCGTTCACGCGTCGACGCAGCAACGGCAATAAATCGCCGGGCAACAAGCCACGCTCACCCTCGAGCGCAGCGATATCCCCGGCTTCCGCATGCAGTTGCACGCCGGCGGTGGCCGCGTCGAGCGCGCCGAGACCTTGCGCGCGCAAGGCCGCGATGACGCCGGTCAACACATCACCCATGCCGCCCGCCGCCATGCCGGGATTGCCGGCATTACAGATGTGTACGCGACCTTCAGCGGAAGCGACGAGCGTCGCAGCGCCTTTCAGGACCGCGACCGCGCCGCCCGCTGCGGCGAGCGCACGCACCGTGCCGAAGCGGTCTCCCTGTACGTCCGCGACCGGGCGCTTGAGCAGACGTGCAGCCTCGCCCGGATGCGGTGTGATGATCCAGTCCGCCCGACGGTACGCCGTGCCGGCGAGAAGGTTCAGGGCATCCGCGTCCGCGATGAGCGGCTTTGTGCAGGCAATCGCGGCCTCCAACATCGCGCGCGCCCAGGCATCGGTGCCGAGGCCTGGGCCGATTGCCACGACGGTCGCGCGCTCCAATAGCCGGGCGAGCGCTTCAGCATCGGCGATCTCGTGGACCATCGCCGCAGGTCTGGTACCCGCGACGCACGCGCCCATACCCGGCAAAACGGCAATGCTGACCTTGCCGGCCCCGCAACGGAGCGCTGCATCGGCCGCGAGTCCTGCGGCGCCGGCCATGCCCGCGTTACCGCCGATGACCAGCACATGGCCGAACGCGCCTTTGTGCGCGTCGCGTGCGCGCTCGCCCAACAGGCGCGCGGCCAACTCGGAGTCGATGACCTGCGCGATCGGTGTGTGTGCCGCGAACGCGTCGTCGGGCACGCCAAGCCGCGCGAGCGTGATGACCCCCGCGCAGCGCGCGCCGTCGCCCACGAACAGCCCCGGTTTGTGTGCGAGAAACGTGATCGTCGCATCCGCGACCACAATCGCGCCGGGCGCGATGCCGGTATCCGCATCGAGACCGGATGGAACGTCGAGCGCGAGCACCGGCGCGTGATGCGCGTTCACCGCCTCGATCAGCGCTTTAGCCGCGCCGTCCGGCGCACGCGACAGACCGATACCGAACAACGCGTCGACGATCACGTCGCAATCGGGCGGACCGTCCTGCGTTCCGAGGTCCACGATATCGACGTGCAAGCCGGCTTTTTGCGCGAGCCGCGCGAGTACGCGGCCATCGCCGCCGTTGTTACCAGGCCCCGCGATGACCGCGATGCGCTGGGCGCCCGGCCAAGTTTCGCGCAGGACATCGAACGCTGCCGCGCCTGCGCGCGCCATCAGTTCAGAAGACGGCTGAGCACGCTCGACCGCGCGGATCGCCGCGATGTCGTGCACGAATTGGGCGGACCCGTTCATTCCGGGCATTATAAGTGCCCATGGACGACCCACGCGGCCTCGCAAAGCGCATCAAGAGCTGGGGCCGTGAGCTTGGCTTCCAGCAGGTCGGCATTACGGCGACTGACCTAGCGCCTGAGGAGGCGCGGCTGAACGAATGGTTGGCCGCGGAGCGGCACGGGGACATGGACTACATGGCGCGCCACGGCACGAAGCGCAGCCGCCCCGCCGAACTCGTCCCCGGCACGCGCCGTGTGATCGTCGTGCGCCTCGATTACTACCCCGAGGACCGCGCACGCAGCTGGGCGATCCTCGACGACGCGGAGCGCGCATTCGTTTCCCGCTACGCGCTCGGGCGCGACTACCACAAGGTGATGCGCGGACGATTACAGAAGCTCGCCGACCGCATCGGCGCCGATGTCGGGGAGTTCGGATACCGCGCGTTCGTGGACTCCGCGCCGGTGCTGGAGAAACCGCTGGCGCGAAACGCTGGGCTCGGCTGGGTCGGCAAGCATACGAACCTTTTGAACACCGAAGCCGGCTCGTGGTTCTTCCTTGGCGTGCTGTACACCGACCTCGAGCTCCCGGTCGATGCAACCGGCGCCGATCACTGCGGCAGTTGCCGCGCGTGCATCGACGTGTGCCCGACGCAAGCGATTGACGCGCCGTACCAGCTCGACGCCCGTCGCTGCATCTCGTATCTCACCATCGAGAACCACGGTGCGATTCCCGAGGAATTCCGCGCCGCGATGGGGAATCGCATCTACGGCTGCGACGACTGCCAGCTCGTATGTCCTTGGAACAAATTCGCCACGCGCACGACCGAGCCCGACTTCGCGCCGCGCCATGCGCTCGACGATGCGTCGCTCGTCGATCTTTTCGCGTGGGACGAAGCGCAGTTCAACCGCTTGACCGAGGGCAGCGCGATCCGACGGATCGGGCATACGCGCTGGCTGCGGAATATCGCGGTCGCGCTCGGCAACGCACCGACGACGGCGGCGGTCGTCGGTGCGCTCCAGGCACGCGCGGCGCACGATTCGCCGCTCGTGCGCGAACACGTCGCGTGGGCGCTTGCGCGCCATCGTCAAGCGCCGGTTAACTAGTCGATCAGAACGTTCTTCGCGAACTCGGCGTCGCGAAAATGCGCATCGATTTCATCGTCCCCGAGGCTAGAAAAATCGTCAGCGGCTGTCCGTTGGCTTGCGTGCGCTGAGGTACTGCTCCGCGAGTTCCTTCCCGAGTTCGACGCCGAACTGGTCGAAGGGATTCAAATTCCAGATGACCGACTGCACGAACACCTGATGCTCGTAAAGCGCGACGAGGCGCCCGAGGTTGCGCGGCGTGAGCCGGTCGAACATCAATACATTTGAGCCCCGACCCCCGGGGCAATCACGGTGCGGGTCGCCGGTACGGCGGCCGGTTGCCAGCGCATCGGCCTGCGCGCGCAGGTTCGCGACGAGCACGCGCTGGTGCCCGTCCGGGCCCTCGACCGCGTCACGGAATCCGATGAAGTCGACGGCGACCGCGTCGGTGCCCTGGTGCAAGAGCTGGTGGAACGCATGCTGCCCGTTGGTGCCGGGCATGCCCCACACAATAGGCCCGGTCGGATAGCTGACCACCCCGCCGTCGCGGTCGATGCGTTTGCCGAGACTCTCCATCACGAGTTGTTGCAGGTATGCCGGCAGCAAACCCAACGCATCCGCGTACGGGAGAATGGCGTGGCTCGTCGCGCCGCAGAAATTCCGGTTCCAGACGGCGATCAGCCCCATCAACACCGGGATGTTTTCCGCGAGGTGCGCGTACAAGAAGTGCTCGTCAATTTCCCGCGCACCGGTGAGCAAGGCGGCGAAACGCGCGCGCCCGAGTGCAATCATCGCCGGCAATCCGATGGCGCCCCACAACGAGTATCGTCCGCCGACCCAGTCCCAAATCGTGAACACGCGCTCCGCCGGGATTCCGAACTCGGCAGCGCGCGTCGGGTATGCACTGACCGCGGCGAAATGCGCGCCGACCGCGGCCTCACCGAGCGCATCGACCAGCCATCCACGCGCGCTGCGCGCGTTCAGCAGAGTTTCCTGCGTGGTGAAGGTCTTCGAGGCGATGATGAACAGCGTCGACTTCGGGTCGCACTGCGCGAGCACGCGACCAAGATCTGCACCGTCGACGTTCGCGACGAAGTGCATGCGCATATCGCCAGGTTCGTGAAGTGCATCGCAGACAAGCGCCGGCCCGAGGTGCGAGCCGCCGATACCGATGTTCACGACATCGGTGATGTTCGAATCGCTGCGGACCGCGTCCGCGAACGCGTAACAGCGGTCGCGTTCGGCGAGGACCTCCTCGAGCACCGGCCAGTCGTCGCCGGGCTGTGCGCGCAACGCCATGTGCATCGCCGCGCGCTGCTCGGTGGTGTTGACGACGGCGCCGGCGAACAGCCGCGCGCGCCAGCCGGCCAGGTCTTGCGCCTCGGCGAGCGCAATCAGTTGATCAAGAATCTCTGCGGTGAGCGCGTAGCGGGAAAAATCGAAAGTGAGGCCGTCGAGCTCGACGTGCGGATTACGGGCTGCGTCGTCGGCGTCGGCCTTGAGGTCGGCGAGACGCTGCCACGCCGGACACGCGGTCGGTGTCACGCGACCTGGATCGGGATGGTGTTGCGGGTGTGCGTGATGTTGTTGTTCTCGTCGAGGTAGACGAGCTTCGGCTTGTGGTTCGCTGCCTCGGCGGCGTTCATCGTCGCGTACGCACAAATAATCACGCGGTCACCGGGCTTCGCGTGATGCGCGGCCGCGCCGTTCACCGAGATGATGCCCGACGCGTCCTCGGCGCGGATTGCGTACGTGGTGAACCGTGCACCGTTCGCGACGTTGTAGACCTGGATTTGCTCGTAGTCGAGGATGCCCGCCGCGTCGAGCAGCCGGCCGTCAATCGCGCACGAGCCCTCGTAGTCGAGCTCCGAATGGGTCACCGCGGCGCGGTGCAGCTTGCACTTCAGCAGGGTCAGGTCCATAAGCGCGGATTTTAACCGACCCATCCAGGGACCGCCAACCGGGTAGTCCCCCGATTAGATGACGCGGCCCCGTACGTCGTCGACCAAGCGGATTCGCGAAGACAATAACATCGGACGAGACTCGTTTTCGGGTAATTCGGCTACCTTTTCAGACCCCTTCTGCCAAGGCGGAGGGGTCGGATCGCTCCAGTGAACGCCGATCCAACGGTTGGGTTGTGCAACGCCGTCCTCTGAGATCACAAAATTGATGCGGTAACCGACGGTGTCCCCGGGCCGTACCGGTGGATCGAACTGCCAGTGTTCGGCTGCTGCACGCGCGGCTGATGCGAAGTTGATCCGGAGCCGCCGCTCTTTATTTCCGAACCGATCGGCAGTGCTCACGCCGGTGCGGTACACGTGGGTCGCGGCGACTTTGCCGCCCTCGCCGATGAGCAGCCACAACTCCACGACACCCTCGACATTCTGGCGGAGCGCGCCGATTGGATATACGGGCGGCTTGGGTTGCGTAGCCATCCTCACAGTCTCGCCGAATCGCACATCGGCGATACTGAGTATCACCTCGTCGCCTTTCGGTTTTGCGGAAAGTGTCATCCACAGGCGCGCGACGGCAGTGACGGGTCGCCCATCCTCGACAATCGGGTGAAATCGCCACGTCCGGACCTGTTGCTCAACGGCATCGCGCACGACAGGCTGCAACCCCTCATCGAACGTGAGCCCGTCGACGGTGCCGTCGGTACCGATGGTGATCTCACCGTCGACCGAGAGCTCGAAGACGGCGGTGGTGTCGAAGGTCGGCGCGACGAGTATCGCGCCGAGTACGGCCGAACTGAAAAGTGACGTGATCATCGCGCACTCCCTGCAGGTGATATGCCACGAGGATAGACCTCACACCCGCAGATTGTCGATGAGCCGCGGGCAAGTGAAAGGTTTACTCTTTTTTGGGAAGCTTAGGTATCCCGGTGAGCAAACCGTGATAGCCGCGCAGCGGCTCGGGTGAGATGACTATTCCGTTGGGCCGGATCTGGTAACGGCGGATTTCCTTGCTGTGGTCACCGCCGCGCATCTTGACGACGAACATGACCTTGCCGACCTCGCCGTCGAACTCGACGTACCGCAGCCGGATGATGTCATCGCTGAGGAAGGAAACGGTGTAACCGCTGAATTCGATTTCGGTGAAACTCTCCGCGACTTCGACCGTCGTGACGACCGTGACGCCCGCGGCGGTCAACGCGCCGATCATTCGGTATAGCGCCTCGCGGAAATCGATGCGGAACCCGGGTGCCAATGCCATCTCGAAGCCCGCCAACGAGTCGACGACGACGCGCGTCGCGCCGGTGCGCTTCACCGCTTCGAGCAGCTCATAGACCGTCTCGTCGACGGACAGGTCGAGTGGTCGCAAGTAGATGATTTCGAGCTTGCCCGCGTCCACCGGCCTGCTGAGGTCCAGACCAAACTCGTCGGCCCGCCGCGCGTAGTCCTCCGGGCGCTCTTCGAAGACCGCGATGATTGCGGACTCGCCGTTGCGCAGACCTGCGTCCACGAAGTGTGTGGCAATCAGTGATTTTCCGCAGCCCGACGGGCCGGCGATTAGCAGGCTGTCGCCGGCGGGGATACCACCGCCCAGCATGGTGTCGAGTTCCTCGATACCGACCGACAAACGCGGTGCTTCGCGCGCGGCCTCGCCGCGACCCGCGAGCCCGAGGTTGCGCGGGAATGTCTGCAGGCCGCCGTTGTTGATGCGGAAGGTGTGCATGCCCGGCACCGATTCCTGGCCGCGCAACTTCACCACTTGCATCTTCCGGACGACCGAGTTGCGCTCCGTCTGCTGGAACAGCCAGAACAGACCGTCAGCGACCGTGAAGATCGGATTGTCGCGCCTCTCCTCGTCGTCGTACTCGGCGACGAGGAACGTGGTGGCCTCCCAGGTCGTCATTTGCACCGCCAAGTGCTGCACGAAACTCTGCAGTGTCAGTTCGTCGATCCCGGCGGTTACCTTGCGGACGACGGTGCGGAATGAATCGACGACAACCAAGTGCGGACGGATCGCCATCACTTCGCGGAGGATTTCTTCCATCACGACGTCGAGCGATTCATCGAGTACCTGCTGACTCAGGTTGATGAAGTGCACGGATTCATTGAGCATCTCGGAATTGAAGAAGCTGAATTGCTGTTGGTAGCGCAGCATCTTGATCGACGGTTCGCCGAGTATCGTGAAGTAGATAGCGGGCTTCTCGGGCGTTGCGTTTGCGAACATGATTTGGTGTGCGAGCGTGGTCTTGCCGGAACCGGGGCCCCCGCCGAGGATGTTGAAAGAAAATTCGGGCAGCCCTCCGCCGAGAATCTCGTCGAGGCCGGGCACACCGGTTGATAGTTTGCCGATTTCGACGGTCATTTGATTTTTACCTCTGGCCATACCTGGCGAATGATTTGGACGGTGAGGCCTTCGCCGATCAACAACATCAAAACGTTCAGGAATTCCGTGACCAGCACGATTGCATCCTGTCTCACGGTGTCCCGGTTCAGGAATTCCGCGGCGGGATGCTCCGGGTCGAACATGAGATGCCCGTCGGATTCGAAACGAAGCGCAGCGAGGGTCTGGGCTTTGGGTTTCGCGAGCACCAGCGCGCGCGACAGGAGGGCACGGTAGCTGATGGTACCCGCGAGGCGAGAGAGCGGCGGGTGCATTTTGTCGCAGACCCCCAGGATCAGGTCGGCGTCGTGCGCGGTCGGTGGAATGCGCTGCGCTTCGTCCGCTACGACGCGACGCGCAAGCCCTTCAACCATAGGGGCAGGGGGGGGGCATCAGCTTGGTCGCGTATCGCACATTCCTAAAATTTAAACGTAGTCGCCGGATTTTTCAATTCGGGTGAAGACCTGACGCTCAAACGCGCAGGTTGTCTATCAGGCGGGTCTCGCCGAGGTGCGCAGCGGTGAGGATGACCAGCGGGTCGCCGGCTATCGGCGCCGACAGGTCGTCGGCGTTGCGAATCTCGAAGTAGTCCGGTCGGAGCCCGGCGCCGGTCAGGGCATTGCGACCGTGCGTTTCGAGGTGGTCCCAATCGTGATGCCCTTCGCGGATGGCGCCGGCAATTGCGGTCAGCGCCGTGAAGATCGCAGGTGCCTGCGCGCGCTCGTCGGCGGACAGGTATTGATTGCGCGAACTCAGCGCGAGCCCATCGGGTTCACGCACCGTCGGCAGGCCGATGATTTCGATTGGGAGCCGGAAGTTGTGCACGAGCCAACGGATGACGAGGAGTTGCTGGAAGTCTTTTTCTCCGAACACCGCGACATCGGGTTCCACGAGGTCGAACAACAGTCGAACGACCGTTGCGACGCCGTCGAAGTGGCCAGGCCGAGTGGCTCCGTCAAGGATACCGCCGAGCGACGCCGGGACTTCGATCCGCCGCGCGCCGTCCACGCCATCCGGGTACATCTCGGCAGTGCTCGGGGTGAACAAGAGCGCGACGCCGGCTTCGGCAAGCGAGGCGCGGTCCTCGTTTGGCGTACGGGGATAACGGCCGAAGTCTTCGGACGGACCGAACTGCAGCGGATTCACGAACACGCTCGCGACGACGTGGTCCGCGTGCTCGTGCGCGGCGTCGATGAGCGCGAGGTGGCCGGCGTGCAGATTGCCCATCGTCGGCACCAGCGCGACCCGACCATCAAGGCCCGCGCGCGCCGCGGCGAGTTCGTTGCGGGTCCGCGCGAGCCTCATCGGTCAATCGTCGAAACAGTGCTCGGCGGCCGGATACGAGCCGTCGCGGACCGCCGCAGCGTACGCGCGGACCGCGTCGGCGAGACTGGGCTGGCCCTCCAGGAAGTTCTTCGAAAATTTCGGTTTGCGGCCCGGCGTCAGGTCGAGCATGTCATACGTGACGAGAATCTGTCCGTCGACACCGGAACCGGCGCCGATGCCGATGACCGGCACGCGCACGGAGTCGGTGATCTCGGTCGCGAGTTTGCTCGGCACGCATTCGAGCAGGATGACGTCGGCGCCGGCGCGCTCGAGCGTCAGCGCGTCCGCGCGCATTTGTTCGGCGGCGGCTTCAAGCTTGCCCTGCACCTTGAACCCACCGAGTTTGTGCACAAGCTGCGGCTGCAGTCCGATGTGCGCGCAGACCGGCACGCCGCGCTGCGTCAGGTACTCGACGACCGCGGCCTGTTGAACGCCGCCCTCGAGTTTCACCATCTTCGCCCCGCCCTCCTGCATCAGGCGCGTCGCGTTCGCGAGCGCCTGCTCGGGCGTCGCGTAGGTCATGAACGGCATGTCGACCATCAGGAAGGCGCGGTCGATACCGCGCTCGACCGCTGTCGCGTGATAAATCATGTCGTCGAGCGTGACCGGCACGGTCGTATCGCGGCCCTGGATCACCATGCCGAGCGAGTCGCCGACGAGCACGACGTCGATGCCCGCGCCATCGAGCAGCGCCGCGAAACTCGCGTCGTACGCGGTCAGGCTCGCGATGCGCTCGCCCGCGGCTTTCATTTTCGCGAGCGTCGTCAGCGTGACCTTCTTCACCCCGGACGGCGACTTTTCAGGCTTGGTGTACATAGGCGGCCAAGGATAGCAGACGGTAAGTCGGGCCACCGGTGCGAACCCGCCCGTCGCCGTGGCAGTTTCATTCGCGACGCGGAGCGTCGCTCCCACCTGCAGCCCGTAGCGGCCGCGGGAACTTGCACCAGCTGGTCGGCTAGCCGGCGAGGCGGCCGGGGTTGAAGAAGTGGCGGCCGGATTTGACCTTGCAGATTTCCTGGAACAACAGCTCGAAGTCGCGGTCATCGTCGATCGGATTGATGTCGGCGGTGTTCACGATCAGCAGCGGTGAGCGGTGCCAGTCATAGAAGAAGCGCGTGTACGCATCCGACAAGCGTTCGAGGTATGACTTCTCGATCGCCTGCTCGTACGCAATGCCACGGCGACCGATGCGCCCCATCAGCGTGTCGACCGGCGCCTGCAGGTAAATCACGAGGTCTGGGTCCGGCGCGTCGAGCGCGAGCTTGTCGTACACCTGCTGGTAGAGGTTCAGCTCGTCCGCGTCGAGCGTGAGCTCCGCGAACAGCCGGTCCTTGTCGAGCAGGAAATCCGACACGCGCACCGGCTGGAAAATATCGCTCTGGCGCAGCGACTGGATTTGCTGTGCGCGTTGGAACAGGAAGAACAACTGCGTCGGCAGCGCGGCGCCCTTCGGATCTTGATAGAAGCGTTCGAGAAACGGATTTTCTTCCGGCCCCTCGAGCAAGAGTTCGGTGCCGAAACGCACCGCGAGGCGTTCGGCAAGGCTCGTCTTGCCGACGCCTATCGGCCCCTCGACCACGACAAATCCGGGTTGTTCAGAGCGCATCGGAATCTCAATCCTCGATGACGGCGAGGTCGCCGACGGGCACGCGCGCCAACAGCGCGCGCAACGGCCCGGCGCCGGGAATCCCCAGATCCGGCGCCAGTTCGGCGAGAGGATACAGGACGAACGCACGCCGGGTCAGCCCCGGGTGCGGCAGCGTAAGCCCCGCCTCGTCCTGCACCACGTCTCCGTACAGGAGCAGGTCGAGGTCCAGCGTCCGCGGACCCCAGCGCTGCCCTTCCCGGACGCGGCCATGGGCCTGCTCGATTTCGATCAGGGCCGCGAGCAGCGCGCGTGGCGCGAGCGCGGTCGCAAGCTCAGCGACTGCGTTTACGAAGTCCGGTTGATCAGCAGGCCCGAGCGGCGGCGAAGAATAGAGTCGGGAGCGCGCAGTGAGCGTCGTGTGGGGGATGGTGCGAAGTTCAGTGAGCGCGCGTTCCACATGGCCGCGCGGGTCATCGAGGTTGCTGCCGAGCGCCACGAACGCGGCGCGCGGTCCTGCGCTCACTCGACCGCGCTCTTTTTGCGACGCCGGCGGCGACGCTTCTTCTTGGGCGCCCCCGCCGGGTCCGCGGGCGCGTCGCTGATCAACGCCGCTTGGCCGGGCCCATCGGTTTCCTGCAGCTGCGTCCACCAGTCCGCAAGTTCCTGCTCGGCCTCGCCGACCGCGGCGCGAAGCAACAGGAAGTCGTAAGCGGCGCGGAACCGCGGGTGTGACAGCAGCCGCATCGGGCGCTTGCCGCGGCGCATGGTGAAGCGCGCCTGCAACATGAAAATCTCGCGCATCGGCTGGCTGAATCGCTTGGGGATCGAAACGCGCGACAGCTGGCGCATGAGCACTTCGTCGGTCGCTTGCTGCAGCGCGACGAGCTCTGGCTCGCCCGCCGCCATGAGCGCCATCGAGCGCACGCGCACCGGTTCCCACAGCAATGCGGCGAACAGGAACGCGGGCGTCACGGTCTTGCCCTCGGCGACGCGTGCATCGGTGCCTTCAAGCGCACGCACAACGAGCATGCGCGGGAATCCCTGCTCCTCGACCGCGAGCGATTTTTCGGTGTCGGGGAACAGTATCTCGAACAAGCCCAGATGCCGCAGATGCTCGTAGCTCTGCACGGCATGGCCATTGAGAAAGAGCTTCAGCGTTTCCTCGAACAGGCGCGCGGGTGGGATATCCCCGAGCAAGCTGCGCAACTCGGCGATAGGCGCCTCGGTATCCGGGTGCAACCGGAAGCCGAGCTTCGCCGCGAAGCGCGCCGCGCGCAGCATGCGTACGGCATCCTCGCGATAGCGCCGCTCGGGGTCGCCGATCAGCCGCAGCACGCCGGCCTTCAAGTCGTCGAGGCCACCGACGAAATCCAAGACGCTGAAGTCGGCGATGTCATAGAACAACGCGTTGACCGTGAAATCGCGGCGGACCGCGTCTTCTTCGATCGAGCCCCAAGTGTTGTCGCGCAAGATCCGCCCTTGATCGTCTTCGCCCGCCTCGTCGGCGGCACCACGGAACGTCGCTACCTCAATGATTTCATTCCCGAAACGAACGTGGGCCAGCCGAAAGCGCCGGCCAATCAGCCGGGAGTTTCGGAACAGCGCACGGACCTCGTCGGGGCTCGCGCTGGTCGCGACGTCGAAGTCCTTGGGCTCACGACCGAGCAACAAGTCGCGGACGCCGCCGCCGACCAGGCACGCACGATAGTCGGCGTTATGCAGCCGGTACAGAACCTTGAGGGCGCCTTCGGAGATGCTGCTGCGCGAAACGATATGGTCCGCGCGCGGAATGATGGTGTGGTTGTCGGATGGCACGGCGCGCGTATAATACCACGCTCGCCGTTGCTGCTCCCTTCGTCTAGCGGCCTAGGACATCGCCCTCTCACGGCGAGAACAGGGGTTCGAGTCCCCTAGGGAGCGCCATACGCACCATGCACCGACTCCGCCCCATATCGCTGATCCTGTTCGCGCTCGCGTTCGCGCTGCCCGCCTGCGCGGTCCCGGTCGTCCCCGTCACGATCGTCGCGGAGTATCCGCACGACCCACGGGCGTTCACGCAAGGCCTCCACTGGTACGACGGTCGGCTGTTCGAGAGCACCGGTCTTTATGGTGAATCGACGCTGCGCGAAGTCGACCTCGAATCGGGGATCGTCCTGCGCAGCGTCTCACTCGACCGACGCGAATTCGGCGAGGACATCACGGTCGTCGGCGGCCGTCTGATCCAACTGACCTGGGAGAACCGGTACGCGTACGTGTGGGACGTCGACACGTTCGAGCCGCTCGACCGCATACGCTATCGACATCGCGACGAAGGTTGGGGGCTGACTTTCGACGGCGAATCGTTGATCACGAGCGACGGCAGCGATCGGCTCCGTTTCATTGACCCGAACACATTCGCCGAACGACGCAGCGTCGTGGTGCGCGCGGATGGCGAACCGGTCACACGGCTGAACGCGTTGCAGTACATCGACGGCAAGGTCTACGCAAATCTATGGCAGACGACGCGCATCGCGGAAATCGACCCGATGTCCGGCGATGTCATTGCGTTCATCGAACTCGGCCCGCTCGTCGAACGGCTTGGACAGGTCGACGTCTCCGTCGCGTCGCCGAATGGCATCGCGTACGACTCAGAGGGCAAGCGCGTTTTCGTCACCGGCAAGCTGTGGCCGGTGTTGTTCGAGGTCACCTGGCGATGAAGCGCTTGCTACGGCGGCTCGGTGCGATGCTGTACGACGGCTTGCTGCTCGTCGCGCTGTGGTTCGCCGCGACCGCCGTCTGGTTGCCGTTCACCGACGGCGAGGCCGTTGAATACCACGGCCTGTTGCGCGCGTGGATCCTCGTCGTGTCGTTCGTTTTCTTCGGCTGGTTCTGGACCCACGGCGGCCAGACCTTGGGTCTTCGGGCCTGGAAACTCAAGGTCGTTCGGGTCGATGGCGCCCCCCTGACCTGGCGGGATGCGCTGAACCGCTTTGTGCTCGCAATCCCGTCCGTGGGTCTCGCAGGCCTTGGGTTGTGGTGGTCGCTGATGGACCGTGAACACGCTTCGTTGCACGACCGGTGGTCGGGCACGCGTATCGTATAAAATGGTGCGCATGCGCATCCTGCTGGCGATGTTGTTGCTCGGGTTGCCGCTTTTTGCGGCGACCGACGAGCGCACGCGGGCGCTCGCGGAACACATCGAAGGGCTCGAGCACAACCAAGTCTTGACGGACGCGGCGCGCGTGCAGCAGATGTATGACGCGCTCATCGCGATCGCGGATTTCACACCGGATCCGTTGGTCGCCCCACTCCTCGAGCGACACGCGGCTGCGGGTTATCGTCTACCCGGTTTCCGCACGGACGAAGGCCATCGTACGGCCATCATGACGCATGACACGGCGGCCGCGGCGAAGTTCGCGCTGCAACAATGGGAACGCCAACGCGGCCGCGTACATGCCGTGCACGCGCTCGCCGACCAATCCGGCACAATCGACTACACGGTCTCCGAGGGGATGCTCGCGGGCTACGCCCAAGGGTTTGCCGCGGCGAGCGACGCGGATCTCGCGGTCGCACGCAATGGCCTCGGCGACGCACTCAAAGCGGGTCGACCGGTCGAGTCGCTCGCGTTGATCCTCGTCGAGCGTTTGGCTGACCGTGGCCTCGCGACGCTGCTGCTCGAGCAGGGGCGCCCCGGCATCGTCGTGCACATGCTGCCGCGCATCGCGAAGGCTTTTCCCGCCGATGATGCAGTGCCGATTCTTGTGGCGGGCACCACTCGCGGCGAACTCGCGTCTGCACTCGTCGCGCAAATCGGCAAACTGTCCGGCAAGAGCCACGCCGCACATACGTGGCTGCTCGACCAATTTGGTGACGATCGGCTCGGCACGTCCGCCGCCGCCGCGCTCGCGCTGACCGAAAACCCGATTGCGATCGCTGCGATGGTGGACAAGCTGCACGGCCCGGGTACCCCACTCGCACGGAGCCGCGCGGCGCTCGGCTTGAAACTTTCGGGAACGCGTGCCGCGCGCGACGCGTTGCAGAAATTCGCCGACGACCCCAACGCACCGCCGGCATTGCGCGCTCAGGTCACCGATTGGCTGCGCTGACGCGTCTTGCGTTCGCAGCGCTGTTGCTCGGCGCGAGTCAGTTCGCCGCCGCGGCCTGCAACCTCGACCAGAACTGGGAGTACACGAATCCTACGGCCGCCGGCTGCGGCGATGTCATCTTGCGCTACACCGAGAACGACACGAACAACGCAACCGAGATCGCGCTCGGCTACCCCGTCCCGATTCCTGTCGATTCGCTGACGCCGGTCGCGGGTTTCCGTACTTATGCGAGTCTCCTCGCCGCGCAGCAGGACATGATGGCGACGCATGCGGAGGTCGCGGGGTACATCGTCGGAACGACGGTCGCCGGACGCGACATCTGGGCCTATCGTATCGGCACACCGACGGACACGACGATCTATGGTCAGCCCAAGGGCGCGGTGATGGCGGTCGGTGGCACCCACGCGCGTGAGTGGCAACCGCCGGAAGTCATCGCTGAACTATTCGAACGCCTCGTTGCAGGTCGCGCCGACGCCGGTATCGGTCAGTACTTGAGCGACAATCTTGCGGTCATCCTGGTTCCTGTCCTCAACGTCGATGGCTTCCTGCTGACGCAGAAATTCCCCGACACGAGCACGGCGGACCCACGCGTACCGCGCGATGGGCGAATGCGCCGCAAAAACCTCCGCCATCCGGCAGGCGGCGCCGTCGATGACCTCCTGACAACCGTCGATGACAATATGTACGGCGTGGACCTGAACCGAAACCACCCGCAGGGGTTCCGCTCAGATGCGCGTAATGGAATGGAACGCAGCCTCATCTACGCGGGCGCAAGCGCGCACAGCGAACCCGAAGTTGACGCGTTGCTCGACGCTGCGGCACTCGTCCCGGCCGGCCGCCTGCGGCTGTTCATGGACGTCCATTCCTTCACCCAGGTCTATTTCGCGCCGCAGACCGGCAACGCCGCACGCAATGCGCGTACTCAGGAACTCGCGGCTCGCATGCGCGCGGTCACCGGCAACAAGTACCGCTACTCGCCGGATCCGCAGGGCTTGGAAATCGGCACCGCGGCCGACCATTTCGCAGTCGCGCACGAGGTGCCTTCGTGGACGCTCGAAACGGAACCGTTGAATGGCGGTCAGGACTACCCCGGCGGCACCGGCGCATCGCACAGCGGCTTCATCACACCCGACAGTGAAATCCCGCGCGTGCGTGACGAGCTCGCGCGGACGTCGTTGCTCGGCTTCTACCACCAAGCGGGACCGCCATCGGTCGTGGCCGCGGAAATCCGCGACGCGACCGGCGCGCTGGTGTGGAGTATCGATTGGGTTCCGGGCGCGCCCGGCGCGCGCACGCTTGCGTTGCGGACCGACGGTGCGCTCGTCGCCGGCGAAACGTACACGGCGTGGATCGCGTTCGACAAACCGATGCGTTGGCGCAACGGCGCCGGCGTGATCACGCAATACGCGGGTCAGACGGCGCGGCTGACGCCATCGGTCAGCCTGGAAGTTGCCACGACCGGAGCCAATCGCGCGATCGCCCTCTCCGGCGGCGCTTGGCTCGACGCCCCGGGTCCGGGCGCCGACGGTTTCCTGAATTATCGCGACGACGCGTACGCCGTCGAATTCACTTTACCGGCGGACCTGCCGTCGGCCGCGACCGCTGCGGTCCTCGTGATCGACACCGATGACCTCGCCGGTCAGAAACTCGATGCAGACCCCGCGACCGCCGTCGATTGGCAAGGGGGTACGTGGGCCGGATACCAAGCGACGGTGCCGGACTGCACGTTGCGCCTGTGGGTCGGCGCGGTCGGCGCCGCGCCCCACTCGCTCGAGTGCACGGCGCTGGACGACACGCCGCCCCCGCCGCCCGCCCCGGCGCCGAGCGGAGGTGGCGGTCAAGGCGGCTGGTTGTGCTTGGTCGCGCTGTTTCTCGCGGCGCGCCGCGCCCTCAATCGTTCCGCTGGGCGATCTGCTCCAGCCCTGCCGTAAGTTCTCGTACCGGTAACCAGCGCCCGTTCAGCATCACGCCCGCAATCCGCGATGCGTTAGCGACATCCGCGAGCGGATTGGCCTCCAGCAGAACGAGGTCCGCGCGTTTGCCGATCTCAACGGTACCGAATTCATCGGACTCACCGAGAAATCGCGCGACGTTCACATTACCGGTCGCGAGTGCCTCGTACGGCGTAAGCCCCGCGTCGACGAGCATGCGCAGCTCATCGTGGATCGAAAATCCCGGCACATTGAACACCTGCGGCGCATCGGATCCGAGCAGCAGCCCGGCGCCCGCGTCTTGCAACGCTTTCATCAGTTTCGCGCGGACGTCGATGAATCGTGCAACCAGCGCCGGATCATAAGCTGCCTGCCGAATCATGCCTCTCTTCGCCTCGACCCATTGCGCACGTGTCGCACGCGGCACGTAGCGCATGATGTCGCGCTGCGCGAGCCGCTCGGCGCTCGGTTCCGGCAACAGCAAGTGCTGCATCAACGCCTCGGTCGGGACGATCCACACGCGTGCGTCGCGTACGCGCCGCACGAGCGGCTCGATTTTCGACTCGTCGACCTCCCCTGCAAGGTTCCAGCCAAAAAACATCGATTCGGTATCCGCGAGCGACGCGCCGCCGCGCAGCAGGGGCGGAAAGAACGCGTCGAGATGGTCGATGGTCGCCTGGCCCGCCTCGAGCGCGCGCGCTAGGCCCACCGCGGCGGGTACATGTCCGCCGAACGGGATGTCGTGCTCGTCGGCGGCCGCGACAATTGCGTCATAACGGGGCCGATCGAGGCCTGGGTGGATTTTCAGGAAATCGTAGCCGGCACGCTTCTGCTCAGCGACCATCTCGCGCGCAGCCACCGGCGTCGGCACGGAATTGCCGTTCAGCGACGGGCCGGAGGTGTAGATGCGCGGTGACACGATCTCACCCCGCGCGGCGCGCTCGCGTAATTCGAGATGGTGCGGCGCGCCGAGCATCGACCTCGCGAACGTGATGCCGTTAGCGACGTACAGGAACAGCGTATCCTCGATCAGCTGCGCGTCGTGCGCTTGTGGGGGCACGTGCGCGTGCATCTCGGCGAGACCCGGCATCAGAAAACGGCCGCGGCCGTCAATCGTCATCGCATCCTTCGGGATGGCAAGGTCCGGTCCGATAGCCTCGATTCGTCCGTCTCGGACGATGACCGTCTGTCCATCGACCACCCGCTCGGTGTCCATCGGCACGACCGTAACGCCCGTGATCGCGAATACCGTCGGCGGCGGCGGCATCGCCATCGCGGCACCGCCGATGAGCCCCAACACCAGCACCCAAACTCTCGTCATCGTCCACCTCCGGGTTTTTCCCTCTGATAGTATCGCGACATTGAAGTTCCTGGGGGCGCGGCATGATTGACAATGCGAGCACGATTATCGGGACCTTTGCGGCCTACCTCGGCGTCATTTTCGTGCTGGCCTACCTCGCCTATCGTCGAACCGCCAACCTCTCCGACTTCATACTTGGCGGACGCTCACTGAACCGCTGGGTGACCGCGCTCGCCGCGCAGGCGTCCGACATGAGCGGCTGGCTGCTGATGGGCCTGCCCGGCTTCGCGTATCTCGCAGGCTTCGAGGCCGGTTGGATGGTCGTCGGGCTGATTGTGGGGACTTATCTGAACTGGCGATTCGTCGCGCAGCGGCTGCGCGAGGCGACAGAACGCCTCGGCGATGCGCTCACGCTACCGGATTATTTCGAGCGCCGCTTCAACGACGAGTCCCGCGCGCTGCGCCTCATCGCCGGGGCGTTCGTGCTGTTCTTCTTCGCGCTGTACACGAGCTCGGGCTTCGTCGCCGGCGGCAAGCTGTTCGAAGCGCTGTTCGGCGTACCGTACCTGTGGGCACTTGGGCTCGGCGGCGCGTCGATCATCGTCTACACGTTCTTCGGCGGCTTCCTCGCGATTTCGTGGGCCGACGTCCTGCAGGGCACGTTGATGTTCTTCGCGTTGGTGATTGTCGCCGTAGTCGGCCTGGTCGAGGTCGGCGGCTTTGGGGGTCTCGGCGGCTCGCTCGATGCGCTGAATGCGGAACTGCTCGACCCCTTCACCTCCATCACCGGCACTGCAATCGGATGGGTCGGCATCGCATCCCTGCTCGGCTGGGGCCTTGGCTACGCGGGTCAACCGCACATCCTCGCGCGCTTCATGGCGATCCGTGACCCGGCCGAAATCGGCGCCGCACGGCGGATCGCGATGACTTGGCAGGTCACGGTGCTCGCCGCAGCGCTCATCGTCGGCGTGACCGCCCTCGCGGCGCTCGACCGGACGCTCCCCGGGGCAGACGCAGAGAAGGTCTTCATATATATGGCCGTCGATTTCTTCCCGCCGGTGATTGCGGGGTTGTGCATCGCGGCGATTCTCGCGGCAATCATGAGCACGGCGTCCGCACAGCTCCTGGTTTCGTCGAGCGCGTTCGCCGAGGACTTCTACAAGGGCGTATTGCGCCGCGACGCGGGACAACGTGAATCACTGTGGGCCGGACGCGCTGGCGTTCTCGCAATCGCGCTCGTCGCGCTATGGCTCGCGCGCGATCCTGAGAGCCGGGTACTGGAACTCGTTGCGTGGGCATGGGCGGGATTCGGCGCCGCATTCGGGCCAGCTGTGATTCTGTCGCTGTATTGGCCGCGCATGAACCGCGCGGGCGCGCTCGCCGGCATCCTCGTCGGCGGCACGACCACGATCGTGTGGCCGATGTTCCGCGGCGGTGCACCGATCTTCGACCTTTATGAGCTTGTGCCCGGGTTCCTGTTTTCCACGCTCGCGATTGTCGCAGCAACCGGCCTCACCCACCGACGCTGACCAAGGAGGTGTCTTATGTCATCCGAGCCGACGGCAAACAGAGCCGATCAGGTTGGACTTGCCAGGGAACTGGTCCGCGCGATCCAGGGCGCGATTGCCGACTGCGAAGCGTTCATTGCCAGCGAACGCGCCGAACGGCTTCGCTGGGTCGTGAACGCAGTCGGAACCTCCGCCGTCTGGTTCGCGTGGGCATGGGCCGCTGTGTTGGCGTTCTATCTGCTTGCGATGCCAGCGGCCGACCTCCCCGCCAACACCGCGACCGCGGATCTCGGTCCCCGGGCAGCCGTACTCGTCGTTCTTGCCCTCGCCATCGGCGGACCCATCAGCCTTTTTGTGGCGTGGTTTGTGCTGAAGTTCTTTTACACGATCGTGGTCGATGCGCTCGCACCGAAGCTCCCGCGCGCGTTCGCAAGCCTCGCGTCACCGCTCGTGCTGCTGACCTCGTTGGCCGTGCTCTGGCTATTTCGAGCGTCATTGCACGCCGTGACTTGGCGCATCCAGTACGAGATAGGCATCGTGCTGGAAATCGCGGGGCAGTTCACGCCGCTGGGGTCGACTTAGTCCGCAATGCGGGCTTAGGTCAGCGGCAGCCGCACGCGCGCGACGGCGCCGCGATGGTCGTGCCGGTTCTCCAACGCGATCGAGCCGCCGTGGTTCTCTACGATTTCACGTGACAGCACGAGCCCGATGCCGGTGCCGCCCGGCTTCGTCGTGAAGAACGGCACCCAAAGGTTGTCGGTGCGCGCGATGCCCGGTCCGTCGTCATCGACCTCGAGCTCCAGCATTGCGCCGACGCGCCGCCAACCGACACGCACGCCACCCAGCTCGCCGCTCGCCTCGACAGCATTCTTCAATAAATTAATCAGCATCTGCTCGAGCTGGTCCGGATCGGCGCGGAGCGTCGCAGTCGTCCCCGAATTGATCGTGATGCGCGCGCCGCTTTGCAACGACACCGCGCGACGCACGAGGGCGCCGAAATCGACCGCTTGCAGCGTCGGTGCGGGCAGGCGCGCGAGCCGCGCGTAGGCGCCCATGAAGCGGCCGAGCGACTCGGCGCGGTCACCAATGACCGACAAACCCGAGGCGACATCGTCCCGCCAGTCGTGCGGCAGCGGCTCGCGCTTCAGCAACGACTGTAAGGTCGCCGCCATTGACTTGATGGGTGCGAGCGAATTGTTGAGTTCGTGCCCGATCACTCGCACGAGCCGCTGCCACGCCTGGCGCTCTTCCTCGCGCAACGCGCGGCTCAATTCAGAGATCACGAGGAGTTCGTGGGGGCGGCCTCCTTCGCGAAAGCGGCGCCGACGGACTTCCCAGCGCCCACTGCCACCGGGGAAGCTGCGCGTGACGATGCGCCCCGAGGGTTCGTCGAGCAAGGGTGCAAGCCCAAGTGATTCTGCAGTCCGCCCCATCAGCTTCGACTGCTCGGCGCCTAGCAATGCTTCGCCGGCGCGGTTCGCGAGCCGGAGCTTGCGCTCGGCATCGAATGCGAACAGCGCCATGTCGATCTCTGCGCTCATCTTCTGCAATAGCACGCCGGCTTCCAGCGCCTCGAGCCGCTGGAAGTGCAACGTCCGGCTCAGCGTGTTCACTTCGATCATGACTTCGCCGACCGCGTCCTCGGGGTCGATGGTGCGGCCGCGCAGAGAATAATCGCCCTCGCGCAATGCTTCGAGCAGGTTCGCGAGCGACTGCAACGGGTAGGTGACACGCCGCAGCACCGCGAAAGCGCCACCGATGAGCAGCACGGTAATCGCGCCGAACGTCGTCCAGCGGATGGCTTCACTCGCCTCCCACTGCAACAGCGCAATCGATGCGACGAGCCAGGACGGCAGCGCCGTCAGGAAGGTGACGAGCAGCACACGGTCCTGAAACCGCAACCGGCGCCTGCGCCTCACAGGCCGAACTTCTCCATGCGCCGGTATAACGCGGAGCGACTGACACCGAGCTCGTCGGCGGCCGCGACGACGTTACCATCGTGCCGGCGTAGCGCGGCCGTGATGGCTTCGAGCTCAACATCATCGAGCGTCACCGGCCCGCGAAGTCCAGAGGCCGCCGGCGTCGCATCGAGTCGCAGGTCGGCGGGCGTCACCGCACTGCCCGGACACATCAACACCGCGCGCTCAACGACGTGGCTGAGTTCGCGCACGTTGCCGGGCCATGGATAGCGGCGTAACGCGGCGAGCGCGGCATCGGTGAACCCGTCGACGCGGCAACGGTGACGGCTCGCGTGCTTGACCAAAAAGCGCTGCGCGAGTTCAACCAGGTCCTCGTGACGATCGCGTAGCGGTGGCAAGTGGATATGGATGGTGTTCAGGCGATACAGTAAATCCTGGCGGAACCGGCCCGCTTCGATTTCCTCGTCGAGGTCTGCGTTCGTCGCCGCAATCACACGCACGTCGGTCTTGAGCGTGCGCGACGACCCGAGCCGCTCGTACTCGCCATCTTCGAGGACGCGCAGCAGCCGCGCCTGCTGGGCCAGCGGGATGTTCGCGATTTCGTCCAGGAACAATGTGCCGCCGTCCGCGAGTTCGAAACGCCCAACGCGGTCCGTCTTCGCATCCGTGAACGCGCCCTTCACGTGACCGAACATCTCGCTCTCGAACACGGTTTCCGCGAGGCTCCCGATGTTCACGACAACAAGGCTGCTGTCGTGTCGCTTCGAGCGATCGTGGATCATGCGCGCGATGACACCCTTGCCTGTACCACTCTCGCCGGTCACGAGCACGTTCGCGTCGGACGGCGCGACCTGTGTGACCATGTCCATCACCGGCTTCATGACGCGTGAGTTGGCGACGAGGTCACCATCCGCTGACAGCAACTGCCGGTTCTCCGTCTCGAGAGCGCGCGTGCGTCGCAGTGCCTGGCCGAGCGCGACTTGCGTGCGCATGACCGTGAGCAGCCGCGGATTATCCCAGGGCTTCTCGACGAAGTCCTGCGCACCGCGCCGCATCGCTTCGACCGCGAGCTCGATGGTCCCCCACGCGGTCATCACGACGATGGGCACGTACGCATCGAACGCGCGGATGCGCGCGATCGCGTCGAGCCCCTCCTCGCCCGACGTCGTGTCGCGCGTGTAATTGAGATCCATCAATACCGCGTCGGCTGCGCTCGCGCGCAGTGCTTCGAGTAGCGCGCCCGGGTGATTGAACGTCTCTGTCTGGTAGCCCTCGCCTTTCAGCAGCAACCGCAGGGCCTCGAGTACGTCGCGCTGGTCGTCGGCGACGAAGATTCTTGGTGCGCGTGTTTCCATAATCAATAGTATGCCCTACACCATGACGAGTGAATGGCCCGATTGCCCGGTCTGTAGGTGATTGCCATCATGGAAGCGCACGTCATGCAAGGAGGCATCCGTGAACGAAGCCGTTCTCGTCATCGGGGACTACCAGCAGACTATCGCCGTCGTCAGGTCGCTCGCGGGGTCAGGCCGTACGGTCATCGTCGGCGAGCACGCGCGACGGGCGTTCGCGGCCTTGTCGCGCCACGCCCACGGAACCTGGAGACATCCTGACCCGCGACGCACGGCTGATTTCGCCGCGGCACTCGACGCCCTGCTCACGCGACGGCGCGACATCCGCTGGGTGTTCCCGGTCGGTGAATCCGACCTCCTCGCGCTGCTCGCGTGCCGTGAACATCTCAAACATCGGATTCAATTGGCGATGCCGCCCCCTCATACGCTATCCGCGTGCCTTGACAAGCCCACGAGCTACGCGCTGGCCCGGACGTTGAACATCCCACAGATGCGTAGCGCAACCGCGCAGGACTTTCTCGAACTCCAGGCTTGCGTCACCGACATCGGCATCCCATTGGTCGTCAAGTGCCCGGATTCCACGCGGCTCCTGGATGGCCGCAAAGCGCTGATCATCCGGTCTGACGAGTCGTTCGAACGCTGGCGCGTGACGCTCGGCGGGGCGCGGTATCCACTGGTGGTGCAGGCGTGGTTCGACGGCGCGCGACATAACTGTCAGTTCGCCGCGAGCGACGGTCGCATCACCGCATACTTCGAGCAGCGTGTGTTGCGTACGGATGAACCTGACGGCACCGGCTTCGGTGTCGAGGGCGCCTCCGTCCCGCCGTCCCGCGACTTGTATGCGTATACCGCTGCGCTCGTTGAGCGACTGCGCTATGACGGCGTCGGCTGCACGCAGTTCCTCGTCAACGATGAGGATGGCACGTGCGCGTTCCTCGAGCTCAATCCCCGGCTGGATGCGACGTGCGAACTCGCGGTGCGCTGCGGTGTGGATTTTCCGAGGCTCGCCATCGAGCCGACCACGGCGCCGCTTGGCGCGTATCCGGCCGGACGACGCTTCCACTGGCTGCTCGGTGATCTCCGGGGAATGAGTGCGCGAATCAAGGACGGCGTGCCCGCTCCCCGTAGCATCCGCGCGTTGCTGCGCGAGTCTGCAGCCGCGCATTGGCGGGCCGACTACAAGCTCACCTGGGACTGGACCGATCCTTTGCCGAGCCTCGCCCTGTACGCACACGCGTTCGTCGTCGGCGGGCGCAATTACATCCATGCCTCTGGATTCGCGACGAGGTCTCATTGATATGAAACAGCCGCCACGGATGGTACTCACGGGCTTCACCCTCATTCTTCTGGTCCTCTGTGTCCCGGTCGTCGGCAAGCTCGTATGGGGTATCCCGCCGGAAGACATGCTCCGCGACACCGCGGCGGTGCTCGGTGGGCCCGCGTACGCCGGCGCGTTGTCGACGCTCGGCCTCATGCTGTGGGCCTGTGCCGCCGCGCTGTGCCTTTATACCGCGGCCGTACAGCCGCTCGCGCGCGGGTTCTGGCTGACTGCCGGCGGCATCACGCTGATGCTATTGGCGGACGACTGGCTGCTCCTGCACGAGAACGCGTTCCCGGTGTACCTCGGCATTCCTGAGTACTTGGTGTACGGCGCGTACGCGCTCGCGCTCGCCTACTACATCGTCCACTACCGTCATCTGCTGCTTCGTGCGGAGTACTGGCTCGTGCTCGTCACATTCGGCAGCTTCGCCGGCTCGCTCGGGATCGACCGCCTCGATGGCGTCGTCTACATCCCCGGTTTCTATCTCATCGAAGACGGCGCGAAACTGATCGGCATCACGAGCTGGCTGATGTTCCACGCGCGCCTGTCGGTGTCATTCGTAACGGAGCGCGACCGCTGGGTCGACCTTGCCGGCACGCCGAGCCGGCAACCACGCGGCCAGCGCGCCCGTCGCGCAGATGACCGCAATCGTCGCGCCCCACGCCCGCGGGTCGGTGGCGTCCAACCCGAATAGCAACCCGCTCAGGCGCTCCGAGAATACGATTGCCGACAGTAGCGCGCCGACGGCCCCCAGCGCGACGATGCTGAGCGCGCGCCGCAGTATCATCGCAACGATGGTGTCGTCGCTTGCGCCGATGGCCTTGCGCACCGCAAGCTCCCCGCGACGCGTCTCGACGGTGTGCTGCATCGACGCATACAGGCCGATCATCGTCAGCACCAACGCCAGCATACCGGCGCCGACCGCCAAGCGGCTGCGGGCGCGCTCGCCGCGGAACAAGTCGTGGATCATTTCATCCATCGGCCTCACCGATTCGACGGTCCTCGCCGGCATGTGTTTCGAGGTCAGCTCCTCAACCAGCGGTTGCAGCACTTCCGGCGCGACCGATCCGCGCACGATGACGGTCGCGCCGACAAATGCTGAACCGAGCGACCGGTAATAGATCGGCTGCGGATCGACCCCGACATCGCCTGCCACCCCGACGACCGTAAACGTCTCGCGCGGCGGCGACTCGCCAGCGGCATTGCGCGCCATCACCATCGTGCCACCACTGAAGCTGACACCCGTGGGTGGATGAAACTGTTCCCCGATAACGTCGGCCCTCCCCCACAACTGTTCCGCGAGCATTTTGCTGACAACGACTTCCGTTCGCTCGAGGTCGGCAAACGGGCGACCGTGCAACATCGGAATCCGCAATAGCCGGAAAAGGCCCGGTGATACGGAATTTGAATACGCGCGTCTTCGCTGCTCCGGTGGCTGCTCGACCGCCGCGAGATCGACCACATTCAACATCAGATTTCCGCTGACGACCGGTATATGTCCCGCAAACGCAAACTCATCGACGCCGGGGAGCGTTCCGAGTCTTGCATCGAAATCTGCCTTCATCGCTCTTCCCTGCTCCTCATCGAATCGAAACGACCCGCCCGCACGCCGATCCCAGCCCGCTGTGACCACGTGGACACCGACGGGGTCCAGGCCGACATCAGCGCGCTCAAGCCGCCAGAGTTCCGCGACGAACAATGCGCCCGCGAGAACGATCAGCGTCGCCGCGAACACCTGTAGCGCAAGCAGCGGCTGCAATCTGCCAGCATGCCGCCCGACCGCCGTAGGCGACGCCGCTGCAAGACTCGGCTGCTGCGCGATTCGCAATGCAGGCACCAGGCCCGTGATGCAGGCGACAAAAATCGCAGCCGCGAGCGCGAACACGAATACGCGCCAGTCGCTGTCGACCGCCGTCATCCGTGACCACCCCTCAACGAACGGAGGGAGCCGCAATAACAGGGATTTGAGCCAGAAATGCATCAGCAGACCGAGCGCACTCGCGATCGCGACGAGGGCCGCCGCCTCGACGAACAGCTGGCGGACAATCGCACCCCGTGATGCACCGATTGCGAGACGCGTCCGCAGTTCCTGTAATCGACCGCTGCCGCGGGCAAGAACGAACGATGCGAGGTTCAGGCTCGCGACGAGGACGACGAGCACCGCGCCGCCAATGAGCAGCTCTGTTTGTCGCACTAAATTAGTGTGTGCGCGCGGGCTTACCGGTGTACCTGGAAAGACGGCGGACTCGATGAGGTCTACGGGGAAAAAGCTCGTCCACTGCTCGCGCATCCGCGCCAATACAGTATCGAGTTCGCGTGCCAGCGCATCGGCCGCGACGCCTGACGCGAGGCGTCCGTACAAGTACAACGCGGGCGCGACGCGTGACATCGCGCGCGCCATCGCCTCCCGGTCCGCCTCGGATATACCCGGCGGGCCCGGTGGCCCGCGACGCGCCGCAATCTGCGCGTAGAGCGGGACCCATGCATCGTCCCCGGCGTTGCGCTGCACGCCCTGGAAGCCCCCGCCGGCCACGCCGACGACCTGGTAGTCGGTGCCGGCGAGCGTCACCGTCGCACCGATCGCTGCGGGGTCTGCGTCGAAATGGAGGCGCCACATACGCTCGCCGATCACGATGTTATTGGCCTCTGGATCGCTGCTCGCAGCATCGAGGTCAACGCCAAGCAATAGCGGTACGCCGAGCGCAGCGAAGCTGTCGGGGCCGAGACCCCTGACGCGCGCGTCAATGTCGGCTCCGTTCACGTGGGCTTCCGCTCGGAAAGGAAAACCGACCGCGAACAACGCGTCGACGCCGGTCAGCGATTCGGCAAGCTGCTCGTACTGCGTCAAGTTCAGCGGCAGCCACTGCCCTTCCCGTACGAGGCCAATCGACACCAACCGATTCGAACCCTGTACGCCGGGGACCGGTTGCACCTCAAGATGGTTGTACAGGCTGAAAACGGCCGTCGCGACTCCGATGGCCACCGCGAGCACCAGCGTCGCCATCGACGAGAAAAACGGTGTGCGCCGGAACATCCGCAGCGCGTAGTGAAGGTCCCTCTTCAATCCAGTCATCCGAGCTCTCCCGTTTTGTGGTAGTAATTTACCCCATGGACGCCCGGTTCGCTTGCATTGGATTGCTCATGACACTGAGTCATTTGGCGGGTGCAAGCGCCCCACCGCCCCCGATTCCGGAATGCATGCGCACACCGCCACACGGCATTGGGCTGGGCGGCAAGCCACGGGGCGTGGCTGAACGGGTGCTGTCGCGGGATGAACGTGCTGAGCGTGATGAGATTCACGCGCGCGCCGAACGCCTCAGCGCAGCATTCGTAGAAGTCGAGCGCGCGCTGCGGGACGTCGGCCATGAGCCGGATGAATTCGCCGCGTTGGGCCAGTCGTGGGTCGCAATCCTCGCCGGAGAGGAAATAGCCGTGGCCGTGCACAAACGCGACGAAGCGTCCGTCACGCGAATTGATCTGCTGGGTACCTCCGATGTCAGTTCCCTGCTCGCTCGCATTGAATTAGCGGAGCAGGCTCTGCTGCGGACACCACTCGACTGCGAGTCGTCGCACGGTGTTCTCGACCCGGGTATCCGAGACGAGGACGGAAACAGGCTTTTGTATGCACTCACCCTCGCCGATCGTCGCGAGAGCCTGGTCTGGGGTTTGCATTACCGCTTCACTGCGACCGACGGCGTTCTCAATCGGGTCGAGCGACTACATTATCGATGTGCGATATCCACCATCAAAGCGCCGCCGCGTGCAGACGGCAGGCCCTCCCATTCACTTGATCGCCGGAGCATCGTGATGATGCTGCCGGGGACCGACCTACCGACCGAGACGCACTTGCTGCAACTTCATCTGTATCCGGAATACCCGTACGAGGTGTCGATGTGGACGCGCAACAAGGTGTTCCACTTCGGAAAAAGCCGCGAAATCCCGGTGCGCTATCTCGCGCTCGATAACCCATGCATCGTCGCTGAGGATTAGCCGTCGAGCCAGCCGTCGCGCAACCGTATCACGCGGTTGCCGTAGCCGGCGTTTTCTTCCGAGTGGGTGACCTGCACGATGGTGGTGCCGTCGTCGTTCAACTGCTTCAGCGTCTGCATGATCATGCGCCCGTGGTCCGAATGCAGCGCGCCGGTCGGCTCGTCCGCGAGGATCAGGTCCGGACTCGCGACCATCGCGCGAGCGACGGCGACCAGCTGCTGCTGCCCACCCGAGAGCTGCGACGGGTACAGGTCCTTCTTGCCGACGATACCGAAGCGGTCGAGCATGTCGGCGACAATCGACTGGCGCTCCGAGCGCACGACGTCACGGTAGGAGAGTGGAATCTCGAGGTTCTCGTACACGGTCAGGTCGTCGAGCAGGTGATACTGCTGAAAGACGAAGCCGATGTGCTTGCGTCCGAGTTCCGCGCGTTTCTTGTGCGGCAACTCGTGGACGGGCTGCCCTGCGAGCCAGTACTCGCCACCAAAATCGCTGTCGAACATCCCGAGGATGCTGAGCAGCGTCGACTTGCCGGCCCCCGACGGCCCCATGACGCTGACGAACTCACCCGGGGCGATGTCGAGCGAGACCTGGCGCAGCACCCACGTGCGCCCGGCCTTCGTCTCATAGCTGCGCTCGACGCTCTTCAGGGAAATCATCGCGTCACTCATGGCGCAGCGCCTCCATTGGGTCGATGCGCGATGCGCGGCGCGCCGGGACGAAGCTTGCCGCGATCACGACCAACGCGAGGAGCAGCGGCACGCCGAGGAAGCTCACCGGATCGATACTCGAGACGTTCGCGAGCACGCCCTGCAACATCTGCCCGAGCCCGAACGCGAGAATGAGCCCGATCGGCAGCCCGACGAGAAGCTGGAACGCACCCTGCCTGACGACGAGATTCACGATCCGGCCGTTGTCGGCGCCGAGTGCACGGCGCACACCGAACTCGCGGGTCCGTTGCGCGACCGTGAATGCGAGCACCCCGTACACGCCCACGCTCGCGAGCAGCACGGCGGCGATACCAAAGACGCCGAAGATCATGCCGAGCAGTCTCGGTCCCGATCGGCTCTGATCGACCCAGACCTGCGCGGGTTGCAGCCAGTAAATCGGGAGATCGGGGTTGACCGACCGCAGCGCCTCACGGACCGGACCGGCGAGCGCGGCTTCGTCGCCCGGCGTGCGCGCCGCGATGGTCATGAAGCGTGCGTCGGTCTGCGCGAGCGGCTGATAGACCGCCGGCATCATGTCGTTGTCGAGGTTGCTGTGATACACATCGCCGACCACGCCGACAATCGTCAGCGCGAGGTCACCCTCGCGCCCGAGCAACACCCGCTTGCCGACGGCGCTCTCGCCCGGAAACGCGCGTTCCGCGAAAGTCTTGTTGATCAGCGCGACCGGTTGCGCGTCGGCGTTGTCGGTCACGGAAAAGTCTCGGCCCGCAAGCAACGGCACCTTGAATGTGTCGAGGTAACCCGGCGTCACGACCACCGTGCGCGTGAACGGGTACCGGCCGTCTGGCGACGGCTCCTGCCCGTCCAGCCGGTACGCGTTGCCGCCCGAGCCGTACGTCGGAATACTCGTGGTCACGGTCGTGGCGGTCACGCCCGGAATCTCTGCGACCCGCGCCTCGAGGCGTTCCCAGAACTGACGGCGGCTGACTTCGTCCGGGTAATCCGACGCGAACAGCCCGATCCGGCCGGTCATGACGCCGGTGACGTCACCGCCAGGTGACACGTACTGCAGGTTCACGACGGAGCGCACTGTGAGCGCGCCACCGACGAGTAGCGCGCAACTCAGCGCGATCTCGACGGTAATCAGCGTGCGGGTGAGCTTGCCGAGCGACACGCTAGTGCCACCGCCCCCACCCGCCTTCAGGCCCTCGGTCACGTCGCTGCGCGCGGCTCGCAGCGCGGGCACCACGCCCGCGATGAGGCCGGCAAGCGCAGCGATGCCGATCGCGAACACGGCAACGCGGAGGTCGGCGCCGAACGACATCCAATAGGGAAAACCGTCGCCGCTCTCGATGAGATAACGCTCGACCGCCTTGCCGCCTGCATGGGCGATCGAGATACCGATGAGGCCACCGGCGATGCTGACGAGGATGCTCTCAGACAGCGTGCCGGCGACAAGCCGCCACCGGCTCGCGCCGAGCGCGGTGCGCACCGACAACTCGCGCCGACGACTGACCGTGCGCGCGAGAATCAGGTTCGCGACGTTCGCGCACGCGATGAGCAACACAAGAAAGGTCGCGACCTGCATTGCGGACAGGATGCCCATCGTCTGATTACCGACGAACTCGTCGCGATATTCGTTGAGGTCCGTCGTGGCGCCGACGTTCCAGTCAGGATTGTCGGCCAGAATCGCCGCGTACAGCGTCGCGAACTCGGCGCGGGCCTGCTCAAGGCTCACGCCTTCACGCAGGCGCCCGAAGCCCTCGACCGTGATCGCCTCGCCGCGTGGTAGCGCATCCAGGTCCTGCTGCATCGGCACCCAGATGTCGTTGCGGACCGGCCACTGGAAACCGCGTGGCATCACGCCGACGATGGTGGCCGGTGTGCCGTTCACGCGGACTTGCGTACCGACAATCGCCGGAGTGCCGCCGTAGTCCTGCTGCCAGAGGTTCCAGCCGATCACGACCGACAGCGGCGCGCCGGGTGCATCCTCGCCTTCGACGAACACACGGCCGAGCTCGGGGGCAACGCCGATCTGCTCGAGCGCGTTCGCCGAGACGAAAATGCCGTCGTAACGCACGGGCTGCTCGTCGCCGCTCACGTTCACGGTGCCGTTGTAGTACGCGAACAGCGACTCGAACGAGGTTTGCTGCGCGCCGAGGTCCGCGAGGTCATGCAGTCCGATTTCGAAACCATTCGGCTCGTCGGCCGATGCAAGCTCGATATGAACGAGTTCCTCCGGCTCCGGATACGGGAGCGGCGTGAGCACCACGCCGTTGATTGCCGTGAACGCGAAGGTCGTCGCGCCGACCCCGAGCGCCATCACCGTGACGGCGATTGCGACGAAACCGTAACTGCGCACCAGCGCGCGCATCGTCATTTTCAGGTCAAACCAAAGTCTACTCATAGCGAAGTGCCTCCATCGGCGCGATTCGGGACGCGGTGCGCGCAGGGATGATGACCGCAATCAAGCCGACGGTAATCAGTACGAGTACGACTACACCGAAAACAAACGGGTCCGTCGGCGTGACGCCATACAGCTGCGACGCGATAACCCGTGCGAGCGCAAACGCCGCCACGAGGCCGACGACAGTGCCCGCGAAAATGAGGCGCGCGCCGTCCGCGAGGACGAGGCGACGTATACGCGGTGGCGCAGCGCCCAGCGACAATCGGATGCCGATTTCCCGGCGGCGCTGTTCGACTGAATAGCTGATGACGCCATAGAGGCCGAGCGCCGCGAGTAGCACCGCGACACCGCTGAACACACTCATCAGGGTCATGTTGAAGCTACGGATCCGAATCGGGCCGCCGATCAACGCGTCCATCGAGCGCACCTCGAACACCGGAACCGACGGCTCGACCTCGGCAATTGCGCGGCGCAGCGATTCCGCGTAGGCGGTGGGCTCTCCCGCGACCTTCACCGACAGGTAGAACTGCCGGAACGGCGTGAAGCCGCTGTGCAGGTAGACCTCCGCGAGCGGGTCACGGTCTAACCCGAGCCCGCTCGTGTCGGCAACGACGCCGACGATGGTCTTCTCGCTCATGTCGAAGAACGTCATGCGTTGGCCGACCGGGTCCACGTCGGCCAGGTAGCGACGCACGAACGTTTCGTTGACCAGTACCGAGTTCGGTACCCCGCCGACACGAAAGTCGGCGTCGGTGAGATTACGGCCGGCGACCAGTGCGATGCCGAGTGACGGCGCAAAATCAGGGTTCACGAAGCGCCAGGTCGCGCCCGGGCCCGGCTGACCGTCGGCAACTTCTCGGCCGACAATCGTGACATTCGAGCTGGTGTTGTTGACGCCCGACAGCGGCAGCGCATCGGTAACACCGACACGTTCGACGCCGGGAATCGCTGCGACACGCGTGACAATTCGGTCGACCTGCGGCGCGACGTGTTCGACGTGTCGATTGAACCCTTCGAAGATGGACTCGCCGGGAACCGGTGGCACACCATCGACGAGGAATGATGCGGTCAGTACACCGCCCGCATGCATGCCGGTATCGACATTCGAGAGTTGCCGCATGCTCTCGATCAGGAGCCCCGCGCCGACCAGCAGCGTCAATGACAGCGCAACCTCGCCGGCGACCAGTATCGAGCGGGCCCGCGCCTTCGAGGCGCCAGCGCTCGTCCGACCGTCGTCGCGCATCGCTTCGGCGCCGGAAACCGACGCGCTACGAAGCGCGGGCCAGAGCGCGAACGCCATGACGGTGATCACGGTCGCCGCGAGCGAAACGACGACCGCGAGCGTGTCCACGCCGGGCGCGCCGTGGCTCGGGATGATGTCGGGCGAGAGCGACAGCAAACCCGGCACCGCGACTGCGGCGAGACCGACGCCAAGGATGCCACCGGTCACCGCAATCACGAGTGCCTCTGCAAGCGAGACGCGCATCAACTGGCCGCGCCCTGCGCCGAGCGCCGCGCGCACGGCGAGTTCGTGCGCGCGGTGACTGCCGCGTGCGAGCAACAGGTTCGCGAGGTTCGCGCAGGCGATCAGCAGCACCATCGCCGCCGCACCGAGCATCATCAGCAGCGGCTGACGGACACCGCTGTTCAGTAGCGTCGGCAACAAGTTGAGTCGCGCGCCAAGATTCGCGTGGCTCTCCGGGAATTCCGCAGCGAGCCTCGCATTCACAGTCGCGAGCGCCGCTTCGAGTTGTGCGAGGTCGGCGCCTGGGGCAATTCGGCCGACCGCGAACAAGAAGTTCGACCCGCGGGTCATCGCAGCCGGGTCTCTGCCAACGGGAATGTAAACTTGCGTGCCGCCGGGATATCGGAATGTCTCCGGTGTGACGCCGACGACGCGATACGACTGGCCGTTCAACTGGATGTCACGCCCGACGATGCCGGGGTCGGCCCCGTAGCGGCGCGCCCAGAACGCATACCCGAGCACAACGACGCGCTCGTTCGCGTTGTCTTCGTGGGCATTGAAGTACCGACCGGTCGCGGGGCCGAGTTGCATCACGTCCCAGAACGAGGCGGTGACGGCGTAGGCGGCGAGACGCTCAGCGTCACCGTCAGCGCCGCTGAGGTTCACCGTGCGGGAAGTGAACGCGCCGAGTGTCTCCAGCAAGCCCTCGGAGCCGTCGAGCCAATCCTCAAGCGCCTGCATCGAAATCGGACCGCCCCACTGGCCTTGCGTGCGGTTGATTCGGACAATTTCGTGCGCGTCGGGGTACGGCAGCGGTTTCAATAGCGTGCCGTTCACAACGCTGAAAATCGCCGAAACGCTCGCGACGCCGAGCGCGAGCGTCAGCACGCACACCACGAAGAAGCCGGGGCGCGCGGCGAGCGCGCGCAGAGCAAGCCTCATCTCATTCATAACGTAGCGCCTCCATCGGCGCGATGCGCGACGCGCGACGCGCAGGCAGATAGCCCGCGCACAGAACGACCGCCGCGAGCACCGCGACCGACCCGATCAACACCAATGGGTCATACCCACTCAACCCGTAAAGGATCGCCTCGGCCGCCCGGCCAAGGAACACCGCGACGACGAGCCCGATCAATCCTCCGATCGCAGCCATCCAGCCGACTTGGCGAAGGACCATGCCGCGCACGCCCGTGGGCGTTGCGCCAAGCGCCTGCCGCAAACCGATTTCCCGGGTCCGCTGTGACACTGAGTACGAGAGCACACCATAGAGGCCGATAGCAGCGAGCAGCGTCGCGAGCACGGCGAAGCCGCTGGAAAGCATGCCGATCAGTCGATCCATGAACACGTTGTCCCGAATCACGTCCGGCATCGTTGCGAGCCCATTGACCGGCAGGTTCGGGTCGAGCTCCGCGACGACGCGAGGAATCGCCGCGAGAATCTCGTCGGGCGCAAGGTTGGTGCGCAGGTAATAGTTCATGAAGCCGAGACCCGCATTCTGTTTATGCGGGACGAAGAACTGCGGCGGCACTACCTGTTTCACGTCGCTGTATTTTGCATCCCGCACGACGCCGACGATTTCCATATTCAGCTCGCCGCCAGAGCCGCGCGACATGCGCTTGCCGACCGCTTGGTCGTCGAGCGCGAACATGCGCGCGAACGTCTCGTTCACGATTACGACCTGTGGTCGTCCGACCGCGTCGGCGTCGGTGAAATCACGCCCGGCAAGCAACGGTATCTGCAGCGTCCGGAAGAAGCCGGGCGAAATCGCGTTGAACGACGGTGACGTGACTTGTGCGTCGGGCGCGGCTTCGAAGCCCTCGACGGTGACGTTGTTGCCCCAATTGTCACCCGAAACGACGGGCACCATCGAAGACGCGACGCTGGCGACACCCGGAATGGCCGCCAGCTCATCGTCGAGACGCTCGAACAATGCGCGCGACCGCGCCGGCTCATACCCGCTGAGCACGGGCGCGATCGAGAACGTCGCGACGGACTGGATCTGCATACCTAGATCCACCCGACTCACGTTCGCAAGGCTCTGTGTGAACAATCCCGCCAGCACGAGCAACAACATCGAGAACGCAACCTGCGCGGTGGCGAGTACGGCGCGAAACCGCGTCATCGTGCGGCCGCCACCGGACTGCCCTGCTTGTCCTTTCAAAACCGCGCCCGGCGCGACGCGCGTCGCCTGGGTTGCAGGCAGCAAGCCGAAGATCAACACGGTCGCGAACGCCACGCCGAGCGTGAACAAGACGACGGGCGTGCTGAGCGACGTCGACATGGTGTTAGCGGGGTCGCCCGGCATCAGGCTCGCGATCAGGGCGAGCGTGCCGATGGCGACCGGCAAGCTGAGCGCACCGCCAACGAGGCCCAGCAGGCCCGCCTCGGTCAGCAGCTGCCGTACCATTTGCCAACGGCTTGCGCCAATGGACGCGCGCACCGCCATTTCGCCAGCGCGCGCGGCACCGCGCGCGAGCAACAGGTTGGCGATGTTGACACAGGCGATCACGAGCACGAGCGCCGTCACGCCGAGCAGCAGCGTGAGCGGCAGCCGGGCGTCATCGGGCGTATCGCTCTGGCCGCGCTCACCGGGGTCAAGCTCGATGACGCGCTGTTTGAAGCGCTCGAACGACTCGGGACCCATGCCGGAATTCAGCGGCGCCTCGACTTCGTTGATGATCGCGCGATACGGGACGTTGATCGCGCTCTCCGCCTGATCGGGCGTGATGCCGGGCTTCAGGCGCGCGAACAGATACAACCAGTACGACTGCCGGTTGTCCATCGACGCCGGGAAATAGGGCTCCATTTCGTTACGCATCGTCATCGGCACGAAGACCTGCGGTCGCTGTCCGATCGTCGTGCCGTTGAAGCCATCAGGCGCCACGCCGACGATTTCGAGCGACTGCCCGTTCACAATCAGCGACTTGCCGAGCACGGCTCCGTCGCCACCCATCGTGTTCTGCCAATAGTCGTAGCTCAGCACCGCGACTCGACCTTCGCCGACCTGCACGTTGTCCTGCGGCCCGAGCAGCCGGCCGAGCGCCGGTATCAGCTGCAGTACGTTGAAATAATCGCCCGACACGACGATGCCCTGACCGGATGCCGCAACACCGTCGACCGCGATGTTCGCGCCGAATCCACGGTGCGCTGCAATGCCGGTGAAGACCGTCTGCTCGCGTTCGAGGTCCTTCAGCATCGGATAGCTGAACACGTAGTCGCAGCTACCAGCGTTGCCGCATGACACCGAGCCCTGCTTCGGGCCGGGCGAACCGATGTTCACGAGCTCGCCCGCGGCGTTGACCGGCAGCGGCCGCAACAGCACCTGATAGAACAACGAAAACATCGCCGCATTCGCGCCAATACCGAACGCGAGCGTCACGACGATGACCGCAGTGAGAAGCGGCCGCTGCGTGAGCTGGCGGAACGCATACCTCAGATCATTCATTTCGCAATGCCTCCATCGGATTGATCCGCGTCGCGCGCCACGCAGGCAGCGCGCTCGCCGCGAATGCGACGGCAAGCATCAGTGCGATAATCGCGGTGAGCGTCGCTGGGTCGCGTGCGCTGACGCCGAACACGAACGACTCGAGGACGCGCGCGCCGATCACGGCGATTACCAGCCCGGCCATCGCTCCAATGCCCGCGAGCGCCATGCCGTGCTTCAGCACGCCGCGCATGACATCCGCGCGTCGTGCGCCGAGCGCGAGGCGGACGCCGATTTCACGCACGGTCTGACGCACCGAGTACGCGAGCGTGCCGTAGAGGCCGATGGCGGCGAGTAGCAATGCGGTCGCCGCAAAACCGCCGATCAACCACGCCGCAAAGCGCCGGTCGGCGAGGCTGTCCTCGATCACCCTCGCGAGTGAGCGGAGTTCCCCGACCGGCTGGTCGGCATCGATGTTCGCGACGATGGCCCGCACCGGCCCCGTCAGCGATGCCGGCGGCATGGACGAACCGACGACCAGGAACGCCGTGTAGAACGGGACCTGCGCGAACGCCGCATAGACCTGTGGTTCGAGCCGCGCATCGAGCCCGTATTGGCGGACGTCGGCGACGACGCCGACAATCTCGCGCCACTCATCGCCGCGGCCGATGTTGATGCGCTTGCCGAGAGCGTCTTCGCCCGGATAGTGCTGGGCTGCGAAGGACTCGCTGACGAGCACCACTTGTGGTGCGTCCGCAGAATCCGTGGGCAGGATGCCGCGACCCCGGACCAGCGGGATGCCCATGGCGTCGAGGTAGCCCGGGGAGATCGCGTAGTAAATCGCGTTCTCGGACTCGCCCGGCAGCGGCTCGGGTCGACCCTCGAATTCGAGGGTCAGAACGTAATCGTCGACCATCGGTAGCGCCTGCACCAGGCCTGCGGCATGCACGCCCGGCAATGCTGCCGCACGCTCGGCGACCTCCCGGAACAGCGGCTCGGTGCGCTCCAATTCATACCGGGCGCGCGGCAATTCGATGCGCGTGTAGACGCTCGTATCCGCGGCGAAGCCCGGGTCGACCGAGCTGAGTTCTGAGAGGCTGCGCCCGAGTACGGCCGCCGCGGCGAGCAAGACGACCGCCAGTGCGACTTCGGTGGACACCAGCAGGCCACGACCACGACCGCGTGCACCGACTGCGCCGCGACCCCCGTCGCGCAGGTCGAGGGCGACCGCGCGCCGACTCGCCAGCATCGCCGGCACGGCTGCTGCGAGTACCCCGGCGGCGAGGCTCACGGCGAGCGCGATGACGAGCACGGCCGGGTCGAGCACGATTTGCTCGATGCGCGGCATCCCGGCGGGCGCCGCCGCTCTGATCAATGGCAACGCAGACGCGGCGAGCGCCGCGCCGATTGCCCCGCCGGCGAGCGCCAGCATCGCGCCCTCGATGAACAGCTGGCGCGCGATGCTGGCGTTCGACGCGCCCTGGGTCCGACGAATCGCGAATTCGTGCACGCGCCCGGCCGTGCGTACCAGCGTGAGGCTCGCCACGTTCGCGCAAGTAATGAGCAGAACGAGCACCACGCCGCCAAGCAACAGGTATAGGCGCTCGCCCGCGCGTCCCAACATCGACTCGGCCAAGGACTCGGTGAGCACGCGCCAGCCCATCGACTGCGCCGGGTACTCGTCGTCGAGCCGCTCGGCGATGGTGTTGAGCTCTGCATGCGCGCCGTCGAGCGTGCGCCCGTCTTTGAGTCGGGCGACGACGCCGGTGTAATGCGCGCCGATCTGTTGGGCCTCGTCCGGACCGAGCGGCCATAACGTGAACATCTGTACCGCGGGCGACGGGAAATCGATCATCGGCGGCATGACACCGATGATGGTGTAGCTGGTGTCGTTCAGCATCACGGCGGTCCCGATGACCGTGGGGTCCCCGCCGAAATGGGTCATCCAAGTGCCGTGCGAGAGCACCACAGGCGACGCGCCGTCGACGAGGTCGGTTTCGTCGAATCCGCGTCCAAGGACCGGTGACACGCCGAGGGTCTCGAACAGGCCGACTGTGGAGGCGATTCCAACCATACGCTGAGGTGTCTCGCGACCGGTCATGTTCAGCGTGGCGCCGCGGTACATGAACATGTGCTCGAAGCTGGTCGAATCGCGCTCCCAGATCATGAACTTCCCGGGCGCGACCGAGAACGTCGGGAACTGTGGCAGTTTACTTTCGCGGATTCGGACGAGCTCGTGCTGCTCGGGGTACGGCAGCGGGTTCAGCACCACACCCTTCAGCACCGCGTAGACGGTGGTGGTCGCGCCGATACCGACCGCAAGGACCACGATCGCGACGAGCGCATAGCCCGGTGCGCGTGTGACGGCGCGCCATGCGCCTTTGATTTCTGCGATGCTCATAACGCCCCCAGTGCCTGCTTCGCTTCTTCGTGATCAGGTTCGAGCGCGAGCGCCGCGTCGTATTGCGCGCGCGCATCGTCGCGACGACCTTGTGCTAAGTAAATTTGCCCAAGACGCGTGTGGGCCCACGCGAGCGATGGCTCGCCTTCCGCCGGTGAGTGCTCGAGGTACCGCAGCAACGCTTCCACACCGCGCTCGTGCCGATCGCCGGAGCGCAGCGCGGTCCGGCCGATCTGGTACCACGCCATCATGCGGTCCTGTTCAACAGCGACCACCGCCTCGAATGCAGTGGCGGCGCAAGCCCAGTCCTCGGCCTGTTGGCACAGGAACGCATGGGTCATCCGTAGGTCGAGGTCGTCGGCCCGCGCGTCCGCAATGCGCGCGATATCAGCGAGCTGCGCTACGGCCTTGTCGCGGTCGCCGCCCGCGATGCGCGGCGCGTTCATGTAGTACTGGAACAACGACACACGCGCGCCCGCGTGATCGGGATCGAGCTCGACGGCCCGCTCCCATGCCATCCGCATCTTGCGTGCCATGCCGGCCTTGCGGAACAAACTCGCATCGTTGATGCCCGCCCCGAGCGCGCTCGCATACAGGTGGTGGTATTCGGCGTTATCCGGGTCGGCCTTGACCGCATCCTCGAAAATGTCCGCAGCTTCGTCGAAATCACGCGCTTCGATTGCCGCACGGCCGCGCTCGACGAAATCGTCGGCGAGCGCCGGTGCGGAAAAAAGGACCAGCACGAGCAGTAGCCTACTCATCGCGCAGCGCCGTCATCGGGTCGATACGGGACGCGCGGCGCGCAGGGAACCAACTCGCCGTGAACGCGGCGAGCGCCAACCCCCCGATGACGATCGAGAACACGACTGGATCCAGCGCGCTGACATGATGGATCTGCGACGCCATGGTGCGGCCGAGCACAATTGCACCGACGATGCCTGCCGCGAGTCCAACGACGGTGAGACGGCTACCCTGCCGCACGACCATCCGCACGATGTCCTTTGCGCGAGCCCCGAGCGCCATGCGCACGCCGATCTCGCCGACCCGCTGCGTGACGGCCCAAGTCAGCACGCCATAAATCCCGATGACCGCGAGGACGAACGCGACCCCGGCGAAGACCAGGGTGAGCACCATCGAAGTGCGCTGGGGGCCGAGCGATTCCAGCAAGCGCTGGTCCATGGTCGTGATGTCGTACACAGGCAACTCGGGGTCAATCGCAAGAATCGTCCGCGACACGAGCGGCGCCAACGACTCGGGTGGCAGACTGGTTTTCAGTGTGAACACGCCCCGACCGACGGGCCGCTGCAGATGGTGCCAGTACGTGGTCTCCTTGGTCGGTGTCTCGGCGAGGCTTGCCTGCTTGATTGCAGGTACGACGCCGATGATGGTGAACCAGATCGGGTTGCCGTCGGCGTCTTGGGACCGTGTGATCCGTTGGCCCAATGCATCGCCGTCTGGCCAATACCGGTTCGCGAGGTTCTCGTCGACGATCACCACGCGGTCGGTTTCCCGCGCAGCAAAGTTGCGGCCCTTGATGATCGGTACGCCAATCGTGTCGAAATAACGTTCGTCGATGCTGCGCTGCTGGGAATGCGGCGACGCCACGTCGTCGGGCGCCGTATAGCCGTCGATCGCGAAACTGCCCTGATCGTTGTTGCCGCTGAACGGCAACACCGACGTGTAGCCGACCTCGGACACGCCAGGCAACGCATTGAGTTCGACGAGCGCCCGCTCGAAAAAGGCCGCTTCCGCCGGATCGTCCGCGTAGCGCGTCGATGGCAAGCTCACTCGCGCCGTGAGCACGCCACCTGCTGCGATGCCCGCACCCTCCGACTGGAGCGCGTAGAAACTCTTGGTCAATAAACCGGCGCCGACCAGCAGCGCGACGCTCACTGCGACCTGTATCACCACGAGCGTACTACGCAAGCCCTGCGCGGCCTTGCCGCCGCCGCCGAGGCGGCCCGCATCTTGGATGGCCTGGGCGAGGTTCTGTCGTAGCAGCAACCACACGGGGAGAAGTGCCGAGACGAGCGCCGCAACGAGCGCCGCGAGCGCCGTGAACGCGAGCACGATCGGATCGAGTGTGAACTCGAATCCTCGATTCGCCTGGTCGAGGCCGAGCCAACGCACGAGCTCGAGCCCGCCCCACGCGATGCCGAGCCCTGCGACGGCGCCGAACAGCGACAACAGCAGGCTCTCCGTGATGACAAGCATCGCGAGGCGTCGGCGGCCGGCGCCGAGCGCGGCGCGCACCGACAATTCTTTGCGGCGCGCGGCAATGCGCGCCAGCTGCAAGTTGGCGACGTTCGCGCACGCAATCAGAAGGACCGCGAGTACGATCGACTGCAAGAGCAGCAGCATTTGCTTGTAGTCGCCGACGACCATGTCGCGCATCGATTCGGCACGGCCGGTGAAGCCACTGCGCTCGATGAAGCTGGCGGAGTTCGGCAGGCGTTCGACGTTGCGCTGCACGATGGTGTCCATCTCGGCGTTGAGGCCTTCGATGGTCGCCCCCGGCGCGAGGCGCCCGATACTGTTCGAATACTCGCGCCCACGCTGGTTGTCGCTCGCCTCGTCCGGCGTGTACGCGAACGGAATCCACGCGCTGCTGTCGCGCGACGGGAAACCGAATTCCTTCGGCATCACGCCGGTCACGGTGTACGGTTCGCCATCGAGCCGGATGTCTTCGCCGACGATATCGGGCCGCGCGCCGAAGCGCGTGGACCACAGCGCGTGGCTCAGCACGATGTATTTCTCATCACCCGGTTGCGATTGCGCATCGGTGAACACGCGACCGAGGGCCGGCGCGACCCCGAGCACCTCGAACAGAGATGGCGTGGTTCGCGTCATCTGTACCTGCTCGGGCGCCCCGACGAAGCCGAGCGTACGACGCGTGTTGTGGTAAATCGCGAGGCTCTCGAGCGACGACGCGTGCTCGACCCTGTCGACATAATCGGGAATCGAAGTACCGGCCACCTCGAGCGCCATTTTCGGATAGGTGTTGTAGACCATCACCAGCCGATCGTCTTCCGGGTACGGCAGCGGTTTCAGGAAGAAGCCATTGAACACGCTGAACACGGTCGTGTTTGCACCAATCGCGAGCGCGAGCACCAGCACCGTGATGAGCGTGTACACGGGCCGGGACCACACGGCGCGCCAGGCAAATTGGATGTCCCCGAACATTGCGCGTCTCCTAGAAGTCGAACGATCGCGGCTTCAAACCGCTGCCATCGGACCCGCCGCCAGTCGCGGCAGTCCGGCTGTAGTAGCCATCGAAATACGGTTGCCACGTCGCCCCACCGTCGGACGACACCTCCCAAAACTGCCTGACGCGGCCGTCGTCAAGTGGCGTCCATGTGATGCGGTCGAGGAACGCGCCCTGCGGCGTCTGCCGGGGCGTCGGCCCGACCATCACCATCGCGCCATCGACGAGTCCGCCCTCAAGCCAAAGCACAACCCCGGCACCGACCCAGCGCTGCGTCCAACGGCCGAGTACGGGGTCGAACGCGTTGAGGCTCATGCCTTCACCGCCGCGCACGCCGCGCCAATGCTCGAGCAAGCCGCAACCGCCTGCCATCGCCTGGATCTCGTTGCGGCCAGCGACGGTCCCGTCGGCGGTGCGCACCGTCCAGTCGCCGAGCCAGAAGTCGAACGCCCGGTACTCAGGCGCCGCGCAACGCGGCGCGTCCTGTGCGATGGCCGTACCCGAGGCGAGCAACGCCACGAAAACAACAGCGGTCAATCTATTCATCGCGTAAGGCCTCCATGGGATCGATGCGCGCGGCATGGCGCGCGGGCAGGTAGCTCGCGATGAGCGCGGCGGCGCCGAGCACCAGGGCGGCCGCGATGAACACCGTCGGGTCGAGCGGCGCGGTCGCGTACAACAAGCTGGCGATTGCGCGCGATAGGCCCCACGCGCCGATGAGACCGACGCCGAGACCAAGCAAGGTCAGCCGCGCGCCGTCCACCACGAATCGGCGCACAATCGTACGCGGCTTCGCACCGAGCGCGATGCGCAGGCCTAGCTCGCGCTGCCGGCGGCTGACGTTCATCGCGATCACTCCGTAAAGACCGATTGCCGCCAGCAGCAACGCAACCGACGCGAACGCGCCCAGCAGCAGCGAGCGGTAGCGCGGACCGGCGATCGCGTCCGCAAGCTTCTGCTCCAACGGACGGATGGTCGGAACCGCGAGACCCGCGTCGAGCGCCCGGATCTGCTCACGGATCACCCCTGCAGCGCCGGTGAACGTATCGTTCGCGCCGACGACGACGGTCATTTTCGGCCAAGGCAACTGGTTGTACGGCAGGAACATCAACGGCTGTGAATCCGCACCCGGCGCTACGTCTTCATAATCTCCGACCACGCCGATCACGATGCGCGGCGTGCCACTGACGCCGCCCCAATACAGTTCCTTTCCGACCGCGTCATCGTCCGGCCACAACCGGGCCGCCATCGTCTCGGTGAGGACAATCTGACGCGGACCGTTCCACGCATCGTCCGCAGTGAAGAGCCGGCCGCGCAACAACGGCACGCCCAATGTTTCGAAGAACCCGGGTGTCACCGCACGCCACTTGGCCTGCAGGTAACCGCCCGGTTCGGTTTCCGCAGCGCGATCGACGGGCGTCACGTCGTTGACGAAGTTCGAGCCACTGAACGGGTCTGTCGCCGTCGCGCCGACCGACTCGATGCCCGAAACCGCCTCGAGCCGTTCAGCCAGTTGGTTGAAAAATACGACCTTCTGCCACGGCTCTGCGTATCGGTCGTCGAGTTGCAACTCGACCGCGTACACTTGGCGCGGATCGAAGCCGGTGTCTGCGGACCGCAGCTGCATGAAGCTGCGCATCAAAAGCCCCGCGCCGACCAGCAAAACCACCGCGAGCGCGACCTGCGCGACGACCAGCGCGTCGCTGGCGCGACGGTGTTCGCGCGTGAGGCCGGTGCGGCCGCCCTGCTTCAGGACGTGGTTCAGGTCGGGACGCGATGCACGCAATGCCGGCGCAAGCCCGAACAACAGAGCCGTCGCGGCGCCTAACGCGACCGCGAAGGTGACCACCGTCGCGTCGATGTGGATTTCGTCGAGGCGCGGGATCGCTTCGGGTCCGGCCGCTTGCAACGCAGCGATGGCAACGTGGGCAAGCCCAAGGCCGACGATGACCCCGGCTGCCGTGAGCAGCAACGACTCGACGAGCAACTGGCGGACGAGCCGACCGCGCGGCGCGCCCAACGCCGCGCGCACGCCCATCTCGCCCTGGCGTTGCGGCATGCGGGCGACGAGCAGGCTCGCGAGGTTCGCACACGCCATCAGCAGCAGGAAACCGACCGCTGCGAACAAAAGGAATGCGCTGGTCCGGAATTGATCGTCGACGACCACCTCGGCGAGGGACTGGATGCGCACACCCCAGCCTGCGAGCTTCGGGTATTCGTCGCCGATGCGTGACGCGATCGCGCCGAGCTCCGCCTGCGCTTGCGCGATGGTCGCGCCCGGCGCGAGTGTGCCGATCATGCCGAGCCAGTGGTTGCCGCGATCCGCGCCGGGGTCCGGCGCGAACGGCACGAACAATTGGGCGTCGACGAACTCGAAATCCGCCGGCATGACGCCGACCACGAGATACGCACGCCCTTCGAGCGTGATCTCACGCCCGACGATATCCGGTGCACCGCCAAAACGTTCGCGCCATAACGCGTCACCGAGCACGACAGTCGCGGCATCCGCGCCCGGTTCGCTTTCTGCGGCGATGAACCCGCGACCGAGCTGCGGCGCGACGCCGAGCGCAGTGAAAAAGTCATGCGTGACCGCGAGTCCGTAGTAACGCTGCGGTTCACCGCCGTCGGCGAGCGTCAGCGATGCGTCTTGGAACGCGGCGAGCGTCTCAAGGTGTCGGCTGCCGTCGCGAAAGTCGAGATAGTTCGGCTGCGACGCGCTGAAGTTGTCCCCGTCCGGGGTCGTCTCGCGCACATACACCAGCCGCTCCGCATTCGCGTAAGCCAATGGCTGCAACACCGTCGCGTTTACGATGCCGAACATCGCCGCATTTGCACCGATCCCCAGCGCCAAGGTCGCGACTGCCACCAGCGTGAACAACGGGTTCTTCGCTAGCATGCGTAGCGCGTAGCGAAGATCGAGACCGAATGCGCTATTCATCCCGTAACGCCTCCATCGGCGACACGCGCGACGAGCGGCGCGCCGGCGCCCAGGTCGCGGCGAGCGCGAGCGCGATGAAACCGACCGCGACGACGGAATAGGTGAGCGGGTCGTGTGCGCTGACGCCATACAAGAGTTCATCAAGCGCGCGGGCGACCCACGCCGCCATGAGCAAGCCAAGCGGGATGCCGAGCGCGGTCAACAGGAGGCCGCGCTTCAGGAACTGACGCTTCACAGCCGCAGCGCTCGCGCCGATTGCGAGTCGGATGCCGATTTCGCGCGTGCGCGTGCGCACTTGCCAGGTGAGCAGACCGTAGAGCCCAGCGACCGACAACACGACCGCAAGCGCCGCGAACGCGCCAAGCAATCGCGCCATCACGGTCGCCTCGCGGTAGGAATTACCGACTTGGTCGACGAGCGTGCGGGTCCGGAATATCGGCAACTCCGGGTCAAGTGCTCGGACCGCCTCCTGCAGGATGGGTAGCAGGGTCCACGGATCTTCACCCCGACCGCGGATGATGATTTCTGACTGCGCGTCCGGGCGTTGCGCGAGCGTCACCCAAGCTGACGGCAATGGACTTTCGCGCAGGCTGCGGAGTTTACTGTCGGCGACGACGCCGACGACGGTACGCTCGCCGCCGAGCATCGCGACGCGCGCACCGAGCGGCGCCTGGCCCGCGAGGTATTGCTCCGCAAACGCACGATTGATGACCAGTACCGCGGGCGCACCTTGGCGGTCGCCGGGCTCGAGCGCCCGGCCCTGCAGCAGCGGTATGCGCATGGTCTCGAAAAAGCCCGGAGAAACCACGTTGAAGTCGGTGCAACAAATGGATTCCTCGGCTGGCTCATCGGGCAGTTCGAAACTCGTGCGCATTCCCCCGCTCCGGACGGGAACGATTCGTGCGAACGCAGCTGAATCAACCTCTGGATGCGCACGGAGCCGCTCGACCAACGTCTCCTGCAGTTGGGTCGCCTGATCCGGGGAATAGCCTTGGCGCAGCAAATCCACCGACGCGACAAGCGTCCGTTGCGGGTCGAAACCGGGCGCAATCACCGCGGTTTGCCAGAAGGACCGGACCAGCAGCAAGGCCACCACCAGCAAGCCGACGGACAGCGCGACCTGGCCGACGACCATCGCGCTACGCACGCGCGCGCCCTGCTTTGGATCACGCTCGGCGCCTTGCTTCAGCGAGCTGTTGAGGTCAAGACGCAGAACCCGCAGCGTCGGGGAGAGGACCGCGAACACCGAGGCGCACACCGCTATCGTCGCGGCGAACCCAAGGACTCGCCCGTGCAGCAGCATCGAGGGCTCAGCGGAGCCCATGCCAAGAATCGCCGTCAGCGACGGTAGCGCCGCCGACATCACCATCCAAGCGACTAACAAGCCGAGCACCGTACCGACCGACGCATACATGAGCGCTTCGACCAGCAGCATGCGGATGATGCGGCCTCGTGTCGCCCCGATTCCCACGCGCAACGCGAGCTCGCGACTGCGCTCTTCGGTCCTAACCAGCATCAGACTCGCGGCGTTCGCCATCGCGATCAGCAACAGGGTCGCGGTCACGCTGAGGAGCAGCAACGTATTCCTGCGCGTGCCTTGGTATCCGTAAGCATCGACGGCGGCGTCGCTTGCCGGCAACAATCCGAGGCGCATTTGGTCGGGGCTGCGACCGGTGTCTGCGACCACACCGGCGACGATCACATCCACTTCCGCTTGTGCCTGCGCGCGCGACACGCCGGGCGCGAGGCGCGCGATAACGTCATGCCACGACGTGCCGCGTTGCGTGAGGAACTCCCACTTCTCGAAGGGCGCCGCCTGCTCAAGCATCGCCATCGGAACCCACGCGTCAGTCGTCCCGGGCAATGACGGGCCGCCGAACCCCGCGGGCATCACACCGACGACGGTGAACGGGTGGGTATTGATGGTGATTTCGCGGCCAACGACATCTTCATCGGCGCCGAATCGGTTGCGCCAAAGTCTTTCGCTCAATACAGCGACCGGGTGGCCGCCGCGGTCGACGTCGTCGGACGGAACAAGTGTTCGGCCCAAGAGCGCGGGCACACCGAACAAGTTGAAAAATTCGCCGCTTACAACCGCCCCCGACACGCGCGCGGGTTCTTCGCCCATGACGCCGAGATTGAAGGGCGCCCAATCTTGATAGGCGGCAACCTGGGCAAAGCTCTTGGCCCCGTCGCGAAGATCCACGTAGGCCGGGAAATTCATGTTGTTGTTCGGCACCCCGGCCTCGTCGACGCGGAACACCCGCACAACCTCCGCGGGTTCCTCGACGGGAAGCGAGCGGAATAAGACTGCATCCGAGAGGCTGAAAATCGCGCTGGTCGCGCCGATGCCGAGCGCGAGCACGCCCACAATCAATGACGCGAACAGCGGTTTCGCCAGCGCTTGGCGCCAAACAAATTTGAGGTCATTCATGATGTAGCGCCTCAATCGGTGCGATGCGCGCCGCCCGCCAAGCAGGTACCGCACTTGCCGCGAGCGCCGTCACTGTGACCGCAACGACTCCGAACACATAAAGGCCCGGATTCATCGCGGTGATTCCGTACAGCTGTGACGCCATGAGCTGAAGCACCGCGAATGCGAGCAACGAGCCGAGCACGCCGGCGACCAGCGACAGGTTCGTTCCGACCCGTAGCACCTGCCGCGCGATGCGCGCCGGATCGGCGCCCAACGCGAGCCGGATGCCGATCTCTGCTGTACGTTGTTGCTGAATCAGCGCGATGACCGAGTACGTGCCGAACGCAGCCAGCATTGCGGCTAGCACCGCGAACACCGCGAGTGTGCGGCCGAAGAACGCAACACGAGCTGACTGCGTTGCGAGATCGTCTTCGAGTCGGAAAATGCGCGTCGTCGCTTCCTGCGGGTCGTGTTTCCAGATGGCCTGTTGCAAGCGTTCGATGAGGTCGTCACCCGCACGCGGCGCATCGACGACGAACGTCATACCGACCCACGGCGACTGCATGAACGGGAGCAGCACCTCGGGCTCGGTGGGATTCCGAAGACCGGCGTTGCGGATGTCGCCCATGATGCCGACCACGCGATAGGCGACGCGTCCGTCCCGACCGAGCGGCAGCGCAACCTCGCGCCCGATCGGATCGATGTCACCGAACACACGACGCGCAAGCGTCTCGTTGATGATCGCGACATTCGGCGCCGCCGCGTCGTCGGCGTCGGTGAAACCGCGTCCACGCATGAGGGGAATTTCGAACAAATCAAGATAGTTCGGCGACACGCGGCGCAGCGCGCCCTGCAGCGGCTCCGGGAGTTCGCGCTCCGGTAATTGCAGGTCGATGGTGAAACTTCCGACCAGCGACAGCGGGGTCGCGGTCGTGATGGCGACGTCCTCGACGTCATACTGTGCGCGCATCTCGTCGGCAACCGCGTTCGCGAACGTGCGCCACGTATCGGGTCCGCCGCCCTTGAACATCTGCACCGCCTGCAAACCGTCGGCACGGAAGCCGGGATCCGTCGCCTGCATCTTGTCGAAGCTGTACAGCATTGCGCCACCCGCGATGACAGCCGCGGTCGCCAGCGCGAGCCCCGCAATCGGTAACGCGCTGACGCCGCGCTGACCGCCGGCGACACCCTTGCCGCCGCCTTTAAGCTGCGTGCCGACGGCGTCGCCGCGACCGAACGCGAACGGCAGGGTCACGAGCAACGGGCCGACGACCGCGACCGACACCGCGAACGCGAGGACCTGCCAGTCAATCCCAATCATCCGCGCCAGCGGGACGATGCCCTCCGCGAGCGATTTGAACGCGTCAAGACCTGCGGCCAGCACGCCAAGCGCGACCAGCGAAGCCAGCATGCCCAGAATGAGCATCTCGAAGAAGACGCCGCGCCAGACCCTGCCACGCGTCGCGCCAAGCGCCTGCATGACCGCGACTTCGCGGCGACGGGCGGCGAGTCGTGCCGCGAGCAAGCCACTCGCGTTGGCGCACGCGATTGCGAGCACGACAAGCGACACGATGAAGATGCCGACGAGCGCGCCACGCACGTCGGAGATGGCCTGGTCGAGCAGACTGACGGTGCGTACGCGCCAGCCGCTGCTCAGGCCGTGCTCGGCCGCGAGGCCGTCGGACATCGCGTCGAGTTGCGCATGGGCCTGCGCGGGCGTCACGCCGGGCGCCAATTTCGCGATTGCGTTCACATAGCGCGCATTCAGGAACGCGCCCGGATTTGCGGTCAGGTTCGTTTCGCGCGCCGCATGCCACATCCCGACCGTGCGCGACGGGTGCGTGAATTCGGGCGGCATCACACCGACGATTGTTGCCGTCGCGTCCGCGAGGCGAATCGGCTTGCCGACGGCGTCGGGGTCCCGCCCGGTGAGGCGATCCCATTCGGTGAAACTCAGGACGATGTTCCCGATGCCCGCATCGGCGTCGCGCTCGTCGATCCAACGCCCGAGCATCGCGGGAATTCCGAGCACGCGAAAATAGTCGGCGCTGACCTGGTTCGCGCCGACTTCGCGCGGCGCGTCGCCGGACAGGACCGTCAGACCACCCCACGTGAACCAGCCAGCGTGCTCGAACGCGTCGACCCCGCTGAGCGCGAGCGCTTCCGCGGGCGTAACGTTTCCACCTTCGACCCCGATCTCCAGATTCTCGGTCGTGACCGCGACGACACGTTCGCCGCCCGGATACGGCAGTCCCTGTAGCACGACGCCGCGCAGCACCGTGAACATCCCGGCGCTCAGCGCGATGCCGATGCCGAGCGTGAGCACGATGCCCACGCTGTACCCCGGCCGGCGTAGCAGTCCGGCGAACATCGTCGCTTACGGCCGTCCGCGCTTCGCCTGCTCGGCGATACGTTGGTCTTCTTCCGCACGGAGCCGGTGCATCGTTTCCTCATCGACCACGCGGCCGTCGAACATGTGGATCTTGCGGTCCGCGTGCTCGGCGTAGCGTTGGTCATGGGTCACCATGCAGATGGTCGCGCCCTCGTCGTGCAAGTCCTTCAGCAGCGCCATCACGGCCTCGCCGTTCTTCGAGTCGAGGTTACCGGTCGGCTCGTCAGCGAGCAGGATGGATGGGCGACCGACGAGTGCGCGGGCGACCGCGACACGCTGCTGTTGACCACCGGACAGCTGCGACGGGTAATGGCGCAGGCGGTGCGCCATGCCGACGCGCTCGAGCGACTCGATCACGCGCTGCTTGCGCTCGTCCTTGTTGAGGCCGGTGCGATAGGTGAGCGGCAGCTCGACGTTCTCGAACACGGTGAGGTCACCAATCAGGTTGAACGCCTGGAAGATGAAGCCGATTTCGCGGTTACGGATATGTGCGCGCTGCGAGTGGTCGAGCTCCTCGACGGCCGTGCCGTTCAACCAGTAATGACCACCGCTCGGTGTGTCGAGCAGGCCAAGAATCGACAACAGTGTCGACTTGCCGCAGCCCGACGGCCCCGAAATCGACACGTAGTCGCCCTTCTCGATCACGAAATGGACACCCGAGAGCGCGTGCGTCTCGACCTCGTCGGTGTAGAACACCTTCTTCAGGTCTTCGAGTTGAATCAGCGATTTCGCGGTCTGATCAGCAGCAGTGTTCATTGCACATCCCCTTTCTTTGCAGACGCGCCACATGGCGCAATGTGTTGATTGCATAGTGCATCGCGGTCGACTCGACGGCGGCGACCTGCGCGGGTAACAGTTCAGCGAACGCGGTCAAGTACCCCGGCACTGTCCCGAATGCGAGCACAGTGCCGAGCAGGAATCCGTTGACCGAAGTCGACGTGCGCATGCTCAGTTCAGCCGAATCCGGTCATGGTCGTCCCACGCCGACGTGTCGGACAGGATGACCTGGTCGCCAGGCGTAAGGCCCTGGACGATTTCGATGGCGTTGACCGAGCTGCGGCCGAGTTCGACCGGCACGCGGATCGCCGACTGGCCGCCCGCCTCGAGCTTGAACAGCGTGACTGTTGAATTCGGCTGGCCGTACGCCGGACGTCCGGTGTAAACGACCTGAGGCAAGCGCTCGATTTCGATGGTGCCGTCGACCGACAGATCGGGTCGGGCGCCGCGCGGCAATTCGCCGACCAGCTCGACGTCGACTTGGACGGTGCCCGCCTGTACCGCCGGGTCGATACGCACCACGCGTCCCTCGACGATGCCGTTGCGCGTATCGACGTCGACGCGCTGGTCGATCATCACGTCGCGCGCCTGCGTCTCCGCAATGCGCAGCTCGGCCATGAGTTCATCCGGTCGCGCGACGCGCGCGAGATTGGTCCCGAGCGAGATGCGTTGGCCGACTTCGACCGGCACCTGCTGCAACACGCCGGCGATACCCGCGCGCACGTTCAGTGATTCAACGAGTTCCTGCCGGCGCGCATACGCGTTGCGTACCTGTTCGAGCCGCGCACCCTGCGCTGCAAGCTGCGCTTCCATCGACGCAGAGAATTGATCGAGCCGATCGTGCTCGATGTCCAGACGGATTTTCAGCTGCTCGGCCAGGAGCTCCGAGCGGCGGAACTGGATTGCAGGGATGATGTTCTCATCGGCGAGCTGCTTCTCCGCTTCGGCCTGCAGGCGCGCGCCCTCGTATTCGGCATTCGCGACCGCGAGCGCGGCGCGCTGGTCGAGCTGTTGTCCGCGCAGACGCAGCTCGGCTTCGGTGTAATCGGCTTCGGCAGCCTCGAGCGCGTAGCGCGCTTCCTCGGTTTGCTGCATCAGGTCCGCGTTCGAGAGTTCGATGATCACGGTGTCGGCTTCGACGACCGCACCCGGCCGGACGATGATGCGCTCGACACGCCCGTCGGTCTGCGACGCGACCCAGCGGATTTCGCGCGGCACCAGCGTGCCGGGACCACGCACCTGGCGCAGCATCTCGCCCTCACGAACTTGGTCTACCCACACGGACGCGCGTGGCACGGTCGGGGCCGCCGGTTCGAGGCGCGCGAGGCCGACGGTGGCTACGATCAGCAGTACGACGACGCCGCCACCGATTGCGAGTTGGCGGATTTGCTTCTTGCGTTTGTTCTCTGGGCGTGGAATATCCATGCCGACAGATAAGCAAGCTCCGTGCCATTTTCATAAGTTATTGTTTTTATGGTCAATCGCCGTCAGCAATCGTCGATCTGGACGCGCGATTCGTCCCGATTCCGGAACCGGGAATTTCAATATATATAGTGTGTCGCCGCATAGAACTTGCGCCACTGTTGGCGGATATTGGTGCCATGCGCACCCATACAGGGAAATTCACGGGTCGGATCGGGGCGCTGCGCTTCCTCCCCATGGGCGCGGCGGAGGCGCGTGCGCGGCTCAGTGGCCTGCAATTGAATCCGCGCCTGGCGCCCTACGTGCGCAACGAAATAAAGGCGTGCGATGCCGCACTGCGGGCGCTCGAGGCGCGCCGGGATGACCGCGAAATTGAGGAAGCGGCTCGCCAGATCCAGGAGCAGGTCGAGGAAACAATCCGGCTCGCCAAGCGGCGCTACGAACAATCCGGGCGCATGGGCCGGGACAGGCCGATTCTCTGATTCCTTTCGAGGCTTGCTAATTAATTAAGCATGTGATTAATTACGGCCATGTCCGCCAGCCGACACAGCCGTGCGCCCGGTCGCCCGACTCGCGACCTCGACCTTCGCGACAAACTCCTCGAGGAATGTTGTAGCGAATGCGCGGCACACGGCTTCCGTGGCGCCTCGGTCCGCGCGATAGCCGCCCAGGCCGGCGCGACCCCCGCGATGGTCAACTATTACTTCGGCGACAAGCGCGGGATGTACCGCGCAATGCTGACCCACAAGCTGGGTCCGCTGCTTACGACCATCCGCGAACACGCCGCGAACGCCGCCGCCGAGCGCGACCCCCTGCCGCTGTTCATCCGCGCGTACATGAGCCGTCTCGCCGAATGCCCTGAAATCCCGATTCTGCTCGTGCGCGACGTACTGAGCGCGGGCGGTGAGATGCGCGATGAATTCATCAGCGGCTTCGCGAAGCATGGCGCGGCCGCGGTCGCGCGGATGGTCGAACTCGACAAAGCCGCCGGCCGCCTGCGCGCAGACCTCGACTCAAGGCTCGCCGCACTCTCGCTGCTCAGTCTGTGCGCGTTCCCGTTCCTTGCCGCGCCGGTGGCGGGTCCCGCGCTCGGCTACGCGCCGGACGCGGACTTCGTCGAGCAGCTCGCCGACCACACCATCCGTCTGTTCTACGAAGGTGCCCACGCATGACACGCGCCCTTGTGATTCTCGTCACCACCTTGCTCATCGCGTGCGACGCGCCGACCGCTGACCACGCAGTCGTCGGAACGCTCGAACGCGAGCCCATCGCGCTCAGCGCCGAGCTCGCCGAGCCCATCCGCGTGTTGCACGTGCGCGAAGGCGACCGCGTGGCGGCCGGAGACCTGCTCGTCGAGCTCGACGCAGCACGATCGACGGCCGAGCACGCGCGTCTCGCCGCGCAACGCGACCGGCTGCAAGGTCGCCTCGCCGAGGTCGAACGCGGACCGCGCGCAGAACAGATCCTCGAGGCCCGCGCGCGGTTGCTCGCAGCTGACGCGGCGAAACACGAAGCTGAACTGCAGCGTGCGCGCGTCGAGGAACTGCGTCGCGCGAACCTCGCGAGCGAGCGCGACCGCGACTCGGCACAGAGCGCGTTCGAGCAGGCGTCGGGCGCGCGGGACGCCGCGCGCGCCGCGCTCGACGCGATGCTCGAGGGTGCGACCGCAGAGGAGCACGCGCAGGCGCGTGCGGCGCTCGCAGAAGTTGAAGCGGCGATTCGCGCGCAACAGGTGACGCTCGATCGACTCGTGGTCCGCAGTCCGCGGGTGGCGATCGTGGAGGCCTTGCCGTTCGAGGTCGGTGAGACGCCAAGGCCAGGCGCAATCGTCGCACGCCTGCGCGCGACCGACACGCCGCCCTACGCGCGCGTGTACGTGCCCGCAGCGCTGCACGCGCAGTTGGCGCCCGGTGCGCGCGTGCGCGTGACCATCGACGGGCACGGAGAATTCGATGGCACGGTGCGGTATCTGTCCGGCGAAGCCGCCTTCACGCCGTACTACGCACTGACGGAGCACGATGTCGGGCGCCTGAGCTATCTTGCCGAGATCGACGTCGACGGCGCCGACGCACTGCCGTCCGGCATCCCGGTCCGCGTCGTCGCGAGCCCGTGACCGACGTCGCGATCCAAGCGCGCGGGCTCACGCGCCGGTTCGGCGCCCTGACCGCCGTCGACGGCATCGACCTCGACGTCATGGCCGCTCAGATCTACGGCTTCCTCGGCCCGAATGGCTCCGGAAAATCCACCACCATCCGCATGCTGTGCGGGCTACTGCTGCCCAGCGCCGGTACGGTCGAAGTGCTCGGCTACACGGTCCCCGGGGACGCCGAGCGCGTGAAGCGGGAAATCGGTTACATGACGCAGAAGTTCTCGCTGTACGAGGACCTGACCGTAACCGAGAATCTGCGTTTCCTCGCCGAGGTGCACGCGTTACCGCGGCGCGACGTGCGCATGCGCATCGCCGAGGCGCTGGCGACCTACCACCTCGAAGCACAGGCCCAACAGTACGCGGGCACACTGAGCGGCGGCCAGAAGCAGCGGCTCGCGTTGGCGGGTGCCACGCTGCACCGCCCTCGCCTCCTGATTCTCGACGAGCCAACGAGCGCGGTCGATCCACAGAGCCGGCGCGATTTCTGGGACGTCCTGTTCGACCTTGTGGGCGCGGGTACGACCGTGCTCGTCTCGACGCATTACATGGACGAAGCCGAGCGCTGCCACCGGCTCGCGATACTCGACCGCGGCCGCCTCGTCGCAGAGGGCACACCGAAAGCCCTGATGCGCGACATCGGCGCACGCGTAATCGAGGTCGAGACCGTCAGTCCGGCGCGCGCGCGCAAGTTGATCCAGTCGCTTGACGGTGTGCGCAGCGTCGCGCAACTCGGCACGCGTTTGCACGTGCTCGTCGACCCTGCGCTCTCTGATGCCGTCGCAACCGTGCAACGCGCGTTAGCCGATGCCGAGCCCGGCGCGACCGTCGAAGCCGTCGGCGCAAACCTCGAGGACGTATTCGTTGCAGCGACCCGCTGACCAACTGCGCCGCGTCGCCGCGGTCGCCGGCAAGGAGGTCCGCCAGCTCCGGCGCGACCGCCTCACGTTCGGCATGATCATCGGCGTGCCGCTGCTGCAGATCCTGCTGTTCGGCTACGCGATCAATTTCGACGTGCGCGACATCCGTACCGGCGTGGTCGACTATGCGAATACATCCGAGTCACGCCGACTGGTGTCCGCGGCGGAGGCGACGCAAATCGCGAAGGTCGTGCGCATCGCGTCGTCGCCGTCCGAGCTTGAGTCCTTGCTCGAGGTGGGCGACATCGACCTTGCGATCGTGATCCCGCACGACTTCGATCGGCGCGTCGCCGACAGACGACCGGCTGCGCAACTCCTGATCAATGGCAGTGATCCCACATTAGAAGGCATCGCGCGCCGACTCGCGCAGATGCCTTTTGGGGATGACGCCGCGCCCATCGTGCGGGTGTTCGAGGCGCGCACTTACTACAACCCCGAACGACGCACGGCGCTGCAGATTGTCCCCGCGCTCACCGGCGTGATCCTGCATCTCACGATGGTGCTGTTCACGGCCATTGCGATCGTGCGGGAGCGCGAGCGCGGGAACTTGGAGCTCTTGATTACCACGCCCGTGCGCACGGTTGAATTGATGGTCGGGAAAATCCTGCCGTACGTGGTGATCGGCCTCATCCAGGCATCGATCGTGCTGCTGGTTGGGGCGTGGCTGTTCGACGTCGTCGTGCGCGGCAGCGTGTTCGACTTTTACCTGGCGAGCCTCGCCTTCATCATGGCGTCGCTCGTGCTTGGGCTCCTGATCTCCACCATTGCGCGCACGCAGTTCCAGGCGTTCCAGCTGATGGTGTTCACGTTCCTGCCGTCGATGTTGCTGTCGGGCTTCATGTTCCCGTTCGACGGTATGCCTCGTGTCGCGCAGTGGCTAGGCGAATTGCTGCCGCTCACGCACTTCGTGCGACTCGCGCGCGGCATTGTCGTGCGGGGTGCATCCATCGGCGACTTGGGTACCGACGTGGGCGCGCTACTCGCGTTCTTCATCGTGTTCCTCGTCGTAGCGGTCCTGCGATTCCACAAGCGGCTCGATTGAGCCGATGTAACGACTGTGTAAATTTGGGCCGAATGAGCGCCTTTTGACCCGATAACCGGCGTACCCTGCGCTGTAATGACGACGGGTCACACAGTAATGGTCGAAGCCTCTGCGTTCGACAACGGCTATGCGGATTTGAAGAATGGGCCCGTGCGTGTCCTTGATACGCTCGCGGCACAGCTCACCCGGTCGACGTCTCGACTCATGATCGAAGGACACACGGCGGATGACGCGTCGAAATCCTACAACGACGACATGTCCCTACGCCGCGCTGAGGCGGTCAAATGCTATCTGCACGGCCGAGGCATCGACCCCCATCGAATGGAAACGGCCGGTCGCGGCGCGTCCAACCCGATTGCGACTAACAAGACCGCGGCAGGCCGAGAACTGAACCGGCGCGTCGAGGTGATCGTCAACCGACACTGAGGTCGTATCGCTGCTCGACGAGCGCTTTTCCGAAGCGCGTCGACGGCACCGACTCCGTGAGCTGGAAGCCATGGCGCGTATACAGCGATGCAGCTACAGGCAAATCGTTCGTCGTCCAAAGGTACGAGCGCGAGTAGCCGAGCGTCGCCAATGCCGCCATATACTCGGCCATCAATCGCTTACCGAGGCCTTGGCCGCGCAGCACCGGCGCGAGCAGGAAGAAACGGAGCTGCGCGCATCCTCGATCGCGGTGCGCGAGCATCAGCGAGCCCGCCAACGTACCGTCGACATCGCACAGCCACACGCGGTCACGGTTCGTGTCGAACGCGAGTGCGACCTCGGCGATGCCTTGCGCGCAGTACCCCTCGAAGGCGACACCGTAACCGTACTCGCGCGCATACAGCTCGCCGTGCAGCCGCGTAAGCGCACCGATATCCCCGGGCGCGAACGCGCCGCGGAATTCCACGCTCATCCCGCGCGAGACCGTGTCAACGCGTAGAGCGCGGCGCTGGCAAGTACCAGCGTCGGCAGCCACGCGAGCACGACCGGGTTCAAGTCGAAAACGGCGCCCGAGAAGCCGAGCACGCGGTTCACCATGAAGAATGCGACGCCGATCAGCAGGCCGAACATCAGGCGTCGGCTCGCGCCACCCGAGCGCTGCGAACCGGTCACGAACGGCAGCGCGAGCAACACCATCACGATCACCGAGACCGGTGCGACGAGCTTCGCCCAGAATGCGTGCTCGTAGCGGGTCGAATCGAGCCCGTTCGAGTTGAGGTACGCGACGTAGCGGTTCAACCCCAACGCAGACAGGCTCCCTGGATCGACAACGAACAGGTTCAAAAGGTCCGGCGATAGTTCAGTGTCCCACCGGCGCACGGCTTCCGACGTCGTGCGCGCGACGCCATCCTCGTCGATCAAGGTCTCTTCGACGTTTTCGAGCGCCCACCCGTCAGCGGAATAGCGCGCCGCTGCGGCCTGCGCGCTGCGACGAAGCCGTCCTTCGTCGTCGAACTCGAAGATGTAGATGCCGTCTATGCGCTGACCGTCGGACAACTGGCGCACGTTCACGAAGGTCCGACCGTCCCGCGCCCATACACCCTGTCCACCGGCAACGCTGAGTTCTCCGTACACCGCGACGGCGCGTCGGTACTGCGCGTACTGCTCGGCAGGCGGCGCGACAAAATCGCCGAGCAGCAATGCGACGAGTGCAAGCAGCACCGCACCGAACACCGATGCGCGCCCGAGCTGCAACAGCGAAATGCCCGCGGCGCGCATCGCGACGAGCTCGCTGCCCGACGCGAGCCCGCCGAGACCGACCAATGTGCCGATCAGCGCCGCAACCGGGAACATCTCCCACGCCTGCTGAGGAATCGACAACAGCACATACTCGATCGCATCCGTGAGCCCGTAATCACCGGTCCCGATCCGACCGACTTCGCCGAGAAAACTGAAAAACGCAGTCAGCGCGATGAGGATGAACAGCACCATCACAGTGCCGAGCACCACCGTTTTCGCCACATACCGGTCGAGGATGTTCATACGCCGCCGCCCGAAGGGGCACGACCCGTGGGAGCGACGCCTGTGGGAGCGACGCTCTTGGCGTCGCGATTTAGGGTGTATCTCCATCCATAATGTGAAACCACCAACCCCATCGCCAACACCACCACCCCCGCATGCACCCACCACAGCCCGATCCACGCCGGCACCTGCCCGCGCTCGAGCCACACTTGTGACAAACCGACCAGGTTCGAATAAACCACGTACACGAGGACTGCCGCGACGAGCTTCGCGTACCGGCCCTGGCGCGGTGACGTGCGGCTCAATGGCACCGCGAGTGCGACGAGCAGGATGCCCATCAGCGGCACGGAAGCGCGCCACTGGAGTTCAGCGATGGCGCCGGGCGCCTGTGAAGAAAACAATGCGCGCGTCGGCAGCGACGCGAGCCTGAGCGCTTGCGTCGAGCCGTCGCCGAGCGCGACGCGCACGCCGTGTTCGGCGAACTCGACCTGTTGGTATTCGGCGCTGCCCGGCGTGCCGCTGTAGCGACGTCCGTCGTACAGCACGAGATGCCGCGCGCCCGATTCGCGATCGGTCCGTTGATCCGCGCGCGCGGCGAGCGACACCGACAGCGTCCCGTCGGCGCCACGGCCCTGGATGAACACACGCCGCAACTCGCGCCCGCCGTCGCCGACCTCGTCGGCATAGAACACCGTGTCGCCGACGTTTCGGAACCGGCCGGGCTCGAACCCCGCCGCGTCGGCTTCCTGCGCGGCATCCAACCGGACCCGGTCGCTCGCCCGTCCGGCCCACGGGCTGATTTGCAGCGACAGCACCGCGAGCCCGAGCGCCGCCACGCCGGCGAGGATCATCAGCGGCCGCATCAGGCGCCCATAGCCGACCCCACACGCCATCAGCGCGGCCATCTCACTGTCTTTGTACAGACGCCCAAGCGCGAGCATCACCGCGAGGAACAGGCTGACCGGGACGAGCACCGTCAGATAATGGATGGAGGTGAGCCCCAGAAGCGCAAAAACCACGTCCGACGGGAGGTTACCGCCCGCCGCCTCGCCGAGGTAGCGAGCGAAGCGGCTCGTCAGCATAATCAGGAGCAGCACGAAGGTGACCGAGACCCAAGTCTGGATCACCTCCCGCAGCAGATATCGGTCGAGCGTCGAAAGCAAGCGTGAATCCTTGTAAACTACGGGGCTCATTGTCCCACGCATCCCGGCTGTCACAAAAGGAGCAGTACATGCAGATTACGCTGAAAACCGGCTCGCCCGCGACCCTCAAGACCGCCTGCCTCGCCATCGGGCTCGCCGAGGGGACCAAGCTCACCGGAATTGCAGCGGCGCTCAACAAGAACGGCGGTCTGTCCAAGCTCATCAAGCGCGGTGACTTCGAAGGCAAATTCGGCCAGCTCATGGTCGTCTATGACCTTGAGGGCGCGAACGCCGAACGCGTGCTCCTCTTCGGGCTCGGCAAGAAAGACAAAATCGAGACGCAGTGCCTGCGCAAGGCGCTGATCAAAGCCACCCAGTTCGTCGCCGAGACCGGCGCGGCCGACGCCGTCTACGCGATCGGCGACCTTGCGACCAAGTCGCTCAACGAATACTGGCTCGCGCGCCACGCAGCCGAGGCGATCAATTTCGCGCTGTACCGCTACGAGACGACGTTCAGCAAGAAGCCGCCCACGCGCAAGTTGAAGAAAGTCGCCCTGCTCCAGTCTGACACCAAAAATGTAGGAGCGGCGTCTTCGCGCCGCGATTTCAAAATGGGACTCGACCACGGCAACGCGGTCGCCGCCGGCGTCGCGCTCGCACGCGAGCTCGCGAACCTGCCGGGCAACATCTGCACGCCGACCTACCTCGCGAACCAGGCAAAAGCGCTCGCGAAGAAATACCCGAAAATGTCGGTGAAGATTCTTGAAGAAGCCGACATGAAGAAGCTCGGTATGGGCTCGCTGCTATCCGTGTCGCGCGGCTCGCGCCAGCCCGCGAAGCTCATCGCGATGGAGTGGCAAGGTGGCAAGCAAGGCGACAAGCCGCATGCGATTGTCGGCAAGGGCCTGACCTTCGATACCGGCGGTATCTCGCTGAAGCCCGGCCCCGGCATGGACGAGATGAAGTTCGACATGTGCGGCAGCGCGAGCGTGTTCGGGACGATGACCGCCGTCGCCGAAATCGGCCTGGCGATGAACGTCGTCGGCGTGATCCCTTCGAGCGAGAACATGCCCGATGGCGATGCGAGCAAGCCCGGCGACATCGTGACCACGATGAAGGGCCTCACCGTCGAGGTCCTGAACACCGACGCCGAAGGCCGCCTGATCCTGTGCGACGCGCTCACCTACACCGAGCGCACCTACAAGCCGAAATCCGTGATCGACATCGCGACCCTGACGGGCGCCGTCGTCATCGCGCTCGGCAGCCACGCGATCGGCATGCTCGGCAACGACGACAAGATGGCGGAACAGCTCGCCGAGCTCGGCACGCTGACCGGCGATCGGGTCTGGCGCTTGCCGCTATGGGATGACTATCAGGAACAGCTGAAGTCGAACTTCGCCGACATGGCCAACATCGGGGGGCGCGAAGCCGGCACCATCACGGCGGCCGCGTTCCTGTCGCGATTCACCGAGGACATGCGCTGGATCCACCTCGACATCGCCGGCACCGCGTACAAGACCGGCGCGGAGAAAGGCGCGCTCGGCCGGCCCGTATCGCTCCTCACGCAGTACTTGATCGAGCAGGCGTGACGCGCGTCGACTTCTACGTCGCGAACGACGATGCCGCACGCGTCGCGTGTCGGCTCGCCGAGAAAGCGTGGAAGCTCGGCCATAAGGTGTACGTCCATACGAAGGACCCGACCGACGCGCAGAAGCTCGACGAGCTGATGTGGACGTTCCGCGATGTCGCATTCGTGCCCCACTCGCTCACTGACGAAGGCCCCGTGCGCATCGGCCACGCAGCCCCGCCCGACGGCTTCGACAGCCTGCTCGTGAACCTCGCCGATGAAGTCCCCGCGTTCTTCTCCAAGTTCGAGCGCGTGGCCGAAGTCGTGAGCGGCGACGAATCGGCAAAAGCCCAGGCGCGCGAGCGCTTCCGTTTCTACCGCGAGCGCGGCTATGAACTCGAAACCCATCAAGTCTGACGCTGCCCAGCTCGATCTCCCGGTCCTCGACGAAGTCGTCGACCCGGACAGCGACCGCGCACGCCTCATGGGCGCGCTCGATGAACTCAACCGGCTCATCGACCGCGTGCCGCGGGGCGCCGGCGGCTTCAGCGACGCACAGATGACCGCGCTGAAAGACGACCTGAAAGTCCGGCTGAATGAGATGGCCGAGGAACTTGCCGAGCGTCTCAAGCAACAAATTCCGACCCTCGTCGATCAAGTCGTGGCCGAGCACCTGAAGCGCAAGTAAACTCCTTTCCCTTATGGACAAGACTTACGACCCCCACGCGATCGAGCATCGCTGGTACGACCACTGGGAAAAACACGGCCACTTCGCCCCGTCGGGTGAAGGCGCGCCGTATGCCATCAGCCTGCCGCCGCCGAACGTCACCGGCAGCCTGCACATGGGGCACGCGTTCCAAGACACCATCATGGACGCGCTGATCCGCTACCACCGGATGCAGGGCAAACAAACGTTGTGGCAAGGCGGCACCGACCACGCCGGCATCGCGACCCAGATGGTGGTCGAGCGCCAGCTGAACGCCGAGGGCAAGACGCGGCACGACCTCGGCCGCGATGCGTTCGTCGAGCGCGTGTGGCAGTGGAAAGCCGAGTCCGGCGGCATCATCCAGAACCAGCTCCGCCGGCTCGGCGCGTCCATCGACTGGGACCGCGAGCGCTTCACCATGGACGACGGCCTGTCGGCGGCGGTGCGCGAGGTGTTCGTCAAACTCCACGACGACGGACTGATCTACCGCGGCAAGCGGCTCGTGAACTGGGACCCCGTTCTGCTGACGGCGATTTCCGACCTCGAGGTCGTCAGCGAAGAAGAAAACGGCCATCTCTGGAGCTTCAAGTACCCGCTCGCTGACGGCTCCGGCGACGTGATTGTCGCGACGACGCGCCCCGAGACCATGCTCGGCGACACCGCGGTCGCGGTGCACCCCGACGACGAGCGCTACCGACATTTAATCGGGCAACAGATCAAGCTGCCGCTGACCGGTCGGCTGATCCCGATCGTCGCTGACGACTACGTCGATCCCGAGTTCGGCTCCGGCTGCGTGAAGATCACACCCGCGCACGACTTCAACGACTACGAGATCGGCTTGCGTCACGGCCTCGAGCTCATCAACCTCTTCACCCCCGACGCAAGACTCAACGAGAACGCGCCCGAGAAATACCGCGGCATGACGCGCGAGCAGGCGCGCGACGCGGTGCTCGCCGACCTGTGCGATGCCGGCGCGCTCATCGAGACCAAGGACCACAAGCTCCAGGTCCCGCGCGGCGACCGCAGCGGCGTCATCATCGAGCCCTACCTGACCGACCAGTGGTACGTCGCGGTCGAGGCGCTCGCCAAGCCCGCGATCAAGGCGGTCGAGGACGGCACGGTCCGCTTCGTCCCCGACAACTGGAAGAACACCTACTTCGAGTGGATGCGCAACCTGCAGGACTGGTGCATCAGCCGCCAGCTCTGGTGGGGGCACCGCATCCCCGCGTGGTACGACGAGGACGGCAAGGTCTACGTCGCGCGCAGCGAAGACGAAGCGCGGCACAAGCACAATCTCGGCAAGGACACGAAGCTCACGCAGGACGACGACGTCCTCGACACCTGGTTCAGTTCCGCGCTGTGGCCGTTCTCGACCCTCGGCTGGCCCGACAAGACCAACGAACTCGCGACCTTCTACCCGAACAGCGTGCTCGTCACCGGCTTCGACATCATCTTCTTCTGGGTCGCGCGCATGATGATGTTCGGCTACCAGTTCATGGGCGAGGCGCCGTTCAAGGAGATTTACATCCACGGCCTGATCCGCGACGCCGAAGGCCAGAAGATGTCCAAATCCAAAGGCAACGTGCTCGACCCGCTCGACCTCATTTCCGGCATCACGCTCGACGCGCTCGTCGAGAAGCGCACGACCGGCCTCATGCAGCCGCAGATGGCGCGCAAGATCGAGAAGGCGACGAAGAAACAGTTCCCCGACGGCATCCCCGCGTACGGCACCGACGCGCTGCGCTTCACGTTCGCGAGCCTCGCGACCACCGGGCGCGACATCCGCTTCGACCTCGGCCGCATCGAGGGCTACCGCAATTTCTGCAACAAGCTCTGGAACGCCGCGCGCTTCGTGATGATGAACACCGAAGGCCACGAAATGGACGGCGACAAACAGTACTCGGCCGCCGACCGCTGGATCCAGACCAAGCTCCAGCACACCATCCGCGACTACCGCAAAGCGATGGACGGCTACCGCCTCGACCTCGCCGCCCAGGCCATCTACGACTTCACCTGGAATGAGTACTGCGACTGGTACCTCGAGCTCACCAAACCAACGCTTCAGGACACTGTAGGAGCGGCGCCTTTGCGCCGCGATGACTCAGGCACCGCGTCAGATACAAGAGGTGGGAGCGGCGCTCCGCGCCGCGATCTCGCTGCGCAGCAGCGAGGAACTCGATCAACATTGCTCGAGGTCCTCGACGCAATTTTAAGACTGCTCCACCCCATCATGCCCTTCATCACCGAAGAGATCTGGCAGCGCACAGTGAAGTCCGGCGACACCCTCATGCTCGCCCGCTTCCCCGAAGCCGACGACGCGAGGGAAGACCAGGACGCCGTCAAAGCCATCGACTGGATCAAGGGCTTCATCCTCGGCCTGCGCCGCATCCGCGGCGAGATGGACCTGTCGCCATCCAAGCCGCTCCCCGTTCTCCTGCAGGACGCAAGCGATCAAGACACGAAGTACCTCGCCGAGTTCGAATCGTGGCTGACGTTCCTCGCCCGCCTCGAGTCAGTGACCGTCACGACCGACGCGCCAGAATCCGCGACGGCCCTGCTCGGCCAGATGAAGATCCTCGTCCCGATGGCCGGCCTCATCGACAAACAAGCCGAGCTCGATCGCCTCGACAAGCAAATCCAGAAAATCCGCAAGGACCTCGACAAGAGCACCGCGAAACTCGCGAATGAACAGTTCGTGCAAAACGCACCCGCGGCAGTCGTGGAACAGGAAAGAGGTCGGATCGCCGAATGGGAAACCGCCATCGGCGAACTCACCACCCAGCGCGAGAAAATCGCTGCGCTTTGAGCAGTCTGTCAAGTGTTATTGACATCTCTGGAAATATTTGAAGATTTGTCAATATCTTTTGACAAACTCACCTTGAGAGCGCTATCGTCCTCTCATGACCCTCGAACTCGGTGCACAAATCGCCGCAGCCCGTAAACGCCTTCAGCTGAGCCAGGCGGAGGTCGCCGCGCGGGCCGGTGTCAGTCGACAGACCGTTTCCTACATCGAAACCGGCCGTAATCCGGAAGTCGGCCTCGGCACGCTTCACCGCGTGTTGCAGGTCATGGGCCTCACCCTGACCCTCGGACCGACCGAACCGCTTCCTTCTCGCAGCGACATTGCGGCTCATCGTCGACGGGTCCTCGGCGGCTGATCCGTGGCCGATCGCTCGCTTGAGATCGCCGTTCACGGCCGTCCCGTCGCACACCTCATTGAACACGACGGCGGGTATGGCGGTTACGACCTTGCCTACCTCCCCGACGCCGACGCCGAAAGCTTCGTCGCGCTCGCTTTGCACGACGTCCGCGGGGGCGACTATTCCGGGTACCAACAAGTACCAGCCGCGCTGTTGCAGAACCTACCCGAGGGCGCATTACTTGCGTTGATCCGCGAGACGTTCGGCAAGGCATTGAACCTCGCGACCGACTTCGACCTGCTGCGTGCAATCGGACCAAACCTGCGCGGCCGCGTCACCGTGCTCGGATCGGCATCGGAACAAGGCGAATTGTCGATCGGTGAGATTCTCGAGCAACGTGGCAGCGCCGAATTCTTTCGAAGCTGCGTTGAGCGGCTCGGACTGGCTGGCGCCGGCGTATCCGGTGTCCAGCCAAAATTCACGACCAAAGTCGACAATCGCGCGACGGCCGTCGTCGACGACGTCATTGTCAAATTCCGTCCCTTCGACGGCACGCTCACCGGCCCGATTGACCGTGACTATCCGGGTCTTGCGATCAACGAGTATTACGCGCTGCGGGCCGCAAAGTTCGCCGGAATCGAGAGCGCGACAACGCAGCTGTCGGCCGACGGCGAAATGCTCGTGGTCGATCGCTTCGATCTGCCGTGGGACAGCCCTGCGCTCGGCTTCGATGATGCGTGCTCACTGTCCGAACTCGCCCCCGAGCACCGGTATCAAGGCTCGTACCAGGAAATGCACGATCTCTTGTTGCGCTGGCTGCCGAGCGCCGAACGCGCCGACGCCGAAGCCACTTTGTTCCGGTTGCTGATTCTCAATGTGATCATCGGCAACGGAGATGCGCATCGAAAGAATCATGGTCTGGTGTACGCGTCTCGGGCAGACATTCGCCTGGCGCCGGCCTATGACATCCTGTCCACGATGCCGTACCTGCCGGACGATACCATGGCGCTGGCGCTCTCCGACGAGACGCCGAGCAAGGCATGGCCAGACGCGCAAACCCTGCGAGATTTCGGCCGCGCGACGATGGGCTTTACGCCCGCGCGAGTGCGCGATCACGCCGAGCGGGTGCGTGACGCAGTTGACCGTGCCGCGCGCGAGCTTTCGGATTACGTGGCGTCCGGCCCAGAATCGGCGCAGTCGCTGAAGTCGCTCCCGGCACTTTGGCGTCGAAGAATCGACGCGTACCGAGCGCTCTAGCCAGCTGTCAACGTTGCTTCTTCTTCGCGAGCGCTAAACGACGCTCATGGAGCCTGCAGTATTTATCGACACTTCGTCCGCGCGTGCGCTCAAGCTGCGGCCATCGCCGCTCCATAAACGGTTGCGGCATGTGCGCTAGCGGAATGGCGCCGGTGACATCAACTTCGTCGTCATGCAACGCGCGCATGGCGGGGCCGGTGAGCGACAGGGTGTGCACCTTCTCGGCGATACGGAGCGCATCCCGCTCGCGGTTGTGCTCCAAGTACTCCAAGGTCATTCGGCGACAGGCCTCCACTGCAAGCCGCACGCGCTCCGCGGCGCGCTCGCCGGCTGGGCCTTCGCGTCGGTTCAACGCCGTTCCGTACGTGTTCGCGACCACGGACTCAAGGCAATGCACCGGGTGCATCACCCTGATGGTCGGGCCACCGGCGTCGGGTCGTACATTGATCGCCCAACTCTTGACGCGTTCAAGCTCCGCCACCGAGAAACCGTGCAAACTTCCGAGGAAATCGATGTGATGAATTTCGCCGTCAATCTTCGCGGTCACGAGCGCGGTGTTCGGACTGTGCGGGTCAGACACGCCGGCGATTTGCGCTCGGCCTCCGATGACGCCTGCTATTTCTTCAGCGGCATCGCCACCACCGAGGAAGTCGATGTCGAAACTCAGCGCGAGACCGTACTCTTTGATTCCATAAACTTCAGCCCAGTGATTCAGCGCTTGTCCGCCGACAAGAATGCTATTGCGAAGATCCGGCACGCGGGCAAGAAGCGTTTGTACATGCCTGAACGATAGCCCGCGATTCATTTCAATTCTGGCAGCTCGTACGAAGACGGACCAATGACCATCGCGTTGTCCGCGTCTCGCTCCCGCACGGACATCCGGCCTGATTCAACCGCCTCAGCGTCCGCGACGCGATACGCGTACTCGTCTGCTGCGCGTTGCGCCGGATCGAGCAACCCGACTTCCGCGGACGGCCGGACGAGCGCGACCTTGAGTCCGAATGCATCCGCGAGCCGCTCGAGCGAGGAGAGCCGCGGATTACCCTGTCCGGCTTCGAGCCCCTTGATGACTTTCACGTCGACGCCGAGCCGTGCTGCAAGTGCCGCCTGCGACAACCCCTCGAGCGCGCGAATTGCTCGGCAGGCATCGGGAAGCGCAAGAGAGCCTCGCGCAAGCGCGTTGGAGAGCGCCCGCCGCACTTCCTCGTTCTCGACTCTTTTCACGTGTTTCGCCATAAACCACGTTATAACGGACTTTTATGACTGATTCAAGTCCTTATACGGATTAATCCAGCTTTTTCGCCAACGCTTCCGCCGCGAGATGCGTGTAACCCCTGAGTTTCCTGGGGTCGCGGTGACCGGTGATCGACGCGACCTCCATCATCGCCAGCCCCTTTTCGAACAGTCGCGTGGTCGCTTCATGACGCAGGTCGTGGAACCGGAAGTCTTCCAGGCCCGCCAACTTCACCGCGCGCGCGAACTGACGCTTCAACGTCGGCACAGTTAACGGGAACACCGGCCCGGCTGTCTGCGGCGGCAGTTCCTCGAGCACCTCGACCGCACGACTGGATAACGGCACCACGCGCAGGTGCCCATTCTTGGTCTCCGGCAGCATCGCCGTGCGCCGCGCGAGATCGACGTGTTCCCATACCAGCGACAAAATCTCGCCACGACGCATCGCCGTCTCGATCGCAAACTCGACCACCGGCAACAACAAGGGCTCATGGGACGCAGCGCACGCGGCGAGCAACCGGTCACCTTCACGATGACGCGCTTCGAGCCGTCGGGTCCGTGGTCGCGGGCTCGGTGGGAAGCGCACGTCGCGTGCAGGATTGGTCTCGATGAGACCCCACTCGCGCCGCGCGATCTCCAACGCGACCGACACGATTCCGAGTTCCCGGCGCACCGTGCCGGCGCTCACCTCACGCAAGCGCTGGTCGCGGTATGCGCCGAGGTCCGCCGGTTTCAGCTTACCGACCGGCAGACCAACGATTGGATGCCGCCGCAAGCGTCGCAGCTGGTACTCCTCGATCACACCGCCGCGCTTGGACGGCGCGACATCGCGCAGATAGCGTTCAAGCACTTCCTTGAATGTGATGCGACGAAACATCCGTGTTCGGCCTCCTCATCGCAGGATACCGAGCACCGAGTGTCCCGTGGAGGCGAAGTCGCGGTGAATTTGACCTGTCACCTTTCTGGTGACATACTGACACCACTTCCGGTACAGTGATGCGAATGATAGGACGCATCAAGCATAGGGCGTTAAAACGACTTTACGAGCGCGACGACCACTCAGGCTTCAGCGCACATGACATCCGGAGGCTGCGGCAAATCCTAGCGCTACTGGATGAGGCTCGGACGCCGTCGGATCTCGACTTACCCGGACTCCATCTTCATATGTTGCGGGGCAGTCGTGCTGGCACTTGGGCCGTCACTGTCCGCGCGAACTTTCGAGTGACGTGGCGAATCGATGCCGACGGCGGTTTCATTGACATGGACTACGAGGACTATCACTGATGATGCGCAATCCTCCCCACCCTGGAGAAAGCGTGCTTGATCTCTGCCTCAAGCCGCTCGATCTGACCATCACGGACGCCGCCGCCCACCTCGGCGTGAGTCGCAAGCATCTCTCCGCGGTGATCAACGGTCATGCAAATGTCTCCGCCGATTTAGCAATCCGGCTAGAGAAAGCTTTCGGAGGCAGTGCAGAGACTTGGATCCGGCTGCAGGCGGCGCACGATCTTTGGCAGGCAAAACAGGATGCATCCCAAATCAAGGTGAGCCGTATCCGGCGCGTGGCCTGAGCGCCCTGCCGTCGTATGGGCTACGCAGCGTCTGTTTCGATCTTTCCGGGCAGGTTTTTCAGAACGAATTTATCAAGTTCCACCTTGGTGCTCGCGTTGTCGATGTCGATTGCACCCGCCTGCGTTAGATACCTGTCCTCCCTACCGGGTGCCTAACGCACCCGTGTCGCAGCACAAGCGTTGCCCGGTACGCGCGAACGCCAGGGACGGATCGTCATCGAGAACTCGCCGACGGGACATGCGCCGTCATCTAGCCTGAAAGTCCACCCATTTGACTCGCGTACCATTCCTGATACACCATGCGCAGCACCACCCCGATTCAAGCGGTCTTTTATCAATCGGAACTCGGAAGCGAGCCTGTGAGGATATGGCTGATGGCGCTGAACCGCGATCAAAGGCGAAAAATTGGTGAAGACATTCGGACACTACAGTACCTATGGCCGATTGGTATGCCTAAAGTGCGTAAGCTCGAGAGCGACCTCTGGGAATTGCGCACTCGGTTTGAAGCTGGCGCGGCACGCGTCATCTTCACGATCCACCATGGCAAAATCGTGCTCCTTCATGGATTTGTGAAGCAGTCGACAAAAATCCCCGGTCGCGAGTTAACAGCTGCTAAAAGGCGGCTTCAGTCATTGAGATCATAAATATGGCCCGACGACATCTAGGAAGCGATTTCGAACAGTTCCTGGCCGACGAGGGGTTGCTTGACGACGTCGACGCAATCGCCGTCAAGCGATATATCGCATTTCAGCTCGCACGCAAGATGGCACAGGAAGGTCTCAGCAAGTCCGAGATGGCGCGACGGATGACTACAAGCCGGGCTGCATTGGATCGGTTACTAAATCCGGACAACTCATCGGTGACTTTGCAGACATTGCAGAACGCAGCGCAGGCCTTGGGCGGAAGACTGAAGGTAGAGCTGGATTTCAAACGAAAGCCCGCGGCCTGATGCGGTATCGGACACCGGTAGGGGTTAAGCGGATTGAAAGGGACAGGCGCTCTGCTGCAACCATCGTTTTTTGGTCTATAATCTTGTTCGGCGGGTAAATCCTGGTCTAACCGCGACGCCCATCAGGGTATCGTAAGCGCTATGTAAGAGCGTCGGCACCAGGGACCGCCTTTTTCATGCGTGGGATTCGCCGATGAGCGCAGGAGGGTGGCATGGATGCCATCGTTGTGTACCTCGACGAGAGTGGCGACTTGGGATGGAAGCTCGACCAGCCGTATCGCGCGGGCGGGTCGAGCAGATTCCTTACTCTGGGCGCCGTGATTGTCGCCGCCAAGCACAAGCATCTGCCGAAGCGCATCGTCCGCGCTCTATATAAGGCTCGCCACCGCAATCCTGGCAACGAACTCAAGTGGGCGGACCTCGATGTCGGCGAACGGCTGAAGTTCTGCCAGAATGCAGCGAAGCTCGCCAGTGATTCCGCAAACTCGGTCTCGATGCGCACCATCACGGTTTGCAAGGCCAACGTGCAGGCTCATATCCGCGCCGACCCGAACAAGCTCTACAACTACATGATCGGGGTGTTGCTACTTCCGGTAATGGCCAAAGCTAGATTGGTCACTCTCGTTCCAGATCCGCGCACCGTCAAGGTGAAAAGTGGCAATAGTCTTCATGATTACCTTCAGACCAAGCTCTGGTTCGAATTCGATGCTGAAACCACGCTCGTGACGAATCCATCAGACAGCATCAAGACCACCAACATCCAGTTTGCCGATATGTTGTGTGGAGCGATTCAAGGTCACTTTGAGGACGGTGTCCAAGAGTGCATCAGGCATTTGCGACCGGCGGCTAATATTCAGAAGCTGTTCTTTTAAAAATACCCTACAGGCGTTGAATAGGGCCTCCACTGGAGGCCCTAGCTTTTTCAGAGGATTAAAATCATGGCAGAGTGGACTCTGCGCACGATCGTCTATGTCGATGGGTTTAACTTCTCAAGCCCACTAACGAAGTTTCGCCGCCAGCTTTTCCGCTTCCAGATGCGCGTAGCCGCGGAGCATGCGCGGATCCCGATGTCCGGTGATCGACGCGACCTCCATCATCGTCAGCCCCTTTTCGAAAAACCGCGTGGTCGCTTCGTGGCGCAGGTCATGAAAGTGCAAATCCACCAAGCCGGCGCGGCGGACCGCGCGGCGGAATGCGAGATCGACCGCGTTAGCGGACAAGCCCTCGAAAACCATGCCCGCAGGCCGGGGACCCAGTGCGCGCAGCACGTCGCGAGCGCGTGCGGACAGCGGAACGGTCCGCTCGAAGCCGTTCTTGGTCACGGGTAAGTGCACGGTACGGCGCGTTAGGTCGACGTGCTCCCAACGCAATGCCAGGAGCTCCCCACGGCGCGCAGCGGTTTCCAGTGCGAGTTCGACGAGCGGCAACAGCCGCTTGTTGTAAGCGCCGCGGCACGCTGCGAACAGTCGCTCCGTCTCCCGCGTTCGTGCGTCCAGCCGGCGCGTCCGGCCCCTGGCGGCAGGCGGCAAACGAACGTCTCGCACCGGGTTAACGCGTAAGAGCCCCCACTCGCGTCGGGCCCGTTCCAACACGCCGCCCAGGATTGAAAGCTCAAGTCGCACCGTGGAGGCGCGCACCGACTGCAGACGGGCATCGCGATAGGCGGCGAAATCGGCCGCGCACAACCGACGGATGGGTACACGGCAGAGCGGCTCGCGTAACAGGCGTCGGAGAAACTTGGCCTCGGAGTGCGCGCCCCGCTTCGGCCGCGTCACCTCATCAAGATAGCGCGCAACGATATCGCCAAGACGAATGCGCCGGAACATCCTTGTTCCACCTAAAACCCATGCCCAACCTCCGTGTTAACTACCGCGCGAGGATTATAGAGCGCGCGCGGCGAAATTAGCCGACTCAGGGACGCGCGTGACGGACAGGCCGGACCCTTCCGGAGGACACCGACGGGCCTATGTGCCCGGTAGAGCCATTGAGTGGTGATCCGGCCACACGACCAGACTATCCATAATGCGACAGGCATAAGTTAGACTTCACCGTGGGGTTGGATGTCGATACGGGGGGCGATAATGAACGACTTGCCTGGAGTTGAAGGCATCCTTGAGGCACTGCAGGATGCAATCGAGTTCCTAGACAACGAGCAGCATCGGCGATTCCTAGGCGTTTCCCCAGATAATCTCACGCCAGCCGAGGTGCGCTATGACCGCTCTGGTCGATTGCGCGCATGGATAAGCGCAGCGGAAGTCGTTAAATCGATACCTGATTTATTTGTGAATCGGTCGGGGCCACCGTTGGTTGGACTTCTCGGCCATTTTACGTCAGGGAAATCCACCTTAATTAACGCGCTCATACAACGAAATCAGCGCGCTGTCGGACCGCATCCGACTGATACGGATATCACCTTGATTTGCCATCCCAAGCTGGCGCCCGCGCTACGGAACAGAGGACTGCAATCAACGAGTCGGCTGCACGTACAGGACGCGCCGATAAATGACTTCACCGAGAAAGTTATACTCGTTGATACCCCGGGTCTTGGCAATTCTGAGGGTGAGCACAACCTCGCGGAACGCATCCTGCATCTATGCCACGTGATAATACTCACCGTTGATGGGGGCGTTCCCTTAGCATCAACTGGCGATGATTTGGCGTTGTTTGAGAAGGCGCTCATTAGGCTGGGTCCCATTCCGAAAATTATCGTAATAACGAAATCCTCCAACTTTTTAAGCACCAGAAAAGGAGACTACGCAGAAAACTGGGACAGTATTCGCGCCGATGAACTTTGGGCCGGCGTTGTTGAGCGCGCGTTGAGCGATCCCCGTTTCGCCCGCTCGGCCTCGCTCTTTTCCTCCCTCTCGGTTGTTTACACCGATGCGTTCGACGGATTCAATATTCAGCAACTTCGATTACAAATCGAAAGTATCATTGCGGACCCAAGCCACACATCCCGTGTATACACTGCTCAAGTTCACTACATTCGTAGTGTTGTCTGCGAGAGCTTCCGTGTATTCGAGGCGTACCTGGAAAGTCGGCTGCGGGATCTGAACTTGCTGCACGCTGAAGCCTCGAGTAAAGCTGAACAAGCTCGAACACTGGTGACTTCGCCTAATTCGGTTAGAAAGGCAGTCACATCTGCAAAGCAATCCCTCGAAGTGGCATTGAATATCATCAAAGACCTACCGACGGATGTTGTACCGCCATCACCGCATGAAACTGGCCAAGAACTTTCGCAGTGCATTGTCGAGATTGAGCAGTCCATGAAGCACTCCGCAAACGCACGTATCAAACTTGCGCTGTCTAGAGCGAAGACAGATGCGGAGGCGGCGGCGAGGTTTATCGGGCCGCGTCGGGTGCCGGGTAACGAGCGCGCCCTATTTCACACCCTAGCGAGCGCCGATCGGGCCCGGGAGTTGCGCTGGCTGGAACTTCTTAATATGTATGTTGCTGAAACGGGTGTGTCGCTGCTATCACAAGAGCGGTCACTCGATTTCATGGAGAAGACAGACCAGGTAGTGAATGCGCTTGCAATATCCCATCAAATTGTTGCCGGGGGACTTGGCCAATTCACAACGGAATACAACGTCGCAGCCGATGCATTCCTCGCATACATAACGCAACCCGATTCACGACGGCTCCTCAGCGAATGTGGCGTCGTTCTTTTTCGTGACGATGGCGATGAACGGGATCTTCGTGCGGCAAAACTCAGCAACCGAGAGTTCCCGAGTTATCCTGCGCTTGCGGACGAATTGCGCTCGGTGAAAGAGAGTTTAGGCGCCATCGCCTATAGGGAGGATGCACTCGACGACATCCGACTTGGCACTCCGAACTTAGGCGCGAATGATTTTTTGACTCTACTAAAGCAGTTTCCCCTTTTTGAAGCTACCGAAAAGTTGATAGATGGATTCGAAGCCATGGCGGTCGCTGAAATTGAGAAAGCCTCGGTATCTCGCGCTCGCGCGGTTAACGAATTAGCGACTAGCCTAAAGGCGATATGGCTGCAGTGGCTCGCAACATTCTCCAAGGTCGCGTTGGCGGTGCTCATTTTAAGCATAACAATTTCGTTAGCCGCGCCGTTAGTCCGAGGCGATATGAACGAGATTCCTAGCTGGCTTTATGGTTGGAGTGGTGCCTTATTCGCCGGAGTCGTTGGAACGCTTCTCGTTGAAACGATAAAGTATTTTATAAAGGCGGAATCCGGCTCGGCGATTGAGCGCTACACATTCGGCGTATCACTCGTGGTGGCCTATAACCAGAAACTTCAGGCGATTCGCGAGTTTCATACGGATGCTTTGACGCACGCTGCTCAAGAAATTCAACGGCAACTGGAGAGCCTCGAAACAGGGGTTGACGGTCATGTGCGTGAGTTCGTCAAAGCCCTGATTCTCAGGCACTCCAACCAATCTGTAATTGAAATTCTGCGTGAGCGTATCGAGCTTCGAGAGCAGATAACGCGGCTACTTGCTTCGAGCCACTCGAAGGTTCTCTCTCTCTTAGACTCCGTGCAAGACGAGGTGCAAGGCACGGCGGCAGCCGCAAGAGAGCGGGATGTTGATCAGCTGTTTTCCAAAATCACGCGTGTGCGTGACGAAGTTCAGCAATTTGTGGATGCAATAAAGGAACGACTATCCCAGCTGGAGTCGATGTCTTAAGCAACGTAATCTCGCGCACCGCGCCTCTGCGAAGGGCTAATACTCGAGGTAGCCAATTAGCGCTTTGCGGCTGTCAGAACTCGAAAAAGAACAACCGTATAAAGGCGATTCACGCCATACCGAACATATCGAACTAGGTGAATCGCGACTGTTCCGCGATGTAACTCTTGAATAACCGTTGCACTATGGTGTGCCCTCGGCCTCTTGCGTAATCTGCGGCATTACAGCCTGACGAGTCCTTTGTAAGTGGAATCGCGCCTTGTTCGAGCAATTTCAAGCACGCTTTCTCATTTCCTGCCGTAACGGCTGCGATAAACTGCTCATCGAGCGATTAACCGACACCCAGGTTCTTCGATAGCTATGCTCGCTTCGCCGGGCGGTGGCTCTACATACCCCTTTTGAGCCGCAATGTCATCGGCGAGATCGACTACAACGGCATCCAAAAGTGAAGTTTTAGATTAAGCATGGAGTGCTTTTTGCACAAGAAATTCGGTTCGAATAGGTGTCAACGTAATCGTGTCGATATGACCGCCTACGGTTGCGACCCGCGGCTCAAAACGCATCTGATCGATTGTCGTGCGAATGAGATGGCGCGTAAAATCTACTGCGTCCTGCAAGTTAAACAGTCCCACTTGCGACACTGCGCCAGGTGCACTAAGCAACCGCTTCACGACATCATTATCCCCACAATAGTAAACGCCATAAACTCGATACCCCGCTGAGTCTACATTCTGTCGAGTAACGACGGATTTCATGTTGTCTACATGAAGAACGTACGGTTCCCCGTCTTTATAACCCACGACGGCGAGGCCAATAGGCCGTGTAGGGGCGATGCCCGATACGAACGCCAGCAGCGATTCGGCGAGTTCTATTGGACTTTCAGAAGGACGCTCTTGCTGCGCCCGGGTAAATTCGTCTATGTAATGCGCAATCGGCAAGTCTTTGACGAATGCCTCGCCCCATGTCGCCACGGCATAGCGATTCGTCACGCAGAACAGCTTGCGGGTACTGTCAGAGAGTACTAACGAAGTGCGGATAGTGGCGAGGCTGCCGCTTGGATGGTTCGACAAGGGCGTCGTAGCTTGCTCTACCCGTGAGTTCGTGGTTCTGCTGTCCGCAGAAATCGCAATTCCAGTCGACGTATAGCAGCAGACTATTAGCGACATGACACCTCTCCTGCGTCACAGCGAAGTCGCTGAGACGAACTAGCTTTCAGTTTTGCGCTCCCCATAAAAGAAAGGTTCAATTGGATCGTTCCAGATGCCACTGACCATAATCGATTGCTTAGTGACATTACACCTTCGCGATTACTGCACGCACCCGGTAGGGGTCAGCCACCAGCGGCTGGTGGTCATCTGCTCGAATACATCCGAGCGATTGCTGATTAAACGGACTTGGTCGCCTGCGACGAAGGGCATGTTCAGGGTCTCACCCATCGTTCGGCACCAAGCGGCAACTCATTCAACTCCGACCTAGCATCGCGCCACGCCGGGTAGTGCTTGCTTATCAGCGTAAGGAATCGCTCACTATGGGTAGGTTCTATTAGGTGGAGCATCTCATGCACCACTACGTACTCAAGCAGATCCTTGGGCTTCTTGACGAGTTCCGTATTAAGCCGAATGGCGTGTGTTCTATGGTTGCAGCCGCCCCACTTGGTTTTCATGCGCTGGAGGAAATAGCCAGCCACCTTTACACCCAGCTTCGGCTCCCACTTGCGGATTAGCTCGGGAATGGCGCCGTGTAACAGGTCCTTGTGCCATTCGTGCATGACCTCCGCGCGCTTCTCGCTGCCGCTGCCGGGCCGAACAGTGAGCGTGATGCTGCGGTGTGTGAGGTGGACTGATGGTTTTGTATCTACCTCCCTCACAGAGAGCAGATATCGCCTTCCCCAGAGGTAGTGGCTCTCACGCTCGACAAACTGCCGGGGTGCCTCCCGCGCCTGATCGCGCAGCTTCGCCTGCTGGTCACGGATCCAACCAAGCTTGGACACCGCATACGCGCGGACCACCTCTGGGCGCGTTCCCCTCGGGGCCACCAGTGTGACGTGGCCGCTCGGCGGATGCACAGACAGGTGGACGTGCTTAACGTCCTTACGAGTGACCGCAACGGAAATGTCGCCGAGTTGAACCGTTTCCGCCATCAGTAGCCCTGTTGATTCTTGACGAGTTCGAAGAGTGCGACGGTAGCCTCGCGGTTGCGGTCGAGAAGGGGGAACAGGGCATTCAACACCTGCGCTTCGCGCGCCTGATCTCCCTTCCACCCCGCGGGAGCGCGCTCGCGCATTACTCGATCGATCTCGAGCGCCAACCTCACGCGCTGTTCTCCGTCGTAGTTCGGCGGGGGCGGCTCTGCTACCCTCGGAGCACCCGTTGGCAGCATGGCTAGGATTCGCGGCAGATTGTTGTAGATCACCGTCGCCTCCCGCTTGCCGTGTAGCGCTGAGGGCACTTCTTCGTCAGGTTGTTTTGCGGCTAGCCGCTTCACCAACGCCTCTGCCTTTTTCAGAAACTCCTCATAGGCCGCGGCATCTGCCCGGCTCTGCTTGATGAGATCTTCGAGCAACTGCGACATCTGCTCGTAGAATCTCGGGTCAGTAAGCTGCTCGCGGATGATAGTCTTGCGAACATTGTTGATAATTCCTTCGGCAATCGCATTCCGCGACAGCTTGCCCTTATGGTTGAGCTTCCTGGCGATGGCGTCATGAATACCGGTCTCGATAATCAGCTCTGTCAGCGGAAGCTTGTCCAGCTCTCCCAGATCGGCGGCAGGATCAGCTTGGATATATGTATTCAGCAGGTGCCGCATGTCCGCCTCGTAGGGCCTGATGTCTAGCTCCTCGCCCGAGTGCTTCTTGATGGCGGAGCGAATCTCACTGTAGAACGCTACATCCTTCTGTAGCGCGGCTGTCTCGCCGTCGCTGTATCCTGCCTCCGTGAGGTTTTGCGCGATGGCGGCGAAGGCCCGCACGAAGACAGCCACGGCCTTGTAAAATGACACGCGCAACGCCTCAGTTTCGTTGAGGGCGTTCGGATTGGCGGCGTCCCCGCAGAAGTAATACAGGTACTGTTCCACCTCGCGCGGCAGCGAGACCGGCTCGCACAGGTAGCGCAGCGCCTCGCGGGCTTCGTCGAACTTCTTCCGACCCTCAGCCAGCCAGTCCTTGAGATGGACGTTGTTCTCGGCATCGCTGCCGTCGTCGGTGTCCAGCTCGTCGGAGCTGTAGATGGCAATTGCCTGTTGCACATCTCCGAACAACTCCTTGAAGTCGACGATGTGCCCGTAGTCCTTATCGACGCCGTCGAGCCGGTTGGTGCGGCAGATGGCCTGAAACAGATTGTGGTCGCGCAGATCGTTGTCGAGGTAGATGTAGGTACAGCTCGGCGCATCGAAACCAGTCAAGAGCTTGCTAACCACTATTAGCAGCTTCATGTTGGCCGGCTCTTCGATAAACTGGCGTTTGGCCTCATCCTCGTACTGCTTGGTGGTCTGACCCGCCTTGAGGACGTGCTGGGTGTAGGTGTCGAACTTATAGCGCTCGTCGCTGTTCGCCGGCTCGCGGGAAATCGCGTTGTGGTTGGGCTCGTAGGACGTGATTATCCCGCAGTACGGGCCGAAATTCGTGTTCTGAAACAGCCGGAAGTAGTGGCACGCGTCGTAGATTGACGGCGCGACGAGAAGCGCCGTACCGCGGTCGTTATTCAGCCGCGGCTTTAGGCTGAAGTCCTCGATGATGTCGGCAATGATGCGCTGTTTGCGCTCGGCGGCGCTCATGAGCTCCTCCATCGTGGCCCAGCGCTTGCGAAGGACTGCCTTCTGGAAGTTGTTCAGCCCCTTGGTCTTGTGCTCGAACCACGCATCGATGGCAGCGCGCGAGGTGAGCCGCTGCGGTACATCGCGCGCCTCGTACTTGAGGTCGAGAATGACGCCGTCAGCCACACCCTCGTGGAACTTGTAAGTGTGGATGTAGGTGCCGAAGACGGCCCGTGTCATCGGTTTGTCTTTGCGCAGGAGCGGCGTGCCAGTGAAGCCGACGAAGATCGCGCCCTCCAACCAGCGCTTCATCTGCTTGTTCATGTCGCCACCCTGCGTGCGGTGGCACTCGTCCACGAACACGTAGAAACGGCCCCGCACGGGTGGTGACGGACCCTTAAGGTCGGCCGGGTCGAACTTGTGGATGAGCGCGCACAGCAGGCGCTGCGTGGGGCTCCCGAGCTTTTCTACGAACTCCGCCCGCAAGGTGATGCGCGGGGACGCCGAGTCGGCGCCGATGACACCAGCGTTCTTCATCACCCCTTCGATTTGCTTGTCCAGCTCGTCGCGGTCGGTAACGACGAGGATGCGGGCCTCCGGGTCGTGCTCCAGCAGCCACTTTGCGATGAGCACCATCAGGATACTCTTGCCGCTACCCTGCGTGTGCCAGATGACGCCGCCCTCTCGTTTGGCAATCCGTTCCTGCGCAGCCTTGACACCGAAAAACTGGTGCGGGCGTGGCACCTTCTTCTGGCCGGCGTCGAAAATGATGAAGTTGCGGATCAGGTCGAGCAGTCGGGCCTTGTTGCACAGCTGGGCGAGTGGTCGGTCGAGTAGCGCTCCGGCGGCCGGTGCCCCGTCAATCGGCGTTTCGTTCTTCCACTCCACGAAGAACTGCTCCGGCGTGCCGGTGGTACCGTACCGCAGTCCTTGCGAGTCGCTGCCCGCCATCACGAGCTGCACGGTACTGAAGAAGCCCTTATTGAAAATCTCTTCCTGGTTGGTGATGAGCTGCCGCACGCCGTCGCCTATCTCCACCGAGCTACGCTTTAGTTCGATTACTGCGATAGCGAGGCCGTTGATATACAGCACGATGTCCGGTCGACGTCGGTAGCCACCGGTCAGCGCCACCTCCTCGGCCAGCGCGAAATCGTTCTTCTCTGGGTGCGCCCAGTCGATCAGGTGAACATCCTCGTTCGCCTTGCCTGCGGCGATCTGCACTGAGACGGGGTAGCGCAAGAGCTGATAGGTGCGCATGTTTGCCGGATAGAGTGTGATGCCCGTCGAATCGGCGGCGGTCTCAAGCTTCTGCAGAGCCGCGGAGATGTGGGCATCGGAGTAGCCACGAGCGGTCAGGTTGTCGCGCAGTAGCGCAGTCTCGATGGCGCGGTTGTTCTCCCGCTTGCTCCAGTCTCCGAGATAGCGGAAACCTAGATTGTCGGGACGCGTCGGGTCGGTGAACAGGTCGATAACGCGGTTCTGCGTCTTGCGCTCGGAGCGGGGTTGCTCAGCCATCACCAACTCCCACGGGTACGAGTCGCGTCTTCCCGGTCAGCAGCTCCTGCATCATTGCCTGCTTGAGGTCACGGGTCTTGTCACGGCAAGTTTTCAGCACCGCCAGTTCGGCGTCCATATCGGCGAGTACGATGGAGATGGCAGTTTGTTCATGTAGAGGTGGCAGTGGAATCCATATGGTGGAGAAGTAGGTTGGGCGAAGGTTCGGGTATGCGCTCGTTGCCGTGTTCTCATGGAGCTGTCGTATTCCCGTGGCAGTTCGCAGTGCGTAGTACAAGAACCGACCGACTGCCCGTCCTGCGATAGGATGCAGCACGCGCACGAAGTTTGACGCCGCGATATCGCTACGCCCATCACACCACCACAGTTTCCCGAGTCCGTTTCCGCTTGTCGTGATCACGAGGTCGTCCAAGTCGCACTTAGCCTTCTCAAACTCACCCGGTGCGATATAGCGAGTTGCGGTAGCGGTGAGCTTGCCGTCTTGTGAGATGTCCCCAGCGCGAATGATCTCGGCACGACGGCTATTACGTTCGTCTGGCTCACCGTGTCCCCACACTCCCGTTGCCCGAGAGGTCAGCATATCGAGACTCGCCACCCCCCACTCCCCGTCGAAGCCGGGAAGGCGGGTCTGACCGGTGAGGAGCTGCTGCATGGCGGCCTGTTTGACGTCCCGCTTCTTGGCGATGAGCTGATCCAGCCCGCCCAGCAGCGCATCCACATCGCTCAATGCCGTCGCGATTGCGCGTTGTTCGGGGAGGGGCGGCAGAGGCACCAAGAACTCTGCTGCCGTTCGCGTGTTGAAGACCTGTTGTGCTCCACCTACCAAGAGCGACGCAATTTGGCGCTTGCCCCAGGACGAGTTCAGGACACAGGCCACATAGTCCGAATCGATGCGGGTCTCATCGGGCCGCACTAACACCAAGCTGGCGGCATTCAAGTCGCCCAACCCTTGCGGGATTACACATGCGGTACCCGGATAACCGACTCTGACGATCGCCACGTCGCGCGGTAACAGCGCTGACTTCTTCCAGAGTTGGTGAGTGGCTGCTGAAATGAATTTGAGTTCTGACAGATCTAGCGTCTGCGGAAGGATGTTCTGCCCGCGCAGCAACGGAACGCCTTCCCGAACGAACAGGTGCGCCATTGAACCAACAAATCCGACCGTAATATTTGTCGCAGCGCTCTGTAGACGGGAGGCGTCCCAATCCTCCGGGATGACGCCCACCTCCGTCTGCTTGTATCCGCGCCTCACTTCCATACCGCCCCCATCTTCGCCAGGTGCTTCTCGACCCGGGCGGTGAGCGTTTCCACTTCTTCGGTGAGCATGGGTAGCGGTGTAGCGTAGCGTTCGGCCAGTTGGCGGATACGGCCGGTGAGGGTCTGCGAGACACGGTCGAGCTCACCCTGCACGGCGGCCGACAGCCGCGTCATCCACTTGTCGTCCACCACCAGCGATTTAATCTCGGCCTCGGCGAGCTTGGGATACTTGGCGTCAATTTTCTTGTCCAAATCTTCCTGCGCGGTCTTGCGTTTTTTCTTGGCCTTGGATTGCTGCTCAAGTAGGTCGGAGTATGTTTTGAGCACCTTGCGTTCGTCCGCGAAAAGCCGGTCCTTGCCAATCTCTTTCAGCCGGGCCTTCACGGCCTTTGCGGCGATCTTCTGCTTGTCGCCTTCGCCCTCGATTACCTCCGCCAACAATCCGTCCTCGCCGCTGTGCTCCTCAAGCATTTCGTCGAGCTGCTGCTCCAGTGCGGCGAGCTTGTTGTCGAGCCCTTCAATTGCGTCGCGTTCTGCAGCGAAATAACGATTGATGAGAATCGACGCCGGAACGAGGTCCGACTTGAAGCGCCGTTTGCCCTTGAGGTAATCGTGCGGCTCCGGCCAGACGAGCTTTTTGTTCTTGTCCTTCACCCGAATGATCTCTCGCGGCTGCGCGCCCTTCACCCAGCCATCGGCGGCAATGAGGTACGCGTCGTCCTGCATGGTCTCGGCCCAGTAATCCATCAGGTGCTGGTAAATGTCGTAGGCATCGAGCAACGGCGCCTTATGGAACGCTGCCAACAGATTCTCAGCGATCGCCTCAATCAGGACCTTGGGATTGCCATCCTTGCCGAAGCCGGTAAGGTGCGGCGTCGCCGCCTTGCGCCAGTCGGTGAATACGTTCGTCGCCTTCTGCTGAAAGGCGGAGAACTCAGCGTGACCGAAGATAGCGGCCTTCACCTCGGTCAGCGCCGGTTTCAACCGTGCGTACCCGGCACGCCTCCCCGACTTATCGAATGCTTCAAACAGCTCGCCGCGCACGCTGGGCAGCACTTTCCAGTATGTGTCGAGCGCGTCCAATTCGCGCTCGGGGATGCCGCCGCGCAGGTGGCCGTCAATGTCCTGCAGGTCTTCGGGCTCGGTGCTGTCAATATAGCGCGGCAGGTTGAGGTTGAAGTCATTCTTCGGGTCGGCGATCTCGTCCAGCGGCACCAAGCGAGCATAGCGGGACACATCTGCCTGCCGGGCAAAGATGTCGACGATCTTGTGGATGTCCTGCGCGCGCAGCCGGTTCTTCGGTCCATCCTTCCGGAACCCTTTCGAGGCGTCGATCATGAACACGCCCTTGCGGCCAGCAGCGTTTTCCTTGTCGAGCACCACGATGCAGGCGGGAATGCCAGTGCCAAAAAACAAGTTGGCAGGCAGACCGATGATGCCCTTCAAGTAGCCGGAGCGGACAAGCTGCCGGCGGATGGTTGCTTCGGCATTACCCCGGAAGAGCACGCCGTGAGGCAGAATGCAGGCGCCATTGCCCGCGCTTTTCATCGAGCGAATGATGTGCAACAGGTAGGCGTAGTCGCCCTGCTTGATGGGCGGCTCGCCCCAGGCGAAACGCTGGAAGGGGTCCTTCGCAGGCGTGAGCCCGGTCGACCAGGTCTTATCGGAAAACGGCGGGTTGGCAACCACATAGTCGTAGGTGCGCAGACTTTCGCCGTCCTTGAATTTCGGCTCGGTCAGCGTGTTGCCGGACATAATGTTGGCCGTGGGGAAGTCGTGCAGGATCATGTTCATGCGGGCCAGACCCGCTGTAGTCACGTCCTTCTCCTGCCCTTCGAGCGTAATGTGCTTGCCCGCCTCCGCAGCAACTTTCAGTAGCAGCGAGCCCGAGCCGCAGGTCGGGTCATAGGCGGTGGTGGCGGCCTTGGTGTTCCGCGACGAAATCCCGATTACCTTGGCGATGATGCGGCTGACCTCGGCGGGCGTGTAGAACTGCCCCTTGCTCTTCCCACTCTGCGTGGCGAAGTGCCGCATCAGGTACTCGTAAGCATCACCGAGAATGTCGTCATGATCCGCCCGATTCCGCGAGAAATCGAGCCGAGGGCTGGCGAAGATGTTAACTAAGTTGGTCAGTCGGTCGACTTTTGCCTGCCCCTCCCCGAGCTTGTTGGAATCGTTGAAATCGGGGAAGTCACTGCGCGCCAACCGCGAGTTGGCCTGCACCAGCGGCGCAATCACTTGCGTGTTGATCTTGTCGCCGATGTCGCTCTTGCCGCGCAGTTCGAGCATGTCCTTGAAGCTCGCGCCCTTGGGAATCGTTACCGGGGGCTTGAAGTCCTTGCTGTTGCCGTACTTGTCCGTGATGTACTTAATGAATAGCATGAACAGGACATAGTCCTTGTACTGGCTGGCGTCCATGCCACCGCGCAGCTCGTCGCAGGAGGCCCAGAGAGAGGAGTAGAGGTCGGATTTCTTGATCGCCATGGGGTTCCTATCTTATTGACTTAAGTTGCGCGCGATCTTGGGCTATAGCCCGGCGGCACACCGTTCGAGTTCGGCGCAAACCAGAATCGATCAGGCAAACTCGGTGTGTGAACCGCTCCCTACCGAGCCGCGGTAGGGACTATGCGCTTCCGGCGAGGGTGCTGATCCAACGGTACAATCCCCGGCGTATGAGCCGCAGTGAGCTGTAACGCCCCCCTCGCTGGCCTTTCTGAATTCCAGCCGTGCGCCCCGCTCCATCGTTGCCCCCCCCATTGAGCCTCCCCGGGCTCCTTTTGGGACATATTAGACCGGACCGCCCCGAATCCGTAACCCTAGGTTTGCTATTCAGTCACTCGAAAATCTACGGCTAGCTCACCGAGTGGAGAGAATAATCGGCTGGGTGGTCGCAATCGTTTTGAAACGGGTAAACTACGGGTTTACAATTTCTCGCGATACTCTATAATTTGTAAACCTGTACGGGAGGATGGAAAAATGCTCAGTGAGCGGATTGCGGTCGCACGAAGGGCTGCCGGTCTAACGACGCGTCAGTTAGGTGAGGCGGCCGGTGTATCCGCAATGTCAATCTCCAAATACGAGAACGGCAAGGCGACCCCGGCCTCGGATGTTCTTTTACGGCTGGCGTCCGCGCTCGGGGTGCGAACCGAATATTTCTTTCGTTCCAAGACCGTTGAGTTACGGGAGCTCGAGTTCAGAAAGCACCCTCGCCTGCCGAAAGCACTGCAGCGAAAGATCGAAGCGAATGCGACCGATCAGATGGAGCGGTTTCTTGAGTTGGCGGAACTTGTTCCTGCAGAGGCGATAAAAGGTAGCGGGCTCCCTCGGGTCCGCGCGCGGGCGATCAACGACATGGACCAGATCGAGGGCGTCGCTGACGCCGTTAGGAAAGAGTGGGATCTCGGCTCGAATCCTATCGCGGACCTGGCGGATACCTTTGAGCAGAACGGTATCCGGGTGTTCTTAACCGATTTGGCAGGCGACGGTCCGTTCTCTGGGCTGGCTGCAATGGTGGACAAGATGCCAATCGTGGTCGTTTCACGGCACCACCCGGGCGATCGACAGCGCTTCACGCTCGCGCATGAGTTGGGACACTTGGTGCTAGCAAAATTCAAGCTGGCTGGTACGCTCGACGTCGAGATGGCGGCGAATCGTTTCGCGGGCGCGTTCTTGGTACCCAAGGACAAGGCGCTTCAAAAACTCGGGAAAAAGCGCAGCTGGTTGGAACCGAAGGAGCTATGGAACCTGAAAGCCGAATGGGGTCTGAGCATGGCCGGCTGGGTGCATCGCGCCAACGAGTTGGGCGTGGTCTCCGATGGCAAATACCGCGAGATTCGGCAATATTTTCAGACGCAAGGGTGGGGACTGAAGGAACCGTTTGCGGCATTTCCTCAGGAGCGACCGCGCCTGATGGAAACGCTGGTGCTGCGCGCATTGGCCGAAGACTGGATAGGGGAATCCAAGGCGGCGGAGTTGTTGGGCATGCCGGTGATGGATTTCCGTAAGGAGATTCTCGCCGCCGATGCCGACCCTCGTCGTTAGTGATGCAAACATCATAATCGACATGGAGCACGGACTGCTCCTCGCTGAATTCTTCGCGCTGCCGTTCGACATTGCAGTTCCCGATGTGCTCTATGCGGTCGAACTCGAGCCGTATTTTGACCACCTCGCCGCGCAGGGATTGCTGGTGCTCGGCCTGCGTGCCGACACCATCCGATATGTTGACGGACTATCAGGGCGGGGCGAGAGACTACCTAGCATAAATGACCGCTTAGCTCTCGGCCTAGCGCATCAGGAAGCGTGCATGTTGCTTACCGGAGACCAGGATTTGCGCCGGCTAGCGGAGACTGACGGAATCGAGGTACACGGAACGATCTGGGTGCTGGAACGGATCCTCGACGAGGGCCAAGTCCAGATCGACGACATCGAGCAATGCTTCGATCGAATGGTTGCGGCTGGTAGTCGTCTACCTCGCGAAAAGTTCAAGGCGATGCTTGCTAGGCGATAACCCGACACAGCATCGACCAGGCAGCAGAGATGCATTGGTATCGGGAGGAGCGGTGACCTCGGCGCGTGTTGGAAGAGGAAAGGGACAGATGGAGCCGGTCCACCGTGAGCCTCGGAGTAGAATCGACTTCATGACCACAAACATCAGACAAGCCCTACGCGATCTGGCTGAGCAGCTTCCTGACGACGCCGATTGGAAGGATGTCGCATACGAGGCTCATGTGCGGCAGGAAGCCGAGAGCGGGTTAGAAGAATCTCGACGCGGTGAAGTTGCTTCCGATGACGAAGTGAAGTCTGCGTTTGCCAAATGGGGGGTGCAGATTGAAACTGAAGTGGACACGCCGGGCGCTCCGTCAACTGACTGATGCGCATCTGTACGTCGCTGCGGAGAATCCGTATGCGCCCGCGCGTATCGGTGAGCTGGTTTCCGCGGCGACCCACCTATTAATGAGGCAACCGGACCTCGGTCGACCCAAGCGTGTCGCGGGCACCCGCGAATGGGTCATTCGAGACACACCGTATCTCTTGATATACCGTGTCGATGGCGGTGAGCTAACCGTGCTCCGCTTAATTCATAGCAAGCTAGCTTGGTCTCCCAATAGCGTCATCCATGAATCTTTCGGGCTGTGGGCAACCCAGATCTCTGGCCAGGTTCACCAGGTGGGCGACGGTCTCGAATTTCAGACTCGACTTCGCAACGAGTGGTAAGGCTCGTGAACACGCAGCGTTGTCATCAGCAAGCGGTAGTGTCGGCTGCGCCCTGCCCCGACCGGCTCAAGTAGACCGAGCTCCACGAGTGCGGTGAGTTCACGCGTCGCGGTCGCGCGACTGGTCTTGGCGAGCGCCATGTATTTGCGGTTGTTGAGGTCGCCGTCGAATCCATCCAGCAGTCGGTTGAGTACCTTGCGTTGGCGGGCGTTCAGATCGAGGTCCTTCACAGCGACCCAGAATCGCGCTTTGGCCACGGTCTGTTGCAGCACTTCGTGCGCGGACTCGGCGGCGTGGGTGACCTGCTCGAGGAACCATGCGAGCCACGGTGTCACATCGAGGCCGCCACGCTGCGTGCGTTCCAGCAGTTCGTAATAGTCCGCACGCGCATGCTCGAACTGGGACGAGAGACTGAACCAGCGCATCGGTTCGCGCTCGTCCTGGGCAATCGCCATGTCGGTGAGCGCGCGCGCCAACCGGCCGTTACCGTCCTCGAACGGATGCAGCGTCACGAACCAGAGATGTGCGAGCCCCGCGCGCAGCAGTCCATCGAGCCCCGCCGGCGGCGCATTGAACCAGGTGACGAAGACCTCGAGTTGCTTGGGGAGTACCGCGACCGGCGGCGCTTCGAAATGGACGCGTTGCCGGCCGATGGGTCCCGAGACGACCTGCATCGGCGCATCGCCGCGCAATCGTCCGACGCGGATCGGCGTCAGCCCGGACTGCCCCGTCGGGAACAGCGCGGCTTGCCAGCGACACAGGCGCTTGACGGTCAGTGCTTGATCGTGTGCACGGGTCGCGTCGAGCAACACCTCGACCAGCCCATCGACGTGTCGCGCAGGCGCCGGCAGACCGGCGGTCGGCAGCCCGAGATGCCGCGCGACCGACGAACGCACGGCGTCGAGCGGGAGGTGCTCACCTTCGATCGCGCTGGTGCGGAGGCTGTCCTCGGTCAGGATGCGGGCGCAGGCCTCTGTGGAAAGTGGCGCATCGAGCGCTTGAGCGGCCCCGAGCACGCGCCCTTCTGCGCGCCGGGCGCGCGCCAACGCATCCGCCAGCGCCGCAGCGTCGTGCTTGAGGGTCGGCCAATCATCATGTTCCCAAATCCAGTGAGGCATAGCGGGCCTCTAATCGCCTCAGATAATGAGTAGATTAGACGCTTTAATCGCCTCACGGTCAATCGTCACATAGTATTTGGGAAATCCAGCGCTTGAAAAGTAGGATAGTCTAGCTACGCTTAGAGGACGTCTCCTGGGGAGGGATGCTCGTGTCCACTCGTACCTTGCTTTGCGTGGTCGCGCTCGCGGCCGCGTGGCCGGTTTGTGCGGCCGAGGGTGATGTCGACGAACGCTTCGTCCTGACGATTTCCGGCGGTATCAGTCTCGGCGCCTACGACTCCGGCCGTAACTGGATTGTACTCCGAGACTTGCACCAACGCCGAGCTGCGTCGGGCACAAGACCGATGCGACAGGAGCTACTCGGTGCAATCACCGGTGCATCGGCCGGCGCAATCAACGCGTTCATCTCGGCGATGGACTGGTGCACGGCGAGCGGCGTGCCGGGTGGGAATTCCGTAGGCAGCAATCCGTATCGGACGATGTGGACCAGCATCACGTTCGAGAAACTGCTGCCGCCTGCTCCAAGCGGGCTGGGGGTCGACAACAGTAAATACGCCGATGACCGGGAGACGAATCGGCATCGCGACGGCGTCCTCGCTCGGACGAACGCGGATGAAGAAGTTATGGAATTGCTTCGTACGTGGTACGAAGGCGACGGCGTCTCGTTCGTGCCTCGCTGCCGCGTACCGCTTGGATTCACCGTTACACGCTCGGAACCACGGCAAGAGCCATTGTTCGACGGACTCAAGTTCACGTTTCCGCAGCAGACCTACTACGTCGCACTGGTGTTCGAAATCGGCCTTGATGGACGGCCGCACCTGTACCACGACGAGAGCGTGTACGACGACAAGGGTTTCGAACCAAATCGGACCATCACCTTCGCCGACAAGAGTCACCGTTTCGACGGCAAGTTGCTTCGGCTGCCCGCGTGTGCCGGACGGTCGAGACAGAACGCAATCTGCCATGACGCGCACAGCCCATCGCCGGCGAGCGAGATCTCATTCGAGCAACTGGTCGGCGTTCTGTATGCGTCGTCGGCCGTGCCCGTCGCGTTCGGACGTGTGTTCATGGACTACTGCGACGAGAACCCTGCCGAACACCAGTCGCGCGGTTGTCCGGGCGGACAGACGATCGAAAACGATGACTTCATCGACGGCGGCGTATTCGACAATGTCCCGATTGGCTTCGGGCTCGCCCTTGCCAACTCCAATCCGCCGAACCCCTCGTTACGATTCTTTTACATCGACTCGGATGTGCTCGACGACAATCTCGCACCCGCGGGCATCGCGAACGATCGAGCCTCACGCGAATATCGGATTCCGAATCAACTCGCCTTTCTCGGCGGGACCGTGCAAACGGCGCGTGCAGCTGGCCGGGTCCGGCCGATCACCGACCTCTGCCGCGGGACGACCGACAACTGCGCCGACCGCGCAATCATCGCCAAACGCAGCGGTCGCATAACAGGCGAGATGCTCGGGGCGTTCGGCGCGTTCATCGACGAGCGATTCGCGCAATACGACTATGCGCTGGGTGTCGCCGACGGACTGCGGACGATCGCCGTGAACGGCGAGACGCCGCTCGATGCGGCGCACCGGCTGAAGATCGTCGAAAACAATGACGAATGGCGCCGTATCGCATGGTTGGTTGCACTGGATCCTGAACCGGACCCTGCCGCGGCGGGAGAATTTGCCGCGATCCACGCCGCACTCGCCGTCGCCGACGCCGACTTCGCGGCGTTTGCCGCCGAACTCGGTAAGGCGAAGTTCAAAGTGGAAGGCAATGCGCTCCTACGGAGGGCATTGGACGGCGCTCCGGACTGGTACATGCTGATGTTCGCACGCGTAACAGACCGACTGCGCTATCTCGAGTTCCACCACACCGCCGAGGAGCCCGGCGCGATGGGCGCGGCGATAGCGGTGGTCGACAACTACACAAAGCTGAACACCCAGGTTCCCGGTTGGTCGTTATCGGGGACGGTCAACGAGAGCTGGCGATGGCTACCGCCGCAGGTCGGTCTCGAGACATTTCACGGCTCGATCGAAATCGCATGGCGTCCGACCTGGTCCGGTCAACGCCTGCAGTTCGAGTTTCCATTCGGCCTCCAGCACGACTTGGCGGGCGATTCACTGTCGGACGTGCAAGGTCATCTCGGCTTGAACGTCAGGTTTCCGCCGGTTGCGAAAAAGCTCTTGCGGTTCGGACTTGGGCCACGCCTTTACTATGACTTCGACCCGCGGGGCCGACCTGGCCGCCGTCACTACTATGGTGGTGCGGCGTTCGTCGACATTGTGTCGGCGCTCCGGTTGGAAGCCGCGTACCGCGACTCGCCATGGGACGATTACTGGTTCGTGACGGTCAGCGCTTATGATCTCCCGTCGGTATTGCGGTTGATATTCCGGAACTGAGGTCGTTGAGGCGTGCGTTGACGACGATGGTCTCGGAAATGCCGCGCAGCCACGCGATGCAACTCGCGCAGCGCCTCGCTGAGCGCGCGTACCGACGGCTTCGACGTCACTCAGCTCGCGCCGGACAGGGTCTTCAGCTCGCGCTTCGCTTCTTCGGACGGCGTGTGGCTCAGATCGAGCAGGATCTGCGCGAGGGTCTTGGTCGACGACGCGGCGTCGGGGTCGGCGACGATCGCCTGCAACGCCTTGCGATCGTCGGCTTGGACCTTGTGCTGGACATTCATCAGCGCCGTCGCGACGGCGGCCTCTTCCTCCGAGGTGGTGTCAGCATCGATGACTTCCTGGAGCGCCATCTTGTCGTCGTCGCTCGGGAAGTGATTGAAGTCGACGAGGACGCTGGCGATGGTCTTGACGGCTTGGGTCTCGGCGGCGACTGCCGGCAGCGCGAGCAGGGTCGCTAGAATGACAGGGATCAGGTAACGCATGGTTCGGCCCTCCTTCAGGGGATTTTGAGGATACGCTCGTCTGGACAAGGATTTTTTCCTTGCTATAGTAAGGACATGTCCAAAGTCACCAGCAAGCTTCAGCTCACGCTGCCCAAGCGGCTGGCCGAGCAATACGGTATCCAGCCGGGTGACGAGGTCGAGTTCCAGGCCGCCGGCGACAGCATCCGTCTTGTACCCGGGGGCGCGAAGGCCGGGTCGGAAACCCTCAGCCTCGCCGAGCGCCAGCGCCTGTTCGACGAGGACACCGCTTGGCAGCGCGAACGCGAGCGGCACATGAAGTTCGATCCGGCGGCGGGCGGCGGGCGCGGTTGGACGCGGGAGGGGTTGTATGACCGTGACCTGCCTGATTGATACCAGCATCTTGGTCTATCCGTTCGACCCGCGCGACCAAGCCAAGCAAGCGATCGCGCGGGAGCGACTTCGGGTGGGACTGGGCCGGCATGTCATCCCCCACCAGGCGCTGGTCGAGTTTTTCGCGGCAGTGACGAAACCGCGCGCCGACCTCGCCGGGCAGTCGTTGATGAGCCGCAAAGCAGCCATCGAGCGCGTTGAACGGTTGCAACGCCAGTTCACCGTGCTGTGGCCGGACGCGCACGTGCTGTCCGCCGCACTGCACGGGGTCGTCGCGTACGGCCTGTCGTGGTTCGACGCGCACCTCTGGGCGTACGCGCAAGTCCACGGCATCGCCGAAATCCTGTCCGAGGATTTCGAGCACGGGCGGCATTATGGGCGCGTGCGGGTCACGAACCCGTTCGTATCCGGCGTGGATGAATTGCCGCCGCTCTTCGGTGCGACTAGCATGGCCTGATGACCACCAAAGCCTACGGCGCGCACGCCGCCGACCGTCCGCTGGAGCCCCTTGCGATTGAACGCCGCGCGCCCGGCCCGCGCGACGTGCAGATTGCGATCGCGTACTGCGGCATCTGCCACTCCGACCTCCACACCGTGCGCGCCGAATGGGCGGGTACGCGCTATCCGTGCGTACCGGGCCATGAGATTGTCGGCCACGTGACGGCCGTCGGCCGCGACGTCAAAAAATATCGCACCGGCGACACGGTCGGCGTCGGCTGCTTGGTCGGCAGTTGCGGCCACTGCAGCGCGTGCGACGACGGCCTCGAGCAGTATTGCGAGAACGGCTTCGTCGGGACTTACAACGGCCCGACCGCCGACGCGCCGGGCCATACGCTCGGCGGCTATTCCGAGCAGATCGTGGTCGACGAGGACTTCGTGCTGAAGGTCACGCATCCGGAAGACCAACTCGCGACGGTCGCACCGCTTCTGTGCGCGGGCATCACCACGTACTCGCCGCTGCGCCATTGGCGCGTCGGCCCCGGCATGAAGGTCGGCATCGTCGGCATCGGCGGCCTTGGTCACATGGGTATCAAGATCGCGCACGCGATGGGCGCCCACACCGTCGGCTTCACGACCTCGGAGAGCAAGCGCGCGGACGCCACCGCGCTCGGCGCCGACGAAGTCGTGGTGTCGCGCAACAAGCAGGAAATGAATGGCCACGCGAACTCGTTCGACTTCATCTTGAACACCGTCGCGGCGAGCCACGACCTCGATGCGTACACGGAGCTTCTGAAGCGCGACGGCACGATGGTCCTCGTCGGCGTACCCGCCGATGCGCACCCGTCGCCGAACATCGCCAATCTGATTTTCAAGCGCCGCGCGATTGCGGGTTCGCTGATCGGCGGCCTCCCGGAGACGCAAGAAATGCTCGACTTCTGTGCCGAACACGGCATCGTCTCGGACATCGAACTCATCCGCGCCGACACCATCAACGAGGCGTATGCGCGGATGCTGAAGAGCGACGTCAAATACCGGTTTGTGATTGACGGGGCGTCGTACGCGGCCGGCTAGACCGGCATTCGCGACGCCGAGAGCGTCGCTCCCACCTGGCATACCAGCAGCGGTGGTGATATCAGGTGGGAGCGGCGCTCCGCGCCGCGAAAAGTCACGCTTGACACTGGTCCCCGGTTGTTCTACAACTGTCGTACTACAGGTGTAGAGGGACATCATGAACGACACATCCGAATTCAAGCTGAGCGGTCTGCAGCTCGACCTGATGCAGGCCATCTGGGACGCCGGCGAGGCCACGGTCGCGCAGGTTCATGAGGCGGTCGCGGCGCGGGGACTCGCGTACACGACCGTCGCGACCCTGCTGAAGCGCCTGGAATCGAAGGGCGCACTCGAGTCGACGCGCAACGGCCGCGAAATCGTGTATCGCGCGTCCGTGAGCGCCCGCTCGGTGCGCAAGTCCATGGTCGCCGACCTTGTCTCGAACCTTTTCAACGGCGACCCGCGAGAGCTTGTCGCGCACCTCGTCCGAGAATCCGAAATCCGCCCCGGCGACATCGACCGCGCACGCGACCTCCTCGCCCGCGCCAACAAGGACAAGACCGATGAATGAACTCCTCGTGAACGGGTTACTCACCTACCTCGCCCACAGCACGCTCTTGCTCGGCGCGCTTTGGCTCCTCGACCGCGGCGTACTGGGGCGCGACCCTGTGCGGCGCGAACGGCTGTGGCGTGCGGCGCTCATCGTGCCGATCGCGAGTGCCGGTCTGCAGCTCGCGGCGCCGCAGTTCATGGTCGCCGACCCGGTCGCCGTCGAATATATTTATACCGCGCCGGTCGAAACGGCGCCGGCAGTCTCTGCGCCAGCGCTTGCGCCCGCGTCGTCGAGGTCGACGCCGACCGAGGTTCCCGACGAACTTGGCCGCATCGAGCCGTGGCAGTGGCTGCTCGGCGCTTGGCTGGCGCTGTCGACCGCCCTGCTCCTTCGCATCGCGGGCTCGGTCGTGCGCGGTCGTCAGCTCCTCAGCGACCGCTACCAAGTGCTGGACGGTGCCGCATTCCGCGAGCTGCAGGCGCTGGTGCGTGCGACGGAGATGACGCCGGTGCGCCTCACTGCGTCAGCGACCGCGCCAAGCCCGCTCACGCTACCCGGTCGCGAAATCTGTCTGCCCGTGCGCGCGCTCACGCTGCCCGCCGATGAACTTCGTGGCTTGCTCGCGCATGAACTCGCGCACGTCGCTCGCGGCGACGTGTGGTACCGGCTCGCGATGACGCTGTTCTGTGCACTGCTCTGCGTGCAACCGTTGAACTTCGTCGCCCGCCGGCGCCTCGCTGACTGCGCGGAACTCAATGCCGATGACTGGGCGCGCGACGCGCTCGGTGACGGACATCCGCTCGCGCGTTGCCTGATCACGGTCGCGACCTGGCTCGAGCCCGTGCGCGCGCCGGCGTTCGGCGCGGCGATGGCCGAGAGCGACCGGGGACTGCTCGGCCGCGTGCGCCGCCTTGCGACCGCGTTACCGGAATCACGCGGCTGGCGTGGCCGAGGTGCGATGGCGCTGCTACTCATCGGTGCGCTCGCGGTACCTGGCTTGGTCGTCACGGCGAGCGAGACGCAAGACTCGACGAGTCGCTCGATGAGCGTGTCCGAGCGGGACGACGGCAGTATGAAGATTCGTTCGCGCGGGCCGGACGGACGCCTGTCACTCGACGCGACCGGCGAGTTCCGGTTCAGCGACGACGAACGCGGCATCGCCTCGCTCGCGCCTGGAAAGACACTGAGTATCCGCACGAGTGACCGCAAACTCATGGTGCGCGCGGACGCAGACGGGTCGTTGAGCTACGAGTATGAGTTGGACGGCAAGCCGCAACCGTTCGACGCAGCAGGGCGCGAGTGGCTCGCGGGACTGATTCCTCAGTTACTGCGCGTAACCGGCATCCAGGCGGACGAACGGGTCGCGCGTATCCATGCGGACGGTGGCGTCGCCGCGGTGCTCAAGGAAATCGAGCTGATCAAGGGCGACTTCGTCGCGCGGCGCTACTTCACCGCGCTCGCGTCGATTGCCGGCATCACGGGCGCCGAACGCGTGCGTATCTATGGCCTCGCGGGTCGCTCAATCAGCTCGGACTTCGAGCTGCGCCACACGCTCGACGCGTTCCCGCTGCGCGCGGACTCGAGTGCCGCCGAAGCGGGCGCGCTGCTCGCGGCGGCGCAGGAAATCGGTTCGGACTTCGAGCTCGCCCAACTCCTGATGTCGGTGGCCTCGCGATTGCCTACGGACGATGCGGTCGGGACGGCATTCGTCGCGACCGCCGCGAAAATCGGATCCGACTTCGAGCTTCGACGCGCGTTGAGTTCTGCGGCGAATTCACAGTGGTCACGAGGTGGGCACTTAAAGCGGCTCGTCGAGGTGAGCGCCGAAATCGGTTCTGACTTCGAGCACGCGGCGTTCCTGCGCGAAGTGCTGCAACAGGATGGCCTCGACGAAGCGGCCGTCAACCATGTGCTCGGTGTCGCCACCGAAGAGGTCGGCTCCGACCACGAACTCCTGCAGGTGTTGCGCGCCGCGGCGCGGTGGACCGAACGCTACCCCGAGACGCGTGCCGCGTACGAGCGCGCCGCACGGACGCTCGGCGACCACGAGTTCGGACAGGCGATGCGGGCAATCAGCGGCTAGCCTAGGCGGCGTAAGGGACTCCGCCGCTTGGTTTGGCTTATGTACGGTACTGTGCTTAACTCCTCCGAGGGGTAGCAACGGACAGAGGGAGAGAATCCATGATCAAGCCAATCGCACTATTGGTCGGCGCGGTATTGGGTGTCGCGCCGTTCGCTGCAATCGCACAAGTCGACGTACCCAATCACCCGCTACTTGGCACCTGGACCGGCAGTTACGAATGGGACTGCGGCTTCACCAACCCGGTCACCGGTGAAACCTTCAGTGGTCAGTCGGATATCGTCTTCGAGGTCGAGCAGGTTTTCGTCTGGGGTCAGGCGACCGGCAACGCGACCTACCTCGGTGAAACCCGCCCGTTCAACGCCGTGATGTGTGCGGCGGTTGTCGATTCCGAATGGGTCGGTTGGGCAGGCTGTGACGGCGTCCAAGACGTGAATGGCAGCTACGTGATGTTCAACACGGACGCGACCGAGAGTTCAGTCAACAACACCTTCTACGGGGTCATCAACGCAAACTACGACGCGATCGTCGGAGGGACGTTGAATGGCGACTCCGGCGTCGCCGGCCACACCGTGGGCTGTTCCGCGCCGATCGGCTACGCGGGGGAATTCGCAGTCACCACCAGCCGGGTATCCGAGCCAACGTCTATCGACGACTGCAAGAAGGGAAATTGGGAACAGTTCGGATTCAGCAATCAAGGTCGGTGCATCCAGTATCTCAATACGGGGAAAGACAGCCGCTAAGGCAATGGCTGCCCGCAGTGCTCGCAGCGGCCACGGGCGTCGTTTACCTCGCCACGCTTCACGCGCTCGAGTTCGTCGACGAACGCGGCGCCGAGGATGGCGGTCGGTAGCGCGAACATCGCGATGCCGAGTACGGAAATGACACCGCCCAGCAGACGGCCGAGCCCGGTCACCGGGTAAAGGTCCCCGTAGCCAACGGTGGTGAGCGTCGCGACCGAGTACCACATGGTCGCCGGGATGCTCGTGTACACGTCGGGCTGCGCGGGGTTTTCGACGTAGTAAATCAGCGTCGAAGCGATCAACCACAGCACCGATCCGATCGCGAGCGTCACACCGAGTTCATAGCGTTTCGCCGTGAACACGCGTCCGAGCGCCTGCATCGCCGCCGAGTAGCGCGTCAGCTTGGCGAGGCGCAGGATGCGGAACAAGCGCAACGCACGCAGCGCACGCAAATCGACAGCGATGAACGCGAGATAGAACGGCAGGATCGCGAGCAGGTCGAAAATCGCGAGGGGTGACGCCATATAGCGCAGCCGGCCCCAAACCGGATGCGCATAACGCGGGGACTCGACAGCCGCCCACACGCGCGCGATGTACTCGACCGTGAATACGGACACCGCGACGACTTCGATGCTCCAGAACCACGTGCGGTAATCCGCCCCGAGCGGTTCGACGGTCTCCAGGACGAGAGCGACGATCGACAGAACAATCAGCGTGATGATGATGCGGTGAACCCACGCCTCCAACGGGCTGTGGGCCGGTGTATCGAGTATCTCGTGCGTTCTCGCGCGGATTCGCATCAACGCTACTTTACCCGGACGACCGGTCAGTTGTCCGCAAGGGCGACAAGGCACATCAGGTCGGCAACGTATACCCGTCGTCGCGGAACAGCTTCAGGCACGCGGCGGCAGCCGCGAGGTCGTACAGCGTGCCCGCGCCCCGCTCGATTTCGGCGAGCGCCGCGTCGATGCCGAGGCCCGCGCGGTACGGCCGGTGCGACGCCATCGACTCGACGACGTCCGCGATCGCGATGATGCGTGCCTCAAGCAATATCTCGTCGCCCTTGAGGCCGCGCGGATAGCCGCTGCCATCGATGCGTTCGTGATGCTGGCGCGCGACTTCGGCGACCGGCCACGGGAACTCGACGCCTTTCAGGATTTCATAACCAGCCTGCGCGTGCTCTTTCACCAGGCTGAATTCGATGGCGCTCAGCCGCGACGGCTTGGTCAATATTTCGGACGGAACCTGGATCTTGCCGACGTCGTGCAGCGAGCCGGCGATGCGCAGACCACGAAGCATGTGGTCGTCGTGGCCCATCACTTGAGCGATTGCCGCCGCAATTTCGCCGACGCGATGCTCGTGGCCGGCGGTGTACGGGTCGCGGACCTCGACCATGTGCGACACGACATCGACCGTCGCGGCGAGCGTACGGTCAGTGCGCGCGATCGAGTTGCGCAACGCTTCCTCGATCGCGACACGCGCGCTGATGTCGGTCCACGCACCGACGATTTGCGCCGGCTCCGTCGCGGTCGCGTCGATGTAGCGAAGTTCATCGTGAATGTAGGCAACCCTGCCGTCCGCGCGCAAAAACCGGTATTCGTGGACGACAGACCCTAGGTCGACGACCTTGCCCAATGCGTCGACCACCGCCTCGATGTCGTCTGGATGTACGTGCTCGTGCCACCACCCCGGTGCGAGCGCCTCGTCGAGCGTATAGCCGAAGGTACTCTGGAGGTTGTCACTGACCCACACTGGATGGAAGTTGGCGCCATCACGCTCGAGCGCGTACACAACCACCGGAATCGAAGAGAAGAACTGCGGCACGCGTCGCGTCAGCGTCCGGTTGCCGGCCTCGGCACTGTGCGCGCGTCGTTCGCTTGAGGACAGCCGGTGCAGGATGATGAACAGGATGACCGAGGTGACGAGTACGAACCCCGCTCCCTTGAGCATGCTCGCATCGGCCAGCGCCTCGGGAGCCACGAGTTGGAGCATCAGCCAGTCGCTGCCGAGCACCCAACCGGTCGCAAGCACTGCGTAGAGTCCGACGATCCGCCAGATCCGGTTGCTGTCCATTGCGCCTCCTTGGCCTCCCGATACTATACTGATTCATGGTCAACGAACGCTATCGCGACCTCGCGCCGCTCGTGTTCCGCCTGTTTCTCGCGTTCGTGTTGATTTATGGCACGCTCGACAACGTCTTGAGCCAAGAACGCATGGTGGAGTTTCGTGATTTCCTCGCGCAGAATGGCTTCCCGTACCCGCCGTACGCGGCGTACCTTGGCGTGTATGCGCAGTTCATCGCCGGTATCCTGTTCGCGCTGGGCTTGTTCATCCGGTACGCCGCGGCGGTGATGGTGGTGAATTGGATTGTCGCAATCGTGATGGTGCATTGGGGGCTGCCCTTCCAGCAGAACATCGCGGTCATCGCGATGCTGGTCGGGGCGGTGTTCTTCGTGTTGTACGGCGCGCCGCGTTACTCATTGGATGCGTGGCGCAGGAGGGGAGTGACACATGGCCAAATCTAAAGACCAGAAACGGGAAACCAAGAAGCAACCAAAGATGACCTTGCAGGAAAAGCGCGTCGCAAAACGCGAGAAAAAAGGGAAGTAAACTCAGTCGTACGGCGGCGGCTGGTCGGTCGCCTGTTGCGGGCCGATCAGCAGCAACACGATGAACGCGAGGAACGGGCTCGCGAGCAGCGACAGGATGAAATAGCCGAACAGCGAACGGCCGCGGTTGCGCGCGAACACGCCCACCATGACCGAGAACAATAGGTAGAGCAGTACGAGAACCATCGGTGCAGTTTACACTTGATCTGCACGGTGTTCCTCCATGTGGACTACACTACCCCCATGCCTGCGCCTCGAGGAAAGCTGGCAGACCGAGTCGGCGCGCTGCCGCTATGACTGCGTACCGCGCCTTCCTTGTCGCACTCATTTTCGTCGGCCTGATCGTCGTCGGCGCGGTTTTCGTCACGCTGCAGGCGGCTGAGACAACCGCCGCCCGGACCGAAGCGGCTGGACGTCTGTTGTTGCTCGAGCGGGTGAAAGTGAGCCTGCTGCGCAGCGAAAGCACGCAACGCGCCTACCTGTTGACCGGAGACGGCGCATACCTGCAGTTGTCCGAGCGGAATGCGGCCGACGTCGTCCAGCACCTCGATAGGCTGCGCGCCGGCGGCTATGCCGCCCACACACTGCCTGCGGACATCGCCGAATTGCATGCCGCGGCGCGCGGGCGCATCGATTCGCTGCGCGAGGTCATCGACACGAACGGTCGCGACGGGCCTGATAGGGCCCAGCTGCTCATCCGTGATCGCGCGTCGGCCGACATGGACCGCTACCTCACCGTGAGTGCGCGGATCGAGCAGAGCGAGACCGTTCACCTGCAATCGCTGCGGGACCATTCAACAGTCCTGGCGACGCGCTTGCTGTGGCTGCTCGGTCTTGGTGCCGTGCTGAATCTCGCGTTGCTCTGGCTCGTCTACCGTGTCATGCGCGGCGACATGCGCCTGAAGCAACAGCTGATCGACCGGATGGAGAAGAGCGGAGACGAAATCGTCCACCTGAACGAGATGAACAGCGCATTGCTGTCCTGCAGCGACCAGCAGGAGGCGAATCAAGTTGTGCGTCACTACATCCGATTGCTCTTCCCCGGTACCGCTGGCGGCCTGTACTTGTACCGCGCATCGCGCAACCTGCTGGAACTGCAGGCCACGTGGGGTACGCCTGACGGCGCCGTCGCTGATTCGATACTGAGCGACGAATGCTGGTCGTTGCGGCGCGGTGCCACCCATCTCCACCGTGGCGACGACGACCTCGCATGCACGCATGTCGACCCGAGCGGCACGGGTTACTGTTGTGTACCGATGATGGCGCTCGGCGAGACGCTGGGCATGCTCCATACGCAGTGCGATTCCTCTGACACCGAGCGGGTGCGGTTGATTGAGACCGTCGCGACACAGGTAGCGAGCGCGATGGCGAATTTAAATCTACGCGCCGCGTTGCATGCGCAATCTATCAAGGATCCGTTGACCGGCCTTTTCAACCGCCGCTACCTCGAGGAGACCGTCCAGCGCGAGACGCTCCGGGCGTTGCGCAACGACGGTTCGATGGGTGTGGTCATCCTGGACATAGACCACTTCAAGACCTTCAACGACAGCCACGGGCACCAAGCCGGCGACTATGTGCTGCAAGTGGTCGGCGAAGCGCTGCGCAATGCGATCCGCGGCGACGATATTGCGTGTCGCTACGGTGGCGAGGAGTTCACCTTGATTCTGCCGGGCGCCACGCTCGAGCAAGCGGTGCAGCGCGCGGAACAGGTGCGCATCGCAATTTCACAACTGCCGTTACACGTCGGCGGGCGCACGCTCGACGCGATTACGATATCGCTCGGCGTCGCGTCGTTCCCGGCACATGGCAACGACTGGCCTCGTGTATTGCAGGCGGCCGACGCCGCTCTCTATCAGGCGAAACAAAAGGGCCGTAACTGCGTCGTCACCGCGGTACGCCCTGAATGACTATTTGGGAATTTTTACTCTCAAATAGTGTGATGCAGTTCGCACCGCTGGCCGATTCGGGCGCGTACAAATCCTCACATGAACGAAGACATCACCCAAATCCGGCGCCGCGCGGTCATGAGCCGCGCGCTGCTTCGCACGACGAGCCGCCTCGGTCTGAGCCGCGAACGGCTCGCGTCCGCGACCGGCCTGCGTCTTGCCGAAATCGCCTCGCTGGAAAACGAAGCGGGCGAGCTCGACCCGGCCGACCCGCGCTGGAATGCGTTCGTCGAACTCGTCCGCTTATGCTGGATCCTGGACGTCGTGTCGGCGGGCGACGACGCCGCCATGCGCGACTGGATGCATTGCTACAATCGCGACCTCAACGCCGTTCCGGCCGACTTCATTGCAGGCGAACGCGGGCTCAGCGAGGCAATCCGTTACCTCGAGGCCCACTAACCACTCGTTTCAGCTTTAGTGGCCTTCGTGATCCTTCCGGCCCTTACCCTTGCCTTTGCCTTTGTGCATCTTTTCCATCTTCGCGATCTGGTCTTCATTGAGAAGCGCGCGAATCTCGGTGCGGACCTGCTCGTGCGACTTCTTGATTTGCTCACGCGCGTCTGCGGTCCGCTCGTGATGCTGCTTCATAAGCGCTTCGACCTGGGCGCGCTGGCTGTCGGTGAGATCCAGCCGCTCGGCCATGCGGTCCATGTGCCGCTCGTGCCTGTCGCCGCCATGCTCGCCGGGGTTCGCCCAGGCGCCGCTCGCCAGTGTGAGGCCCAGCGCCGCGGCCGTCAGTAGAGTCATTCTCATGATGCATCTCCGTAGTGGGACGTATGGCAGTATGAACCGGATCCCCCCACAAAGTTCCGTTGCGAGCAATCGCCTACGACGTCGCCCGGCGGCGGGTGAACATCACCGGCACGAATCGCACGAAATAAACGAGGAAGCCGGCCACCCAGAGCGCCGCCGCCACAACCAGTGCGAGCCGCCCGGCATTGAACGGCAGCAATGGATAGATGAGTCGCGGTACCACCGCGGTCGCAATCAGTACGAATGCAGTGACCATCCAGCCATCGGCGCGCAGGGGCCGGCCACTGTGGCCAAGCGCCACGCGCGTCATCATGCCGATTGCAAGGCTGCCGAGCGCACCCATCGTCAGCGCGTGCAGCGTCGCCGCGGGTGGGAATGGCGTCGCCCGTAACGCGAGTGCGATGACAATCCAGAGATAGCCGACGTGGAGTATCCACAACAACGGAACGCCCAGCGTGCCCCAAGGCTTCCAGTACGTCATGCGGGCCGCGAGCAACAACGCCGCGGCGACCGCGACCCAACCCGGCCACGCAGCGGTCGGCGCGAGCCAACCGGCAATCACCGCGGCAATGACCGCCGCCACGGACACGTGTCCAAGCTGCGCATTGTCCTTGACGCCGAGTGTCGGCAATCCACGCCCGGTGAAAAACGGGATCACACGCGCACCGATGAAGACCAGGAGGATCATCACGACATCGATCGCCGCCCTCAAGAACGCGACCGACGGCCAAAGGTGCACCGCGACGCCCGCGAGCGATAAGGCCGTGAGAATCGCGAGCACCGGGTAATTGCGACGATTCCGAGTCGCGAGGATTGGCACGGCGACCACAAGGGTCAGCGCCGGGAAGAAGGCTGCCGCAAGCACCTCAACGACGGGCATCGGCAGAACCGGCCAGACGAGGCCGATGCGCGGCACCAGCCAGAGGACGGCAAGGCCCGCGATGAGCCGCGGCCCGGCGACGAGCCGACCGGTCCAGTTGCCGACGGCCGTGAGCAAGAATCCGGCAATCAGCGCCGCCGCGAAGCCGAACACCATCTCGTGCCCGTGCCACACCAACGGCGACCAGCCGACCGCGCCCTGGCCGCTGCCGGTGAGGAACGCGACCCAAGCGATGACGTGGAACACCGCGAAACCGGAAGCGGCGAGGAAGAACGGACGAAACCCATCGGAAAATAGCGGCATTGCCGCACCATAGGCGGTCGCGCCCCGTCGGACGTTGCGCCAGCGCAAACCGCACGGTACCGTACTGGACGATTGCCTTGGAATCAGGAGCACGCAATGCCGTTGACAATCAACTTCGAACTCAGTGATCAGGACCTCGAACATTTCCGCGAGCTCATGCAAAAGGCGATCACGGCCGCGGCAACGGAGGCCCCGTCCGCCATCATTGCGGGTACCGAGAAGCTGCTCGCGCGGCTGCGCGGTGTTGAGCTGCCGGAGTTCATCCGCACGCGGATGACGAGCCTCGAGATGATGAAAACGATGCTCGAGGACAAGGGCTTCGACCTGCCTGACGAAGAGCGCCAGCGCGTGGTGAGCGCCCTGACCTACTTCCTCGATCCGGACGACATCATCGCTGACGACATCCCCGTGCTGGGTTTCCTCGACGACGCGATCATGATCGAGTTGATCAACGAGGAGCTCCAGGAAGAGCTGCACGCGTACCGCGACTTCTGCCAGTTCCGGGAGACCGAATGCAACCGGCGCGGCACCGAGATCTCGCTGATGACGCGTGAAGAGTGGATGGACTCGAAGCGGATTGAGCTCATCGACCGGATCCGCGAACGCCGTGCCGAGCGCGGCCGCCGCGGCCGCCGGTCGCTATTCGGCGGCTACTGACGCTTCACTCGAGTTTCCGATACAGGGTGCGGCGCCCGATGTCGAGAATTTCGGCAGCGCGCCGCTTGTTGTCACCCGTGTACTCCAATACCCAGCGGATGTAGCGCCGCTCGAGCTCGGCGAGCGTGATCGGCATCGCATCGCCGAGTCCGAAGGGGTCCGACTTCGCCTGTGACGCCTCGTCGCCGCCCGCGCGAACGCGATCCGGTAAGTGGCGCGGTTCGATTCGGTTACCGGAGCAAAAGGTCGCGGCGCGCGTGAGCGTGTTCTGCAATTCGCGCACGTTGCCGGGGAACGGGTACTTCTGGATCATCTCGAGCGTCGCATCCGCGAGCATCAACGACGGCCGCCCCAGGTCGCGGGCGAGCCGCGCGAGGATGTGTGCGGCGAGCTCGATTTTGTCGTCGCCGCGCTCACGCAGCGGCGGCAGGTGCAGTTGCAGCGCCTCGAGCCGGTAATACAGGTCCTCCCGCACTGCGCCCGCAGCGACTTCATCCTCGAGCTTGCGGTTCGTCGCGGTGATGATGCGGACATCCACCTCGATTTCGGCGTTACCCCCGACCGGCCGCACCTTATGGTCCTGCAGTACCCGAAGGAGTTTTGCCTGCAGCGCCAGCGGCATTTCGCCGAGCTCGTCGAGGAACAGCGAACCGCCGCCCGCTTCCGCAAACAGCCCCGCGCGGGCGCCGCGGGCGCCCGTGAAGGCGCCGGCCGTGTGTCCGAAAAATTCCGCTTCCAGCAACGCCTCGGGGATACTCGCGCAGTTCACCGGCACGAACGGACCCGCCCGACGCTCGCTCTCGTCGTGGATTGCGCGCGCGACGAGTTCCTTGCCGGTGCCCGACTCGCCCGTGATCAGAACGGGTTCCGATGAGCGCGCGACCTGGCGGATCGCGGTGTACACGCGCTGCATCACCGTGCTCGATCCGACCATGCCGTGAAATTCCGACGCACCCCGCAGCGCATCGAGATCCGCGCGCGCGCGCCGCTGTGCGAGCACGCGGTCGACGCGAATGACCAGGTGCTCGAGATCGAGCGGCTTCGTCAAAAAATCATCGGCGCCCTTCTTCAACGCTTCGACCGCCTGGGGCACCGAGCCGAACGCGGTAATCAGCACGATACCGGGGCTGCCGGGCTGCGCGCGCAGCGACTCGAGCAGGTCCATCCCGTTACCGTCGGGTAATCGAAGGTCGCTGATGACGACGTCGCACGGACTCGCCGAAAGGAATTGCCGAGCCGCCTTGATACCGGGCGCGGTCTCCACCGTGTAGCCATGCTCGGCGAGCTCGTCCGCCAGTAATTGCCGAAGCGCGTCGTCATCCTCGACGATCAGGATCGTTGCGTACTCAGGCATCGCTGCGGAACCTCATCTCGAAGCCGGCGCCGCCGAGGTCCTCGCTGCGGTACACGATGAGTTCGGCGCGGTGGTCGGCCGCGACGCCGAGGACGATCGCGAGCCCGAGTCCGCTGCCCTCGCCGGGCGCCTTGGTGGTGAAGAACGGGTCGAACATGCGCTCGCGCACCGCATCGTCGATGCCGGGGCCCGAATCCTCGACGAACAGGGCCGGGTCATCGTGGTGCAAGCGCCAGCCGACCCGGACCGTACCGCCCGGTGCTGCCTGCGCGGCGTTACGCAGCAAGTGGCCGAGCGCCTCGCGCAAACGGCCAAAGTCGGCACGCGGCACGTCCGCATCGCCATCCGGAAGTCGCACGTCAACGAGTGTTCCTTCGGCGCGGCAGCGCTCGCGGGTATCCGTCGCTGCGAGCGACACGAGTTGCCTTAGCGACACATCGGCGAGCGCCGCGTGGCTCGCGCGGCCGAAACCGAGCAGTTGCCGGATCACCGACGACATCCGGTCCACCGCATTGCGGATGCCGATCGAAATATTCCCGAACTGAGTACCGGGCTCGGCGATGCGCGCGAGCTTCTGTGCGTGCGCGTCGACGACTGCGAGCGGCGTGCCGAGCTCGTGCGCAACGCCCGACGCGAGCCGGCCGACCATCGCGTACTTCGCGCTCTCGCGCAGCCGTGCCTCGAGTTTTTCTTGATGTTCGCGCTTCGCCGCGAGGTCCGCATCCTTCTCGATCATCGCCTCGAGCATGCCGTTGAAGCGGTGAGCGAGCTGGCGCAGTTCGCCCGGACCGCGTTCTTCCGCGCGCACCGAGCTATCACCCCCAGCGACCGCATCCATCGTGTGCTTAAGCGACTGTAGCGGCCGGCCGATCGCGAGGTAGTGGCCGACATAGACGAGGATTCCGAACAAGACCGCGCCCATCAGCAGCAGCCAGACACCGTTGCGCCGTAACTGCGCGAGGTAGGCGCGCATCGCGCCGGCGTCGCGCGTGACTTCGAGCAGGCCGATCACCTGGCCGCTCGTTGCGTACAAAGGCACGAAGTACGAGTACATCTCGCGCCCGCCGACTGACGACGCGTACTCGCCGCCGGCTGCTTGGGTCCCGGGTCCGGCAACCGCGCGCCGTGGCTGCCGCACGGCCGGGTCCTGGTCCGCGGCCGCGACAAGTTCGCCGTGCTCGTCGTAGACGTACACGCCGTAGACGCGCCCCGTGCCGTACGCCGACCACAGCGCGAGATCGAGTTCGCGGTCGCTGCGGCTCTGAAGCGACCGGCTCATCGGCGCCTGCAGCGTCCGGGCAATCAGCTCAATGTCCTCCTTCATGCGGTCCTCGATCCGCTCTTCGAGCGCCTGCACGGCTAAAAGCCCCACCGCGAACGCGACGAGGAGCGGCAGCGACACGAGGACGATCAGGACCAGGCGGATACCGATGTTGTGCATGGGGACCAGCGTAGCGTGCGCGTGCGCATGTGCCGATTTGGCAAAAACCCTATATGGAGCCGGAAAAAGCGGGGTTTTTCCCCCGCTGGATTCAGTCGTGTGCCAGATTGTCCCAACCCGCGGAAAGGTCAACGCTTGACGCACCTACCGCGAGAGGCGCCCCACTCAAGGCTTTTCGCCATTCGAAGTGTTCTGGCATGGGCCTTGCATCTATGTCAGCACACTCAAACTTTACCTTGAAGGAGGTATACCAATGCATCTGACAAAAGCACTGGCAGCACTGAGCGCCGGGTCGCTTCTGTTGATCGGGCACTCGACACTCGCCTACGCACAGGATGATCCGTATACGGACGACACACGCGACGAGCAGTCGACCGAAACCACCACGCAGGACGACACTTGGTCGAGCGACACCGAGACCACAGCCGATGCCGACGTGGACATGCAGGATGATTCCGATGTCGAGTCCGACTCGACGATGGACACGTATGCCCAGAACGAGGATGACGAGTACAGCGCCGAAGTGGATGTCGACTCGAGTTCCGAGTCGGATTCCGACGTGTACGCGCGTACCGAAGATGACGAGTTCCGTGCCGACGTAGACGTCGATGCGGAAAGCGACACCTATGCTGCGACCCGGGACGACGATGAGTTCCGTGCCGACGTAGACGTCGATGCGGATGCCGACAGCGACACCAGCTCGTCGACCTACGCGCAGACCGAAGACGATGGCTTTGACGCCAGCGCCGACGTGAACGCGGATGTCGACAGCAGCGCTTCGCCGGACCTGCAGGAGCAGGTCGCCCAGATTGACGTCGAAGTGGACGTCGACGCGGCGAAGATCGAGGAGCTCGCGCAGATCCACGTGGAAATGCAGAAAGAGACCCGCGATCTTGCCGACCAGATGTCGGGCGCCGGTTCGACTGCAGACGCGCAGGAACTTCAGGCGCAGATGGTCGACCGCCAGGTCGAGGTGATTGAACGCCACGGTTGGACCCGCGATGAGTACAACGCGGTCGTCGACACCGTGAACGAGAATCCCGACCTCCGCGCGCAGTTCATCGAAAATGTGGTGAACAGCGATACCGCGGTCGCGCAGACTGAGTCGGAAGACCCGGCTGCCGAGGAAGACACCGACTGGTAAAAGCAGCGGTCAAGTCCGGCCCTAGCAGACGCATCGGTACGAAGCAGTAGCAGTGAGTCGTCAGCCGAAGCAGTAAACGTACCGATTTAGGTCCGGCAAGCGCCCGTCAGTCCCTGACGGGCGCTTTTTTTTTGGTTCAATGATTGCGAAGCGCGCTGATCAACTCGCCTTTGTCCATTCTTGACCGGCCGTCGATGCCGATTTCGGAGGCGCGCTTTTCCAGTGCCTCTTTCGTCCAATCTTCGTAATCACCGGCTTTACCGCCTTTCCGTCCGACGGCTTCGCGGCCTTCGTTCGCCGCAGCGTTCGCGATGCGGGCGGCTTTCTCTTTGCTCGCGCCGTCCTTACGCAGTTCCTGGTACGTCTCTTCATCTTTGATCTGTTTCGATGGCATGAAGGGGCTCCTCCGCTCCGGGTGTGCACGGGATGGTCGCAGGGGCGGGTCGTCTGGTATGTTGGCTGCCTCACACAGTGCATTGAATTGGAGGCTTTATGCTTCGCCGCGCCCTCGTTATCGTGATGTTGCCCATCTTCCTGCTCGCAGGCTGCGCCCAGGAGGAGGCACAGACGCAGACCGCCGCCGACGCCGGCGCCGAACTCAACGCGCTGTTCGAGCGCCATTTCGAACAGAACCTGGAGCTGAATCCGCTCGGTTCGACCTTCCTCGGCGAACGGCGGTACAACGACCGCTTCCCGAACAGCATCGGCCCTGAACATCGCGCTGAGCAGCTCGCGCTTGAGCAGCGATTCCTCGAGGAGATTCGTGCAATCGACCCATCGGGGTTGGGTGAGCAAGATCGGCTGAGTTACGAGATGTTCGTTGCCGACCGCGAACGCGCAATCGCCGGCGAGCGCTTCCCGAACCACTTGATGCCGTTGAACCAGTTCTATTCGACGCCAAATTTCTTCGTGCAACTCGGCTCCGGTTCGAGCGCGCAACCGTTCGAGACGGTCGAGGATTACGAAAACTTCTTGAGCCGTATCGACGGGTTCGTGGTCTGGGTTGACCAGGCGAAAACCAACTTCCGCGAGGGCATCGAGCAGGACGTGGTGCTGCCGCGCATCCTCGTCGAGCGCACACTGCCGCAGCTCGCCGCACATGTCGTCGACGACCCGGAGCAGAGCCTGTTTTGGCGCCCCATCACGAACATGCCGGACGCCATCATCGGCGACGATCGCACGCGGATCATGGATGCTTACCGTGCTGCAATCACGGACCAACTCGTACCGGCGTACGCCGGGCTGCATGATTTCCTGCGCGACGAGTACCTGCCGCATGCACGCGAGACGGTGGGTATGAATGCGTTGCCGAACGGTGAAGAGTGGTACGAATTCCGCGTCGCGAACATCACGACGACGGACCTCACCCCGGCCGAGATCCACGAAATCGGTCTCGCCGAAGTCGCGCGCATCCACGAAGAAATCCGCGGGGTGATGGCCGACGTGGGTTTCGAGGGAACGTTGCACGAATTCTTCGTTTACACCGAAACCGATTCGCAGTTCTTCTACGAAACGGGTGAAAAGTTGATCCAGGGTTACCGCGACCTGCAGGCGGTTGTCGACCCTCTGTTACCCGCGCTGTTCGACCTCGCGCCGAAGGCGAATTACGAAGTTCGCGCGGTCGAGCCGTTCCGTGAGCAGTCCGCGGCCGGCGGTTCTTACATGCGGCCATCGCCGGATGGCTCGCGGCCGGGCGTTTTTTATGCGAACACGTACGACATCAAGGCGCGCCCCATTTGGGCGATGGAATCCCTGTCGCTGCATGAGGCCTCGCCGGGCCATCACTTCCAGCTTTCGATCCAGCAGGAGCTCGAAGGCCTGCCGCGCTTCCGCCGCTTCGGCGGCTATACGGCGTACACCGAGGGCTGGGCGTTGTATGCCGAGACGCTCGGTAAGGAACTCGGCGTGTACACCGACCCGTATCAGTATTACGGGGCGCTGTCCGCGGAGCTCTGGCGCGCGATCCGGCTCGTTGTCGACACCGGGTACCACCACCACGGCTGGACACGCGAGCAGGTGCTCGAGTACATGGACGCGAACTCGGCGACGGCACCCGCGCGAGCGATTGCCGAGGCCGAACGCTACATCGCCATCCCGGGCCAGGCGGTCTCGTACAAGATCGGCCAGCTGAAAATTTCCGAGCTCCGTGCGCGCGCGGAGCAAGCGCTTGGCGATCGCTTCGATGTGCGCGCATTCCACACCGAAATCCTGAAGGACGGAGCACTTCCGCTCGACGTGCTGGAGGGCAAAATCAATCGGTGGATTGAGACCCAGCTATGATTCGAACCCGAAATATCCTTCTCGCCGGTTGCGCGCTGGCGGTTGCGGCCTGTTCGACAACGCCGGAGGACCACCACGAGCGATTCCAGGCCGTGAGCCACCCGCCGGTGATGCTGAGCCACCTGCACGCACTCGCGCGTTCGAACAACGACTTGCGCCGCAACTCGCTCGTCGCGATGCTGAAGACCCACGGCTTGGAACCGGAACTGACCGAGTTTCCGAATAGCTTCCCGGACCGCGGCGATCCGCGCGGGAGCGGTACGAACATCAGCTTCACGGTCGGCGAGGGCGAGAAGGAAATCATCGTCGGCGCGCATTACGACGCGGCCCGACTTGCCGACGGCTCGATATCCGAGGGCATGGTCGACAACGGCGCGAGCGTGATTGCGCTCATTCATGTCGCGGACGAACTGCGCCAGCACAGAGAGACCAACCACAAGGTCCGCTTCGTATTTTTTGATATGGAGGAAATTGGGCTCGTCGGGTCGCGTCACTTTGCCCAATCGCTCGACCCTGAGAAGGTCGTCGCGATGATCAATCTCGACGTCAATGCTTACGGCGAGACCGTGTTCTATGGCGCGACGCAGCACGGCCACGCGCCGCTGTACGACGCGATGCGCGCCGCTTGCCGCGATCTCGAGCGCGAGTGCGTTGATTTCCCCGACTATCCGCCGAGCGACTACCTGAGCTTCGAGGAGGTTGCGATTCCGAACGTGTCGCTCTCCGTGCTACCGCGTAGCGAGGCGTACGAGCTGTGGCTCGCAATGAATGCAGGCGCGACCACCCGCTTCGCCGACGATTTCGTCCCGGGCGTGTTCCGCCGGATCCACAGCGACGGCGACACCTTCGAAACCGTCCAACCCGCAGCAATCGTCGCCGTGTGCGACGTCGTCCTCGGCCTGCTCCACCACCTGAACCACGTCGAGTTCCCGCCGCGCGAACCCGACCCCGAAATACCGATGCGCGAGCCCGTTCCCTAGCGCGGCATGAACCTGCCGACGAAGTCATTGGCGCAGGAGCGTTTCGGCCTGATTGTTCATCCGACGGTGTTTTTCGCGTCGGTCGCGCTCATCGCATTCTTTGTAATACTCACGATCGTCGCGCTCGGCGACATGCGTATCATTTACGCGGACATACAGAGCTGGATCGCCGAGAATCTCGGCTGGCTGTTCATACTCCTCGTGCAGGGATTCCTCGTATTTTCGGTGGTCCTCATGCTCACGCGGTTCGGCCGGGTGCGCCTCGGCGGCGCCGGCGCGAAGCCCGCGTATTCCTACGCCGGTTGGCTATCGATGTTGTTTTCGGCCGGGATGGGCATTGGACTCGTGTATTGGGCCGTCGCAGAACCGGTGATGCACTTTTCTGCGCCGCCGTTTGCGGAGCCCGGAACCGCGGCCGCCGCGAAGGAGGCGATGCAGTACACCTTCCTGCACTGGGGCCTGCATGCATGGGGAATCTACGCGGTGGTGGCCATCTCGCTCGCCTATTTCGCGTATAACCGCGGCCTACCGCTGACGATTCGTTCCGCGTTCCACCCGCTGATCGGCGACCGCATCTTCGGCTGGATGGGTGACGTGATCGACATTCTGGCGGTGCTCGCGACGATGTTCGGCATCGCGACCTCGCTCGGCCTCGGCGTAAACCAGATCGGCGCCGGAATCGGACACGTGTTCGGCGTAGAATCGTCGACCGCGCTCGAAATCTTCCTGATCTTCGCGATCACGCTGCTCGCGACCACCTCGGTCGTGCTCGGGCTCGACAAGGGTGTGAAGCGGCTGTCCGAGGGGAACATGATCCTCGCCGCCGCGCTGATGACGTTCGTGCTGCTACTGGGGCCGACGCTGTTCATCCTGAAATCTTTCGTGCAGAACACCGGCGAATACCTACAGAACTTGTTCCAGCTCGCGAGTTGGACCGAGGCCTACCGACCCGACGCCGATTGGCAAGCGGGGTGGACCGTATTCTATTGGGCGTGGTGGATCGCGTGGTCCCCGTTCGTCGGCATGTTCATCGCGCGCGTGTCGTACGGACGCACGATCCGCGAATTGATCCTCGCCGTGCTTGCGGTGCCGACGCTGATGACGCTGCTGTGGATGAGCGTGTTCAGCGGCGCAGCGTTGTCGGGCGCGCTGGCCGGCACGAGCGACATCGTCGCGGCCGTGAACGAGAACCTGTCGACTTCGCTGTTCGTGCTGCTCGAGGGCTTCCCGTTGAGTTCGTTGACGTCCGGCCTCGCAATCCTGCTGATCATCGTGTTCTTCGTGACCTCATCCGACTCCGGCTCGCTCGTGATCGACACGATCACGTCCGGCGGCAACACCGACCCACCGGTCGTACAGCGTGTGTTCTGGGCCGGCACCGAGGGCGTCGTTGCCGCGGCGCTGCTCCTCGGCGGCGGTCTTGGCGCGCTGCAGACTGCGTCGATAACGACCGGCCTGCCGTTCTCGATCGTGCTCGCTTTGATGTGCGTCGGGTTGTTGAAGGCGTTGATGCACGATTACCCGGCGCCACCGATTCTCGGCCGCCGCAAGCTCACTTCGACGTAGCGCCTACGGTATCATCGTCGGATGGATACCAGTCACATCAATCGCTGCCTCGACCAAGTCAACCGCGTCATCGTCGGCAAGTCGCATGAAGTCCGACTGTCGGTCGCCTGTCTTCTCGCGCACGGCCATCTGCTCATTGAGGACGTGCCAGGCGTCGGCAAGACCACACTCGCCCACGCGCTCGCGCGCACGCTCGGCCTGCGCTACCAGCGCATCCAGTTCACCTCCGACATGCTGCCCGCGGATATCATCGGTGTGTCCGTGTTCGAGCGCGATGCAGGCACGTTCCGGTTCCATCCCGGGCCGATTTTCGCGCAGCTCATCCTCGCCGACGAGGTGAACCGAGCGACGCCGAAGACGCAGTCGGCGTTGCTCGAGGCGATGGAAGAACACCAGGTCACCGCCGAGGGCGAGACACGGCCGTTGCCCGACCCGTTTTTCGTGATCGCGACGCAAAACCCCTTGCGGCAGATCGGGACGTTCCCGCTGCCGGAATCGCAGCTCGACCGCTTCCTGATGCGTATCACGCTCGGGTTCCCGGGCGAGGACGCCGAGCGCCTGTTGCTTCGAGGCGAGGACCGGCGCGCGATGGTGTCCCAGCTCACCCCATCGGTCGAGGCGGCGACGCTGGTCGCGTTGCAGCGCCAGGTGCGTACGGTCCACGTCGCTGACGCGCTGCTCGACTACGTGCAGGCGCTTCTCCGCTACAGCCGGGAAGCGGCATCGTTCGACAGCGGTCTGTCGCCCCGCGCGGGCCTCGCGCTGGTGCACGCCGCGCAAGCGTGGGCATTGATGGATGGGCGCGATGCGGTGCTGCCCGAAGACGTACAGGCGATCGCACCGGGTGTGTTCAGTCATCGACTACGAGGCGCGGGCGACCTCGCCGACGCGCACGGTGAGCGACTCGCGCAAACGCTGCTCGCCGCGGTAGCGGTCCCCTAAGCGCCCGTGATTGCGGCGCTGCGTCGGCGCTGGTCCGATACGACCCAGGCCTGGTTGCTCGCGCGCCAGGGGCGCGACAGCGAACGTGCCGTCCTGCGACGCGGCCGCATCTACATCCTCCCGACCGCGTTCGGCTTCGTCTACGCGTTGTTCGTGTTCGGCCTGTTGCTCGGCTCGATGAACTACACGAACAGCATGGGATTCATCCTGACCTTCCTGCTCGGCGCACTGGGGCTGCTCGCGATGCACCATACCCACCGGAACCTGCTCGGTCTTGTCATCGAGCGCGGCCGCGTGGAGTCACCATTCGCCGGCCAGCAGGCGGTGTTCACGCTGCACGTGACCAACCCGAGTGACACGCGGTGTTGGGCAATCGGCGCGGACAGTGAAGCGATGCCATCGTGGTTCGTCGACATTGAGCCGCGCGACTCGGCGCTGTTGCCGCTGCCCGTCGCCGCGCCGCGGCGTGGGTTGCTCGCACTGCCGTCCGCGCGCGTCTACACGCGGTATCCATTCGGCCTTTTCCACGCGTGGGCCGTACTCCATATGGACCTGAGGGTCATCGTATACCCGAAACCTGCGGCCGCGGCCCCGCCCGTGCCGACCTCGGATGGCGACGGTCGCGGTACGCTCGAAGCGCGCGGGCAGGACGACTTTGCGGGTCTGCGCGATTACCGCGCGGGTGAGTCACCGAGACAGATCGCATGGAAGGCGTTCGCGCGCGACGAACAGCTCCGCTCGAAACAATTCAGCGGCGCGATGCAGTCGGCGCCATGGTTCGAATTCGAAGCGCTGGACGGTATGGATACCGAGCAGCGTTTGTCGGTGCTTTGCCGCTGGGTGCTTGACGCCGAACGCGACGGTCTGCGCTACGGGCTGCGACTGCCGGGCACGGTCATCGAGCCGGCGGGGGGCGACTCGCATCGGCGCGCGTGCCTCGAGGCGCTCGCGCTGTACGAGCCCGCGCGATGAGCTTCGCCCGGCTCGCCGACCCCAACCTGACGTCGGATCGACTGTCATGGTTGCTCGTGAGCTTGGTCCTGGTACTCGCCCCGCACGTCGTGCGGCTGCCGCTTTGGGTGACGGCGTTGTTCGTCGCGCTCGCGATTTGGCGACTCGGTGCCGCGCGCGTGGGTTGGAAGATGCCGCCCGCGTGGCTGCGCGCCGCGCTTGCGCTCGGTGGCTTCGCAGCAATCGGCCTTCAATTCCGAGAATGGGGTGGGCAGGAAGCCGGCATCGCAATGCTCGTCGTGATGGTTTCGTTGAAGCTCACGGAGACCACTCGAAAGCGCGACGGCGTCGTTCTGGTCCTGATCGGCTACATCCTTGTCATCGGCAACTTCCTGTATTCGCAAACGCTGCCGACCGGCGCGTACATGCTGTTCGCCGTCTGGGTGATCACCGCGACGCTGCTGCACCTGAACCATCCGACGGGCGGTGTGCCGCTCGCACCGCGTCTGCGTCAGTCGGGCGTGTTGCTCGCGCAGGCGCTGCCCGTCGCGCTTGTGCTGTTCCTGTTGTTCCCGCGTGTGCCCGGCCCGCTGTGGGGCGTGCCGACCGGCCAGGACGCGACGGGCGGCCTCACTGACCGGATGGAGCCCGGGAGCATCGCCGAGCTTTCGCAATCCGATGTGGTGGCGTTCCGCGTCGAATTCGACGGCGCTATCCCGCCGCGTGGGCAGCTTTACTGGCGCGGGCCGGTGTTGCGCCAATTCGACGGTCGTGCGTGGACGCAGGGACTCGACCTGCTCGCCGAAGGCTTCACCTACGAATCGCGCGGCGCGCCTGTCGCGTACGAAGTGTCGCTCGAACCGCACCGCTATCGCTGGCTGTTCGCGCTCGACCTGCCCGCGATGGTGCCTGACGAAGCACGACTCACGCGCGCATTCCAGCTCTATGACGCCGAGCCCGTGCGCGAGCGGAAGCGCTACGCGATGGAGTCGCACCTCGATTACACGACAGGCGCCGAGACTTCGCCGTATGAGATGCGCTACGCGCTGCAGTTGCCGCGTGGCGGCAATCCGCAGGCGCGCGCGCTCGCCGCACGCCTGCGCGATGAGTACGCCGATCCACGCGACCGGGTCAACGCGATACTGCTGTATTTCCGCACCGAACCATTTTTCTATACGCTGTCGCCTCCGCTACTCGGCCAGCACTCGGTCGACGAATTTCTGTTCGGCACCCGGCGCGGCTTCTGCGAGCACTATGCGGGCGCCTTCGCGTTCGTGATGCGCGCGGCCGGTGTCCCGACGCGCGTCGTGCTCGGATACCAAGGCGGCGAGCTGAACCCCGTCGGCGATTATTTGATTGTGCGCCAGTCCGACGCGCACGCATGGACCGAAGTACATTTCGACGACGTCGGCTGGGTACGGGTGGACCCGACCGCGGCGGTGTCGCCCGACCGCATCGAGTTCGGCGCGAGCGGGATGGCCGAACTCGAGGGCCGGGCACGCGGCGCGCTCGGCGAACTCGCGTGGGTCAACCGCCTGCGGTTGCAGTGGGACGACCTGAATAACCGTTGGAATCAGTTCGTGCTTGGTTACAACCGCGACCGGCAGCGCGAGCTGCTCGAGGAGTTCGGCTTCCGCGACGTCGGCTATCGCACGCTCGTGGTGCTGCTCGTCGTGTCACTCGCACTCGTGATGGGCGCGTTGGGGCTCTGGTTGTTCTGGCAAGCGCGTCCAGCGCGCGTGCGCGACCCCGCGGTTCGGCTGTACCTGAAGCTGCAGCGCCTGCTCGAGCGGCGCGGCGTTCTGCCGCGCCGGCCCGACGAAGGGCCGCGTGATTACGCGGCGCGCGCGTCCGCCGCAAACCCGGCGCTCGCAACCGCGGTCGGCGCGTTCATCGATGCATTCGTACAGTACCGATACCACCCAGCGCCGTCGGCAGCAGAACTCGCGGCGATGAAGCAGGCGCTCGCGTCGCTGAAAAATTAGACGGCGTACTCGCGAGTCGCGCGGAATTCGATGTCCGGCCACCGTTCTTCGGTCAGCTGCAGGTTCACGCGCGTCGGTGCGATGTAAACAAGCGCATCACCGTGGTCGAGCGAGAGGTTGTCGTAGGCTTTTTCCTCGAATTCAGCGAGCTTTTTGTCGTTCTCTGAATAGACCCAGCGCGCCGTCGCGACCTGCACCGGCTCGAACAGGCAGTCGACGCCGTATTCCGCCTTCAGTCGGAACGCGACGACGTCGAACTGCAGGATGCCGATCGCGCCGAGGATGAGGTCGTTCGACCGCAGCGGCTTGAACAGCTGCGTCGCACCCTCCTCACACAACTGCGCGAGGCCCTTCTGCAGCGCTTTCATGCGCAGTGGGTCCTTCAGCACCGCGCGCCGGAACAACTCCGGCGCAAAATTCGGGATGCCCGTGAACGTGAGCTGTTCGCCTTGCGTAAACGTGTCGCCGATAGAAATCGTACCGTGGTTGTGCAGGCCGATGATGTCGCCCGCCCACGCCTCGTCGGCCGCCACGCGGTCCGACGCCATGAAGGTCAGCGCGTCGGCAACGCGCACCTCGCGGCCGATGCGGGTATGGAACAGCTTCATACCCTTCTGGAACCGGCCCGAGCACAACCGAAGGAAAGCAATGCGGTCGCGGTGCTGTGGATCCATATTTGCTTGGATCTTGAACACGAAGCCGGTCGTCGCGCTGTCCGACGGCGCGACTTCATGCGTCGTGGTCGCACGCGGCCGCGGCGCCGGTGCGTTCTCGACAAACGCATTGAGCAGTTCCTGCACCCCGAAATTGTTCAAGGCGGTGCCGAAAAACACGGGCGTCAGGACGCCCGCGAGGTATGCCTCAAGCTCGAAGGAATGACTTGCGCCGCGGACGAGCTCGACTTCTTCAACGTAGGCGTCGTGGTCGGCGCCGAGCAACGCGCGCGCATCCGCGCTGTCGATCCCCTCGATCACACGCGCGGTACCGAGGCGCCCCCCTTTTTGTGGCTGGTAGACGGAGATCGTATCGTTACCCAGGTGGTAGACGCCCTTCAGGGATCGGCCCATGCCGATCGGCCAGGTCACCGGCGCGCACTGAATCCCGAGCACCCGTTCGACTTCGTCGAGCAGCTCCATCGGCTCACGGCCTTCGCGGTCGAGCTTGTTGATGAACGTGAAAATCGGCGTGTCCCGTAGCCGGCACACTTCCATCAGTTTGATTGTCCGGTCCTCGACGCCCTTCGCGCAGTCGATGACCATGAGCGCCGAATCGACGGCCGTCAGCGTGCGGTAGGTGTCTTCGGAGAAGTCCTCGTGGCCCGGGGTATCGAGCAGGTTCACGATGCGGTCCCGATACGGGAACTGCATCACCGACGAGGTCACCGAGATGCCGCGCTGCTGCTCGAGCGCCATCCAATCGGAGGTCGCATGGCGCGCAGCCTTGCGACCCTTCACCGTACCCGCCATCTGGATAGCGCCGCCGTACAACAACAGCTGCTCCGTCAGCGTGGTCTTGCCGGCGTCAGGGTGCGAGATGATCGCGAACGTACGCCGGGCGGCGATTTCGGGCGGGAGCGGTTCCATCAGAACCGCGCATTTTAACAGAAGGGTTCAGAACAAAGTTAGAGTGGAAGCGCCAGCACGATGGCGTCTTCGCGCTGGCCGCGAGCCGCCGGGTAATAGTTGTTCCGCAAACCGACCTCGACGAACCCGGCGACGCGATACAGATGCAGTGCCGCGTCGTTCGATGGGCGTACCTCGAGGAACAGGGCCTTGGCGCGGTGGCTCCGCGCCAGCTCAAACACGTGGTCGAGCATCATCCGGCCCAGGCCCGTGCGCTGCCGCGCCGGTGCCACGCACAGGTTGAGCAGATGTGCCTCACCTGCGCCGACTGACATCACCACATAGCCGGCGACACCGTCGTCGGCCTCGGCGATCCAGCAGCAGTATCCGATGCGTAGGCAGTCGCGGAAGATTCCCGCGGTCCACGGGTAGGGATAAGCCGCGCGCTCGACTTCCATGACCGCGTCGATGTCGCTGGTGCGCATCGGCCGCAGTTGCACGGGTGCCGGCTCGCGTTGCGCACTCATGCGACGGGCTCCGCGACGCTCAGCGCGAGCTTGAGGTCGTCCCACGCGCGGCGCTTCTGTCCCGGTGATCGCAGCAGGTACGCCGGGTGATACGTTGCGACAAGCGGTGTTTCTCGCGTGCCATACCGATGCACGGTGCCGCGCAGTTTGCCGATTGGCTGGTCGCTTGCGAGCAGCGTCTGCGCGGCGATGCGGCCCACGACGAGAATGAGTTCGGGTTCCACGAGCGCGATTTGGCGATCCAGGAATGCACGGCACGCCGTGAGCTCATCAGACTTCGGGTCGCGGTTGTCGGGCGGCCGGCACTTGAGCGTGTTCGCGATGTACACGCGCTCACGCGGCGCGCCCGCGGCCGCGAGCATCGCATTGAGGAGTTGCCCGGCGCGACCGACGAACGGCTCGCCTTGGCGATCCTCCTCCGCGCCCGGCGCCTCACCCACAAGCATCCAACGCGCGTTGCGATCGCCCGTGCCGAATACGGTTTGCGTGCGGCTTCGGTGGAGGTCGCAGGCGGTGCAGGTGGAGACGGTTTGCTGGAGGGTGTCCCAATCGAGGGTCGAGGCATCGGCGAGTTCGCGGCGCGAAGGCGCCGCTCCAACAGGGGCTGGTGGTGACTCGGGCACATCGCGGCGCAAAGGCGCCGCTCCTACAGGTGTCGACTCCGGTAATGGCGCCGCTCCTACAATCGGTGGCCTGACATAGAGCTGAACACCGAGGGCGTCGAGGTAGTGGCGGCGCCGCGCGTCCACTCAATCAATCTCGGGCTTCGCGGTCCGCCGACGCTGCCAGAGGCGCCACAGCATGACGGCCGGGCCGGACAATGCGTAAAAGAAGGCCATCAGGAACAAGACGCGTGGCGGGTTCAGCGCAATCAGGATGAACACGAGCGGGACCATCACAAGCACCGGGAACGACACACGCTGGCTGAGGTTCAAGTCCTTGAAGCTGTAATAGCGCACGCGCGAGACCATCAGCGCGCCCGCAGCAATCGTGAAGAAAATCGCGAGGGCGACGAGGTCGCCGCCCGCGTAGCCCATCGTGTTGCCGACCCACACGAAGGTTGCGAGCAGCCCTGCGGCGGCCGGGCTCGAGATGCCCACAAAGTAACGTCTGTCGGCGGTGCCGGCCTGGGTGTTGAAGCGCGCGAGGCGCATCGCGGCCGCGACTGCGTAAAAGAAGGCGGCGAGCCAGCCGATCTTCGACCAGAACCAGCCACCCAGACCCTCGAGCGCCCACTGATACATCACGAGCGACGGCGCGATGCCGAACGACACGAGGTCCGACATTGAGTCGTACTCCTTGCCGAAGTCGCTCTGGGTGTTGGTCATGCGGGCGATGCGCCCATCGAGCCCATCGAGGATGCCAGCGATGATGATGGCAATGGCCGCTGTCTGGAATCGTCCGCCCATTGCCGCGATGATTGCGTAAAAGCCTGCGAACATCGCCGCCGTCGTGAACAGGTTCGGCAACAGATAAATCGCGCGCCGGCGCTCGGCGGGATGGTCGGTGGTCGTGCCTGGCTCTTCGGGGGTCTGCATGGCCAAGCCAGTCTATCAGGCGCTCGGGTGGGTGAGCACCCCGAGCAAGTCGGCACCGGCGAGTACGCGGCGGCCGGGTGCAACCGAAATGTGAGCGTCGGCGGGCAGATACACCTCCGCAACGCGCGCGAGGCGCAGCCAGCCACAGCGCTGGCCTTGTCCGACGCGCGAACCGTAACCGACGATGGACTTCGGACACGCAAATCCCGGTGCCGTATTGATGTACAGAATCACATCGTCGCCCTCGTCCGTCTGCAAGCGCATCCCGCGCGGACCGGCGAGGTCGAGCACTTTGCCCTCGACGGGCGCGCGGCCGCTGTACGCGCCGAAGAAGCTCACCCGGATGCGGATGCGCACCGCGGTGCGGTTCAACGCCGGATCGGGTACCGTTTCGACGAGCTCGACGATGCCGTCGACGGGGCTCACCACGCCGAGCGGCTCGGATGGAATGATTCGCTCCGGATCGCGGAACTTGAAGACCAGCGCAAATGCCAGCGCACCGGCGAGCAAGGTCAACTGAGATTCGAAGAACCAGGCCGCGGCAGTGGCGATGACCGCAAGGGTAATGAGGGGCCAACCCTCTCGGGCGACGGCTGGATGACGTTGTCGTGCCATGAAGGGCGCGTATTCTACGCTTATCCCTTGCGGTGGGAAGCCCCCAAAAAAGCCATTCTCGCGCGGAGCGCCGCACCCACCGCCTCAATCGCGTCGGCGCGGGCGGTGGCCTGCGCTTTCCCGAGGGCCGGGTAGCCCGCGTCGACCTCGGCGGCGAGCTCGCGCGCGAACGCGCCTGAGCGGATTTCCTCAAGAATCAATCGCATGGACGCCCGAACGGATGCGTCGATCAGGCGCGGGCCCCGAGTGCAGTCGCCGAAGGCAGCGGTGCTCGAAATGGATTCGCGCATGCCGGCGATGCCGCGCGCATACATCAAGTCGGCGATGAGCTTGATTTCATGCAGGCACTCGAAATACGCGAGCTCCGCGGGATAGCCCGCATCAACGAGCGTGTCGAAGCCGGCATTCGCGAGTGCGGTAATGCCGCCGCAGAGCACCGCCTGCTCCCCAAACAGGTCAGTCTCGGTCTCGTCGGCGAACGTGGTCTCGAGCACCACGGCCCGTCCATGGCCGACCGCGCGCGCGTAGCCGAGCGCACGTTCGAGCGCCACGCCGCTCGCGTCCTGTTGCACCGCGACCAGGCCCGGCACGCCGTGGCCCGCCGCGTACGTCGCGCGTACCTGGTCGCCGATGCCCTTCGGCGCCACCAGCAGGACGTCGAGGTCGGCCCGCGGCATGATCCGCGCGTAGTGGATGTTGTAACCGTGGGCGAACAAAAGCGCCGCGCCTTTTTTCAACTTGGGCGCGAGCGACACGTCGTACAGCTCGGGTTGCACCTCATCGGGTACGAGCAATACCGCAAGGTCCGCCTGCGCGGCGCCGTCGGCGATTCCGACGACGGCGATGTCGTCGTCGGCTGCGCGCGCCCGACGCTGCGAGCTTTCACGCAACCCAACCGCGACATCCACGCCCGAATCACGCAGGTTCTGCGCGTGGGCGCGGCCCTGCGCGCCGTAGCCGAAAACGATGACGCGCTGCCCGTCGAGGGCATGCGCGTCGATTTCCCGGTCGGTCCAGCTTTTGAGTGCCATGGCTGATAGTAGGCTATCATCTCCGCCCATGAAAACGAGCCAGTTCCCGCTTTATACCGAGAAGGAAACGCCGGCCGACGCCGAGATTGTCAGCCACCGCTTGATGCTCCGCGCCGGCCTGATCCGCAAGCTCGCAGCGGGGCTTTATACGTGGATGCCTCTCGGGTTGCGCGTGATGCGGAAGGTCGAGCGCATCGTGCGCGAAGAAATGGATGCGGCGGGCGCGCTCGAACTCTTGATGCCGGCCGTCCAACCTGCCGAGCTGTGGCAGGAATCCGGCCGCTGGCAGAAGTACGGGCCCGAACTGTTGCGCATGACCGACCGGCACGACCGTGAATTCTGCTTCGGCCCGACGCACGAGGAAGTCATCACCGACATCGCTCGCCGCGAGCTCAAGAGCTACAAGCAACTGCCCATCACGTTCTATCAGGTGCAGACCAAGTTCCGCGATGAGATTCGACCGCGCTTCGGCGTCATGCGCGCGCGCGAGTTCGTGATGAAGGACGCATACTCGTTCCACGCAACGCAGGCGTCTCTGCAAGAAACCTACGACCGAATGTTCGTCGCGTACTCGAACGTCTTCTCGCGTTCCGGCCTCGAATTCCGCCCGGTGCGCGCGGCTACCGGGGCGATCGGCGGCAACTACTCGCACGAGTTCCACGTGCTCGCAGATTCCGGCGAGGATGCGATTGCGTTCTCGGACGCGAGCGACTACGCCGCGAACGTGGAACTGTGCGAGGCACCGTTACCGGCCGCACCCCGCCCCGCCCCATCGACCGCGATGACGAAAGTCGCGACGCCGGGCGTGCGCACGATGGACGATCTGTGCCGGCACCTTAATATCGACGCATCGCACGGCGTCAAGACGCTCGTCGTCGAGGGCACGGATGGCCGCCTTGTCGCGTTCGTGCTTCGCGGCGACCATGAGCTGAATCCCCTGAAGGCAGAGCGCGTCGAGGGCGTCGCGTCCCCGCTCGCGTTCGCGAGCGAAGAGCGCATCCGCGCCGCCTTCGGGGCGGGTCCGGGTTCGCTCGGGCCGGTCGGTCTCGATGTCCCGGTGTTCATCGATCGCGCGGCGTCCGTGCTCGCCGATTTCACCTGTGGCGCGAACGAGGACGGCTTCCATTACACCGGCGTGAATTTCGACCGCGACCTGCCGTTGCCGGCCATCGCCGACCTGCGCCAGGTCGTCGCAGGCGACCCGAGCCCCGATGGCAAGGGCACGCTGTCCATCGCACGCGGCATCGAGGTCGGACACATCTTCCAGCTCGGCACGAACTACAGCGAGAAGCTCGGCGCGGCCGTCGTCGCCGAGGACGGTAACGAGACGCCCTTGATTATGGGTTGTTACGGCATCGGCGTGTCGCGCATCGTCGCAGCGGCGATCGAGCAGAACCACGACGACAAGGGCATCGTCTGGCCGATGCCGATCGCGCCGTTCCAGGTCGCGATCCTGCCGATGAATGCGCACAAGTCCGACCACGTGCGCGAAGCCGCCGAGGTGCTGTACCGCGATCTTACAGTCGCGGGCTTCGAGGTCCTGCTCGACGACCGCGGCGTGCGGCCCGGCGTGATGTTCGCGGAGATGGAACTAATCGGCATCCCGCATCGCATCGTGGTCGGGGAGAAAGGACTCGACGCCGGCACATTCGAGTACAAGGGCCGGCGCGACGCCGAGCCAACGCAGGTCTCGTGCAATGAGATTCTCGCTCATCTTCGCAGTCGTTAGCGCGCTCGCGCTCGTGGGTCCCGTCGGCGCGCAACCCGCGCCCGACCCGGAACTGCGCGCGATCCTCGCGCAGGCGGTCACCACCGCCGACAGCTTCGAGGACCGGTTCGACGCCGAGGTCTGGCTGCTCGATATGTCGCAGCGGCTCGCGCAGCGTGTCCCCGACCCGGTCGAGCGCATTGAGCTGTTGAAACTCATCCACCGCGAGGCGACGCGCGTCGACCTGCCACCCGAACTCGTGCTTGCGGTGATCGACATCGAGAGCGGCTTCGACCGCTACGCCGTGTCGCGTGCGGGTGCACAGGGCCTCATGCAAATCATGTCGTTCTGGCTCGACGAACTGGACACCGAGCACGCGAACCTGTTCGATCCGGCGCTGAACCTGCGCATGGGTTGCACCATCCTGCGTGTGTATCTCGACCGCGAGCGCGGCAACCTCCCCGGCGCACTCGCCCGCTACAACGGCAGCCACGGTCGCCGCGCGTACCCCGACAAGGTGCTCAGTGCGCTGTCGGCCAAGTGGTACCGCGAATGAGCATCATCTCCGTGAAGGGCCTCACGAAGCGATATGCATCCGGCCTGACCGCGCTGCATGGTATCGACCTCGACATCCGAAAGGGCGAGATATTTGCGTTGCTCGGGCCGAACGGCGCGGGCAAGACCACGCTCATCAGCATCATCTGCGGCATCGTTAAGCCGACCACCGGCACGATCACCGCCGACGGCCACGACGTCATCACCGACTATCGCGCCGCGCGCGCGAAGATCGGGCTCGTCCCGCAAGAACTCACCACGAACGCCTTCGAGACCGTGTGGGCGACCGTGAACTTCAGCCGCGGCCTGTTCGGCCTGCCGAAGAACCACGCCTACCTCGAGAAGTTGCTGCGCCAGCTGTCGCTGTGGGACAAGCGCAGCGCGCGCATCATGGAGCTGTCGGGCGGCATGAAGCGGCGCGTGATGATCGCAAAAGCGCTGTCGCACGAGCCGACGATTCTCTTCCTCGACGAACCGACCGCGGGCGTCGACGTCGAACTCCGGCGCGACATGTGGGACATGGTCCGGTCGATGCGCTCGACCGGCGTCACGATCATCCTGACGACCCACTACATCGCGGAGGCCGAGGAAATGGCCGACCGCATCGGCGTCATCAACAAGGGCCGCCTCATTCTCGTCGACGACAAGGCCGTTCTGATGCACAAACTCGGCCGCAAGCAATTGCGCATCGCGTTGCAACAACCCCTCGCGCGCGTGCCCGATGCAATCGCGGCGTTCGAACTCGAACTCGCCGACGACGGCCGCGAACTCGTGTTCACGTTCGACGCGCAGCGCGAGGACACCGGCATCGCCGAGTTGTTACGCGAGCTCGGCGGTGCGGGCATTGAGTTCAAGGACCTCAAATCGCGGCAAAGCTCGCTCGAGGAGATATTCGTGGACCTGGTGACGGAGCGCCGATGAACGTCTACGCGATTCGCGCGATTTACCACTTCGAGATGGCACGCGCCGGCCGCACGCTGATGCAGAGCATCCTGTCGCCGGTGCTCTCCACGTCGCTGTATTTCGTCGTGTTCGGCGCGGCCATCGGCGCGCGCATGGGGCCCATCGAGGGCGTGAGCTACGGCGCCTACATCATCCCGGGCCTCGTGATGCTGTCGCTGCTGAACGAGAGCATCTCGAACGCCTCGTTCGGGATTTACTTTCCGAAGTTCACCGGCACCATTTACGAGATCCTGTCCGCGCCCATCTCGACACTTGAGATTGTGATCGGATTTGTCGGCGCCGCGGCCTCGAAATCCATCATCCTCGGGGTGTTGATCCTCATTGTCGCGCGCCTGTTCGTGGACTACGACATCGCGCACCCGCTCTGGACCCTCGCGTTCCTGACGCTGACTGCATTCGCGTTCAGCCTGTTCGGCTTCCTGATCGGCGTGTGGGCCGACGGCTTCGAAAAGCTACAGGTCATCCCGATGATGATCGTGACGCCACTGACGTTCCTGGGCGGCGCGTTCTACTCGATCGACATGCTGCCCGAGCCGTGGCACACCCTGACCCTCTTCAACCCGGTCGTGTATTTGATCAACGGCTTCCGCTGGAGCCTGTATGGCATCTCCGACGTGAGCGTCGTGTTCAGTATCTCCATGGTCGCTCTGTTCTTGCTCGTTTGCCTCACCGCCGTCTGGTGGATCTTCAAGACCGGCTATCGGCTGCGTACGTGAGGACGGTCCGCTGCATCGTGACCGGCCGCGTGCAGGGCGTATGGTTCCGCGGCTCGACGCAAAAGGAAGCGCAGCGCTTCGGCGTGACTGGCTGGGCGTTGAACCGAGACGACGGCAGCGTCGAAGTCGTCGCGCACGGCGACGACGCCGCGGTCAACGCGTTGGTCGCCTGGCTTCATAAGGGCCCCCGCCTCGCACGCGTCGACGCAGTGCAGGTCGAACCCGCCGAAACCAAATCTCCACTCACCACTTTCGAGGTCCGCTGAACCATGAAATCCGTACTGTTTCTTTGCACCGGCAACGCCTGCCGCAGCCAAATGGCCGAGGGTTGGGCGAGGCACCTGCGCGCCGACGACTTCACCGCCCACTCGGCCGGTGTCGCACCACATGGCGTTGATCCGCGCGCGGTCCAGGTGATGGCCGAGGCCGGCGTCGATATCTCCGACCACCGCTCGAAGCACGTGGACGAGCTGCTCGACGCACCGCTCGACCTCGTCGTGACCGTCTGCGACAGCGCGGCCGAGGCGTGCCCGGTATTCCCGCGCGCGGTGCCGAAGCGACACCACTCGTTCGAAGACCCACCGGCGCTCGCGCGCGACGCGGAGAATGAAGACGAAGCGCTCGCGCACTATCGGCGCGTGCGCGACGAGATCCGCGCGTTCGTGGAAGCGCTCGAGGTATGAGCTTTCTCGATCGCTGGCTGACAATCTGGATCTTCCTCGCGATGGCGGCCGGCATCGCGCTCGGCCACTTCGTGCCGACCCTTCCATCCCACCTCGCGGTGTTCGAGGTCGGCACGACGAACCTGCTGATCGCCGCAGGACTCATCGTGATGATGTACCCGCCGCTCGCGCGCGTGCGGTACGAGCTGCTGCCCCAGGTATTCGCGGACCGACGCGTGCTTGGGCTGTCGCTGTTCCTGAATTGGATTGTCGGTCCGCTGTTGATGTTCGCGGTCGCAATCATCTTTCTGCACGACCACCCGCATTACATGACCGGCCTGATTCTCGTCGGCATCGCCCGCTGCATCGCGATGGTGCTGGTGTGGAACCACCTCGCGCGCGGCAGCGCTGAATACGGGGCCGGCCTCGTCGCGTTCAATTCGCTGTTCCAGATCGTGACCTACGGGGTGTACGCGTGGTTCTTCATCACCGTGCTGCCGCGCTGGTTCGGGCTCGAGGGTCAAGTCATCGACATCGAGACGCTCGCGGTCGTGAAGAGCGTGTTGATCTATCTCGGCATCCCATTCGCCGCGGGTTACTTCTCGCGCAAGGTACTCATCGCGCACCGCGGCCGTGACTGGTACGAGTCGGTATTCGTGCCGCGCGTGAGCCCGTTCACGTTATACGCATTGCTGTTCACCATCGTCGTGATGTTCGCGCTGCAGCGCGACCTGCTCGACCGCCTGCCCGACGTGTTCTTGATCGCGATGCCGCTCGCGTTGTACTTCGTGCTGATGTTCTTCACGAGTTTCTGGCTCGCGTGGAAGATGGGCGCAGATTACGAGCGCAGCACGAGCCTCGCGTTCACCGCTTCGGGCAACAATTTCGAGCTCGCGATCGCGGTCGCGATCGCCGTCTTCGGCATCGGCTCGCCGGTCGCGTTCGCGACCGTCGTCGGCCCGCTTGTCGAAGTGCCGGTGCTGATCGCGCTCGTGAACGCGGCGTTCTGGTTACGCCGCCGGTGGTACGCCGGAACTTGAACTAGTTCAGGCGCTCGAGGATCCGCTCCATCTCCGCGATTTCCTCTTTCTGCGCCCGCACGATTTCGTCGCACAGCGTGAGGATTTGGGGGTCTTTGATGGTCGCTTCCTCGCACATCGTGATGGCGCTCGAGTGATGCGGAATCATGGATCGCAGGAACTGCCGGTCGCCGACGCCGGCCTGCGTGCGGATGGCGATGATGAGCGCGATGATCGCCACGACGCAGCCTACTTGGATCGCGATGTTCGCGGCCTTGTTCTCGTACATCGAGCGCATCACCACGATCATCATGAGCAGCATCGGCGCGACCATGAGGAGCGCCATGTAGACGCGGTTCACGTTCACGTGGAAGTGGCTCGGGGACCAGAGGTTCACGAACATGATCAGGAACATCACGACCGCGTTGATCGAGATGACGAGGGCGAGTTTCTTGTACATCACGCTATCGTGCGAAAACACCGTGTTCACGGCCATCAGGTAATCACCCACAAAAAAAGGCCCCGCCGGAGCGGGGCCTTTTTTGAATCGCGACGCCGAGAGCGTCGCTCCTACATTACTTGCCGAGGTAGGCGCGGTCCGAGTCTTCGGTCCGACCGATTTCCCACGCGCCGCGGTTGCGAGCGTGCTCGACGGCCATGTCGACTGCGCCCTTGCGGGGATGCGTCGTGATGTTGAGGTTCTGGTCCGGATGAATCAGGTCGGCGTCCTGGATCGTGTCCGTGTTCGCTTTGTAGATCAGCGGCCACTGGTACGGATTGCCATACACTTCCGACTTGCCGGAAATACGCCACAGGCTGTCACCGCGCATGACGGTGTAGGTCGTGCGCGCTGCCTCGAGCTCAGAGATCAGACGCTTCAGCGAATCGAGCGCGTTGCGCCCTTCGCCGTCGCTGATCGCACGCTCGGCGTCGCGTAGGCGACCCTGCTGGTTCGAATTCAGGTTCGTGAAGTCGCGGGCGTCGGCGAGCAATCGACGCGCTTCGGCCATCGCGGCCTGGTCGGCGCGGCGTGCTTCTTCCGCGGCCGCACGCGCACGCTCGGCTTCGATTTCTGCAGCGGTCGGACCAGTCGGTTCGACGGGTTCCGGCTCACGGTTCGCGCAGCCGGTCATGACCAGCGCCAGTGCCGAAACCGCGAGCAGGCTCTTCAGGGTGACCGTAGACATAAGTTCTCTCCAATCCAAAAAAATGTTGATAGGTTCCCGACACTACACCCAACTTTTGGGACGGTCAAGCCGAAAGTGCACGGGAAACCGCAGCTTACGGGGCATTCCTTTACGAAACTGTGACGGCGCGCACGCTTTCGGACATTCCCCTAGAATCCGGCTCATGGAAGTTCTGGTGATGTATTACAGCCGACACGGCGCGACGGCTGCGCTGGCCCGCGAAGCCGCGCGCGGCGTCGATTCCGTCGCCGGCTGTACGGCGCGCGTGCGCGCGGTGCCGCCGGTGTCACCGGTGACCGAGGCTGTCGAACCCGCAGTACCCGGCGAGGGGCCGCCGTACGCGACGCTCGACGACTTGCGCGAATGCACCGGCGTACTCGTCGGCAGCCCGACGCGATTCGGAAACATGGCCGCGCCGATGAAACATTTCCTCGACACGACGTCCGCGCTGTGGGTGTCCGGCGACCTCGCCGGCAAACCCGGCGCAGTGTTCACCTCGACGAGTTCCCCGCACGGCGGCCAGGAATCCACACTGCTCACAATGATGTTGCCGCTGCTGCACCACGGCATGCTCGTCGTCGGCCTCCCGTATGCCGAACCGAATGTGTCCGAGACCGACGGCGGCGGCGGACCGTACGGCGCATCGCATCTCGCGCGCGACGAACGGACGCCGCGGCTCACCGATCGCGAGAAGCAACTTGCGCGTGCGCTGGGCAAACGGGTGGCGGAAGCGGCGGTGAAACTGAGTGGGTGAGTCGATCATCGCGACGCCAAGAGCGTCGCTCCCACAATGAGATCACTCCCGCCTCACGTGCTTCAGGCGTTGGTACTGCTGTGTTGGGCGGTGTTGTTCTTCGGGCAGATGGCGTGGTGGGGCTGGCTCGCGGAGGCACCGTTGTTGCCGCGCGCCGCGCTGATCTTCATCGCGGCGGGCCCGCTCCTGCTGCCGCTGCGCGGGTTGCTACACGATCGACCGCGGAGTTATTTCTGGTTCAACCTGCTCGCGCTGTTGTACTTCGCCGGGGGTATCGCGGGCGCGTACGCGAGCGGCGGGACGAACTTCGTTGCGTGGTCGCAGATTCTCGCGAGCGTGGGTGGGTTCGCCGCGGGTTTTTACCGCACCAAAGTCCTGTAATCGCGGCACCTGTAGGAGCGGCGCCTTTGCGCCGCGATTATAAAATGCTTTTGAGCAACGGGATGGTCACCTTGCGTTGCTGCGACAGCGACGCGCGATCAATATCGTCGAGTACGCGGTACAGCGAGTTCATGTCGCGCGGCGCATGCTTCAGCAAATAGCGCGCGACCTCTTCCGGTAACTCGAAGCCGCGCTGGTGCGCGCGCAGTGTGAGCGCCGCAACGCGGCCGTCGTCGTCGAGGGGCTGCAATACGAACACGGGCCCTGCCGCCAAGCGCGACGCGAGATCCGGCAGCGCAAAACCGAGCACGCTCGGCACATCCGCGCCCGCCGCGAGCCAGCGCCCGCCACGCGCGCGCAGCGCGTTGTAGATGCCGAACAGGGCGTGCTCCCAGGCGGCGTCCCCCGCGACTGCGTCGACATCGTCAACGCACACGAGGTCAAACGCGTCCCAGCCGTCGATGACCGCGGGATCGAGCGATGAATGCTGCGCGAGCGGCAAGAGTGCGGCCCGAAGGCCCGCGCCGGTGGTCGCCGCACACGCGGCCTGCAACAAATGCGTCTTACCGACGCCGGCGGCGCCGACCAGAAACAATATGGGCTCTGCGCCGGCGACCGCCGCGACCGCGCCCGCATTCGGGCCGGCGTAGTACGTGGCGAAGACCGCGCTGTCCGGGAGACCGACGCCGAGCGGGAGTTGCAGGCCCATCAGGCGGCGCTGCGGAGCTGGGTCTCGCGGCGCACCCAGAGCCCCAGATAGAGCAGGCCGCTGAACACAGTCGTGAGGAGCGTGACGGCTATCCAGCTGTCGATCAGCACGCGGTTCGCGCCGAACGCTGCGTCGTACACGACGAGTACGACGCAGCCGGTCTGCGCAAACGTATTGAGTTTGGAAATCGTCGTCGGCTCCGCGCTGACCGGCACCCGGCGGTGCCAGTACAACGCGACGATGATGACATCGCGCGCGAACACGGTCCAAACGAGCCACCACGGCACGAGCCCGAGCCAGCCGATAGTGAAGAAGGCTGCGACGAGCAGCACCTTGTCTGCCGCAGGGTCCAGCAGCGCGCCGACGCGCGTCTGCCAGCCGAACCGGCGGGCGAAGAATCCGTCGAGCGCGTCGCTGCAGCCCGCGACCACGAACAGCCAGAGCGCAGGCTCGTATTGACCGTCGAGCAGCCACAGTGTGACCGGGACGACGAGCAACAGGCGCGCGATGCTGATCGCGTTGGGCAGATGCTGGAGTGTCATGGCCGAAGGGTGTAGCGCAGCGAACCCGTCAGTGCTTCGAAGTCGTCCGGGGCACGTGTGAGCTCCGAGCCCAGTGCAATTGCCCGCTCGAGTTGCTCGGCAGTCCCTCGCAACTCAAGCGCGAAGACGACCTGGTCGCGCTCGACGCGCTCGACCGCCACACCGGCGACCGGCGACAGCGAACGGAGATAGCCGAGAACGCTCGCGTAATCGGGGATACCGTCGATGCCGGCGACGACGATGCGCGTGCGCCCATCGGCTGCCGTGTCGGGCATTAGCGAGAATTGCTCGGCGAAGCCATCGGCAATCCAATGCACGCCATCGGCAACGACCGCGTCAAGCGGCCCAGGCTCGGTTGACTTGTGGCTGCTCGCGCCGTCGGAATACAGAATCCAGCGCGCGCCCCAACGCTCTGTGTCGGCGCGGAACAGGCGGCCGACCAGGATGGCGTCCGAGCGATAACGCTGCGATGCACCGGCGATCGCATCGTCGAACCCGCCCCATAAATCGGAGAACGGCAACGAGGTCCGGTCCTGCAGATCCATCAACGGCGGAATGATCGGCACGCCGCGCCGACGCGCGGTCGCGGTCAGCGCAGCGAGGATGCCATGGGGTGCATCGCTATCGACCAGGTCGCGCTCGAAGCCGTCGTCGTAGGCGAGCCAGACGAGCACCGCCGGCCGTTCGCGGCCCCAGATCGGCACGTCGCGCTCGACGAGCGCGCGCTGCACGGCGACCGCGTCGAAGCGCGCCCATAGATTCAGCTGCTGGCGCGGCTCGCCGGTCTCAGGGTCCGTCACTGTCTGCTGCTCGAACCGAAACTGCTGCACCAGCCGGGTCGCCTCGACGTCGATCGCCGCGGCATCGCGGCGGCCACTCGCACGCACGAACACGATGGCCAGCGCGTCCTTGAGCCCTCGCTGCTGGGACGCGGCGGACTGGTCGGCGACCGGGACCGTGGCCTCGTACAAACGCTCGACGACCACCGCCTGCACGGGCGCAGCGGCAAACAAGAGCGACACGGACAGCGTCGCCAGTACGATCAGGGGTCGAGTCGGCACTCGTGTAAAATACCATGCTCCGCCTGGCCGAGACATGCTCATGCCCGTTCGTACACCGCTTACCTATCGTGACGCTGGCGTCGACATCGACGCGGGAGATGCACTGGTCGAGCGGATAAAGGACGCCGCGGCCCGCACCCGCCGGCCGGGTGTGCTCGCCGGGCTCGGCGGATTCGGTGCGCTATTCGAACTGCCCACTGGTTATGAGCGACCGGTGCTCGTCTCCGGCACGGACGGCGTCGGCACGAAGTTGAAGCTCGCGATTCAGTGCGGCAAGCACGATACGATTGGCCAGGATCTCGTCGCGATGTGCGCGAACGACATCGTGGTAGTCGGCGCGGAACCGCTGTTCTTCCTCGACTACTACGCGAGTGGCAAGCTCGACGTCGACACGGCCGCAGAAATCGTGGGCGGGATCGCCACAGGCTGCGAGCTCGCAGGCTGTGCGCTCGTCGGCGGCGAGACAGCGGAGCTCCCCGGCATGTACCACGACGGCGATTACGACCTCGCTGGTTTCTGCGTCGGTATCGTCGAGAAGGCGCGCATCATCGATGGCGCGCGCGTCGCCGATGGTGATGCCGTTCTCGGCATTGCATCGTCGGGCCTTCATTCAAACGGATATTCGCTTGCGCGCAAGATCGTCGAGGTTTCCGGCGCATCGCTCACCGAAGGTTTCGACGGCCGTCCACTCGGTGAGGTCCTGCTCGAGCCGACGCGCATCTACGTGAAAGCGCTGCTCGCGCTCACCGCATCCGTCGACGTGCACGCGCTCGCGCACATCACCGGCGGTGGCCTGCCCGGCAACCTGCCGCGCGTATTGCCCGACGGCGCCGGTGCGACAATCGATGCATCGGCGTGGCAGCGGCCGCGGATTTTCGACTGGCTGCAAGCCGAGGGTGCGGTCGTCGACGACGAGATGTACCGCACGTTCAACTGCGGAATCGGCATGTGCGTGGTCGTGGCGGCGGCCGACGCCACGCGCGCAATCGAGGTCCTCGCGCAGCACGGCGAGCGAGCGAACGTTATCGGACGCATCTCAAACGACGTGGACGGCGTGGTCATCGACTGATGATGTCCGTCGCCGTTCTCGCGTCGGGCCGCGGCTCGAATCTCCAAGCGCTCATCGACGCGGCTGCGCGACCGGGCAGCCAGTTCGCCATTCGGTGCGTGGTCTCGGACCGGGCAGATGCCGGCGCGCTCGCGCGCGCGCACGCGGCAGGTATCCCTGCCCATTTCATCGACCCGGCCATACACGCCGACCGCGCATCGTTCGACGCCGCGCTCGACGCCGCGTTCGCCGGACACGACCTTACGGTCCTCGCGGGCTTCATGCGCGTTTTGGGTTCAGCGCTCGTTCAGAAGTGGGCGGGCAGGATGGTGAACGTCCACCCTTCCCTGCTGCCCAAATACCGGGGCCTGAACACCCACCAACGTGCGCTGGACGCCAGCGACACTGAACATGGAGCGAGCGTGCATTTCGTGACCGAGACACTCGATAGTGGACCCGTGATTCTGCAGGCGGTCATTCCGGTCAATGCGAGCGACGACGCAGCGACCCTCGCGGCGCGCGTGCAGGCCCAGGAGCACCGCATCTACCCGTTCGTCGTCGGCCTGTTCGCGCAAGGTCGCGTCGCACTCGTTGACGGAGTCGCGACACTCGACGGCAAGGCGCTGGCCATGCCACTGCGCGTCGACGCGGATACGGACCTCGAATGTATCGCGGCCTGATTGTAGGAGCGGCGCTTGTGGGAGCGGCGCTCTACGCCGCGATGCCAACGCATGCAACTCCACGGGACGCCGGCCCGTCGCTCACGCCGTTCGAAGCGACCTACACCGTCACGCGCGGACATATTCGCCTCGGCGAGATGAGCGCGACGCTGCACGCGCCTGTCGACGGTGTGTGGCGCTATCACTCGCATTCTGAGACGAGCGGCTTCGTGGCGATGTTCCGCCAGATCACGATCGACGAGCAGTCGACGTTCCGAATGGAGCAGGGCCGCCCCGTTCCACTCGCGCACGAATATCGCATGGGCGGAAGCCGCAAGAATCGTGACTTCTCCTTGGCGTTCGACTGGGTCGCACGGGAAGTCCACGGCGTCGTTCGCGGCGAGACAGTCACTGAACCCCTGGGGCCCGGCGCGATTGACCGGCACTCGGCGCCGCTATCGGTCGCGCTCGCAGCGGCCGGCGGACGCGCGTTCCCGTTCGATGTCGTGATGGTCGATCGCGGCCGCACGCGCGAGTACGAGACGGCGCATCGTGGCGAGGAAACACTGAAGACCGATGCCGGTGAGATCGCGACCGTACGCGTGCTGCTCGTACGTAAAGACGAACCCGATCGCCAGTTCCGGTTCTGGTTCGCGCCGGCGCTCGATCATGTGCCCGTGCGCATCCAGAGCGTGGATGACGACGGCAAGACCATCACGCTGCAGTTGAAGTCCTACACCCGCAGCTAGCTCATTCGCGACGCCAAGAGCGTCGCTCCCACCTGAAGCTGCCGAACCTTCTGCAAGAACAGGTGGGAGCGACGCTCTTGGCGTCGCGATTCCAATTGTCAGGTTTTCGGCAGCGTCACGCCCTGCTGGCCCTGATACTTGCCGCCGCGATCCTTGTACGAGGTCTCGCACACTTCATCGGCCTCCAAGAACAGCATCTGCGCGACGCCCTCGTTCGCGTAGATCTTCGCCGGCAGCGGCGTGGTGTTCGAGAACTCCAGCGTTACGTGACCTTCCCACTCGGGTTCGAGCGGTGTCACGTTCACGATGATGCCGCAGCGCGCGTACGTTGACTTGCCGAGACAGATTGTGAGCACGCTGCGCGGAATGCGGAAATACTCGACCGTGCGCGCGAGCGCGAACGAGTTGGGTGGGATGATGCAGCAGTCGCCCTTGAAGTCGACGAAGCTTTTGGAGTCGAACGCTTTCGGGTCGACAACTGAACTGTTGATGTTCGTGAATATCTTGAATTCATCGGCGCAGCGCACATCGTAGCCGTAGCTTGACGTCCCGTACGACACGATCTTGCCGCCGCCGTTCTCGCGCACCTGGCCGGGCTCGAAGGGCTCGATCATGCCGTGCTCGGACGCCATGCGGCGGATCCACTTGTCTGCTTTTATCGACATCTATTCTCCCCAAATCGCGGCGCAAAGGCGCCGCTCCAACAGTGTTACTCCATGACGATGCGGGGAAATTTCCCGGCGTGGTCCTTGGCGGTCAGCGACAGCTTGGCGGTCATGCGACGTGCGATGTCGCGGTAGCGTTGCGCGAGTTCGCCGTCGGGCTCCGCGACGACGGTCGGGTTGCCGCCGTCAGCCTGCTCGCGGATGCGGATATCCAACGGCAACGAGCCCAGGAACGGAACCTCGTACTGCGCGGCGAGCTTCTCACCACCACCCGCGCCGAACAGATGCTCCTCGTGGCCGCAGTTCGAGCACACGTGCGTGCTCATGTTCTCGATCACGCCGAGCACCGACACTTCGACCTTCTGGAACATCTTAAGGCCCTTGCGCGCGTCGAGCAGCGCGATGTCCTGCGGCGTCGTCACGATCACCGCGCCCGCGACCGGCACTTTTTGCGACAACGTAAGCTGCGTGTCGCCGGTACCCGGCGGCATGTCGACGATCAAATAATCGAGTTCGCCCCAGTTCGTCTCACCGAGCAGCTGCGTGAGCGCCTGCGTGACCATCGGCCCGCGCCAGACCATCGGCTGCTCTTCGTCGATCAGATAACCGATGGACATCGTCTTCAGGCCATGCGCGACGACCGGGTTCACGGACTTGTTCTCGCCCGCGGTCGGGCGCTCGGTCGCGCCGAGCATGCGCGGCTGGCTCGGCCCGTAAATGTCGGCATCGAGCAGCCCGACGGCGGCACCTTCCGCGGCGAGCGCGAGCGCGAGGTTGACGGCGGTCGTCGACTTGCCGACGCCGCCCTTGCCGGACGCGACCGCGATCACATTCTTGATTCCCGCCATCGGCTGCAGCTGGCGCTGGACCGCATGCGCGATGACGCGCCAAGACACCGCGGCATCGACCGATTCGACGCCCGGCACTGCACCCAATACGGACTTCAGGCGCGCCGACAATTCGTCCGCGTACGCGCTCATTGGAAAGCCGAGTTCGACACGAGCACGGACACGCCCACCGTCGGTCGCGAGCTCGCGAACCGCTTTGGCGGTGTAGAGGTCGCAGCCCAGCCAGGGGTCGATATCGTCGCGGAGCGCCGCTTCCAGCGCGGCGGGGTCAGGGCTCGTCATGGGGCGGCATTTTAGCACCGACCGATATGGCATAATTCGCGTTTGCAGAAACCAGCGGAAAACCCGTCCCGATGACCCAGCGAACCCGCCGGATCCTGGTCACCAGCGCGCTCCCGTACGCGAATGGCCCGATCCATATCGGCCACCTGCTCGAGTACATCCAGACCGACGTCTGGGTCCGATTCCAGCAGGCGCGCGGCCACGAGTGCGTGTACGTGTGCGCGAACGACGCCCACGGAACACCGATCATGCTGCGCGCGCGCCAGGACGGTGTGACGCCCGAGCAGCTGATCGAGCGCATCCGCGGCGAGCACACGCGCGACTTCGCGGATTTCTTGGTCGACTTCGACAACTTCCACACCACGCACTCGGACGAGAACCGCGAACTCACCGAGCTGTTCTACGCGCGCCTGCGCGATGGCGGCCACATCGTCGAGCGCGAAATCGAGCAGGCCTGGGATCCGCAGGAAAAGATGTTCCTGCCCGACCGCTATATCCGCGGCGAGTGCCCGCGCTGCGGCGCCGACGACCAGTACGGTGACTCCTGCGAAATCTGCGGTGCGACTTACGCACCCGCAGAGCTCAAGAACCCACGCTCGGTCGTGTCCGGCGCGACGCCCGAGACGCGCAAATCGCTGCATTATTTCGTGAAGCTCGCCGACTTCGAGGCGATGCTCAAGGACTGGACCACCACCGGCGCGCACGTGCAGGTACCCGTCGCGAAAAAACTCGGCGAATGGTTCGCGGACGGGCTGCGCGACTGGGACATCTCGCGCGACGCACCCTACTTCGGCTTCCGCATCCCGGGGAGCGACGATAAGTACTTCTACGTCTGGCTCGACGCGCCGATTGGCTACATGGCGAGCCTGAAGAACCTCGCCGCAAAACGCGACGGAATCGACTTTGACGCGTTTTGGGATACCGGCAGCGACGCCGAGGTGTACCACTTCATCGGCAAGGACATCATCTACTTCCACACGCTGTTCTGGCCGGCAATCCTGCACGGTGCCGGCTTCCGCAAGCCGACCGCGGTGCACGCACACGGCTTCCTGACCGTGAATGGCCAGAAAATGTCCAAGTCGCGCGGCACGTTCATCACCGCGCGCGCGTACCTTGACCACCTCGACCCCGAGGCACTGCGCTACTACTACGCGGCAAAGCTCGGCCCCGGCATCGATGACATCGACCTGAACCTCGACGACTTCGTGAACCGCGTGAACGCGGATCTCGTGGGCAAGCTCGTGAACATCGCGAGCCGCTGCGCGGGCTTCATCACGAAGCGTTTCGACGGAACGCTCGCGGCAGCGCTGCCCGACCCCGCGTTGTTCGAGTCGTTCGCGGCCGAGGCCGAAGCGATCGCAGAGCGCTACGAGCAGCGCGACTTCGCCGGCGCGATGCGGCAAGTCATGGCGCTCGCGGACCGCGCGAACCAGTACATCGATGAGCACAAGCCATGGGTGATCGCGAAGGACCCATCGCGCACCGACGAAGTGCAAGCGGTCTGTACGCAGGGCCTGAACCTATACCGGCAACTCATTACGTATCTGGCGCCCGTGCTCCCGCGCACCGCGCAGCGCAGCGCGGACTTCCTCGGCGTCGACGCGCTGTGCTGGCAGGACGCACAGACGCCGTTGCTCGCCCACACAATCAATCCATTCACACCGCTGATCACGCGGATTGACCCCGCACAGGTGGCCAAGATGACCGACACGACCGAGACCTCCTCCGCAGCGGCCGCAGGGCCCACCGACCTCGCGCCGGAGTGCACCATCGACGACTTCACGAAAGTGGACCTGCGCGTCGCGCGCATCGTGAAGGCGGAGCACGTCGAGGGCGCGGATAAGCTCCTCAAACTCACGCTTGACCTCGGTGGCGCCACGCGCAACGTGTTCGCGGGCATCAAGTCGGCGTACTCGCCCGAGCAACTCGAAGGCCGCCTCACGGTGATGGTGGCGAACCTCGCGCCGCGCAAGATGCGCTTCGGACTCTCCGAGGGCATGGTGCTCGCCGCGGGTCCGGGTGGCGAAGACCTGTTCATCCTCTCCCCCGACGATGGCGCGCAGCCCGGTCAGCGCGTAAAGTGAAGTGGTGAACGAATACGCACTGCTGCTCGTCGGCACAGTGCTCGTCAACAACTTCGTCCTCGTCAAGTTCCTTGGGCTCTGCCCGTTCATGGGCGTCTCGCGCAAGCTCGAGACTGCGGGCGGCATGGCGCTCGCGACCACTTTCGTGCTCACGCTGTCGTCGGTCGCCGGCTGGGCGCTGCATAAGTGGCTGCTCGTGCCGCTGGGCCTCGAGTACCTGCGCACCCTCACGTTCATCCTCGCGATTGCCGCGGTCGTGCAGTTCACGGAAATGGCGGTCAAGCGCACGAGCCCGCTGCTGCATCAGGTGCTCGGTATCTATCTGCCGTTGATCACGACCAACTGCGCGGTGCTCGGCGTCGCATTGTTGAACGTACAGGAGGACCACGGCCTGGTGTCGTCGGCGCTGTACGGCTTCGGTGCTGCGATCGGTTTCTCGATGGTGCTGGTCGCATTCGCCGCGATGCGCGAGCGCATCGCAGCCGCCGACGTGCCAGTCGCGTTCCAGGGCGCCGCAATCGCGCTCGTGACCGCGGGCATGATGTCGCTCGCATTCATGGGTTTCGCGGGCTTGGTGCGCTGAAATGCTGAGCGCAATCGTCGCCATCACCACACTCGCCGCCGTGTTCGGGCTGCTGCTCGGCTTTTCGGCCGTGCGCTTTCGCGTCGATGGCGACCCGATCGCCGATCAGGTCGAGGCCCTGCTGCCGCAGACGCAGTGCGGGCAATGCACGTTCCCGGGATGTCGCCCGTATGCGGAAGCGATCGTGCGCGGCGAAGCCGACATCAATCAATGCCCGCCGGGCGGCGAGGCGACCATCCGCGCGCTCGCCGACTTGCTCGACCGCGAACCAAAGGCCTTGAATCCCGACAACGGCGCCGAGAAGCCGCGCGTGCTGGCGCTGATCGACGAGCCGCGGTGCATCGGCTGCACGCTCTGCATCCAGGCGTGCCCCGTCGACGCGATCGTCGGCGCGCCGAAACAGATGCACACGGTCATCGCCGCCGAGTGCACCGGCTGCGAACTGTGCCTGCCGCCCTGCCCGGTCGACTGCATCGACCTGGTGCCCGCCGACGACGGAATCGCTGCGTGGCGGTGGCCGGAGCCCGACCATGGTGCATGAGCCGGGAAAATCGCGGCGCAAAGGCGCCGCTCCAACAGGTGCCAGGATGCACGGCGGGTTGAAGCTTGAGCCGCACAAAGCCGAGTCAACGCGCGAGCCGATTCTGCGCGGCCCGCGTCCGAGCGAGCTCGTACTGCCGCTCGCACAGCACATGGGCGCCGCGGCGAAGGCGCGTGTCGCGGTCGGTGACCACGTCGCGCGCGGCCAGCCGCTTGCCGACGCCGACGGTTACCTGAGCGCGCCAGTGCATGCCCCTGCCTCAGGCACCGTTGTAGCCATCGAGCCGCGCCGCATCGCGCATCCGTCAGGCCTCGCGACGCCCTGCATCGTGCTCGAGACCGACGCCGCCGACCATGACTGGGACGGCCTGCACGCGCACCCACAATGGCGCGACCTCACCCCCGAGCAGGTGCGAACGCTCGTGCGCGATGCCGGCATCGTCGGCCTCGGCGGCGCCGCGTTTCCGACCCACGTGAAACTCAATCCCGCGCTGACCGTCGACACGCTCGTCCTCAACGGCGCGGAGTGCGAGCCGTACATCAGCTGCGACGACCGGCTGATGCGCGAGCGCGCGGCGCAGGTCGTCGCGGGTGCGGAGATCCTGCTGCACGCGCTGCAGGCAAAGCGGTGCGTGATCGCGATTGAGGAAGACAAGCCAGAAGCGATCGCGGCCATCAAAACAGGAATCGCGGCGCAAAGGCGCCGCTCCAACACCAGCGACTTCGACCTGGCTTTGGAGGTGGTGCCTGCGATTTACCCTCAGGGCGGCGAGCGGCAGTTGATTGCCACGGTGACGGGACGGCGGGTCCCGAGCGGCGGCTTACCGCTGAACGTCGGCGTCGTCTGCCACAACGTCGCGACCGCGGCCGCGGTCGCCGCAGCGGTGCTGGACGGCGAGCCGCTCACGCGGCGCGTTGTCACCATGACCGGCGACGCGATGGCAGCACCGCGCAATGTCGACGCGCTGTACGGCACGCCCGTCTCAGCGCTCATCGCCGCGTGCGGTGGCTACGACGCGCCGGTGGACCGACTTGTAATGGGCGGTCCGATGATGGGCTTCGCGCTGCCCGGCGACGACGTACCCGTCGTGAAGGCGATGAATTGCATCTTGGCGGAGTCCGATGCGATCGCGGCGCAAAGGCGCCGCTCCGTCAAACAGGTTCAGCCCTGCATTCGGTGTACGGCGTGTGAAGACGCGTGCCCGGCCGAGCTCCTGCCGCAGCAGCTGCACTGGTTCGCGCGCGCGCGGGATTTCGACCAGGCCCGCGATCACGCGCTGTTCGATTGCATCGAATGCGGCGTCTGCGACGCCGTGTGTCCGAGCGACATACCGCTCGCCGCGCAGTTTCGCTGGGCGAAGGCAGAGATCCGCGCGCGCGATGACGAACGCAGTCGCGCCGAGCTCGCGAAACACCGCTTCGAGGCGCGCGCGCAGCGCCTCGCTGACGAGAAGCGCGAGCGCGAAGAACGCTTGAAGAAGAAACAGGACCCCGCCGCCATCGAAGCAGCGCTCGCACGCGTGAAGGCGAGCCGATGAACGACGTGCAGGCCCTCATGACGAAGGTACTGGTCGCGCTGATTCCGGCCGGCGCAATCCACGTCTGGCTGTTCGGCCCCGGCCTGCTGATCAACTGCACGATTGCCGTCGCCGCAGCACTCGCGGCAGAAGCCTTGATGCTCAAGCTGCGCGGACGCCCGCTCGTCCCCGCGTTGCTCGACTTGAGCGCGCCCGTCACTGCGGTCCTGCTCGCGTTTGCGCTGCCACCACTCGTGCCTTGGTGGATTCCGGTCGTGGGGACGCTGTTCGCCATCGTCGTCGCGAAGCAACTTTACGGCGGCATCGGCTTCAACCTGTTCAACCCCGCGATGGCGGGTTACGTCGTCTTGTTGATTTCGTTTCCAATCGAGATGACACGCTGGCCGGGGCCGTTCGATGGCGTCACCGCGGCGACCCCGCTCGATCAAGTCAACGAGGTCGCGACCATTGCGGGCGGCTGGGAATGGCTGTCGCTTGCGGTGCTGGCGGGCGGGCTTTGGCTCCTGTCCCAGCGCGTGATTCGATGGCCGATCCCGGTTGCGGTGCTCGGCAGCCTCACGGTCATCGCGACCGTGTTCTGGCTCCTCGACCCAGGTCGCTTTGCCTCACCGGCGTTCCATCTCGCGGGCGGTGCGACGATGCTGTGCGCGTTCTTCATCGCGACGGACCCGGTCACCGCCGCGACGACGCCACGCGGCCGCATTGTCTACGGCGTCGGTATCGGCACGCTGATCTGGGTACTGCGTAACTTCAGTGTGTATCCCGATGGCGTCGCGTTCGCCGTCCTGCTGATGAACATGGCGGCACCGGCGCTTGACCACTTCCTCAGACCGCGGGGCGCGGATGCGCGCTGACGTTCGCAACGCGCTCGTCGCCGCCACGGTGCTCGCTGCATTCGCACTGGCGGGGACGGCGCTCGTCACGACCGCGGAGCACTCGACTCGAGCGCGCATCGCGGACAATGAGCGACAGGCGTTGCTGGAATCGCTCGCGCTCATCGTGGATCCTGCACGCTACGACAATGATCCGCTGGCCGACACAATTCAGCTCGCCGACGTGCGGCTCGGCGATGGTCCAATCACGGTGTTCCGTGCGCGTCGCGCCGACGAACCGGTCGCAGCCGTTTTCGCCGTGACCGCGCCGGATGGCTACGCCGGGCCCATCCGCATCCTCGTCGCCGTTAACGTAGACGGCACGGTCTCCGGCGTGCGCGTGATCGCGCACCGCGAGACGCCCGGGCTCGGCGATCCGATCGACGCGTCACGCTCTGACTGGATCCACACCTTCGCCGGGCGCTCACTCGGCGACCCGCCGCGCGCGCGCTGGACCGTGCGTAAGGACGGCGGCGCATTCGACCAATTTACCGGCGCGACAATCACCCCGCGCACGGTCGTGCACGCCGTCCGCCGCGCGCTAGAATTCTTCGAGGAGAATCAGGAGGCGCTCTTTGCAACAAGCAACTGAAGGTCTCTGGCGCAACAATCCGGCGCTCGTGCAGCTGCTTGGGCTGTGTCCGCTGCTCGCGGTTACCGGCACCGCGGTCAACGGGCTCGGTCTCGGGCTCGCGACGCTGTTCGTGCTCGTCGGTTCGAATCTCGTCGTGTCGCTTATCCGCGGCGCGCTGAGACCCGAAGTGCGGATTCCAATTTTCGTGCTCGTGATTGCGGCCTTGGTCACGACCGTCGAGCTCACGATGAACGCGTTCTTCCACGAGCTGTACACGACGCTCGGAATCTTCATTCCGCTGATCGTCACGAATTGCGCAATCATCGCGCGTGCAGAGACGTTCGCGTCACGCAACGGCCCGTTACGGTCGGTGCTCGACGGCCTGTGGATGGGCAGCGGCTTCGCACTCGTGCTCGTGACGCTCGGCGCGGTGCGAGAAATCGTCGGTCACGGCACGCTGTTCGCGGGCGCCGAACATCTGTTCGGACCCGCCGCCGCCGATCTCGAGCTTCACTGGACGGCGTACCGCGGCTTCCTGCTCGCCGCGCTGCCGCCGGGCGCATTCTTCGGGCTCGGGCTCCTGATTGCAGCGAAGAACGCGATCGATGCAAGACGGCCCGCGCGAGCTCCGGTGCGGACTCGCGTCACCGCCTCGGACGCAGCGGCCCTCTGATGGGACCGGTCTCGCGCACACGTCTGTTTGAACGCCTCAAAGCGCTCGACCCCGCCCCGACGACCGAGCTGGTGTACCGCACGCCGTTCGAACTTCTGGTCGCCGTCATCCTGTCTGCGCAAGCGACGGACATCGGCGTCAACAAGGCGACCGTAAAACTTTTCGCAGTCGCGAACACGCCGGACGCGATTCTCGCGCTCGGCGAGGCGCGGCTGAAGCGCTTCGTGAAGACCATCGGCCTGTTCAATACCAAGGCGAAGAACATCATGAAGACTTGTCGCATCCTCGTCGATGAGCACGGCGGCGAAGTGCCGCGCAACCGCGCGGCGCTCGAGCGGCTGCCAGGCGTCGGTCGCAAGACCGCTAACGTAATCCTGAATACGGCATTCGGCGAGCCCACCATCGCGGTCGACACACATATCTTCCGCGTGTCGAACCGCACCGGTCTTGCGCCCGGGAAAAACCCGCTCGAGGTGGAGCGCGCGCTGATGCAGCGGGTTCCGCCGCGCTATCGCAAGGACGCGCACCACTGGCTCATCCTGCATGGGCGCTACACCTGTAAGGCCCGCAAGCCGCTGTGTGGCGACTGCGTCATCGCGGACCTGTGCGAATGGCCGGGGCGGGTGGTCGGTGTTCGGTAACAACCGGAACGCAATGCGCGCACGGTACCTTGCGATCTGGCGCAAGCTTCAGGCGCGCGCGCCGCTCGAGCCGCTGGAAGCGGTCATCGCGTCGGTCATCGAGGACCACCCCGAATACCACGCGCTGTTCGAAAAGGGTGAAGTCGCCCTCGCTGAAGAATGGTCGCCCGAGGGTGGCCAGTCGAATCCATTCCTCCACCTCGGCCTGCACATCGCCGTCCGCGAACAGGTCGCGGCCGACCGACCGCTCGGCGTACGTGGCGTTTTCGAGTCGCTCGCGCGCGCGGCCAGCGACCCTCTCGAAGCCGAACACCGCATGATCGAATGCCTCGCCGCGACGCTGTGGGAAGCCGGCCGCAGCGGCGTCCCGCCGGATGAGGCCGCGTATCTTGAGCGCCTGCGCAGGCTGAAATGCTGAAACGGTGAAATTTAATGCCGCGGTGCCGGTCTTCTAAGTACCCCCAACTGGAGGAAACACCATGACGAAGTCCCGTAACTACACGCTGGCGCTCGCCGTCGGCACCGCCCTGGCCGCCGCGCCCGCAGCGGCCGCCGCCAACCCGTTCGGCCTCTCCGACCTCGGCGCCGGTTACATGCTCGGCGCGGCAGCAGCGGGCGACCCGGCGCCGGCAGCGAAAGACGCCGAAGGCAAATGCGGCGAGGACAAGGCCAAGAAGGACGCCGAGGGCAAGTGCGGTGAAGGCAAGTGCGGTGAGGACAAGGACAAGGCCGAGGCGAAGGATGGCGAGGGCAAGTGCGGTGAGGAGAAAGACAAGGCCAAGACGAAAGATGGCGAGGGTAAGTGCGGGGCCTGAACGGCACCGGCCTTGGCCTGCGCCGGCCGTTGATCGAGCCCTTGCTCGAACAGCGGCCGGCGCAACTTTCGTTTCTGGAAGTCGCACCCGAAAACTGGCTCGGTATCGGCGGCCGACTGGGCCGGCAGCTGCGCGCGCTGTCAGAGCGTTACCCGCTCGCGAGCCACGGCCTCTCGCTGTCGCTCGGGGGTCCCGGCCCGCTCGATGAGGCCTTCGTGCTCGAGCTCAAACGGTTTTTCGACGAATACGGCATCACGACGTGCAGCGAGCACCTGTCCTACTGCAGCGACGATGGCCAGCTTTATGACCTCCTTCCGATTCCCTTCACCGAGGAAGCCGTCCACTGGGTCGCCGCGCGCATTCGCCGCGTCGAAGCCCTGCTAGAACGCCCGCTCGCCATCGAGAACGTGTCGTACTACGCAGCGCCTGGCGCCGAGATGCGCGAGATCGAATTCGTGAACGCGGTCCTCGAGGAAGCGGATTGCCGACTGCTGCTCGACGTGAACAACGTGCTCGTCAATTCGGTCAACCACGCGTACGACCCGGTCGAGTTCATCCACGCTTTGCCCGCGGACCGCGTCGAGTACTTGCACATGGCCGGGCACACCATCGAGGCCGAAGACCTGCGCATCGATACACATGGCAGCGACGTGCCGGACGAGGTGTGGCGATTGCTCGCCGTCGCGTACGCACACTGCGGGCCACTGCCGACGCTGCTCGAGCGCGACTTCAACATCCCTCCGCTCGACACGCTGCTCGCAGAAGTCGACCGCATCGTCGAAGCACAGCGCGCATGAGTCTGCGCGCCGACCAACTCGAATTCGCCGCGCACTTGCGCGACCCCGACGGACACCCGGCCCCGCCGGGCCTCGAGCCACGCCGCGTCGCCGTGTACCGCGGCCTGCTGTTCAAGAACGTGCTCAGCTTCATGCAGAACGGTTTTCCGGTCATCCGCAAGACGCTCGGCGACGACGCGTTCGCGACGCTCGTGCGCACATGGTTCGCGCAACACCGCGCGACGACGCCGATTTTTCCGCGCATGCCGGGCGAGCTCATCGCATGGCTGGCCGATACACCGCGCGCCGCCGCGGGTGCGCCGCCGTGGCTCACAGAGCTTGCGCACTACGAATGGATCGAACTGGAACTCCAACTGGATCCGGCGGAAATCGACGTCGACGGCGTGGACGCCGACGGCGATTTGCGCATGGGGGTGCCGGTGTTATCGCCGCTCGCGCGCGTCCTCGCGTACGATTGGCCGGTCCACCGGATCGGACCGGATTACCGTCCCGAGACGCCGGAACCGACCACCCTGCTCGTGTACCGAGACCGCAGTGACGGCGTGCGCTTCATGGAGACCAACGCGATGACGCACGCCCTGTTGGCGCTGTTGCGGGACAACGAGACCGCGACCGGTGAGACGCTGCTGCGCGGGCTCGCGGTCCGTGATGCGGCGCTGTCTCTGCTCGAGTCGCTGCGTGAGCGCGACATCATCGCCGGGGCACGGTCATGACCATTCTCGTCGTGGTTCGCGATTGTCTGGAAAAGGTCGGCACGTGGTTGCCACAGCTTGCGCTCCGGCTGCTGCTCGCCTGGGAGTACGGCGAAGCGGGCGTGACCAAGCTGCGCGGTGAGAACTGGTTCGGGCACGTGCAGGACAAGTTCCTGTTCCCGTTCAACTACGTGCCGCCGGCGATCAGTTGGACGCTCGCGACCTGGACGGAAATCATCGGCGCGCTCCTGCTCGTCATCGGTCTCGGAACGCGCTTCGTCAGCGTTGCGTTCATCGGGCTCACGGTCGTCGCCATCGGCGCCGTCCATTGGCCCGACCAGTGGTCAACGATCGGTGACCTGCTGAGCGGGTACACGATTTCCGACCAGGGTCATGGCAATTTCAAGTTGCCGGTCATATTCATCGTCATGCTCCTGCCCTTATTGTTCTGGGGAGCAGGCAAGGCGAGCGTCGACCATTGGATCCGGACGCGTGACTGACAAGCGTCGCAAGTTCGGGACCCTCGTCGCAGCGCTCCTGCCGCAGCTGTACCGGTATGCCTACTGGTTGAATCAGGACGGGCAGATCGCCGAGGACGTGGTGCAGGACGCATTGTTACGCGCGTGGCGCGCAATCGATTCCCTGAAAGACGAGACGCGGGCGAAGGCGTGGTTGCTCACCATCGTCCGGCGGGAGCACGCGCGTCGGTTCGAGGGCGTGCAGCCGGTCTTCGTCGACCTCGGCGCGCTCGAACTCGCGGACACGGCCTATCCGGCGGAGGCCGCTGCCGACGCCGCTGACTTGCGGCGGCTCATTGCTGAACTCGAGCCCGCCTACCGCGAACCGCTGGTGTTACAGGTCGTCGTCGGTCTGTCCTGCGAGGAGATCGCCGAACTGCTGGACTTGAACAAAGCGACGGTGCTGACGCGCTTGTTCCGCGCCCGGCGCCTTTTGACCCAACGCGTGGCTGCGCCCGTCGTCACGGACGCAGGAGGAATCCTATGAACTGTCTCGAGTATCGGCGCACGCTGTTGGAGCGGCCCACCGACCCCGGTAGCGGCGCGCGCGAACACCAGCTCGCGTGTCGCGCCTGCGCCGACTGGACAACCCAGCAGCAACGGTTCGAACAGCGGCTCGCGTACGCCCTGTCCGTTCCGGTTCCCGAGGGCGTCGCCGAGCGCGTGATGCTGCACGCCGCCTGGCGCTCACCCCGTCCGCATTGGCAAACCATCGCCGCGACGGTCGCCGCCGTCACGCTCGGCGCACTACTTGCTATCCAGCTCGCCGACCAGCCGGTGCTCGCACAATCGGTGCTCACGCACGTGTACGACGAACCAGACCTGCTAATACCGGGCAGCGAGCCCGTCGATCCCGCACGACTGAAGGCGGTGCTGGAGCGCGTTGGCGGCACACTCGACGGCACAATCGGTTCGGTGCTGCACGCGGGACTTTGCCCGGTCGGCGGCAAACTCGCCGCGCACCTCGTCGTCGCTGGTGAACACGGACCGATTGCGGTGCTCGTGATGCCGGAATACGGCGTCGCGACAAACACAGCCGTCGGTGACGACAAGCTGCACGGCGCAATCGTGCCGGTTGGCCGTGGCAGCGTCGCGGTCATCGGTTTCCGTGGAGAATCGCTTGATGTGCTCGCAGAGCGCGTGCGCACTCAACTAAGTATCGCTGACCATGGCGCTTGACCCACGACTCGCGGCGGACACGCTGTCCGTTGCGCAACTCCCGCTTTGCAGTGTGCGGCTGATGAATGACGCGCGTTACCCGTGGATCATCCTGGTTCCGCGCGTCGAGGATGCCGTCGAGCTGCTCGACCTCTCGGATGCCGACCAACAGCGCCTATACGACGAAATCAGGCAGTGCGCGCGCGTGCTACAGGAACACACAAGCGCCGACAAACTGAACATCGCTGCCCTCGGTAACGTCGTGCGCCAGCTGCACGTCCACGTCGTCGCGCGCTTTCACGACGACGACGCGTGGCCGAAGCCGGTCTGGGGCGTGCACCCGGCGGTCCCCTATGAGGACGACGCCGCGGCAACGCTGATTCAGGCGCTGGCGACGCGCCTATGAATCGCGGCGCGAAGGCGCCGGCCTATTCGCGGCGCAAAGGCGCCGTTTATTCGCGGCGCAAAGGCGCCGCTCCTACAGTTGCGGCGCGATCATTTCAACGCGGTCTGCCAGACCTTCAATTTGTCGGCGTACCGCGTCGTGTTCGCGGGGCTCGACGACGGCAGCACGTGCACGTCGAGTCCGAACGACGCAACGTGCGCGACGTGTTTCGCCGCGGTCTTGCCGTTGAAGCAAGCGGTCACGAGCTTCGGGCAGCGCGCGATGAGCCGCGCAAAATCGTTGAACTCCGCGTCGCGGATGTTGCCGTCGAGGCTGCCCTCACGCCGACATCGACCGATCACGTCCCACAAGCCGATGCCGGCGCGCTTCAACGCGGCGAGCCGATGTCGATACGGCATGCCATGCAGTTCGACGCCGACTGAATCACCGACGAGTCGCCAGAACTGATTCTGCGGGTATGCGTAATACTGCTGCGCCGCGAGCGACGCCGCGCCGGGGAAGCTCCCCAGCACCAATACGCGCGTGTCACGCGTGACCACCGGTAGGAGACCCACCAACACCTTGCTCGTTTTCGAACGCACATCGCTAATATACTGGCTCCATGGCGGGTGAACTGCGCGAGCGTATATATGCACTGGTCCGGGAGATTCCCGCCGGGTGCGTGACGACGTATGGCGCCGTCGCACGCCGCATCGGGTGCGGTGCCCGACAGGTCGGCTACGCGATGGCCGCACTGCCCGCCGGCAGCGACGTCCCGTGGCATCGCGTGTTGAACAGCCGCGGCGAGGTCAGTATCCCGGGCGACACCGGCGTGCGGCAGCGGTCACTACTCGTTGCCGAAGGCATTGCATTTGATGCACACGACCGTGTCGACCTCGACCGCGTCGGTTGGGAGCGGGTGCGTGACCGAACGGAAATGAGATAAGTCGCTGGTTAGCCTCTTCGCATCTGCCGAAAAGAGGTGAGCCATGTCCGTAAAACTCAAACCGCTGAAACAGCAAACCATCGTGATCATGGGCGCAAGCTCCGGCATCGGCCTTGCGACCGCGCGGATGGCGTGCAAGCGTGGCGCAAACGTCGTGCTCGTCTCCCGTAACGGTGAGGCACTCGAGAACATCTGCAACGACTTGCGCCGCGAAGGTGGCCGTGCCGATTTCATCGTCGCCGACGTCGGCGTACGTGAGCAGGTTCGCAACGTCGTCGAGACCGTGATTTCACGGCACGGTGGATTCGACACGTGGATCAACAACGCAGGCGTCGGCGTGTACGCGAGAATCGAGGATACGACCGACGAGGACCACGAGCGCATCTTCCAGACCAATTACTGGGGCGTCGTGTACGGCTGCACAGAAGCCCTGAAACATCTGCGAAAACGCGGCGGTGCGTTGATCAATACGGGCTCGATTTCGTCCGACATCCCTGCGCCGGTCCTTGGCATCTATACCGCGACGAAGCATGCGGTGAAGGGCTTCACGAATTCGCTGCGGCTCGAGCTCAACCATGACAATGCGCCGGTCTCGCTGACGCTGATCAAGCCGAGCGGCATCAATACCCCGTTCGGCGACCACGCGCGCAACTACATGAAACATGCGTCGCAGGTCCCGCCTCCGGTCTATTCGCCGAAGGTCGTCGCCAGCGCGATGCTCCACGCAGCGGAGCATCCGACACGCGAACTCGTGATCGGTGGCTCGGGCGCGTCGCTCATCTCGTTTGTGCGCTTCCTGCCACGGGTTGCCGACCGTGTGCTCGAGAAGATGTTTTTCAAGACCGCGGTCGACCGCGACCGGCCGCCGCGGGAGACCGAATCGCTGCACGAAGCCGGCGACGGTGGCCGCACGCGCGGCGACCAAAAGGGCTACACGCTGAAGACGAGCGCCTACACCTCGGCGAAGAAACACCCCGGCGCGACACTCGGCATCGGCCTTGCGACGGTGGCCGCGGTCGTCGCGGCCCGGCAACTCGTCGCGGATCGCAATCAAAACTTCATCGAGCGGGTCTCAAAACGATTGCCGCTACCTAAGGACTGAGGGTTGACCCGGCGGATCAGGGGGTGAGATTGTCGGCGCATGTTGATTCGGCCCGCAACGCTTGAGGACGTCCCGGGCGGACTCAAGATGCTCGCAGCGGCGGGCTTGCCCATCGAGGGCACGCTCGCCGCGACCCGGGTTGCGGCGTCCCAGGCCAGGGAGTCGCCGAGCATCGCACTCGTCGCCGTCGATGATGATGGCAAGATTGCCGGCGGTATCGCGTTCGACATTGTTCCGAGCCTTGACGAGAACGGCGCGACCGCGTGCGTCCAGATCATGGCGGTCGCACCCGCATTCCAGCGGCGCGGTATCGGCCGCCTGCTGCTTGACGATGTCGAGCGGCGCGCCTGGGAGAGTGGCTGCGGTCGCGTGGAAATCGTGCCGGGCGTCCAGCGGCCAGAGGCGCGCGCGTTCTACACTGCGCAGGGTTACCGCAAGGTCAACAACCGGATGGTTAAACGCCGGATATAATCACCAGCAGGTGGGAGCGACACTCTCTGTGTCGCGATGAAAATGCCACGGCGCCGGGCATGGCTCGCTCAGCTCGTGGGAAGTCACAAACCGACTTCCATCTCGCCTCGCGAGATGCCCATCGCCGGGTTCGCGCTGGTGGACCCACCGGAAGAACAGGTGGGAGCGACGCTCTTGGCGTCGCGAATCATCACAAATCCGTCAGCGTCCCCGCGAACGCTTCCGCCGAGAAGGCCACCGTCTCCGACAGCGTCGGGTGGGGGTGGATCACAAGGCCGATGTCGTGCGCATCCGCGCCCATCTCGATCGCGAGCACCGCTTCTGAAATGAGATCGCCCGCGTTCGGGCCGACGATGCCCGCGCCGATCACGCGTCCGGTCTTTTCATCGAACAGCAACTTGCTGAACCCGTCCTGCGCGTCGAGCGCGAGCGCACGACCGCTCGCCGCCCACGGGAAGCGGCCCTTGCCGACCTTGATGCCTTTCTGTTTGGCTTCGGTCTCGGTCATGCCGCACCACGCGACCTCCGGGTCGGTATATGCGACCGACGGAATCACGCGCGCGTCGAACGCCGATTTTTGGCCGGCGGTGACTTCCGCCGCGACTTTCGCTTCGTGCGTCGCCTTGTGCGCGAGCATCGGATTGCCGGCGACGTCGCCGATCGCGAAGATGTTCGGCTGGTTCGTGCGCATCTGTTCGTCCACGGGGATGAAGCCGCGGTCGTCGACCGTGACGCCAGCCGCGTCCGCGCCAAGGCCGCGCCCGTTCGGCTTGCGTCCGATGGCAACGAGTACACGGTCGAAGGTCTGAGATTCCGGCGCGTCCTTGCCGTCGAACGACACCGCGATGCCGCCTTTTTTCGCCTCGAGTTTCGCGACTTTCGTCGAGAGCCAGATGGCTTCGCACTTCGACTCGAGGCGCTTCTGGAGCACCTTCACGAGGTCGCGGTCGGTTCCCGGCATCAGTCCATCGGAAAGCTCCACGACACTGACTTTCGTACCCAGCGCCGCGTACACCGTCGCCATTTCGAGCCCGATGATGCCGCCGCCGACCACGAGCAGGCTCGCCGGCACATCCTCGAGCGCGAGCGCGCCGGTGGAGTCGATGATGCGCGGGTCTTCGGGCGCACCCGGGAGCTTCACGACGGACGAACCGGCCGCGATGATCGCGTGCTCGAAATGGATGAGTTCGTTCTTGTCGCCCTCGACCGCGAGGTGATTCGCGTCCTTGAAGCGGCCGACGCCGGTCACGACCGATACCTTGCGTTTTTTCGCGAGCGCCTTGAGCCCGCCCGTGAGCTGACCGACCACGCCGTCCTTGAACCCGCGCAGCTTTTCGAGGTCGAGCTTCGGCTCACCGAATGAAACGCCGTGCGTGCCGAGCGTCTCGACTTCCGCCATCACGCGCGCGACGTGCAGCAATGCTTTCGACGGGATGCAGCCCACGTTCAGGCATACGCCGCCGAGCGTCGGGTAGCGCTCGACCAATATGACTTTCTTGCCGAGGTCGGCTGCGCGGAACGCCGCGGTATAGCCGCCGGGGCCGGCGCCGAGGACCAGCACATCGCACGCCAACGTGGTGTCCTTACGGGTGGGAGCGGCGCTCTGCGCCGCGATTGGCTCGGATTTCTCCGGCGCCGGTTTTTCCTCGCGGCGCGAAGGCGCCGCTCCTGCATCCAGGTCACCTGTAGGAGCGGCACCTTCGTGCCGCGATCCGTCAGAAGCTTCGAGCTCGGCAATCTCGCTGCCCTGCGACACCTTGTCGCCGGCCTTGACCAGGAGCTTCGTGACTTTACCGGCGTGGGTCGATGGCACGTCCATCGCAGCCTTGTCGGTCTCGATGGTGATCAGGCCCTGCTCGGCCTCGACCGATTCGCCTTCGGCGACCAGCACCTCGATGACCTCGACGTCCGAGAAATTCCCGATGTCGGGAACGAGAATTTTCATAGCGAATCGCGGCGCAAAGGCGCCGCTCGTACAACTCTGGCACCTGTAGGAGCGGCGCCTTTGCGCCGCGACAAGCCGCTCATAGCACCAACCCTTCGACGTCGTGCAAGACTTTCGCCAAGTGCGTCGTGAACCGCGCAGCGGCCGCGCCGTCGATCACGCGATGGTCGTACGACAGCGACAGCGGCAGCATGAGCCGCGGCTTGAAGTCGTCGCCGTCCCACACGGGCTTCATCTGCGACTTCGACACGCCGAGGATCGCGACTTCGGGCGCGTTCACGATCGGCGTGAACGCGGTGCCGCCGATACCGCCGAGGCTCGACACCGAGAAGGTACCGCCCTGCATGTCCTTCGCTTTGAGTTTCTTGTCGCGCGCCTTGCCGCTGATCTCGCCGAGTTCCTTCGCGATGTCGAAGACGTTCTTCTTGTCCGCGTCGCGGATGACCGGTACGACGAGACCCTCGGGGGTGTCGACCGCGAAGCCGATGTGGAAGTACTGCTTCACGATGAGCTGGTCACCGTCGAGCGACGAATTGAAGCGCGGGAATTCCTTCAGCGTCAGCGCACACGCCTTGATGATGAACGCGAGCGGCGTGAGCTTCGCGCCGAGCTTCTCCGCGTCGGCCTTCAGCGACTGGCGCACCGTTTCCATATCGGTGATGTCCGCTTCGTCGTGCTGCGTGACGTGCGGAATCGTCGCCCACGCGCGCTGCAGGTGCGGCCCGGCGATTTTCTGGATGCGCGTGAGCAGCTCGGCCTCGACCGGCCCCCACTGCGAGAAATCGATGCGCGGCGCGGGCTCGAACGACGGGCCGCCCATACCGCCGCCCTGCATCACGCCCTTCACGAACGCTTTCACGTCGTCGTGGGTGATACGGCCTTTTTTTGCGCTGCCGTTGACGCGCGTGAGGTCGACGCCGAGTTCGCGCGCAAGTTTGCGGACCGATGGTGACGCGTGGGGTGGCGTGCCGTCAGCGCGGCGGCTGGGCGCCGGTTCCTGTTCGCGGTGCGAAGGCGCCGCTCCTACAGGTGGCTCCGAAGGCGCGCCTTTTTCTTCGCGGCGCGAAGGTGCAGGTTCCTTTTCGCGGCGCGAAGGCGCCGCTCCTACATCTTGCTTCTCGGTGGCTTCGATCTCCGCGATCGGCGTGCCTTCGGAGACCTTGTCGCCGGCCTTCACGAGCAGCTTCGTGATCTTGCCCGCGTGCGTCGACGGCACGTCCATCGCGGCCTTGTCGGTTTCGATGGTGATGAGGCCGTCCTCGACCGCGACGGTGTCGCCCTCGGCGACCATGACTTCGATGACTTCGACGCCCTCGAAGTTACCGATATCGGGGACCTTGATCTGGACCGTGTCAGACATCGGCGTGCGTGGCCTTCAACGGCGACGCCTTGTCGGCATCGATCCGATATTTCGTCATGGCCTCGGTCACGGTCTTCATCGAGATCGTGCCGTCGTCCGCGAGCGCGCGCAGCGCCGCGATCGTGATCCAGCGGCGGTCGACCTCGAAGAAGTGCCTCAGCTGTTCGCGCGAATCGCTACGACCGAAGCCGTCGGTGCCGAGCACCGTGTAGCGACCACGCACCCACGGTCGGACCTGGTCGGCGACCGCGCGCATATAGTCGGTCGCAGCAACCACCGGCCCGTCGGTGTCATCGAGGCACTCGGCGACGTACGCGCGCTGTGGGGTCTTCGCGCCGGGGTTCAACAGATTCCAACGGTCGGCTGCGATGCCGTCGCGGCGCAGTTCATTGAAACTCGTCGCACTCCAGACGTCGGCTTCGACGCCCCAGTCGTCGCGCAGCCATTCGGCCGCGGCGATGACTTCGCGCAGGATGGTGCCGCTGCCGAGCAACTGCACGCGGGCCTTCGCTTTCTTCTTGCCCTCGCTGAATCGATACAGGCCCTTGAGGATGCCGGGCGCCGCGCCGTCGGGCATCGCCGGATGCGTGTAATTCTCGTTCATCATCGTGATGTAATAGAAAACGTTCTCGTAATCGGTGTACATGCGGCGCAAGCCGTCATGGATGATCACCGCAAGTTCGTACGCGAACGTCGGGTCGTAGCTGATGCAGTTCGGAACCGTTGACGACAACAAGTGACTGTGGCCGTCCTGATGCTGCAGGCCCTCGCCGTTCAGCGTCGTGCGGCCGGCGGTCCCGCCGAGCAGGAAGCCACGCGCGCCCGCGTCGCCAGCGGCCCACGCGAGGTCGCCGATGCGCTGGAAGCCGAACATCGAATAGAACAGGAAGAACGGAATCGTCGGCACGCCGTGGTTCGCGTACGCGGTCGCCGCGGCGATCCACGAACTCATCGAGCCGGCTTCTGTGATGCCCTCCTGCAGTATCTGCCCGTCCTTGCTCTCCTTGTAGAACATCAGCTGGTCGGCGTCCTGCGGCGTGTAAAGCTGGCCTTGCGACGAATAGATGCCGAGTTGGCGGAACATGCCTTCCATGCCGAAAGTCCGTGCCTCGTCCGGCACGATCGGCACGATGTACTTGCCGACCTTCTTGTCCTTCAGCAGCGCGTTCAGGATGCGCACGACCGCCATCGTCGACGAGATCTCGCGATCACCGCTCGATTCGAGTTGCGACTTGAACAGCTCGAGCGACGGCATCTCGAGCGAAGGCTTCTCGGTGCTGCGCGCGGGCAGATAGCCGCCGAGCTTCTCGCGCTGTTCCTGCAGGTATTTGAGCTCCGGGCTGTCGTCGGCCGGCTTGCAGAACGGGATGCTCGCGATCTGGTCGTCGCTGACGGGGATGTTGAAGCGGTCGCGGAATGCCTTCAGCGCGTCCTCGTCCATTTTCTTGGATTGATGCGCCGTGTTCTGGCCTTCACCTGCGGCACCCATGCCGAAGCCCTTCACCGTCTTCGCGAGGATGACGGTCGGCTGGCCGGTATGCTCCATCGCGGCCTTGTATGCAGTATTCACTTTGCGCGCGTCGTGCCCGCCGCGGTTCAGGCGCCAGATTTCCTCGTCGCTCATGTTCGCGACCATTTCTTTCAGCTCGGGATATTTGCCGAAGAAATTCTCGCGCGTGTACGCACCGCCCTTCGCCTTGTAGTTCTGGTACTCGCCGTCGACGGATTCTTCCATCACACGGCGCAATTGGCCGAGTCGGTCACGCTCGAGCAGCGGGTCCCAACGCGAGCCCCACAGCACCTTGATGACGTTCCAGCCGGAACCGCGGAAGCTCGCTTCGAGTTCCTGGATGATCTTGCCGTTGCCGCGCACCGGGCCGTCGAGCCGCTGCAGGTTGCAGTTCACGACGAAGACAAGGTTATCGAGGCCTTCGCGACCGGCGAGGCTCGTCGCGCCGAGTGATTCCGGCTCGTCCATTTCACCATCGCCGAGGAACGCCCACACTTTGCGCTTCGAGGTGTCGGAAAGTCCGCGGTGCTCGAGGTAGCGCATGAATCGCGCTTGGTAGATCGCCATGATCGGCCCAAGCCCCATCGATACCGTCGGGAATTGCCAGAAGTTCGGCATGATCCACGGGTGCGGATACGACGTGATGCCCTTGCCGTCGACGTCTTCGCGGTAATGCGCGAGCTGCTCGCGCGTGAGACGCCCTTCGAGGAACGCGCGCGCGTAGATACCGGGCGAACTGTGGCCCTGGATGTAGACGAGGTCGCCGCCGTGTTCATCGGACGGCGCGTGCCAGTAATGGTTGAAGCCGACTTCGTACAGGATCGCTGACGACGCGTAGGTGGAGATATGCCCCCCGAGGTCCGTGCCCTTACGGTTCGCGTGCACGACCATCGCCATCGCGTTCCAGCGGATGTACGCCTCGATACGCTTCTCGAGTTCGCGGTTCCCGGGGTACTGCGCGTCGAGGTGCGGCGGAATCGTGTTCACGTAAGCGGTGTTCTGCGAGAACGGCAGGTGGGTGCCCTCGCGGCGCGCGCGGTCAATCAATTGCTCGAGCAGGAAGTGGGCGCGCTCGGGGCCTTCGACCGCGAGGACGGCTTCCATCGCATCCAGCCACTCACGGGTTTCGGTCGGGTCGGTGTCGCGCGCTGTGCGTTCGTCTGCCATGCCGGGGAGTGGGCCTTATGCGTTAACGGGACCTGTTATCATCGGCGTTTGCCGGTCCGCGGTCAAGGCGATAAGCAATGAACACAACGCTCCCAACCCTCGAAAAAATAGCGATAAAACAGTCAACGACGAAGGCCTCGGAACGCCGCATCGATACGTTGCCGCAACTGCTGTTGATCGTACCCAAGACAAAGCGCGCGCACGTCGCGGACTCCGTGCCGTACGCGGATGCGCTCAACACGCGACTCTCGCGCGGCGGCTGGTCGAAGACGCCATCGCACGCGGTCGTCGAACTCCCGAACGAACGCGCGACGCGCGTCGTAGTCGGTTTCGTCGATAAGGAGGTCGATGCATTCGCCCGTCAAGCGGCCGCGCGCAAGCTCGTCGCCGCGGCGCGTTTCGAATCAGCGACCGCCATGACCGTCCTCATCGACGGCGTCCAAGGCGCGTCCGCTTGGGCCGAAGCCGTGGTGCTCGCTGCCGGCGCAGCGTCGTTCGAGCTCGCCAATTTCAAACAGAAGAAAACGCCGCGCAAGCCGCTGAAGCAGATTGAGTTCCTCGCGCTGCCGGCGCGTCATGATTTCGCGCACACGCTCGCCGCGGTCCACGGCAATAACCTCGCGCGTTGGTTGTCCGCGCTGCCGCCGAACGCGCTGACCCCGGCGAAGTACCGCCGCTACATCGCGCAGCTCGCGAAGCGCTACGGCTGGCAGGTCGAGACGATGGGTGAGGTCGCGCTCGCGAAAAAGGGTTGCGGTGCGTTCCTCGCCGTGGTCCAGGGCAGTCCTGACCGGGACGCCGCGCTGGTGCGTGTGAAATACCGTCCAAAGAAATCGACGCAGCGCACGCTCGCGCTCGTCGGCAAGGGCCTTTGCTATGACACGGGTGGCGTCAATGTGAAGCCGGCGCGCTACATGTTCGGCATGCACGAGGACATGCTCGGCTCGTCGGTCGCGCTCGGCACACTGCTTGCGCTGACCGAACTCGAAGCTCCGTTCGCGGTCGACTGTTGGCTCGCGCTCGCGCAGAACCACATCGGACCGGATGCGTACAAGCCGAACGACGTCGTGACGGCGTGCGACGGCACGACGATCGAAGTCGTACACACGGATGCAGAGGGGCGCATGGTCCTCGCCGATACGCTCGCGCTCGTCCGCAAATCGAAGCCCGCTCTCGCGATCGACTTCGCGACGCTGACGGGAAGTTGCGTCGCTGCGCTCGGCACGCGTTACTCCGGTGTGTTCACTAACGACGACGCGCTGCATGAGCCGCTCATCGCGGCCGGCAAGGCGAGCGGCGAGCGTGTGTGGCCGTTCCCACAGGACGCCGATTACGACAAGGCGCTCGACAGCGACGTTGCGGACATCAAACAGTGCAGCCTTGAAAACGATGCAGACCACATCCTCGCCGCGCGCTTCCTGTCGCGGTTCATCGGCAAGGACGTACCGTGGGTGCACGTCGACCTGTCGGCCGGCAATACCAAGGGCGGCCTCGGCGCGGTGCCGACCGAGAGTACGGGCTTCGGCGTGCGCTTCACGCTCGAGGCGTTGCTGGGTCCGAGGTCAATTCTCTCCGCGAAATAACGAGTATGAGGTGCCCGCGGCCGCTACGGGCTGCGCACCTCGAGCCGTTCGCTGTCTGTGCTTAAAACCGTCAGGTGGCCTCCGGGAACCCGACTCACTATCGAGGTGCGAGCCACGCTGCGCGGCTTCGCGGCATGCTCACTACACCATCGCGTGGGTGCGACAGGTGGGAGCGGCGCTCTGCGCCGCGATAGGGGCTTATAATGCCCGCGATGGATTCTCTGACGATCACCCGACCGGACGACTGGCACCTGCACCTGCGCGACGGCGCTGCGATGGCGTCGATCCTGCCGCACAGCGCCGCGCAGTTCGCGCGCGCAATCGTGATGCCCAACCTCAAACCGCCCGTCACGACCGTTGCGCTGGCGCGCGCGTACCGCGACCGTATTCTCGCGGCGCGGCCGAACGGCTCGACGTTCGAGCCCCTGATGACGCTGTACCTGACCGACAACACCCGCGCGACCGAAATTCTCGCGGCGAAGGACAGCGGGTTCGTACACGCGGTGAAACTCTACCCCGCCGGCGCGACCACGAACTCTGACGCAGGCGTCACCGATCTCGACAAGGCCATGCCTGCGCTCGAAGCCATGGCCGAGTGCGGCCTGCCGCTACTTGTTCACGGCGAGGTCACCGACCCGGGTATCGACCCGTTCGATCGCGAGGCCGTCTTCCTCGAGCGTGTGCTCGCACCGCTCGTCGCGCGCCTACCGACTTTGAAAATCGTGCTCGAACACGCGACGACACAGGAGGCCGTCGACTTCGTGCGCGACGCGCCTTCGACCGTCGCCGCGACGATCACCGCGCACCATTTACTGCACGACCGCGCCGACCTGTTCCGCGGCGGGCTCCGTCCGCATTATTTCTGCCTTCCCGTGCTGAAACGCGCGCACCACCGCGAGGCGCTCATCGCCGCAGCGACCGCAGGCGACTCGAAATTTTTCCTCGGCACCGACAGTGCACCGCACGCGCGTGCGGACAAAGAAAGTGATTGCGGCTGCGCAGGTATCTACACCGCGCACGCGGCGCTCGAACTCTACGCGGAGGTCTTCGACACCGCAGGACGTCTCGATCATCTCGAGGGTTTTGCGTCGCACTACGGGGCGGACTTCTACGGTCTGCCCCGCAATGAAGGGACCGTTACGCTCGCGCGCGATGCATGGACGGTACCGGCGAATTACGCACTCGGCGACGGCACGGTCGTGCCGCTACGGGCGAACGAGAATATCCTCTGGCGACTCACTGCTTAATCGCGGCGCGAAGGCGCCGCTCCTACAATTGCTGTTAAGCTGAGGTATGGATTCCGAGTCACCGCGTTCCCCGCTTGCCACCCGATTTCGTGGATTTCTCCCGGTCGTCATCGACCTTGAGACCGGCGGTTTCAATGCACGTACCGACGCGCTGCTGGAGATTGCGGCCGTCACGCTTGAGGTCGACCGCGACGGTCAACTGAAGCGCCACTCGACGACCGCGTACCACGTACAACCGTTCCCCGGCGCGAACCTCGAGCCCGCATCGCTCGAAATCACCGGCATCGACCCGTACCATCCCCTGCGACCCGCACTCCCCGAAGAAGAGGCGTTACGGCGCATCTTTCGAGAAGTACGGCGCGCGGTGAAAGAAGCGGATTGCACGCGCGCGATCCTGGTCGGTCACAATGCGTGGTTCGACCTCGCGTTCCTGAACGCCGCCATCGAGCGCACCGGAATCAAACGCAGCCCTTTCCACCCATTCAGCTCGTTCGATACGGTCACGCTCGCCGGCATCGCGGTCGGGCAGACCGTACTCGCTCGCGCCGTCGAGGCCGTCGGGATGAAGTGGGATGCGCGCGAGGCACACTCGGCGGTCTACGACGCCGAGCAGACGGCAGACCTGTTCTGCCTACTCGTCAATCAAATGTCTGAAGTTTACGGGATGATGAACAAGCGCTAGCGCGCGAGCGCTTTGTCGACTTCCTGCTTCAATTCGCCGTTGTTGTACATCTGAACCACGATGTCGCACCCACCGACGAGTTCGCCGCCGACGTAGAGCTGCGGAAACGTCGGCCAGTTCGCGTAGCGCGGGAGATTCGCGCGCACGTCGGGATCCTCAAGCACGTTCACGGCGTCGAACTTGGCATCGACCGCCTTCAGCGCTTGCACGACGCGGCTCGAGAATCCGCACTGCGGGAAATCCGGTGTCCCCTTCATGAACAACACGATCGGCGCGCCCTCGACCGTTGTTTTGATTCGTTCCATTACATCCATCACAACACCTCTTAGTTGATTGTCAGTTCTTCCGAAACGACGCGGGCGACGTTGTTCACACCGCGCGCGAGCTCGATTGCGCGCTCGCGCGCCTCGGCGCTATCGACCGTGCCGCGCAGGTACACGACCCGGTGGTAGGTATCCACGTTGATGTTTCGGGCTTTTACAAGGTCGTCGCCGATGAAGCGTGACTTCACGGCCGCAGTAATCACGCCGTCGTCAGTCATCTCGCCTGCGCTGCGCTCGTCCTTGCCGACGTAGTAACCGCCTGCCGCCGCCCCGCCGACGAGCAGCGCCGCACAGCCGGACAACATCACTGCCGTGGTCAACACGGCGATGCCCTTCAGTATCGAGTTCATCTGACGGCTCCTGTTCGGGGTAATGCACAATTATATAACGGATGGTCAGGCGCCCCAGCCGCCTCCACCGGGCGTTTCAATGCGCAAACGGTCGCCCGCCGCGACCTTGATCGAGCATTTGCCGGGCAATGTCTCGCCGTTCAGGGTGTTGCGGCCCGGCGCGCCGTCGCCGCCCCCGGCCAGGCCCCAGGGGCCACGCCGCCGCCGTTCCGTCAGCAGCGTCGCGATCGCCGGCGCGAGAAATTCGATTTCGCGCACCAAGCCGTCGCCGCCGGGGTGGCGCCCTGCGCCCCCGGAGCCGCGCCGGATTGCGTGCGTGCGCACACGCAACGGCAGTTCGAGTTCCAGCACCTCGGCCGGGGTGTTCAGCGTGTTGGTCATGTGGGCCTGCACCGCAGACAGGCCGGCACCGCGTGCGTGTCCGCCCAGACCACCGCCGAGCGTTTCGTAGTAATCCCATGCGCCGGCCCCGCGACCCCCGAGTGCGACGTTGTTCATCGTGCCTTGTGCAGCGGCGCACACGCGCTCCGGTACGGCCTGCGCAAGCGCGCCGAGCACAGCGTCAACGACTCGCTGGCTGGTCTCGACGTTGCCGGCCGCGACAGCGGCGGGCCGCGCGGCATTGACGATTGAACGCTCAGGCGCACACAACGTGATCGAATCGAACGCACCCGCGCACGCGGGAATGCCGTCGGGCATCAGGCAGCGGAAGGCGTACCACACGGCCGCTGCCGTTACCGGTAATGGGCAGTTCAGGTTGCCGCGGCACTGCGGCGCCGAGCCTTTGAAATCCACCGTGATGCCATCGTGGCTCACAGTGAGCGCCACCGTGATCGGCAGCGCTTCGGTTCCAGCGCCGTCATCGTCCAGCCAATCCGTGAACCGGTACACGCCGTCCGGCAACGCCGAAAGCGCGGCCGCGGCAGAGCGCGCTCCGTACGCGTCGAGTTCCGCGATCGCGCGGGCGAATGCTTCGCGCCCCATGCGCGCCGCGAGCGCGGCAATCCGCTCGGCCCCGGCCGCGTTCGCGCTCGCCTGCGCGGAAAAGTCACCGCGTGCTCGCCGCGGATTCGCGAGGCGTGCAGCCAACGCGACGAGCGTCTGCTCGTCGAACGGCTGCGGCTCGATCACGACGCCCTCTTCGTCCAGTGTCGTGGATAGCGGCATCGAGCCCGGGGTGTCTGCACCGATGTCGGCGTGGTGGGCGCGGTTCGCGACGAACCCGATGAGTGAGCCCTCCACGAATACGGGCAGCACGAGCGTCACGTCGGGTAAGTGCGTGCCGCCGAGGAACGGGTCGTTGAAGATGATCGCCTCGCCCGCGCGCCAGGCCCGCCCGCCGGCGAGTGCCGTCATCGCGAACGCCATGCTGCCGAGGTGGACCGGAATGTGGGCGGCCTGGGCGGCGAGTCGACCGTCGGCACCGAAGAACGCGCATGAGTAATCGAGCCGCTCTCGGATATTCGGGGAGAACGCGGCCCGCCTGAGCACCGCGCCCATTTCGTCGCAAACCGAGGCCAGACGGGCGGCAAACAGGCTCAGGGCGATGGCATCCATGGGATGCATCTTGCCCCGGATGCCCGGGGTTTGAAATAGTGGGCTTTGTGGCCTATATTTTCGAACTTGAGCCTCGCCAGCGACTTAGACTGGCCCTTCCTTGGGGGAAGACAACAATGAAGAACGCGAATCCACTCGATACCGTCCACGGGACCATCATCGCCGGCTTGGTGCTGGCCGTCGTCCTCACCTACGTCGTCAAATTGCTCGCAGGAGCCTGAATGGAAATCGAAATTCTGCTGCGCTGGATTCATTTCCTGTCCGGCATCACTTGGATTGGCCTCCTTTATTACTTCAACTTCGTGCAGGTCCCCGGCATGGCCGCCGCGACCGCAGACGCCGGCGGCCCCGGTCCGTCAGCGATCGGCAAGTACATCGCACCGCGCGCGCTGTGGTGGTTCCGCTGGGGCGCCGTCGTGACGTGGTTGTCGGGTGCGGCGCTCCTCGCGCACCTGCCGTACTTCGCCGGCCCGGAGACGAATGGTTTCGTGAACGTGATGACGCTCGGCTACCTCAGCGGTATGCATACGACGCAGATCGTGGCGTTCGGTATCGGCGCATGGCTGGCGACGATCATGCTGATCAACGTCTGGGGCCCGATTTGGCAGAACCAGAAGAAAATTCTCGGCCTCAAGCCCGCGACCCCGGAGGAGATTACCCGCGCGAAGCGCGTTGCGTTCCTCGCGTCCCGCTCGAACGTCGTCATGTCCATCGCAATGCTGCTGTTCATGGGGGCGATGCACGGGTTGTTGTTCTAGTAATCCAGTAGAATTACGGGCATGGACGCCCCGCTTCTAGAACTCCGCGACATCGAATGCCGGTACGATGGCGGGCCCGTCGTGCAAGGCCTGTCGCTGCACCTTCGGCCGGGCACCATCGCGTGCCTGCTCGGGCCAAGCGGCTGCGGTAAGACCACGGTGTTACGGGCAATCGCTGGATTCGAGCCCGTGCTTGCCGGCGAAATCCGACTGCGCGGCGAGCGCGTCTCCGCCCCGGGCACGACGCTTCCGGCCGAGAAGCGCCGCATCGGGATGGTGTTCCAGGATTACGCGCTGTTCCCTCACATGACCGTACGCGACAACATTGCGTTCGGGGTGCGCGGCCTCGACCGCGCCGCAAAGCGCGCACGCGTCGATGAAATGCTCTCCATCACGGCTCTTACCGACCTTGCGCCGCGATGGCCGCACGAACTGTCCGGTGGACAGCAGCAGCGCGTCGCGCTTGCGCGCGCGCTCGCGCCGCGACCGGACCTCGTGCTGCTTGACGAGCCCTTCTCGAACCTCGACGTCGCGCTGCGTGAGCGGCTCACGATTGAGGTCCGTGACATTCTCCGCTCGCAGCAGGCCACCGCAATCATGGTCACGCACGACCAGCACGAGGCGTTCGCACTTGGCGATCAGGTCGGCGTCATGCGTAATGGTGCGATTGCGCAATGGGATACGCCCTACAACCTGTACCACGAGCCGGTGGACCGCTACGTGGCCGACTTCATCGGCCAGGGTCGCTTCGTACCCGGGCGATTGGTCGACTCGGAACGGCTCGCGACCGAGGCCGGCGAAATCCGAGGTAACCGCGCATTCATCTGGCCGGCGGGCACCGAGGTCGATGTATTGCTCAGACCCGATGACATCGTGCCGGATCCGGACGGCCCGCTCGCGGCGCGAGTGACGAACAAGGCCTTCAAAGGCGCCGAGATTTTGTACACGCTGAAGCTCGATGCCGGCCCGAGCCTGCTGTCGCTGTTTCCGAGCCACCTGAACCACGAGGTCGGCGACCAAGTGCGCGTCCGTATCGACGCAGAGCACCTGGTCGCCTTCCCGCGCATGAGGACCGAACTATGTTGATGGGCTGCTTGGGAAACGACATCCCGATGGAGGCGCTGGTCACCGTGTTCGAGGACGCGGATGAGACACTGGTGCCCGGGTTCGGCTTCGCGTGGTTTGCGCCCGACGACCTGCCGGTCGCGTATCGCAGCGTCCAGCCGGCGTTGCTCGACGACAACCTCGACGGGCTGGCGCGCGCGCTGTACGCAGACTGCTGGCTCACGCAAACCGGCTTCGGCCTGATTCCGTTCGCGCCGCAGCCCATGCACGATGACGACCTGATGGCCGTCGTCGCATTCGATCCACACGACTGGCCGGCGTTGCGCGCGGTATTGCGCGAGCACCTCGACCCAGACATCGAAGCCGCGCTTGACTACAGCGACCCCGGCGCGGCCGGCTTCGCGTTGCTGCGTAACATCCTCTCTTCGGACTCGAGCATGCCGGTCGAGGACGGCGTACTCGAACTCGTCGCGCAAATCGCCGCTATGCTCGACGGCATGCCGGCGACGCTCACGCTGCTCGTCAGCGACGGAGACCGCGTCCTCGCGCTACGTCGCGCTTGGGGTCAAGACTGTGCGCCGCTGATGTATTCGACCGCGTGCGAAGTCCTCGACGGCGCGCAAGTCGTCGCGAGCCAGTCGCTCGACGACGGTACTTGGCAGTCGGTGCCAGCGCATCACTTGCTCGTGCTTGACCGCGAGAGCCCGCCCGAACTCATCACGGCATGATGGACGACGTCGCCGAAACGGTGGCGCTCGCGCTCGCCGAGGACATCGGCACGGGCGACCTCACCGCTTCGCTGGTGCCGGCGGACAGCAGCGCGACTGCAACGGTCGTCACGCGTGAGCCGATGGTGCTCTGCGGTCGCGCATGGTTCGACGAGGTGTTCCGACAGCTCGACACGCGCATCACCGTTACGTGGTACCACGCCGACGGCGACCGCGTCGCGACCGACGACACGCTGTGTGAACTCGACGGCCCCGCGCGGGCGATCCTGACCGGCGAACGCACGGCTCTGAATTTCCTGCAGCTGCTCTCCGCGACCGCGACGCGCGCGGCCGAATGGGCGACGGCCGTGGCCGGCACGCGAACGCGCGTGCTCGACACGCGCAAGACGCTGCCCGGGCTGCGCACTGCGCAGAAGTATGCGGTGAAGTGCGGCGGCTGCGACAACCACCGGATGGGCCTGTTCGACGGTGTATTGATCAAGGAAAACCACATCCTCGCCGCCGGTGGCATCGCGGCGGCGGTGGCAGCCGCACGCGCCACCGCGGCTGGGGTGCGGGTCGAGGTCGAGGTCGAGTCGCTCGCCGAACTCGACGAAGCCATCGCTGCGGGTGCCGACATCGCGATGCTGGATAACTTCACGACCGAGGACGCGGCTGAGGCCGTCCGGCGCACTGCGGGGCGCCTGAAGCTCGAGGTTTCGGGGAATGTCACGCTGGCCCGCCTACCGAGCCTCGCAGCGCTGGGCGTTGATTTCGTGTCGGCCGGGACGCTGACGAAGGACGTGTCCGCCATCGACCTTTCGATGCGTTTTCGGTATAAACAAACGAGCGTTTGAATTCTCTGACGGAGCATCCCCATGTCGGTCCCGGTTTTCGTGCTAGTACTGCTGATCATCACCCTCGCCCTCGCGTGGTTTCGCGCGCGACTTGGCGTCCAGATCGGCGTCTATTTCGGCTTCTTGGGTCTCGCCGAGAGCATCGGCCCCGGTATTTGGAACTGGGTGTGGATCTTGTTCGCCGTGGTATCGGTCGTGCTGCTCGTGCGCCCGCTACGCCGCGCGCTGATGTCCAAGCCCCTGCTCGGTTGGTTCCGCACGGTACTCCCCCCGCTCTCGCCGACCGAGCAGATTGCGCTCAACGCGGGCAACACCTGGTGGGACGCAGACCTGTTCTCCGGTCGACCGGATTGGAGCAAGCTGCTCGCGAATCCGGCACCCCAACTGTCGCCGGAGGAGCAAGCCTTCCTCGATGGCCCCGTTGAGGAATTCTGCCGTTCGCTCGATGACTGGCGCATCACGGACGAGCTGAACGACCTACCGCCGGAATCGTGGGCGCTCATTCGCAAGCACAAGCTGTTCGGCATGATCATCCCGAAGGAATACGGTGGCCTCGAGTTTTCGGCACTCGGAAACTCGTCGGTCGTGATGAAAATCGCGAGCCGTTCGCTGTCAGCCGGTGTGACCGTGATGGTTCCGAATTCGCTCGGGCCTGGCGAACTGCTGATGCACTACGGCACGGACGCCCAGAAGCGTCATTACCTCCCCCGCCTGGCGACCGGCGAAGAGATTCCCTGCTTCGCGCTCACGAGCCCGTGGGCGGGCTCTGATGCAGGCGCGCTGCCCGACGTCGGCATCATCTGCAAAGGGATGCACGAAGGCCGCGAGGTCCTCGGCATGCGCGTCACCTGGGACAAGCGTTACATCACGCTCGCGCCAGTCGCCACCGTGCTCGGGCTCGCGTTCAAGGCCTATGACCCCGACCAACTCCTCGGCGATACCGAGGATCTCGGTATCACTTGTGCACTGATTCCGACGGACACGCCCGGCGTCGAAATCGGTCAGCGCCACGCCCCGTTGAACGCGTCGTTCATGAACGGTCCTACGCGGGGCAAGGACGTGTTCATTCCGATGGACTGGTTGATCGGTGGCACCGAATACATCGGCAAGGGCTGGATGATGCTGATGAATTGCCTGTCGGCGGGTCGCGCGATTTCCCTGCCCGCGCTCGGCACGTCATCCGGCAAGATGGCGAGCCGGATGACCGGCGCGTACGCGCGCGTACGCCGCCAATTCCGCGTACCGATCGGCGCGTTCGAGGGCGTCGAGGAAGCGCTCACGCGCATCGCCGGCTACACATACCGCATGGATGCCGCACGCGTGATGACCGCTGGCGCGATCGATCTCGGCAACAAGCCGTCCGTGCTCTCCGCGATCCTGAAATATCACAACACCGAGGGTATGCGGCAAGTTGTCGGCGATGCGATGGATGTCCACGGCGGACGGGGTGTGATCATGGGCCCCGCGAACTACCTCGCGCGCAATTATCAGGCTGTTCCGATCAGCATCACCGTCGAGGGCGCGAACATCCTGACGCGCAGCATGATCATCTTCGGGCAAGGTGCGATTCGTTGCCATCCGTATCTGCTGCGCGAAGTCGAGGCCGCGTCGAACCCTGACCGCGATCAGGGCGTGCGTGACTTCGATGATGCACTGTTCGCCCACATCGGCCACGTCATCAGCAACAAGGTGCGCGCGTTCGTCGGCGGGCTGACCGGCGCGCGGCTGTTCTCACGACCGACAGGGCGCCGCACCGGCTACTACTTTCGCCAGTTGTCGCGCATGAGCGCCGCGTTTGCATTCCTCGCCGATGTCACACTCGCACTGCTCGGCGGCGAGCTGAAGCGTCGGGAGAAGCTGTCAGCGCGCTTCGGTGACGTCCTGAGCCACCTTTATCTGTCATCGGCGGCGCTGAAGCGATTCGAGGATCAGGGGCGACCGAGTGAGGACCGCCCATTGCTCGACTGGGCGCTACGGGACTCGCTGTTCAAGATGCAGCTCGCGATCGAGGACATCCTGCGTAACTTTCCCGTTCGCTGGCTCGGCGTGGCGTTGCGGCTCGTGGTGTTCCCGCTAGGCCGGCCCTACGCGCCGCCGTCGGACCGGCTTGGCCACGCGGTCGCGCGCCTGCTGCTCGAACCGTCGTTGGCCCGCGACCGCCTCACGGCGGGCGTGTACCTGCCCGACGACGCCGGTGACCCGGTGGGACTGATGGATGCCGCGCTCGTCGCGGTGATTGCCGCGGAGCCGATCGAGCGCAAACTCGAGAAAGGCCTCAAAGTCCGCTTGCACCCGGCGACCATGGAACCCGAGATCGAGCGCGGGCTCGGCGCGGGAGTCATCGACGCCGACGAAGCCGCTGTACTCCGCGAAGCCCTCGCCCTCACGACGCGCGCGATCGCTGTCGACGAGTTCGGGGAAACGGGCAGAATCCCCGTCTAGTACCTGGGCGCTTTCACGGCCAACCAACTCGTGATGCTCGGAATCGGCGCGGTTATCGGCGCCGGTATCTTCGTGCTGACCGGTCAGGCCGCCGCACTGCACGCGGGTCCGGCAATCATGCTGAGCTTCGCTCGACTCGAGCAGGTGGGAGCGGCGCTCTTGGCCAGTCTTTTCGCGCCGGCG
>JBBEAN010000009.1:0-3640 GCA_040882865.1 Gammaproteobacteria bacterium
TGTAGGAGCGGCGCCTTTGCGCCGCGAATAAGCGGGCGCCTTTGCGCCGCGATTCCTTAGAGCACTTCCGTCGCGTGGTCCGCGAGCCGCGAGCGCTCGCCGCGCATCAAGGTGACGTGGCCCGAGTGTGCCCAGTCCTTGAACCGGTCCACCACGAACGTGAGCCCCGAGGTCGTCTCGGTCAGGTACGGCGTGTCGATCTGTGCGATGTTGCCGAGGCACACGACCTTGGTGCCGGGACCTGCGCGCGTCACGAGCGTCTTCATCTGCTTCGCGGTGAGGTTTTGGGCCTCGTCGATGATGATGAACTTGTTCAGGAACGTGCGCCCGCGCATGAAGTTCAACGAACGGATCTTGATGCGATTGCTCAGGAGATCGTTGGTCGCGGCACGGCCCCAGTCACCGCCCTCGGAGGTCTTGGTCAGCACCTCGAGGTTGTCCATCAGGGCACCCATCCAGGGCGTCATCTTCTCTTCTTCCGTGCCGGGCAGGAAGCCGATGTCCTCACCGACCGGAACGGTGACGCGCGTCATGATGATTTCACGGTAGCGGTTGTCTTCGAGCGTCTGGGCGAGGGCCGCTGCGAGCGTGAGCAGCGTCTTGCCGGTGCCGGCGGCGCCGACCAGCGTCACGAAGTCGACTTCCGCATCGAGCAGCAGGTTCAGCGCGAAATTCTGTTCGCGGTTGCGCGCATTGATGCCCCAGACCGTGTGTTTCGGATTGCGGTAATCGTCGACGAGTTCGATGACCGCGGTCTTGCCGTCGACGCTGCGGACGGCGGCTTCGATGCCGTCCTCACCGTCCGACCAAACGCATTGGTTCGGGTACCACGCCTCAACCGCCGGCCCTGTCACGCGGTAGAACGAGCGGCCATCGGCCTTCCACGACTCCATGTCCTTCGAGTGCTGCTCCCAGAAATCCGTGGGGAGCTGCGCGGTGCCGAGGTACAACAGGTTGACGTCGTCAAGGACCTTGTCATTGTAGTAATCCTCGGCATGGATGCCGAGGATCGACGCTTTGATGCGCAGGTTGATGTCTTTCGACACCAACGTAACCGGTTGCTCGGGGCGTTCGGTGCGCAGCGCGAGCGCGACTGCCAGAATCGTGTTGTCGGGCGTATTACCGGGCAGCGTCTCCGGCAGCATCGACGGCAACGGCCGGGTCTGGAAGAACAGGCGCCCGTGTGCGCCCGGGACCGGGAGCCCCGCGTCGATCTGGTCTTTGGTCGCGGTCTTCATCAGGTCATCGAGGAACCGACTGACCTGGCGCACGTTGCGCGCGACTTCGGACACGCCTTTCTTGCCGGCATCGAGTTCCTCGAGGACCACCATCGGCAGGAAGATGTCGTGTTCGTGGAACCGGAAAATCGCGGTCGGATCGTGCATCAGCACGTTGGTGTCGAGGACGAAGACGCGGCGCGGGTCGTCGCTCATAGGGCGGCTACCGCCGCGAGCACCTCTTCTGCGTGGCCGTCGACCTTGACCTTGCGCCATTCATTCACGAGCTTGCCGTCCTCGTCGATCAGGAACGTGCTGCGTACGATGCCCATCACTTTCTTGCCGTACATATTTTTCTCGTGGATCACATCGTAAGCGCGACACGCTTCCTCGTCCGCGTCGGACAGGAGTTCGAACGGGAAGCCCTGCTTGTCCTTGAATTTCTCGTGCGACGCGATTGAGTCGCGCGAGATGCCGAAAATTTCGGTATTGCGACGCTTGAATTTCGTGTGCAGGTCACGGAAGTCTTGGCCTTCCTGCGTACAGCCGGGTGTCGCGTCCTTCGGGTAGAAGAACAGCACCACGCGTTTACCCTTGAGGTCCGACAGTTTCACCGTACCACCACCCGTTGCGGGCAGTTTGAATCCAGGGGCCTTCTTGGGCATCCCGTTCCTCCTATCCTTTGATGGGTTCCAGGACCGCGTCGAGGTTCAACTCGTCGCACAAAATCATGAAATCTTCGCGTAAGGTCGCGATGTGTGTCGACGCAGGGATCGCGAGCGACATGTGCAGCGACACCATCGGCGCGCCGGTCTGCTGCGCGACGTAGGTCATCGTCGACAACTCAGTGATGCGGACCTTGCGCTGTGTGAGGAAACGCACGAGGCGGAACACGATGCCGGGTTGATCGAGGCTCAGCAGGTCGACCGCATACGGCAATGCACCCTCGGACTCGGTGTGTTCGGTCGCGGCATGCTTCGTGATCTCGACGCCGAGTTCCGCAGCCGCAGGCTCGAGCATTTCCTCGAGGCGCGCGATGGTCCGCCAGTTGCCGGCGACGAGGAGTTGTATCGCGATTTCACTGCCGAGCCGGGAGATGCGGCTCTCGATGATGTTGCAACCGCTCTCAAGTACCGTGCTGGCGAGATCCTGGACGACGGTCGGGCCGTCGGGACCCAAGGCGGAAACCGCCAGGAGCTTGTTCATGTGGGGATTGTATACTACGCGCATGTTCCGCGGCAGCATGGTTGCATTGGTCACCCCGATGGGCGAAAACGGCTCGTTGGACTTGCGCGCGTTCGACCGGCTGGTGGAATTTCACGTTGAGAATGGCACCAACGCAATCGTCGTCGCCGGCACGACCGGTGAGTCGCCGACGCTGTCGCCTGCCGAACATGCGGAACTCGTGCGCCGCGCGGTGAACCGCGTTCGGGAGCGCATACCGGTCATTGCGGGCAGCGGCACCGCGTCGACGGCCGCGACGCTCGCGCTGACGCGGCAAGCGATGGAAGCGGGCGTGGATGCATGCTTGATCGTCACACCGTATTACAACAAGCCGACGCAGGAGGGGCTGTTCCAGCACTACCGCGCGGTCGCAGAGCAAGTGCCCGTGCCACAGATCCTCTACAACGTCCCCGGGCGCACCGGCTGCGACCTGCTGCCGGAGACCATCGCGCGCCTCGCGGCGTGCCCGAACATCATTGGCGTGAAGGAAGCCACGGGCTCGCTGGAGCGTGCGCGCCAGGTCCGCAGCTTGTGCGAGGGTCGGCTCGACGTCTACAGCGGCGACGATCCGACCGCGCGCGAGATGATGCTCGAGGGGGGGCACGGCGTGATTTCGGTCACCGCGAACGTCGCGCCTGCGTTGATGGCTGAAATGTGCGCCGCCGCGCTCGCAGGCGATGCGTCGGCTGCCGCCGGCGCCGATGCGAAGCTCGCGGGACTCCATGAGGCGCTGTTCGTCGAGTCGAACCCGATTCCGGCGAAATGGGCGCTCCATGCGATGGGGCTGATCGGGCCGGGGCTGCGGCTGCCGCTCACGCCGCTCGCCGCCGCGAAGCGGGAAGCGGTCGCGCAGGCGCTCCGCCAGGCCGGCATCGCGGTACAATACGCGGCATGAACCTGAAGATACCGGCCGCGCTTGCGGCCTTTTTGCTGGTCGGTGGTTGCAGCAGTGTGCGTTGCGGCGAGCCGGGCCCGTACATGAATGCCGAAGTGGCCGACCCGATCGCGGTCCCGGAAGGCCTCGCAGCGCCGGATACGTCCCGCAAGGTGAGGATTCCGGAAGCGGCGGACGTCGTGCATACCGAACTGCGCGGGACCCGCTATCTCGGCGACGACGGGCGATTGCATTGCCTCGACAGCCCGCCGCCGATGGCGCGAAAGATCGGCGAATAACAGTTTTTGGAGAGATGGCCGAGCGG
>JBBEAN010000009.1:3740-51663 GCA_040882865.1 Gammaproteobacteria bacterium
TCGAAGGCGCACGCCTGGAAAGTGTGTATACGGTAACCCCGTATCGAGGGTTCGACTGAATCGCCGGGAGCGATTCAGGACCGCCGCAGGCGGGCCCGAGCTACGCGAGGGCGAGGCGCAGGGATGCGCCGAGCAATCCCGAATGTTAATCTGCGCATCCTTTGGAGAGATGGCCGAGCGGTCGAAGGCGCACGCCTGGAAAGTGTGTATACGGTAACCCCGTATCGAGGGTTCGAATCCCTCTCTCTCCGCCAGTACAACCGCTGTGCTATCAGATTCGAACCCTCGATATCAAAATGTGGGTTCGAGCCGAGCCGGCGAAATTTGTGGTTTTTCTATGGCGATCCTCATCGGTCCCCCCGCAACACCGGCCCGTAAATCCCGTCAGATCCGGAAGGAAGCAGCGGTAGCGGTGCCCGGTGTGTGCCGGGGTGCGGCGGGTGGGGGTCGCCGCCTATAATCGACCCAATGAGTTACCAAGTTCTCGCCCGCAAGTGGCGCCCCCGCAGTTTCGCGACGATGGTCGGCCAGCAGCACGTGTTGCGCGCGCTGATCAACGCGCTCGACAACGACCGCCTGCACCATGCATTCCTGTTCACCGGTACGCGCGGCGTCGGCAAGACGACCATCGCGCGCATCCTCGCGAAATCCCTGAACTGCGAGGTCAAGGTCTCGTCCACGCCGTGCGGCGAGTGCTCCGCGTGCCGTGAAATCGACGAGGGCCGGTTCGTCGACCTGATCGAAGTCGACGCGGCATCGCGCACGAAGGTCGACGACACGCGCGAATTGCTCGACAATGTGCAATACGCACCGACGCGTGGCCGCTACAAGGTCTATCTGATCGACGAAGTGCACATGCTCTCCGGGCACTCGTTCAATGCCTTGCTGAAGACGCTCGAAGAACCGCCGCCGCATGTGAAGTTCCTGCTCGCGACGACGGACCCGCAAAAGTTGCCGATCACCGTGCTGTCGCGTTGCCTTCAATTCAACCTGAAGCGTCTGCCGCCGGACCTCATTGAGGGTCATCTCGCATTCGTGCTCGGCGAGGAGGGCGTTCCGTTCGACACCGCTGCGCTGAAACTCATCGCACGTGGCGCCGACGGCTCGATGCGCGACGCCTTGTCCTTGCTCGATCAAGCGATTTCATTCGGTGCCGGTAAGGTCGGCGAGACGGAGACGCGCGAGATGCTCGGTACGGTTGACCGCGGAGGGCTGCTCGCCTTGCTCGGTCGCATCGCGGAGGGTGATGCGCCAGGCAGTGTCTCGGAACTCGAAGCGCTGCTCGAGCAGGCCGCGGATCCGGACCAAGTCCTTGACGACCTCGTGAGCGCGCTGCAGCGGATTGCGCTGTTGCAGATCGTCCCCGACGCTGCGGGCGACGACGACACGGAGCTCGCTCTGCTCGCGCAACGCTTTTCACCGGAGTACGCGCAGCTGTGTTACCAGTTTTCGCTGCATGGCCGTCGCGACCTGCCGCTCTCACCCGAGCCGCGGGCGGGCCTGCAGATGGTTGTGCTGCGCATGCTCGCGTTCCGTATCGACGATGCCGGCGCGGAGCCTGTCGAGGTGCCGGCGTTAAACCAATCGCGGCGCAAAGGCGCCGCTCCTACAACAAAGGCGGGCGCCGCTCCTGCAAAAGAAGCGCAGCGCGAAGACGCCGCACCCACGGCGCCCGCCGACAGCGATTGGTTCGCCGTCGTGGACGCGCTGTCGGTGCGTGGCGTCGGCCTGGAGCTCGCGCGCAACTGCATCTTCAAAGGCTGGGATGGCGACACATTGCGCCTCGAGCTCGATGAATCGTTCAAGCAGTTGTGCTCACCGAGTGCGGAGCAGCGCCTGACGCAGGCGCTGAGCCGGCACTACGGCAAGGACGTGCGCCTGCGCATCGAGTCCGGCAAGCCGGTGGCGGAGACGCCGGCGCAGGCCATCGAGCGCAAGCAGGGCGAGCGCGACGCGCAAGCGCGCGATTCGCTTCGCGACGACCCGAGTCTGAAGGCGCTCACCGATACGTTCGGTGCCGGGTTCGACCCCGACGCTGTGAAACCCCTGGATTGAGGATGGATTCATGATGAAAGGCAACCTCGGCAACATGATGCGCCAGGCGCAGCAGATGCAGGAGAACCTGAAGCGCGTCCAGCAGGAACTCGAAACGCTCGAGGTCACCGGCGAGGCGGGAGGTGGGCTCGTCCGGGTCGTGATGACGGGCAAGCACGCGGTGCGTCGCGTCACGATCGACGAGGGCGTCGCGGGCGAAGATCGTGAATTGCTGGAGGATATGGTCGCCGCAGCGGTCAACGACGCGGTACAGCGCGTCGAGACGCTGGTGCAGGAGAAAATGGGTGCAGTGACCGCCGGAATGGGATTGCCACCCGGGTTGAAACCCTTCTAAGTGGTCTACTCGCCACTGCTCGGTCGCCTGATCGAAGCGCTGCGCGCGTTGCCCGGCGTCGGCCCGAAATCCGCGCAGCGCGCGGCGTTTCATTTACTGGAACGCGACCGAGACGGGGCGTTGGTCCTCGCGTCGGCGCTCTCCGACGCCGTCAAGGGTGTCGGCCACTGCGCGCGCTGCCGAATGCTCAGCGACACCGACGTGTGCCGCATCTGCAACGACGCCAGCCGTGACACGGCGCTGCTGTGCGTCGTCGAGACGCCGGCCGATGTCCTTGCAGTCGAGCAGGCGACGGGCTATCGCGGTCGCTACTTCGTGCTCACAGGCCACCTGTCGCCGCTCGACGGTATCGGCCCCGCACAACTCGGCTTTGACCTGCTCGAAGCGCAGCTCGCGGCAGGCGAAGTGCGGGAAATCATCCTTGCGACGAATCCAACGGTTGAGGGCGAGGCGACCGCGCACTTCATCGGCGACCTGTCGCGCCGCCATGGCGTGCGCGCGACGCGCATCGCACACGGCGTGCCGATTGGTGGCGAGCTCGAGTACGTCGACGGCGGTACGCTGTCACATGCGTTTACCGGGAGGCTAGACCTCAAATGAACTGTATTTTCTGCAAGATGGCCGCGGGCGAGATCAAGCCCGATGTGGTGTACGAGGACGATTCGGTGCTCGCGTTCCGCGACATGAACCCGCAAGCACCGACGCACGTGTTGGTGATTCCGCGTGAGCACATCGAGACGCTGAATGACGTGACCGACGCGCAGGGCCGGCTGATCGGTCGGATGGTCGCGGCGGTGCGTAAGATCGCAGCCCAGGAAGGCATCGCGGATTCGGGTTACCGCACGGTGTTCAACTGCAATGCGGAGGGTGGGCAGAGCGTGTACCACCTGCACTTGCACCTGCTCGGCGGTCGGCCGATGAGTTGGCCGCCTGGCTAGGTGACGAGGGTCCTGAGGAGCTGGCGATAGCTGCCGTACCGGCGGTGTGATATTTCGCCGCGCTCGACCGCGGCCGTGACGGCGCAGCTGGGCTCGTCCGCGTGCACGCAATCACGGAACCGGCACGCGACGCCGACGCGCGCGATTTCACGAAACCCACCGATCAGCGCCGAGGCGGTCATTTCCGGAAGCCAGAATTCGCGAACGCCGGGGGAGTCGACCAGCGCGCCGCCGCCCGGCAGGCGATAGCGCGTCGTCGCGGTGGTCGTATGTCGACCCTCGCCGCTGCCGTCCGACAATAAACCGGTCTGCAGTTCGAGGTCGGGAATCAGCGCATTGAGCAGCGACGACTTACCCACGCCCGATTGGCCGACCAACAGCGTCGTGCGGCCTTCGAGCTCGCTGCGTAATGCATCGAGGCCAGTGCCGTCGCGCGCGCTTGTCACCCACACGGGGTAGCCTGCGGCGGCGTATTCGTCGAAGCGCGCGCGGAAGGCGGGGTCCGCGCAATCCACCTTGTTCAACAAGAGCGCGCCGTCGATATCGCCGCGCTCGACCATCACGAAGTAGCGGTCGACGAGTACCGGCTCGGGCTCCGGCTCGGGTGCGACAACGACGAGCACACGGTCCAGGTGGGATGCGATCGCCGCCGCGCCCCCGCGACCGTCGGCACGCTCAAGCACCCGCGCGCGCGCGATGATTTCGGTGACAACCCCCGTGTCCGCATCCGCTTGGTCCCAGTGCACGAGATCGCCGCACACCGGCCGCAGTCGCCGACCACGGACGGAGCAGCGCAGCATCGTACCGGATTCGGTCTCGACGAGCACCCGCGCACCGTAGTTCACTACGACCGACCCGCTACCCTGTGCCATCACTCGCCTCTGCTAGAATCATTGCCATTATGCCTGCACACGCCGACAACCTTGCCTGGATTGACCTCGAGATGACCGGGCTCGACCCGGAGCTCGACCGCATCATCGAGATCGCGACGATTGTGACTGACAAGGACCTCAACGTGCTGGCCGAAGGCCCTGTGATTGCCGTACGGCAGACGGACGCACAGCTCGCGCTGATGGACGAATGGAATACGCGTACGCACGGCGGAACAGGCCTCACCGAACGTGCGCGTTCGAGTACGTGCGACGAACTGGCCGCCGAGGTGGCCACGCTGAAATTTCTGGCGCGATGGGTGCCCGAGCGCACGTCGCCGATCTGCGGCAACAGTGTCCACCAGGATCGACGATTCCTCGTGCGCTACATGCCGTCGCTCGAACGGTTCTTCCACTACCGCAACCTCGACGTATCGACGCTCAAGGAACTCGCGCGGCGCTGGGCGCCGCAGGTCGCGGCCGGGTATACGAAGGAATCGACCCACCAGGCGCTCGAGGACATCCGCGATTCGATTCGCGAATTGCAGTATTACCGCGAGCATCTCTTCAAGTAATCGCGGCGCCGGGAGCGCCGCTCCTACACGGTCGTGCGGCGCTTCGGCCAACGGATCACGACGAGGATTCCCGCGGCGATCACCAGCAGCCCACCCCAGAGGCTCAGCGCGTCGAGCGTTTCGCCCCAGAACAGCCAGCCGAACACCCCAGCGAACAACACCACCGAGAATGTGAGCGGCCCGACCTGTGCAGCCGGCGCCGACATGTAACCGCGCGTCAGCAAGAGTTGGCCGGTCGCGGCGAGTGAGCCATGTGCGGCGAGCAACAGCCATTCGACGGCGCTCGGCGACTGCCACGCCCACAGGAGTGGAATGGACGAGAAGACCGTCGCGAGCACGCTGAAGTACATCACCACGCGCGTCGACGGCTCGAGCCCCGCCATCGAGCGGATCGAAACCATGGAGACCGCGGCGAGTGCGCCGGACAGGAGCCCAACCAGCGCGGCCCACGTGAATGCGCCCGCGCCGGGTTTCAGCACCAGCAGGATGCCGGTGAACCCGATCAAAATCGCGAACCCGGTACGCGCCGACACACGCTCTTTGAGCCACAGCCACGCGATGAATGGGATGAACAGGCTCGCCGTCTGATTGAACAGTAACGCCTCCGCAAGGTTCAGCCGCGGAATCGCCCAGAACATGCAATACATCGCGAGCAATCCTGACGTCGCTCGAATCAGGTGGCCACGCCAGTTGTGCGTCAGCCACTGGCGGGGTTTGTACCGGATCAGCAACGGTGACAGGAACGCGACTGCGAACAGGTTGCGCGACCAGACGAGCATTTCGTTGTTGAAGCTCGGCGCGAGATATTTGGTCAACGCCGCCATGACGGCGAACGCGAACGCGGCACCGATGACGAACAGCGCGCCGCGGCGGATATCCTGGGGGCGGGACACGTGCTAATTTTACGCCCATGGTCGACTTCGAAGATATCCGGGCCGCTGCGGCGCGAATCGCCGCGCACGTCCACCGAACACCGGTGTTCCATTCCCGCGAGCTCGATGCCGCCTGCGGCGCAACCATCCTGATGAAGGGCGAGCACCTGCAGCGCGGCGGGGCGTTCAAGGCGCGCGGCGCGCTCAATGCGGTCCTGTCGCTCTCCGACGATGCGCTCGCGGGTGGGGTTGCGACCCACTCATCCGGTAATCACGCCGCAGCGCTGGCGTTGGCGGCCGCGGTCCGCGGCGTGCAGGCGACCGTCGTGATGCCGAGCAATGCCCCGGCGGTGAAGCAGCGTGCGGTGGCGGGGTACGGCGCGACGATTGAGTCGTGCGAACCCACACTCGCGGCGCGGGAAGCCGGCCTGGACGCGGTCGTGGCTCGGACCGGCGCGGCGGTGGTGCATCCGTATAATGACTGGAAGGTCATTGCGGGGCAGGGGACCGCGGCGCTCGAGTTGCTCGACGAACACCCGGACCTTGAGGTCCTGTTGGTGCCGGTCGGCGGCGGTGGGTTGTTGTCGGGGACGGCAATTGCAGCGAAGGCCATCAATCCAGCGTTGCGCGTGGTTGGCGTGGAACCGGTCGGTGCCGACGACGCGGCGCGCGGGTTCCGACGCGGCGAGCGCGTTACCGGCCAAGTGCCGAGCACGATTGCGGACGGGCTTCGCGGTGAACTCGGCGACAAGACATTTTCGGTGATCCGCCGGCTGGTCGATGACATCATGACCGTCGACGACGAGGCCATTATCGCGGCGATGCGGTTCACCTGGGAGCGGACAAAGCAATTGATCGAACCGTCATCGGCGACGGTGATCGCGGCATTGCTGCGGCGCGACGAAGACCTGCGAGGCCGACGGATCGGGGTGATCCTGTCGGGCGGAAACTACGATCTGGACGATGTTCCCTGGAGAGTGAAATGAAGGCATTGATGATTGTGTTGGCGGCGGGTCTTGCGTTCGCGGGCGCAGCGCACGCCGGGCGGGACGTACCGTCTGCGCTGAAGCCGTATATGACGCAGGACGAGTACCGCGCAGCGGGACTCCACAAGCTGAACCCGGCCGAGCTTGCGCAGTTCCAGGCGTGGTTCGTACGCACGGTCGAAGGCCACGAAGCGCCACCGGTTGCCGCCCAGGCACCGACCCCGGTGACCCCGGATCAAGCTGCCGACGACGTGCCGCGGCGCGCCGGCCGCACCGAGTCCGAGCGCTTGTTCGGCAATGAGCAAATGAAGAACGTCAGTGAGATCACGGCGCGAATCGACGGCACCTTCGAGGGCTGGGACGGCCCGACGCGCTTCCGCCTCGAAAACGGACAGACCTGGGAAACGGTCGGCGAGTTGCGCTTCACGCCGCTCGCGCCGATTCCGAACGCGCAAGTGACCATCCGGCGCGGTGCATTCAATTCGTACCGGATGCAGGTCGAAGGCTACAACCGTTGGATTCAGGTCACGCGTATCGAGTGAGACGCTTCGGCCCCGGCTTCCTGGTCGCCGCGGCCTTCATCGGCCCGGGCACCGTCACCACGGCGAGCCTTGCCGGCGCGGCCTATGGATTCACGCTCGCGTGGGCGGTGCTCGCGGCGCTCGCCGCGACGCTCGTGCTCCAGGAGATGGCCGGTCGTCTCGGGGCCGTGACCGGCATGGACCTCGGCCAAGCGTTGCGCGCGAGCGTCGGCCTGCCCGCGGTCATTCTTGCGCTGACCGCAATCACCTTTGGGAATGCCGCTTACCAGTCCGGCAATCTCACGGGCGCGTCGCTCGGCATCGAGGCTTTGCTCGGTGGCCCGCGCGCACTGTGGGTCGTCGTCTGCGCGCTTGCGGCGGCTGCGCTGCTCTCATCCGGAGCGTATCGGATCGTCGAGCGAGCGCTGATCGTCCTCGTGGCAGTGATGAGCGTCGTGTTCATCGGAACCGCGGCGATGATTGGGCCCGATCTCGTTGCGGCGGCACCCGCGCTGCGCCCCGGCGTGCCGGCGGGCGCGGGGCTGACCGTGCTCGCGCTCATTGGAACGACCGTCGTGCCGTACAACTTGTTCCTGCACTCGGCGGCGGCTCGGGAGAAATGGCGGGGCCTGCCGACGGCGGATGCGCTTCGCTATGCACGCCGGGACAGCGCCATCGCGATTGTGCTCGGCGGTATCGTGACGCTCGCCGTGCTCGTGACCGCCGTGCCGTTGTACCTCGCCGCGATCACACCCACGGGCGTCGCTGACCTTGCGAGCCAACTCGAGCCGCTACTCGGCGCCGGCGCGAAATGGCTGTTCGCGGTCGGGTTGTTCGCCGCGGGCCTCACGTCGGCCATCACGGCGCCGCTTGCGGCCGCGTGGGCGACCTGTGGACTGCTTGGCTGGCCGACCGAGCTGCGAAGCTCGCGATTTCGGCTCGTGGGGCTGGGTATCATCGTGGTCGGCGCCGGATTCGCGGTCGCCGGCACGCGACCGCTTCAAGCGATCCTGCTCGCCCAAGCCGCGAATGGATTGTTACTGCCGATCATCGCGGTGTTCCTGTTATGGGTGATGAATCGACCCGCGTTGCTCGGCGAAGCGCGCAACGGCGGGTTCGCGAACACCGCCGGAGTGGTCGTAACGCTGTTCTCAATATTCGTCGGACTATCAATGCTTTATAGGGTATTTATATTGTGACTTCTGATACGAAGGCGGCTGCATTGTGCGCAGCCGGTCGGCAGCGCGGCAAGGCCGGCGATGCGCCCGGCGCGCTCGCGCTGTTTGAGCAGGCGGTCGCGGTGGCGCCGGAATCGGCAGAGGCTTGGTTTTTCCAAGGGGTCACGCTGGCCGAGCTCAAGCGCGACGACGAAGCCGTCGTCGCGCTGCGCCGTGCCTATGCGCTCTCACCGTCGCAGGTCGCTGTGCTCGGCACGCTCGCATTCACCGAATTCCGGCGGAACAATCTGGAAGCCGCAGTACCTTTGCTCGATGCGCTGTGTCGGCGGCAGCCGCGCGATCTGGATGCACGCATGAAGCTGGGCGATGCGTTGAGCCGGCTCGGGCGCCCGGCTGAGGCGGCGGCGGTCTATCGCGCGGCGACCGCGCAAGAACCGGCGGCGGGAGACTTGTGGATGGCGCTCGCGCAGGCGGAGGATGAAGCGGGCGACCGCAGGGCGGCAGAGGCCGCGTATCGGCGCACGATCGCCGTCCGCCCGGGTTGGGTGATGCCGCTCGCGGGCATTCTGGCTATGCAGCGCGCGCAAGCTGACGACGAACACGTTGCGCTCGCGCAAAAGTATCTGGAGGCGCCGACGCTCGGCGACGACGGCGTAGCGACCCTCGGCTACGCGCTTGGCAAGGTGCTCGACGGTCGCGGCGACCACGCGGGCGCGATGACCGCTTGGCAGCGCGCGAACGCGGCGCGTCGGCGACTCACGGGGCCGATGGATCGTGAAGAACTCGCGGCGCGCGTCGAGCGCATCCTGAAGACCCCGGTCGAGCCCGGCACCGGCAGCGACGATCCGCGCCCGGTGTTTGTCGTGGGCATGCTGCGGAGCGGTACGACGCTCGTCGAACAAATCATCGCGACGCACCCGCGTGCCGCGGGTTGCGGCGAGGTCCCGACGCTGCCGGCGATTGCCGCAAACCCGCGCGATCCGGCGGCGGATGCCGAGCGCTATCTCGAGGTCGCGGTACGCCGCGGTTCGCCTGACGCACTTCGGCTCGTCGATAAATTGCCGTTGAACTTCTTCAACCTGGGCGTTGCCGCACGTCTTTTTCCGAATGCACATGTGGTCTGGTGCCGGCGCGATCCACGCGACGTCGCGTTGTCGAATTTCAGCGAGAACACGGCGTTGCAGTTCCCGTTCGCGACCGACCTCGAGGACATCGCGATCTATCAGGCCGCGCACGACCGCCTGATGCGGCATTGGCAGTCGGTATTGGCGTTGCCGATCCTGGAGCTTGAATACGAAGCCTTCGTCGCGGACATCGAACCTCAGGCCCGTCGGCTCATCGAGTTCCTCGGCCTCGAGTGGGACCCGGTGTGCCTCGAATTCCATGCGAGCAAGCGCGCCGTGCAGACGCCGAGCCGCTGGCAAGTCCGCCAGCCCGTCCATACCGGCTCGGTCGGGCGTTGGCGCGCGTACCGCGAGTGGCTTGGGTGAGCGCGTACTTGCGACCGGCGTCGGCGGCCGATGGGCCGGCCGTGCGCGCGCTGATATTCCGGATTCTCGATGAATACGGCTTGCCGGTGGATCCGCACGGCACGGACGCCGACCTCGACGACATCGGCGCGAGCTACCGGCACGGTCGATTCTGGGTCATCGAGGACGAGGGCACTGTGCTCGGGTCCTGCGCGTTGTACCCTGTCCGGGACGGGATCGTTGAGCTTCGCAAGATGTATCTCGACCGAAGCCTGCGAGGTCTCGGATGGGGACGGCGGCTGCTCGAGACGGCGCTGATCGCCGCGCGCGACGATGGCTACACACGGGTAGAACTGGAGACGGCAAGCGTGTTGAAAGAAGCGATCAGCCTGTACGCGGGCTCCGGGTTCAAGCGTGTGGCGCGTGAACCGCATTCCGATCGGTGCGATCAACTCTGGGCGCTGAATCTGTGAGCACCCGCGCGCTCGCGACCTGCGCGGTAGCGCTCGCGCTCTTGGCGTGCGCGCCTGCCGACGATGAAATCGCGGCCGATGCGACGATCGCCAGCCCGAGCGAGACCGACATCTGGGTCGCGGAATTGCTCGATAGCGGCCGGCGCATGCGCGTGGGCGCCCCCAGCAACGCGACCGACCGGCCGGGCTACGACAACCAGCCGTTCTTCCTCCCCGGCGGCAGCGCGTTTTTGTACACCTCCATCGATGCGAGTGGGCAGGCCGACGTGTGGCGGCACGAGTTCGACCGCGGCCGCAGCTACCGCGTGACGCGTACGGCCGAAAGCGAATTCTCGCCGACACCGCACGCGGACGGCACGTTCACGGTGATACGGGTCGAGGCTGATGGCCGCCAGCGGCTGTGGCGTTTCGACGGCGATGGCGAGAATCCGGCGCTCCTGCTCCCGGATATCGAGCCGGTCGGCTACCAGGCGTGGGTCGACGAACACCGCGTTGCGTTGTTCATCCTCGGCGAGCCTCCGACGCTCGCATCCGCGGACGTGCGGTCCGGCGCGCCACGCAGCTTGTTGTCATCGATCGGTCGCGCGCTGCACCGTGTGCCGGGCAAGAGCACCGTATCGGTCGTGCACAAGGCTGCCGAGAACGACTGGCAAATCGTCGAGGTCGACCTTGAGAGCGGCGATGTGTCCGAGCTCGCACCGTTGCTGCGCCCGGCGGAGGACTACGCATGGTTACCAGACGGGCAGTTGATCATGGGTCGTGGCTCGAAGCTGTATCTGCGTCGGCCCGGCGACGATCGCGAATGGCGTGAGCTCGCGGATTTCTCTGCCCATGGCATCACGCAGATCACCCGCATTGCGGTGAGCCCGGGCAGCAACCGCATCGCCTTCGTGGCACAGCGATGAGCGCACCGTACCGTCGGCTCGCGGCTGTGTGGTTCGCCGATATCGTCGGGTTCACCACGTTGTCGTCCGAGGACGAGCCCGAGTCGTTGCGTGTGGTCCAACACTTCGAGGCTGCTGTGCGTGACGCGGTGTCCCGCTATGGTGGCACGCTCGTGAAGTTCCTTGGCGACGGCGCGATGGTGCATTTCCCAAGCACGGAGGCGGCCGTGAAGGCGGCGCTCGATTTGCGTACCGCTTTCGCAGGCCACGTATCGACACCGCTGCGCATCGGTGTGCACGTCGGCGACGTGCTGATTCGAGAGGACGCGGATTTGCTCGGCGACGGGGTCAATGTCGCCGCGCGCCTGCAATCAGCCGCCGGTCCCGGAGAGATTCTCGTCAGCGAAGAGGTCTGGCGTCAATTGCGCCATTTGCGCGTGTTCCGCTTCGCCGCGCTCGGTCCCCAAAGGCTCAAAGGGCTCGCCGAACGTCGGACCGCGTATTCCGTCGAAACCGATGACGACCCTGCACGGCCCGCTGCGGCTGCGAAACGCAGTTGGACGTGGCTGAACGCCGGCTTGGCGGGCGCGATCGTCATCGCGGCGATTGTCGCATTCGCCGTCGGGGGCACGAAGCACCGTGACACCGCCGACGGCGCCGAACCCGGGCCTACGGTACGCTCGCTCGTCGTCTTGCCGTTCGACGATCTCGGCAATGACGAAGAGCAGGAATACTTCGTCGCCGGGATGCACGATGCGCTGATCGGCGAGCTCACCAAGATCGAATCCCTACGCGTGATTTCGCGTACTTCAGCAATCCGGTACCGCGACGCGCAACAATCGCTCGCCGACATCGCGCGCGAACTCAACGTCGAGGCGGTCGTCGCCGCATCCGTGCTCCGTTCCGGTGATGACGTCCGGATTCGCGCCGAGCTCATCCAGGTGCTTCCTGACGAGGTGAGCCTGTGGGCAGGCACGTTTGATCGGGAGCTTCGCAACGTGTTGGCGCTTCATTCCGACCTCGCGCGGGCGCTCGCGGACGCCATCCGCATTCGACTCACGCCTGGTGAATCCGCGGATCTCACGCGTAACCAGACAGTGAATCCCTTGGCTTTCGAGGCGTATCAACGCGGACGCGCGCAATGGGAGCAGCACACGGTGGGCGCGCTCGACCGCGCGTTGCACTATTTCCAACTCGCGCTTGAGCACGATCCTGAATACGCACCGGCGTATGCCGGCATCGCGTCCGTCTGGTATGGGCGGCGCCAGATTGGCGCTGCGCAACCTGCACACGCATCGCGTGAAGCGAAGCGCGCAGCGTTGCGCGCGCTGTCGATCGATAATCGCCTCGCGCGCGCGCATCATGTATTGGCGGTGGAGTTCGGTTGGCATGACTGGGACTGGGATAGCTCAGAACAGCATTTTCGGCAGGCGCTGGAGCTGAACCCTGGCGACTCGGGCATCCGCTCGTTTTACTCGATGGTGCTCAGAATCACGGGCCGTACGGACGAGGCGCTGCGCCAGAGCTCGCAGGCAGCCTTGGAGGACCCGTTCAACCCAATCGTGCAGGCGATCCATGCGTCGAATCTGAGCCAAACGGGCAAGGTGGGCGAGGCAGTTGCGCGTTACCGGGAGATCCTCGCGGATTCGCCGGTCCACCCCATCGTGCTGTACGACTTCCAGGTCGTGCTGCATGTCGCAGGGCAATTTGAGGCGTCGTACGACGCTTCGCGCGCGCTGTACGCTGCGGAGAACGACGACGCGATGATCGCCGCTTTGGATGCGGGCCACGCCGAAGGCGGCTACGCGGCCGCGATGCGCGCGGCCGCTGAGGTGCTCGCGACTCGGGCCGAGAGAGAGTACATCCCCCCGTCACGGGTTGCGCAGTTCTTCGTGCGCGCCGGCGATTACGAGGCCGCGCTCGAGTGGATTGACCGGATGATTACGACGCGAGACCCGAGCGCCGCCTACCTCGGCGGCCCCATTTACGCGGACCTGCGCGAGCGGCCTCGGTTCCAGGCCGCGCTTCAGAGCGTGAACTTATGAAACAACCATCCAGAATCGGAGTCGCGCTGCTCGTTGTTGGGCTGTTTGTGTTGTCCGCGACAAAAGCGCTCGACAGCTTCGGCGCGGAGAAAACCGACCGGTTGCTCGCGCAGGCCGTCGTCACTTACGCGAGTACGCGCGCCGTCATGGCGGTGCTCTCGGTCGCCGAAAGCGTCGAGGTCGGCGTGACGGTCGTCGGCGTGACGCCGGGCCGGATACTCAGGCCGGTGACCGACTTGCTCGACCGCTTCTCGTCGGTGCTGCTGTACGCAATCGTTGCACTCGCGATGCAAAAATTCCTGATGCAGGTCGGGGCGTCTCAACTGTTCGACGTGCTGCTCGCGCTGACGGGTGTGCTGGTGCTCGTGCGCCTGTGGCGGCCGTCATGGGTGGGGTGGATTCCGCCACAGGTTGGCAAAGCGTTTGTGCTGTTCGCGTTCTTCCGATTTTTCTTCGTCGCGATTGCGCTCGCGAATGTCGGCATCCACGCGTTGTTCATCGCCGACGAGCAACGCGTCGTGCAGGAGCAACTCGACGCACGCGGTCAATCGGTGCGTGTGCTCGCCGGCGAACTCGGTAATTTGTCAGGCGCGGGCGAGGTCGAGGGTCCCGCGCGGGTGCCGCCAGCCACCGATGGGACGTGGTTCAGCCGCATGACCGACCGCGTCAACCCAGCGGGGATGATGCGCGACTTACGCGAGTCCGCGAACTCGATCGTTGACAGCGTCATCACGCTGACGGTGGTGTTCCTGTTGCAGGCGGTTGTCGTTCCGTTGGGCTTCGCGTGGTTGTTGTGGCGGTCGTTGCCGACCCTGCTGCGCTGGACGGGTCGGGATGCGCCTGCATGACGACGCACCGGGGCGGCTCTATCTGCTCGATGACCGGTTTTATCCACCTCATCGTGCCGGACGATGCATTCCGGCTGGTACACTGCCTCGATGTCGGCTCCGTCGGCTCGGTGATGCGCGTGCCGTTCGACGGTCGGAACTGGGAACGCGCGATCAGCGAAATATGAAGTACACGGCTCCGACGAGGCACAACGCTGCCCACAGGTAGTCGAGCTTCAGCGGCTCGTTCATGTAGAACAGGGCGAACGGCACGAACACGGTCAGTGCGATGACTTCCTGAAGGACTTTGAGTTGCCCGAGGTTCATCGCCGTGTAGCCGATACGATTTGCGGGCACCTGCAACAGGTACTCGAAGAACGCGATGCCCCACGCGACGAGAACCACCGCGAACCATTTCCAGTGCAACATGTTCTTCAGGTGCGCGTACCAAGCGACCGTCATGAAAAGGTTCGAAGCGGTGAGTAACACGATCGCCTTTACGATCGCGGGATTCATGGCTAATCCACCTTCTGTCCGGCGAGGTACAGCCAGGTCTCGACCACCGTGTCGGGATTCAGCGAGACGGACTGGATGCCGCGCTCGAGCAACCACTCGGCGAGATCCGGATGGTCGGACGGTCCTTGGCCGCAGATTCCGATGTACTTGCCCTTTGCATTGCACGCGGCAATCGCGCGCTCGAGCAGGAATTTGACCGCCGGATCGCGCTCGTCGAACAGGTGGGCGATTACACCGGAGTCACGGTCGAGGCCGAGTGTCAGCTGTGTGAGGTCGTTCGAGCCGATCGAGAAGCCGTCGAAATGTTCGAGAAACTCGTCAGCGAGGATTGCATTCGACGGTAGCTCACACATCATGATGACTTTCAGGTCGTTCTTGCCGCGCTCCAGACCGTTGTCACGCAGCAGTGCGATGACCTGCTTCGCCTCGGCAACGGTGCGCACGAACGGCACCATCACCTGGACGTTCGTGAGGCCCATTGCGTCGCGCACTTTCACGAGCGCGCGGCACTCGAGCTCGAAGCACTCTCGAAAACTGTCATCAATGTACCGCGACGCGCCACGGAATCCGAGCATCGGATTCTCCTCGTGGGGCTCGTATTGTCGGCCCCCGATGAGGTTCGCGTATTCGTTCGACTTGAAATCCGACAGCCGCACGATGACCGGCTGCGGCGCAAACGCTGCGGCGATCATCGAGATGCCCTCGGCGAGCTTGTCGACGTAGAAGCTGACCGGGTCCGCGTAGCCGGCCATCTGCTCTCGGATGGTCGCTTTCAGCGCGTCGTCGCACGAATCGAAATTCAGCAGCGCTTTGGGGTGCACGCCAATCATGCGGTTGATGATGAACTCGAGCCGTGCGAGCCCGACCCCGCGGTGGGGGAGCGAGCAGAAGTCGAACGCGCGGTCCGGGTTGCCGACATTCATCATCACTTTGATCGGGATGTCTGGGAGCTTGTCGAGCGCGACTTCCTGCCGTTCGAATTCGAGTTCACCCGCGTAGATGAAGCCGGTATCGCCCTCGGCGCACGACACGGTGACTTCGTCGCCGTCCTTGATGCTCGTGGTCGCGTCGCCACAGCCGACGACCGCCGGAATCCCGAGCTCTCGCGCGATGATTGCGGCATGGCAGGTACGACCGCCGCGGTTGGTCACGATCGCCGAAGCACGTTTCATGATCGGTTCCCAGTCGGGGTCGGTCATGTCTGTGACAAGCACGTCGCCGGCGCGGACGCGCGCCATTTCGTCGATGTCTTTCAGTACGCGCGCGGCGCCGGCGCCGATCCGTTGGCCGATCGAGCGACCCTCGGCCAGTACCGTGCCTTTCGACTTCAGCAAGTAGCGCTCCATGATCTGGCCTGCGCGGCTTTTCACCGTCTCCGGCCGCGCCTGCAGGATGTACAACTCGCCGTCATCGCCGTCCTTGCCCCACTCGATGTCCATCGGGCGGCCGTAGTGGCGCTCGATGATCAGTGCCTGACGCGCAAGTGTCTCGACGTCGGCGTCGCTCAACGAGAACGCGAGGCGTTCCTGTTGCGGGACATCGACGGTCTCGACCAACTTGTCCGGCGAACTCGAGTACACCATCTTTATGGCCTTTGAGCCACGGTTACGCCTCAGGATCGCGGGGCGCCCGGCATCGAGCCCCGGCTTGTAAACGTAGAATTCATCCGGATTCACCGCGCCTTGGACGACCGTCTCGCCGAGGCCGTACGAACTCGTAATGAAGACCACTTGGTCGAAGCCGGATTCGGTGTCGAGCGTGAACATCACGCCGCTCGCGCCGATGTCGGACCGCACCATGCGTTGGACGCCCGCGGACAGCGCGACCTGGGAATGGTCGAAGTCCTGATGCACGCGGTACGCGATCGCGCGGTCATTGAACAGTGACGCGAACACCGCGTGCATCGCGCGGATGACGCCGTCGATGCCGCGCACATTGAGGAAGGTTTCCTGCTGCCCGGCGAACGACGCCTCGGGCAGGTCCTCCGCGGTCGCGGACGACCGGACGGCCACCGGGATGTCGCCGCCCAGTTCTTTGTACGCAGTGGTGACTTCGTCGTGCAGGCGCTCGGGAAGCGGGGCGGCGAGTACCCAGCCGCGGATCTCGGCGCCAGCGCGCGCGAGTTCGTCGGTGTCGTCGACGTCGAGCGCTGTGAGCCTCGCGTTGATGCGCTCGCCAAGACCGTCGTTCGCGAGGAAGTCGCGGTAGGCCTGCGCAGTCGTCGCGAAACCGCCCGGTACACGCACGCCGGCCTTCGCGAGGTGGCTGATCATCTCGCCGAGCGACGCGTTCTTGCCGCCCACGCGGTCGACATCGCCCATGCCCAAGGCGTCCAGCCCAATCAGGTAGTCACTCAACACAGCCTCCTAGTACAATCATTCCATGGCCCAGGAACGCCCAGTGTTCATCGTCTCTGACCGGACCGGGATCACCGCGGAAACGCTGGGACACAGCCTTCTGACCCAGTTCGACGGCGTCCAATTCAGCGTGTCAACTGTGCCATTCCTCAACACACCTGACAAGGCGCATGCCCTCGTCGGCCGCATCCAGGCGGCCTACGACGACACCGGGCTCAAACCCATCGTATTCAGTACCTTGGTCGACGAAACGCTGCGCGCCGTCGTCAGCGATGCGAATGCATTGGTCGTCGATTTCTTCGACGCGTTCATCGGTCCGCTCGAGCGAGAACTCGGCGTGACTTCGTCGCACGCGTCAGGCAAGGCGCATGGCATGTCCACGAGCTACACGAACCGCATCGAAGCGATGAATTTCGCGCTCGCGAACGATGACGGTGTCACGGTCCGCCACTATATGAACGCGGATATCATCCTCGTCGGCGTGTCGCGCTCCGGCAAGACGCCGACGTCACTTTACCTGGCGCTGCAATATGGCCTGTATGCCGCGAATTATCCCCTGACCATCGACGACCTTGAACTCGGGCGTTTGCCTGAAAAACTCATGAAACATAAACCCAAATTGTTCGGGCTCACCATCGACCCGGCGCGGCTCACGCAGATTCGAACCGAGCGACGCCCAGACAGCAGCTATGCGGCAGGCGAGCAGGTGCGGTTCGAGGTGCGGACTGCGGAAGCGCTTTTGGCGTCGGCGGGAATTCCGTGCGTGAACACGACCCACATGTCGATCGAAGAAATCGCGACGACGATCATGCACACCACGGGGTTGAAGCGAAGGAACTATTGAATCGCGGCACAAAGGTGCCGCTCCTACAACCCTGGCACCTGTAGGAGCGGCGCCTTTGCGCCGCGAATAAGCGGGCGCCTTTGCGCCGCGATTCTCAATTACAAAACCATCGTCGGTTTCACCATCCCCGTCAACGGTGTGATGCGCGCGAGGTCGCGCGCCGCGTCGGCGAGCCGCGCAAGCGTCGTGCCGGCGTCGTCGTGCAGTCGAGCGGGGTCGTCGGTGTAGCCCTCGACATACACTCGCAGCGTCGCACCGCGGGTGTCGGTGCCCGACAGTCGGTAGCAGATACGCGCGTTGCGCTCGAGTTGCACGCGCAGCCCCTGGTGTTCGCTGCGCGTGCCGTCGACAGGGTCGTCGTAGCGGAAGTCATCGGCGTCGAGCACCGTGAGGCCGGCGAGCGCCCGCCCGCGAAGCTCGCCGAGTGATTCACGTAATCCGTCCATCACGCGGTGCGCGGCGCCCGAATCCGCAATGTAGTAATCGTGTCGACAGGAGAACGTGCGCCCGAACTCGCGCCAGTGCTCGGATAACAGCTCGTGCACGCTGCGGCCGGTTGTCGCGAGCAAGTTCAGCCAGAACAGAATCGCCCAGAGCCCATCCTTCTCTCGGCAATGGTCGGAGCTTGTGCCGAACGATTCCTCGCCGCACAGCGTGACACGGCCGTCGTCGAGCAGGTTGCAAAAATAACGCCAACCCGCGGGCGTCTCGAAGCTTGGGATGCCAAGTTTTGCGGCGACCCGATCGACCGCGTGCGTCGTCGGCATGGAGCGCGCGACGCCGACGAGCCCATCACGATAGCCAGGAACGCGGGTCGCGTTGGCGGCCAGCACCGCGAGGCTGTCGGACGGTACGACGATCGTGCGTGGGCCGAGGATCAGGTTACGGTCGCCGTCCCCGTCGGACGCCGCGCTGAGGTCGGGCGCGTGTTCGCCGAATGCGACTGCGAACAACTCCTCGGCGTTGTCGCGATTGGGATCCGCGTGTATGCCGCCGAAGTCCGGTTTTGGAACTGCGCGCAGCACGGAGCCCGCGGGAAACCCAAGTCGCGTGAGGAAGAGCTCGGACGCGTAGACGCCCGTGACCGCGTTCATCGCATCGAACCGGAGCGTGAATCCGTCATCGACCGCATTGCGGATTGCATCGAAGTCGAACAAGCGCTCCATAAGAGCCGCGTACTGCGCGACGGGGTCGATGACATCGACGCGCATGTCGTGGAGGAACACGCTGCCGGGTCGGTCGATGTCGACCGGCGGCGTACCGGTGACGATGCGGTATTCGGAGATTCCGCGGCTGCACGCCGCGACGGCCCGCGTCAGCGATTCCGACGCCTGACCACCAGAGGCGGTATTGAACTTGATGCCGAAGTCCCCATGCTCGCCGGCCGGATTGTGGCTCGCTGTCAGGATCAGACCGCCCGCGGCCTTCTCATGCCGAATCAGCGCGGACGCGGCAGGCGTCGACAGGAGGCCTCCGCAACCGAGCGCTACCGACGCGACGCCGTTTGCGGCAGCCATGCGCAGCACGCTCTGAATCGCTTCTCGGTTGCCATGGCGACCGTCGCCGCCGAGGACCAGTCGACCACCTTCGAGGCCGGGGAGAACGTTGAAAATCGATTGAACGAAATTCTCAAGATAGTTCGGTTGCTGAAAGACTGCAACTGTCTTTCGCAATCCGGCGGTGCCGGGCTCCTGATCCACGTACGGCTGCGTTCTAACGGTCGTGATTTCCATTTCGTTGGTGCTATATTCCTTAGTAAATGTTGACGACTCAGCGAAGGCAATTCATCGAACTCGCGAAGCCCCGCAGCTTCGTGGGGCTGATGTCATTGTACGACAACAATTACCGAAGGCTGCAGCGCCTGCTCGGCGGATTCCTGCCAGAGCCGGGCGAGGCGCTCGTGTCGCGGGTCCCCGGTGATGTCGCGCTGCATATAGACGGCCTCGCGCGCAGCAGATTCACGCACACATTCCGCCTCACCTATCTGTTCGACGGGGTGCCTGATCCAGACCTCATCGTCCGGACGTACCACGACGCGCAGCTCGCCGAAGCGATGAATTGCAGCCACCGTCATCGGCACCGCTTGCTCAGACGGTTCCCGACCGACCGCGGTGGCGAACTACAACAGCGCTGGATGCGCAACCTGATGCTGAACAAGTGGCTCGAGTATTGCCATGAACGCGGCCATTGCTTCGGCCCGGTCGAAATCACGTTACGCGAGCCAATCGATGCGGGACTCCGTTAGCCTTCACGAGTCGCGCACGCCGCCGTCCGCGTGGTACACCGACCCCCGGATGCACGGGTTCGATCGCGACCGTGTACTGGCGAAGACCTGGCAGTACTGCGGACCCGCGGCAGCGCTCGCCGACCCGGGCGCATCGCTCCGCGTCGAGGTCGCGGGACAACCGGTGGTCTTGGTGAACGATCCGGCGGCGGGTGTCCGCGCGTTCTACGCGGTCTGCCAGCACCGTGGCGGACCGGTCGGCGTGCGCTGTGGTCGCGAAACGTTCTTCCAGTGTGGGTACCATGGCTGGACCTACAACCTCGATGGCAGCCTGCGCGGTACGCCGCAGTTCGACCGCAGTTCGTCGTTCGAACCCGAGAAGCACCGCTTGCATCCCGTCCGGCACACGGAATGGGGCGGAATGTTGTTCGCTTGCCTCGACGCCGCCGCACCATCGCTCGAGACCTTCGTCCACGGCATCGACGCGTTGATTGCGCCACTCGCTCTCGGTGACGCGGATTTCCACGTCCGGCAGACCTACGTCGTCGAGTGCAACTGGAAGGTATACGTCGACAATTATCTCGAGGCGTACCACGTGCCGCTCGTACACCCCGAGTACGCGAAAATGCTCGATTACCAGAACTATCGCGAGGAAGTGCACGGCTGGTGGTCGGTGCAACGGTCGGGTTTCGGCGGCGACCGCGGCTATTACGGTTCGCTCGGCGATGGCGGCGAGCTGTACTACTTCATGCTGTGGCCGAACCTGATGGTGAATTTCGCGGCGGGGCGCTTGCAGGTCAATCACGTTCGGCCGATCGCGCACGACCGCTGCGAAGTGGATTTCGATTATTACTATTCGGATACCACGTCCGACGCGGCCCGCGCCGCAATCGACGAAGATTTCATCGTCACCGCGCGGATTCAGGACGAGGATGCTGACATTTGCCGTCGTGTGCAGCAGGGGCTCGCGTCACCTGCGTACGACTCGGGGTGCTATTCATCGAAGCGCGAGCAAGCGCTGCATGCTTATCATCAATTGCTGCGCGGCTGGTACAGCGACCACGGGCCGCCGCCAGCATGCGGAACCTAGATGCTCTGCGCGGGCAGGGCGGTGCCCTTCGCGCTGGCGGCTTTCGCGCGCGCGTGCACGCCCGATGCCCACACCCGCAGCGTGTCGAGCAACACATACACGTAAGGCACGACCACGAGGCTCACGATCGTCGAGAACGCGAGTCCGCCGATGATCGCTCGCGCCATCGGGTAGTACGGTGGGCCGCCGCCGCCGATCGACGCGTTGCCGACCGCGAGTGGGATCATCGCGAGGATGGTCGTCGCCGCCGTCATCAGAATCGGCCGCAATCGGTCGCGCCCGCCCTGTACCACCGCCTGGTCGCGGGGCATACCGTCCGCGCGCAAGTTGTTGATGTGGTCGATCAGCACAATGCCGTTGTTCACGACGATACCCATCAGCACCAGTAAGCCAATCATGCCCATCATCGACATCTCGGTCCCGGTCAGGAAGAAGAACCAGAAAACGCCGATGAACGAGAACAGGATGGACGTCAGGATCGAGAACGGGAACAGCAGCGACTCGAACAACGCGGCCATCACGAAGAAGATCAGGAACACCGCGAGCAGCATGTTCAGCGCCATGGCGCCCATCGTTTCGTCCTCGCGCTGGAAGCCCTCGCCGAACGACCACGAGTAACCCGGCGGAAATGCGAACTGGTCCATCACCTGACGGATTTGCTTGTTCGCGTCGCCGACGGTCAGGTCGACGAGGTTCGCGGTGATCGCGATGCCCGTTTGGCGGTTCAGGCGGCTGATGTTGCGCGGTCCGGCCACGACCGAGAAGTCGGCGAGCGTCGCGAGTGTCACGCGCTCTCCGCGCTCATTCACGAGCGGCAACTGGCCGAGCTGCTGCACGGTTTGGCGGTCGGCGTCCTGGAATCCGAGGCGCACCGCGATTTCCCCTTCGGGCCCGCGGAACTCGCGCAGGTTCTCGCCGCGCATACCGAGCGAAATCGCCTGTGCAACTTGCTGTGTCGTGAAGCCATATTGGAGCGCACGGTCACGGTCGACGGTCACGCGTACTTCCTGCTGGCCCGCGGTCGCTTCCGAGCGCACGTCGGTGAGGCCTTCGATGGTCGACAGGATACGCACGACCTCGTGGCTGAGTTCGAACAAGCGCTCGCTCGACTCGCCGAGAATCCGGACTTGCAGGTTCTCAGCGGTGCCACTGCGGTTGTACTCGAAACTCGGCCGGCCGATCGGGATTTGCGGAAGGCCCGCGCGGATCGCTTCTCGGATGACCTCGTTGGACTGCTCGCGGTCCTTCTTCAAGAGCAGGGTCGATTCGGCGCGATTGCTCTCGTAGAACGTGTATACCGAGTCGATCTCGAACTGGTCCTGGTGTTCGTACAGGTACGCCTCGATGACGTCAACGGACTCGCGAACCTTTTCCAGCGAATAACTGCCTTCCACGTGATACATCAGCCGGATCCGGTCATCCTCTGCGTCGCCGAACATGTCGACCTTCATTTGCGTGATCGGCACGGCGACGCTGACGAGAATGAGCATCACCGCACCGAATGCGAGCCAGCGACGGCGGAGCGCCCATGCGAGCACGCGCGCGTACGCGTTCGTGAGCCGTGCGAGCCAATTCCCGGCCTTTGGAGGTTCCGGTGAGCGGATCCTCAGCGTCAGCATCGGGATGATGGTCTGCGCGATCACGAGCGAAGCGAGAAGGGCGATTGTGATTGCGTACGCGACATGCGCGAGGAACACCGTGATTTCGTTCTGCGCGCCGAAGATGTTGGGCAGGAACACGATGACGGTGGTCAGCGTTCCTGCGGTCACGGCGAGCGCGACCTCCTTGACCCCGAGCAAGGTGGCCTTGCCGGGCTGGTGTGGGTACTTGAGCTTGTAGCGGTAGATGCTCTCGGTGATCACGACGGAATTGTCGACGAGCATGCCGATGGCGAGCATCAGGCCCATCATCGACAGGATGTTGAGCGTGAGGCCCATGAAATACATGAAGCCTAGCGTGATGAGTACCGCGCACGGTACCGACAGCATCACCACCAGCGTCGTCGACAGCTGGCGCAGGAAAACGAACAGCACCAGGAACGACATCAGCGCACCGACCAGGCCCGCGAGCGCGAGGTCGCGCAGCGACGCCGTGACGCTTTGAGCCTGGCTGAACATCACGAACAGCTTGATGCCCTGCATTTCGGGCAGCACGCTGATTTCCTCGACTTCAGCGAGCACGCGCTCAGCGACGTCCACGAGGTTCGTGCCGGATTCCCGGAATACGTTGATGCCGAGCGCGAACTGGCGGTCGAGCAACCGGCTGTACTGCATCTCGGGCGACTCGTACTTGACCTCGGCAATATCGCGCAGGCGCAGCGAACCCTGGCCCACGGGAAGTTCACGGATTTCTTCGATGGTGCGGAACTCGCCGACCGGGTTCACGCGGATTCGCCGGCCGGAGCCGGCGTCGGAGATGTAGCCTGCGGACAGCGAGAAGTTTGCGGCCTTCAGGCGGTCGCGGAGTAAGTTGAGGTCGACGCCGTGCGCTGCGACGCGGTCGGCCAGCAATTCAATGCTGATCTCGCGTGCGAGCACGCCGTCAAGTTCGACCTGGCCGACGCCAGGTAGGCGTTCGAGTCGCCGTTGCACGTTTCGCTCGAGCAGCTCGTATGCGTTCGACAGGTCGCGCTCCGAGCTGATGCGCAGAATCAACATCGGTTCGTCGGTCGTCGTGAACTTTCGCACGAAGATTCGCCGGACGTCGGGCGGCAGCTGGCTTCGGATGCCGTCAATCTTGTCGCGGGCCTCGACGCCCTTCGCGGCCGGGTCGGAGTCCCAGCCGAAGAACATGAAAATGAACGCGCCGTCCTGCGCCGAATTCGAACGCATCATGCGCACGTCGCCCATCGTCGCGAGCACTTCCTCGACGGGCCGGGTGATTAACTGCTCGACTTCTTCGGGCGAGCTGCCCTCGTATGGAATCTGGATCATCATCCCCGGGAAATCGATCGCAGGGAACATCTCGAGCGGCAGCAGCCGGATTGCGATTGCGCCAATCGCGCCTAGGCAGGTGAACACCATCAAGGTGGTGATCGGACGGCGCAGCGACAGACCAGTCAGGCTCATGTGCGAGCGTCCGCCAGGACCGCCGCGGCGACGTCCGCTTTGGTCTTGCGGATATCCACGAGGCTGTACATGACGGGAATGACGACGAGCGTGAGCATCGTCGAAGCGATCAGGCCGCCGATGACGGTGATCGCCATCGGAGCGCGCATCTCGGCGCCCTCGCCGAGACCCAGCGCAAGCGGCATCAGTCCGAGTACGGTCGTCAGTGTCGTCATGATGATCGGCCGCAGGCGCGCGCGCCCGGCCTCCATGATCGCGGAGATACGCTCGAGCCCGTCCTCACGCAGCTGGTTGATGCGCGTGACGAGCACAATCGCATTGTTCACGACGATACCGGCGAGCATGATCAGGCCGATGAACACGACCACCGACACCGTCGAGCCGGTGATCCAAAGCCCGAGAACTGCACCAATAAGGGAGAGCGGTACCGTGAACAGGATCACGAACGGGTGGAGCAGGGACTCGAACTGCGACGCCATCACGAGGTAGACAAGGAACACGGCGAGTGTCAGCGCGAGAATCAGTGAGTCGAACGAGCGTTCCATCTCCTCGCTTTGGCCTGCGACCCGGGTGATGATGCCAGCGGGGTGCGGGACATTGTTGATGATCGCCCGCGCAGCATCCGTGGCGGTACCAAGATCACCGTACGCGAGGTTCGCTGAGATGATCGCGACGCGCTCCTGCGCTATCCGGCGAATCTCGCTCGGACCGATTGCCACCGACACGTCGGCGACCGCCGCGAGCGTGACAGGGCGGTCAGACTCGGGGTTCACGACGAGCTGGCGGATGAGATCCACCGACTGACGTTGGTTCTCGCTCGCGCGGACCAGAACGTCGATCTTGCGATCGTGCCAGGTATAGCGGGTCGCGACCTCGCCGCGCACCTGCTTCACGACGGTGTCCGCGATCTGGTCGACGCGCAGGCCGAGGCGGGCAGCCCGCTCGTGGTCGAAGTGAATCTGGACTTCGGGGTGCCCGAGTTCCATGCTTGTGCGGACGTCGGCGAAGCGGTCCGATTCCGCCATCTGCGCGGCAATTCGACCGGACACGTTCTTCAGTTGGACGAGGTCATAACCCGCGACCTCGATTTCGAGCGGGGTCTCGAAGGAGAACAACTCGGGCCGCGAGAATTTGTGCTGGACACCTGCCTGCGAGTCGAGGAACCCCCGCAGCGAGTTCATCGCCGCCGTCTCGTCTGCGTCGTCGGTACCGGCTTGCATCACGACGTTCATGGTGCCCGTGTTCTCGCCGGCTTCTTCGGGGTTCGCATCGAGCCGGTTGCCGGTACCGGAGACCGCGTAGGTACGGGCAATCGTCGGCACTTGCAGCGCGGCCGCCTGCAGCGCGCCGATGACCTCATCGGTACGCTCGAGCGGCGTGCCTGGCGCGAGCTGGATTTCAACGTTGAACTCGCCCTGCGTCATCTGCGGAATCAACTCGACACCGAGGCGGGGTAGCAGCGCGACGCTCAGCGCGAAGAGCAGTACGGCCGCGCTCATCGTCAAGAGTCGGTGTGCGAGCGCCCAGCCGAGCACATTCGGGTAAACACCCGCGACTTTGTCGTAAGTCCAGTTGAATCCCGCGACGACCGGAGACATTAGCCACCGGAACGTCCGGCTGATGCCGCTGGCCGAACCCCGGACGCCACGGACGACGCCGACTGCGCTGCCGGTCAGTACCGTGCGGCGCGCGTTTTGGACCGCAGCGCCCGCGCGGGTACGCGGCTGGTAGCTGATAGGGGCCGGCGCCGCATCGTGCACCGACCGACGGCTGCCGACGGGCGCGCCGAGCGACGCGAGCATCGGAATCAACGTCAGCGCGACGACCAGCGAAATCAGGAGCGCAAAGGTCACGGTCAGCGACTGGTCACGGAAAAGCTGACCTGCGATGCCCTCGACGAACACGAGCGGCAGGAACACAGCAATCGTCGTCAGCGTTGATGCGACGACGGCCGTGCCCACCTCGCGCGTACCGCTGCGCGCGGCCTCGAGCTGGCTCGCACCTTGTTCGCGCTTCGTCGCGATGTTCTCGAGTACGACAATCGAGTTATCAACGAGCATGCCGATTGCAAGCGCGATGCCGCCGAGCGACATGATGTTCAGCGTGACGCCGCCGCCGTACATCATCGCGAACGTCGCAATCACAGACACCGGAATCGAGATACCGATGATCAGCGTCGTCGTGAAACTGCGCAGGAACAGATACAGAATCAGGATGGCGAGCAGACCGCCGATCAGCGCCGCGGACACGACCTCCTTGATCGCGTTGTCGATGAACACGGATTGGTCGTAGGTGAGCACCAACTGCATGTTCTCGGGCAGCGCGCCACGGATCCGTTCGATGCGCGCGTTCACGGCGCCGGCCACCTGGACAACGTTCGCATCACCCTCGCGGTAGACCGCAAGCTCGACGGATTCAAGCCCATCCGCGCGCGTGATCGCCTCGCGCTCGGCCCAGCCCTCGCGCACCACCGCGATGTCGCGCAGGTACACCGGCCTGCCGTCGCGGGTCGCAATGATCGAATCGGCGATTTGACCGACTGACGTGAATTCGTTGATGGTGCGCACGAGGAACTGCTGCGTGCCTTCCTCGAGCCGGCCTCCGGACAGATTGACGTTCTCCGCGCGCAGGCGTTGCGCGACTTCCTCGATCCGTAGCCCAAGCTGGGCCAGGCGGTATTGGTCGACGTTGACCTGGATTTCGTCTTCGAGGCCACCTGAGACCTTCACGGCCGCGACGCCTGCAATCGCTTCGAATTCTTGCTTAAGCTGCTCGTCCGCATGCCGGCGCACCAGCTTCAGCGCATCCTCGGGGGTCAGCGTCGTGTCGGCGACATCGTGGCTGAGCGCGAAGCGCAGCACGGGCTCCGTCGAGGGATCGAAGCGGAGCAGGGTCGGACGGTCCGCCTCGAGCGGAAGTTGTAAGACTTCGAGCTTCTCGCGGACGTCGAGCGCCGCGTAGTCCATGTTGGTCCCCCACATGAACTCGAGCGTGACGTCCGACTGGCCGGCCCGCGAGACCGAGCGGACCATCCGCACGCCCTTGATGATGCCGACCGCTTCCTCGACAGGCTTGGTGACGAGGCTTTCCATTTCCGCCGGCGCGGCGCCCGGGTATTCGGTGCGCACGGTGAGCGTCGGATAAGAAAGGTCCGGCAACAGGTTCACCGGGAGGCGCGACAGCGACACGAAGCCGAACAGCAAGACGGCGACGGTGAACATCAGGATGGTCACGCGCCGCCGCGTGGCGATGTCGATCAGTTTCATTGGATGGGCACGGCCTTCGCAAATTCAGGAATGGACGCGGACAGCGACTCGTGATGAACACGCAGCTGCTCCACGTAGACGCACAACGATTCAGCGCGGGCTTCAAGCTCGGCAGCCTCGGCCTCGATCTTCGCCTCGGCGCGGTCCGCGGTTCCGGTCAGCAGCCCGACGAGCACGGTGTACGCGGCTTTGCCCCCGAGTTTCGCGCCCGCGAGACCAATCAGCTTTGCTTCGTCGACAATGGCGGCGTGCGCATCGCGGTAGCCCGTGACGGCGGCGCGCTGGTCGTCGTTCAATTCGATGCGTGCCTGTTCAATGAGCAGTGCGGGTTCATCGGTCATGCGCACGAGTTCGGCGCCATCCCGTGACATGACGAGGTCGCCGTTGTGAGCGATCCGGGTGTCGCTATCGATGCTGAAATCGCACTGGACTGCGGCAGCGGGCGTGCACGCCAGCGCGAGCAGGGCCGCGGCGACCCATGAACGCGGGCTCATTCGATGACCGCCACTTTCGTCTTGTCGCGCAGGCTCGCCTGGCCGGTCACGACGACGGACTCGCCCTCAGTCACGCCAGCGCGAATCTCGACCGAGCCGTTGTTGCGGTAGCCGACCTCGACGTCGCGGCGCTGCGCTTCACCGTCGACTACGACGAACAATGACGTGCGCGCGTCCTCCGCGAGCACCGCCTCGACGGGCACCAGCAGCGTGTTGTCGCGGACGTCGTACACGATGTTCACGCGGCCGAACATGCCGGGCTTGAGTGCACCATCGCTCGTGACTTCGACCGTCGCGCGGAACGTGCCCGTCGTCGGGTCGACGACCGGGCTGATCCGCTGGATGTGGCCTTCAAAGCGGCGACCGGCGAGTGCATCGACTGCGATGTGCGCCGGCTGGTCGACCGCAAGACGGGACAGTTCCCGCTCCGGCACGTGCAACGTCGCGAGCAGCGTATCCATCGCGGTCACGACGAATGCGGGTTCCGCCGTATTCACGGTGTTGCCGACTTTGATCATGCGCTCAGACACAATGCCGTCAATCGGTGAGGTGATGGTCGTGTGCGACAACTCGAGTTTCGCGATATCGAACTGCGCGCGCTGCGCTTCATATTCGAATTTCGCCCGTTCGAACGCTTCGGCGCTGATCAGGTCGCGCGCCTGCATTTCCTGGCTGCGGCGGAAGTCCTGCTCGAGGCGGCGCACGTTCGCTTCGGCCTGAGCGAGCGAAAGACGATAACGGTCGTCGTCGATGCGCGCGAGGGGTTGCCCCGCCACGACGCGGTCGCCTTCCTCGACGAACAGCTCGATAATCGTGCCACCGAGTCGGGGGACGACGCGTGCTTCGCGCTCGGCTTCGAGCGTCGCGGTCGTCGAGTAGAATGCGGTGACCGATCCCTGCCGGACCTGGGCGACCTCGACCGGGATCGCCGGAATTTCCGGCTCTTCGTCGGTCAGCTTGGCCTCGCCGTTGCCGCACGCCTGGAGCGCGAGCAAGGACAGGGCGAGTACCGGGGCATAGGCGAATTTGGACATTTTTACGTTCATTGTCGGTCCCTGGCGGGCTAGTTGGGTTGGTGTTGTAGTGGAGTATAACAGCAGAAAACGGCTTTGCAAGTAAAATGCGGCCCGATGCGACCACTCGCCGTATTTTCGGGAATTCTGATGGCCTCGGCCAGCGCCATCGCGCTTGGGTTGGTCGTCGTGGTGGTCATTTATCTGATCGTCGGCGATGACGCACCCGCGGTTCAACGGGAAATCCCCGTGCTCTGGGCGAACGCGGGGCTATTTGCGGCGTTCAGCGCGGTCAGCGTGGCCGCCTTCTACGGGCAGCTCACGCGCAAGACTTGGCGGGGCGCGGCGATCACGGCCCAGGTGTCGGCGCTGGCCTTACTGGCTCTCTATTACTGGCCCTGAACCGCGGCCGAGGCCTGGACGATCTCCCGGCGCCGTAACTCGAGAATCATGTCGACCATGATTTCCGCAGTCTCGTCCAGCAGGAAGTCGTCCTGCTCCTGGGTGCGGTCGAGCTCGTCCAGACCACCGAGCGGTGGCTCGCCACGCAATGCCCGGCGCTCGTTCTCCATCGCCAGCTGCTCGCGCTCGAGCATCTGGCTGTCCTGCATCCGCGCATCGCGGTTCAGCGACACCATCGTCCGGGCGCGGGCCTCGCGGTAGGCGCCGAATTCCCGTTTCAGCAGGCTGAAACCCGGGTCATCCGAAGCCCGCTCCGTATGCAGTGCGGCGAGCCGCGCTGCGAGTTTGTCCATCTCACCGACGGCGCGATAGCCGGTCGGTGCGATCTCGTCCCAAGGTAGCGCGGTCGGGCGCATGGCCTCGCCGAAGTCCGCGCCCTCGAACGGGGAGGGCAGTTCGATGTCCGGGATGATTCCCTTGTGCTGGTTGCTGCTGCCGTTGACTCGGTAGAACTTCGCAATCGTGAGCTTCAGTTCCCCAAGCCGCGGGCCGTCGCCACGGCTGAAACGGTCGAGCGGAATCAACTGCTGCACGGTGCCTTTTCCATAGCTTCGTGCGCCGATGATCAGGCCACGACCGTAGTCCTGAATCACCCCGGCAAAAATTTCGGAACCCGACGCACTGCGTCGGTCAATGAGCACCGCAAACGGGCCGGTGTACTTTGCGCCCGCGCCGCGATTACGGCTGACCTGCGTCGAGCCCTCGCCGTCGCGGATCTGCACGACCGGACCTTCGCCGATGAACAACGCCGCCAGATCGGTCGCTTCCACGAGCGATCCACCGCCGTTGCCACGCAGGTCCATGACGACCGCGTCGACGCCCTCGGTTTTCAATTCGTCGAGCAGACGCGACACGTCGCGCGTCGTGCTCTTCGCGTTCGGATCGCCGGCCTGCAGCGCATTGAAGTCTGCGTAGAACGTCGGCAGGTCGATGACACCGATACGCTGCGTTCGACCGTCGCGCTCGACCTCGATGATCTTGCTGCTCGCCGCCTGCTCCTCGAGGCGGATTTTCTTGCGCTCGAGTGTCACGGTCTTCGGTGCCGCGTCGGGCGGGGCGTTCGCGGGCAGCACCATCAGGCGCACGATGGTGTCGCGCGGGCCGCGGATCAAGCCCACGACGTCGTCGATGCGCCAACCGACGACATCGACGAACTCACCATCAACACCCTGCGCGATGCCGAGGATCCGGTCCTCAGGGAAGATGGCCTTGCTGTTGTCCGCAGGGCCTGCGGCGACAATGCTGACCACCCGTGTGTAATCGTCCTCGGCCGAAAGCACCGCGCCGATGCCCTCGAGTGACAAGCTCATGTCGATGCGGAAATTGTCCTGCGCAGCCGGGGTCAGGTAGGAGGTGTGCGGGTCGATTGACGTTGTCAGCGCGTTCATGAACAGCTGGAACACGTCGCTCGCGACCGTCTGGTCGGAACGGCGGCCGAGGTTGCGATAGCGTCGCTCGAGTGTCTCGACCACCTGGGCCCACTCAATGTCGGTGAGCAGCAGCGTCAGCGCATCGTTCTTGAAGCGTTTGCGGGTGATTTCATCCAGCTCGGCAACCGATGTCGCCCACGGCGCGTCGGTGCGATCGTATTGGTATTCCTCGTCGACGGAAAAGTCCGGCATCTCCTCGAGTTGGGCGTCGAGGAACGCGACACGTTCCATCACGCGCTGGTGGAATCGGTTGTAAATCACGAACGCCGCATTGAGGTCGATGGTGCCACGCCGTTCGACGAGGCCGCCCCGGAATGTATCGAACTCCGCGATGTCGCTCGCGAGAAAATAGCTACGGTTCGGGTCGAGCGATTGAATGTACCGGTCGAGCGTGCTCGACGACAGTTCTTGGTCGAACGTGGGTGACGAGTAATGGAGTCGACCGATGACGTCGCGCACCAACGCCGCGATGTCGCCATAGTGCGACTCGGGCATGAGCGGGCCATCCGCGATGGTCGTGCGCAGAATCGGCGCCGGTACCCGCTGCGGGCCCGCGTCGGGCTTCGCCGAAGTCGCGGGCGCGAAGCAGGCGACTGTCAGGATCGCAGGAAGCAGGATGGCGAGGACTCGGGTCGGAATTCTCATCGTTCGGCGCTCTCTCATGGACTCACAGGTAGACCACGCTTGGTTCGCATGGTTCAACCCGATGATAACGGCAATCGGTGATAAAATCTTTCGATGAATCGCGCCGCCCGCCGGCTGTCGGTCGCGCCGATGATGGACTGGACCGACCGCCACTGCCGCTATTTTCTCCGTCTGCTTAATCCATGTGCGCTGTTGTACACCGAGATGGTGACGGCGGCCGCGCTGGTGCGCGGCGATACCGCGCGCTTGCTCGCACACGATCCGGCCGAACATCCAGTGGCCGCGCAGCTCGGCGGCAGCGATCCGCGCGAACTCGCCCGGGCGGCTCGCCTCGCCGCAGACGCGGGATACGACGAGGTCAACCTGAACTGCGGCTGCCCGAGCGACCGCGTGCAATCCGGACGCTTTGGTGCGTGTTTGATGGCAGAGCCGGCCACAGTCGCGGCCGCGGTCACGGCAATGCGTGACGCGGTCGATGTACCGGTCACGGTCAAATGCCGGATTGGAATCGACGATCTCGATACATGGGAACACTTTCTCGAATTCGTCGACACGGTCGCGGCCACGGGTTGCGACACGTTCATCGTCCATGCCCGGAAGGCATGGTTGCACGGCCTTTCGCCGAAACAGAACCGCGAGGTGCCGCCGCTCGACTACGACCGCGTCGTGCGGCTGAAGCAGGAGCGACCGGCATTGACTGTCGTCCTGAACGGAGGACTCAAGACCCTCGAGGCTGTCATCGACGCGCTCGAGCAGGTCGACGGGGTGATGCTCGGTCGAGCTGCCTACCACGATCCATGGCTGCTACACGAACTGATGCAGCCGGTATTCGACATCGCGCCGACGATATTGACGCGCGTTAACGCGGTGCGCGGGTACCTGCCGTACATCGAGCGCGAGTTGGATGCGGGCACTCCGCTGCATTCGATGACGCGGCACATGCTGGGAATGTTCCAAGGCCAATCCGGCGCGCGCGCATGGCGCCGTCATTTGAGTGAAAACGCGCATCGCGCGGGGGCGGATGTGACTGTCGTGGAGCAGGCGCTCACGTACGTCGCGGAACCGTCAGGCAGTGACGGGCGTGAGCAATTTGAGGCCGACGATGCCCGTGACGATCAATGCGACGCACGCGATGCGCGCGGCGGTCGCCGGCTCGCGGAATAACACGATACCCAGCACGAACGCGCCGACCGCGCCGATGCCCGTCCAGACGGCGTACGCGGTACCGATTGGGAGATCTTTCGCGGCGAGGCCGAGCAACGCCATACTGATGACCATCGCGGCGACGGTCAGCGCCGTCGGCCATGGCTGCGTGAACCCGTTGGTGTATTTCAACCCGATGGCCCAACCCACCTCGAACAACCCCGCAATCATCAGTAGCGTCCACGCCATGCGAAAGGCCTCCACGAATGCTCGCGTTATTATGCACGCATGAATACACGACCGCTGGGCAATACCGCGCTTGAAATCGCGCCGCTCGTATTGGGTGGCAACGTGTTCGGCTGGACAGCCGATGCGCGCGTGTCGGCGCAGGTGCTCGACCGATTCGTCGACGGCGGATTGAACGCAATCGACACCGCCGAGATGTATTCGGCGTGGGTGCCGGGACACCAGGGCGGCGAATCCGAATCAGTCATCGGCGACTGGCTCGCGGGGCGGCCGGGGCTACGCGAGCGACTCGTCCTCATCACGAAAGTCGGCGCCGATCTTGGCGCCGGCCGGTCGGGGCTCTCTGCGCGTCGCATCGTCGAAGCCTGTGAAGGCTCGTTGAAGCGGCTGCGCGTGGAGACCATCGATCTTTATTTCAGCCACTTTCCGGATTCGGAAACCCCGATCGAGGAAACGCTGCGTGCGCACGAGTCCCTGATCGCGTCGGGCAAGGTCCGCGCGATCGGTGCGTCGAATTACTCGGCTGAACAGCTGCGCGAGGCGCTCGCCGTCTCCGGCGCCGCGGGTCTTCCGCGCTATGCCGTCGTCCAACCCGAATACAACCTCGTCACTCGTGACCGCTTCGAGGGGCCGTTGCGCGATCTCTGCGTCGCGGAGGGACTCGGCGTCATCACGTACTACGCGCTCGCAGCCGGCTTCCTGTCGGGCAAGTACCGCTCGCCCGCAGATTTCTCGAAGAGCGCACGCGGCGGCTCGATGCAGAAGTATCTCGACAACCCGCGCGCGATGCAGTTGCTTACGGCGCTCGATACCGTCGCCGCGCGGCGTGATGCGACGCCGGCCGAGGTCGCGCTCGCGTGGCTGATGGGACGAGACGGTGTGACTGCGCCGATCGCGAGCGCGACGAGCGTCGAGCAAGTCGACAGCCTAATCCGTTCCACGCAGTTGGAACTCACCGCCGAAGATCTCGCCGAGCTGGAGTAGTTTTATCAAAAAAACGCCGGCGCGAGGCCGGCGATTCAGTTTGGTGGAGGCGGCGGGGATCGAACCCGCGTCCGCAAATCCTAGCCCATTGGCTCTACATGCTTATCCTGTCATTTAATCTCGCCGTCCGCTGCCCGACAGGCGGGGAACACGTACGACCAGTCCGGTTAGGATTTAGCGAATCAGCCCCGGACGGGCGTCATCGCGATCTTGTGAGCGCGACCTCTGAACGACCCCGAAGGGTCCCGGACGCACAAGCACGGCTCCGGTCAGAGGCTAGCCGGTATTAGGCGGCTAGGGCGTAGTTGTCGTCGTTCGCAACTAAGTTGTTTGCAGTCTGATTTTTACGAGGCGATCTGCACCTCGGCATGCACCTCCGGATTCGTGACCCACGTCGAAGCCAGGTCGCCCCCGAAGAAACGCCGTAATTGTAGCAAAAATCGCGGCGCGAAGGCGCCGCTCCTACAACCATGGCACCTGTTGGAGCGGCACCTTTGTGCCGCGAATGTTGGAGCGGCGCCTTCGCGCCGCGATTTTGTCGGATAATGCACGGATGTCGAAAAAGGAAGACAAACCCGCCCCCCGCCAAATCGCGAAGAACCGCAAGGCGACGCACGAGTATTTCATCGAGGAGCGATTCGAGGCCGGCCTGTCGCTCGAGGGCTGGGAAGTGAAGAGCCTGCGCGCCGGCAAGGCCCAGATCGCCGAAGCCTACGTGGTCATCAAGGACGCCGAAGCGTTCTTGATCGGGGCGCGCATCGACCCGCTGTCGACCACCGCGAAGGTCAGTCACGCTGACCCGACGCGTACGCGCAAGCTGCTGCTGCAACGCGGAGAACTGAACAAGCTCATCGGCCTCACCGAGCGCAAAGGCTATACCGTCGTCCCGCTCGACGTGCATTGGACGCGGGGCCGCGCGAAGCTCGAAATCGGCCTCGCGAAGGGCAAGAAAGCGCATGACAAGCGCGCGAGCGAGAAGGATCGGGATTGGTCGCGGCAAAAGCAGCGTGTAATGAAAGCCCACTGAGGTAGAATCCGCGGTCATGGTGAACAAACGAAGCTCCATCCACGGGACTTGGTCCTCGCGAATCGCCTTCATCCTCGCCGCCACGGGCGCGGCGGTCGGCCTCGGCAACATCTGGAAGTTCCCGTACATCACGGGCGAAAACGGCGGCGGTGCATTTGTCATTGTGTACCTCGCGTGCGTGATCGGCGTCGGGCTGCCCGTCGTCATTGCGGAGATGGTGCTCGGCCGCCGCGGTCGCCGGAACCCCATCGGTACGATGCGCCTGCTGTCGGAAGAAGAGGCCGGATCGAGTCGCTGGTATCTGGTCGCATGGATGGGCGTGCTCACCGGCATGTTGATTCTGTCGTACTACTCGGTGGTTGCAGGGTGGACGCTGTCGTATGTCGTCGAGACCGTGCGTGGCACGTTCCGGGGCGACGACGCGTCGATTGTCGCAGTCCACTTCGGCGAACTCCTTGCAAGCCCATGGGTGCTGCTCGGCTGGCACACGCTGTTCATGGGGTTCACCATCTTTGTCGTGGCGCGCGGGGTGCAGGACGGCCTTGAAGCTGCGGTGCGCTGGATGATGCCGGCTTTATTCATCCTGCTGCTGGTGCTGCTCGGCTACTCGATGTCGACCGGCTACTTCATGGATGGCGTACGCTTTCTTTTCGAGCCTGATTTCAGTGCGCTGACGCCGACCGCCGTCATGGTCGCGCTCGGCCAAGCGTTCTTCTCCCTGTCCGTCGGCATGGGCGCGATCATGGCGTATGGCGCGTACTTGCCCGAAGACACCGCGATCGCGCCGACCGCTGCCATCGTGGTCGCAGCGGACACGACGGTCGCGATCCTCGCGGGCCTCGCGATTTTTCCGATTGTGTTCGCGTACGGCCTCAACCCGGGCGAAGGGCCGGGGCTCATCTTCCAGACGCTGCCGATTGCATTCGGCGCGATGCCGTTCGGGACGCTGTTCGGCACCTTGTTCTTCGTGCTGCTCGCAATCGCGGCGTGGACCTCGGCGATTGGCCTGATGGAACCCGCGGTCGCGTACCTTGTCGAGCGCCGTGACCTGACGCGCCGGCGTGCCGCGTTGCTGATCGGTGGCGCGATCTGGCTGATCGGCCTTGCGACGGTGTTCTCGTTCAACATCTGGAGCGACGCGACGGTGACGGTCGGCGAGCGCGCGTTCACCGCGTTCGACGGCGTTGAATTCATCACCAGCAATATCGCCTTGCCGCTCGGTGGCCTGTTGATCGCGGTGTTCGCGGGCTGGGTGATGAGCAAGGGCTCGACGCTCGACGAATTCGAGCGGGGTGCCGGCGCGGGTTATCACGTATGGCGCCTGTTGATCCGTTGGCTCGTGCCCGTCGCGCTCCTTCTCGTATTCCTGCACGCGACCGGCCTGATGCGCTTCGGCTGATGGCGACAGTCAGCCGTTCCGCGCTGGTGCCGTACTCGCCCCAGCAGATGTTTGACCTCGTCAACGACGTCGAGCGTTACCCGGAATTCCTGCAGTGGTGCGAGTCGACCGAAGTTCTTGAAGACAAGCCCGACGAGATGCTCGCACGGCTCCACCTCGCGTTCGGCGGAATCCGGAAATCCTTCACCACTCGCAACCGGCTGCAGCCCGGGAAAATGATTGAGATTCGTCTGGTCGACGGGCCGTTCCACCACCTTGAAGGTTTCTGGCGGTTCAATCCGCTCGCGGATGGCGGCGCATGCAAGGTCGTTCTCGACATGGAGTTCGATTTTTCGACGCCACTCGTGAAGTTCGCGTTCGGCCCGGTGTTCACGCAGATCGCGAATTCACTCGTTGACTCGTTCACGAAGCGCGCGCGCGACGTCTACAGTGAGTGAGACCCTGCGCGTCGAGGTCGCGTATGCGCGTGCCGATCGCCAGTTCGTGATTGCGGTCGAGCTCGACTTGGACGCAACCCTCGCGGACGCCGTCGCGGCGTCCGGGATCCTTGAGCGCTGTCCTGAGATTGACCTCGAGAAAAGCCGCGTTGGCGTATTCGGAAAACTCGCGACGCTCGACCGGCCACTGCGCAACGGCGACCGTGTCGAGATTTATCGCCCGCTGATCGGCGACCCGAAGGAGATTCGGCGGCGGCTCGCGGCCGAAGGCAAGACGATGGGGCGGAATTAAGCGCTCGGCTCGGCTTTTATTTCGACGCGCTCAACGGTGTTGTTCGCGTCGAACCACACCACAAGATACGCGTACTCGTCCGCTTGGCGGTGGCGTTTGCGCGAGTACACGTAGTCCCACCGGGTCGGGTGGAACGGGCTCGCGACCACCGGCGTGCCGAGCAGGTAACGAACCTGGTCCCGCGTCATGCCGACCTCAAGTTGCTCGATGACTTCCTGTGTCAGATAGTTCCCTTGTCGGACCTCGACGCGGTGCGGCGTGCAGCCGACCAGCAGCGTGGCGAGGGCGAGGGCGGATAACGGGGCGGTGAGCTTGGACATTTGTGGAATAATACCAGCATCGCTACGGAGGTGGCCGTGGAAACTCAGGATTTACGCAACGCCGGGCTGAAGGTCACGCTGCCGCGCGTGAAGGTGCTCGAATTGCTCGAGCGCAGCGAGCAGCGCCACATGAGCGCGGAAGACCTGTACAAGGCATTGCTCGAGCAGGGCGAAGAAATCGGGCTCGCGACGGTTTACCGCGTGCTGACCCAGTTCGAGTCCGCGGGCCTGGTGACCCGGCATCGTTTCGAGGGCGGTCACGCCGTGTTCGAACTCAACGAGGGCGCCCACCACGACCACATGGTCTGTGTGAAATGCGGGCGGGTGCAGGAGTTCGTCGACGACGTGATTGAGCTGCAGCAGCACCGCATCGCCGACAAATCGGGCTGGGAGATGACCGATCACGCCTTGAACATTTATGGCATTTGCCCCAAATGCCAGAAAGGCTGAACAACGCACTAATTGTTGGAGCGGCGCCTTCGCGCCGCGATTCGCCAGAATCTCGCATCGGTGCTTTATCGAAGCAATCGCGACGCTAAGGCGTCGCTCCTACATTTAGTCTTCCAGCATTTCCTTGGCCGCGGCCCGCGTCTTCTCCGAAACCTTCACGCCGCCCAGCATCCGAGCCAGTTCGTCAACCCGATCGTCGCGGGCGAGCGTGACGATACCGGTGCGGGTCGTCTTACCGTCGCTGCCTTTTTCGACTTTCATATGTGCGTGTGCCTGCGACGCGACCTGAGGCAAGTGCGTCACGCAGAGTACTTGGCGCCCATCGGCGAGTTCGCGCAGCCGGCGCCCGACGATTTCCGCGACTGCGCCGCCGATGCCAGCATCCACCTCGTCGAAGATCAGGCACCCGATGGTCGCGCCGTGGGCCGCGGTCACCTGCAGCGCCAGGCTGATGCGCGACAGCTCTCCGCCCGATGCGACCTTCGCGAGCGCCCGCAGCGGCTGCCCCGGGTTCGCGGATACCTGGAATTCGACCGTGTCGCCGCCGGCCGGTCCGATACGCGCGTCGTCGTGTTCGACGACGATACCGAATTGGCCGCCCTGCATACCGAGTCCCTGCATGGCGTCAGTGACCGATTTTGCCAGCGCACGCGACGATTTCGTGCGCGCCTGGGAGAGTTTCTTCGCTTCCTCGCGATAAAGCGCGGCAAGCCGCGACCGTTCGGCCGCCAGTTTTTCCAGCCGGGTGTCGGCGTTGTCGAGCGCTTCGAGTTCCTCACGAAGGCGACCGTGCAACGCGACGAGCTCCGACGGCTCGACGCGGTGTTTGCGCGCGAGCTGGTGCGCGGTGCCGATGCGGTGTTCGACGAACGCCTTGCGCTCCGGGTCCAAATCAAAGCGATCAAGCCAGCGGCCAAGGTCGTCGACGCCTTCGCCGAGCTGGATGGACGCCTGTTCGAGTAGCGCATGGATTTCGGCGAGCTTCGGATCGAGATTCGCAACATCGGCGAGCGCGGTGGCCGCCTCGTGCAGCAAACCGCGCGCATGCGGTGGCTCGTCGCCGTCAGTAGCGTTCAGCGCGCGCTGCGCGGCTTCCACGAGCCGGCCGGCATTCGAGAACCGCGCATGCTCGATGTCGAGTTGATCGAGTTCGCCGTCGACGAGCGCGAGCGCGTCGAGTTCGCGGACCTGGAAGCGGATGAGGTCGAGCCGATGCTCGCGGTCGTTCGCCGCCGTACTCAGCGCGCGCCAGGATTCGTCGGCGGCTTGCCAGTCGCGGTGGATCCCAGCCACGCGGTCGAGCAGCGCACCGTTGGCGCCATGCGCGTCCAAGAGCGCGAGCTGCGCATCACGGCGCAGCAACGATTGATGCTCGTGTTGACCATGGATGTCGACGAGTTGTTCGCCAAGTTCGCGTAGTGTCGCCAGCGGGGCGGGGCTGCCGTTCACGTAACCGCGCGAGCGACCATCGCTGCCGACCACGCGACGCAGTACACATTCATCTGCGTCGAGGTCGTGCGAAGTCAGCCATTCGCGTGCGGCGCTGGTAGCCGGCAGAGAGAACACGGCCGTAATCTGCGCGCGCTCAGCGCCGTGGCGCACGGCGCCGGTATCGGCGCGGTCGCCGAGCACGAGGCCGAGCGCATCGACGATGATGGACTTTCCGGCGCCGGTTTCGCCGGTGAGCACGGTGAGCCCTGCATCGAACTCGAGGTCGAGTTCGGCGATGATCGCGTAATCGCGAATGGAGAGTTCGCGAAGCACGGCGTCAGCTCTCGGTCGGCCCGGGCGCGCGACCCCAGTGGAGCTTGTCGCGCAGAATCCGGTAGTAATCGTAATCAGGGGGATGCAACAGGCGGATGAACTGTTCGCTGCACTCGACTTCGACGAAGTCGCCGTACGCGAGCGCGAGGCCGGGTTGCCCGTCACAGCTTACGCGCGCACCCCCGGTACCGGCGCCGACCGACACGGCGACCGCGCTGTCGTTGCCGACGACGAGCGGGCGGTCGGACAAGGTATGCGGACAAATTGGGACGATTGCGATGGCGCCGAGGGACGGGTGCAGGATCGGACCGCCCGCGGATAACGCGTACGCGGTCGAGCCGGTCGGTGTGGCGATGATGATGCCGTCCGCGCGGTGCGTCGTGACGCCGACGCCGTTGATGTGGACGGAGAATTCCTGGAGTCGACCGGGGTCGGCCTTGTGCAGCACGATGTCGTTCAGCGCGAACTGGCGGCCCAGGACCTGATCCTCCCGTCGCGCGACCATTTCGAGCAGCGGGCGTTGTTCCTCCACGAAGCGGCCCGCGAGCAATTCGTCCACGCGCTGCTCAAGTTCGGTGCGCGACAGGTCGACGAGGAAGCCAAGGCGCCCAAGGTTCACGCCGAGCAACGGCCGGCCAGCCGGGCCGAACTGGCGCGCCGCGTGCAGCAGCGAACCATCGCCGCCGACGCACACCACGAGATCGGCCCACTCGGTGAGCTTGTAGGGCGCGTGCGATGGTGCGTTGACCGCCACACCGACGCCCGCGTCGACCCGGACTTCAACGTCGCGGGCGCTGAGTAGCGCCGTGAGTTCGGCGATGACGTCGGCCACGGCGGCATCCCCGGGTTTGCCGGTCAGGGCGATCCGTTGGTAGAGGACGGGCATGCCGCGCAAGTTAGCACGAGTGGGGTGGCTGTGTATGATTGCGGGAATGGCCAACGACCCTATCAACGACCGCGCACAGCACTTGCTGAAGATACTGGTCGAGCGCTACATCCGCGACGGGGCCCCGGTCGGCTCGCGGGTGCTCGCGCGGGATTCGGGCCTCGACCTGTCGTCGGCGAGCGTCCGCAATGTGATGGCTGACCTCGAGGACCATGGTTTTGTGACGTCGCCGCACACGTCCGCCGGCCGTGTTCCGACGGTGAAAGGCTATCGTTTCTTCGTCGATATGCTGCTCACGGTCAAGCCGCTACGCAACCGCGAGCTCGAGCAGTTGCGTCGGCAAATCGAGCAGCCCATGACCGACCCGAAAGCGTTGTTGCAAACCGCGTCCGCGGCCGTCTCCGGGCTCACGCAAATGGCGGGCGTGGTCTCCATTCCGCGCCGTGACCACGCGGCGTTGCAGCATCTTGAGTTCCTGCCGATGTCCGATCAGCGCGTGTTGGTCGTGATGGTGTTCTCCGATGCCGAGGTCCAGAACCGAATCATCCCGGTCGACCGTGTGTACCGGCCGGGCGAATTGCAGGAAGCGTCGAACTTCCTGAACAGCCAACTCATTGGCAAGAGTCTTGCGGACATCCGCGCGAAGCTGATCGCCGAGCTGAGGACGACGCAACAGTCGATGAACAAGCTGATGCAGCAAGCGGTCGCGCTCGCCGAAAACGCCATCGCGGCTCCGGACCAGCTCGACGAAGACATGCTCGTCGCCGGCCAGACGAATCTGATGGCATTCTCGGACCTGTCCGACGTGAGTAAGCTGAAGGGGCTGTTCGACGCGTTCAACACCAAACGCGACCTGCTGCACCTGCTCGACCGGTGCGCTGCATCGGACGGCGTGCAAATTTTCATCGGCGAGGAGTCCGGGTATAAGGTCCTCGATGAATGCAGCGTCGTCACCGCCCCGTACGAGGTCGACGACAAGGTTATCGGCGTGCTCGGCGTCATCGGCCCAACGCGCATGGCCTATGAGCGGGTCATCCCGATCGTGAACATCACCGCGCGGCTGCTGAGCGCGGCCTTGAATTCCACACGGTAGTCCCCATCTCAGGAGCAGGCTCGCGAGGCGGGCCCGGAGAACTATTGGAGCCAGCATGAGCGAAAACCCGGAGCACCAGCCGGCCGAGGAATCGGCTGACGCCCAGTCGCTGGAAGACCAGCTGGCGGAGGCGCAGGCGAAGGCCGACGAGAACTGGGCGCAGTACCTGCGCGCGGCCGCCGAACTCGACAACACGCGCAAGCGTGCGCTGCGCGACGTTGAACACGCCCACCGCTACGCGCTGGAACGGTTCGCGGGCGACCTCGCGCCGGTCCGGGACAGCCTCGAGCTCGGCCTCGCCGCCGACGCGACCGTCGAATCGCTGCGCTCAGGCGTCGAGGCGACCCTGAAGCAGCTCGACCAGGCGCTCGCCCGGCACGGCGTCGAGGTCATCGACCCGTTCGGCCAGCCATTCGACCCCGAGCGGCACGAAGCGATGTCGACCTTGGCGTCGGCTGATGCCGCCGCTGACTCCGTGGTCCAGGTCATCCAGAAGGGCTTGGTCCTGAATGGCCGGCTCGTTCGACCAGCGCGCGTGATCGTCGCGGTCGCACCGCCCGATACACCTTGAAACAGGGCCAGTCCGGCCCCACCTAAACACCACGCATTCAACACACGCATTTTAAGAGGCTAGAACATGGGCAGAATCATCGGCATCGACCTTGGCACGACCAACTCCTGCGTCGCAGTGATGGAAGGCGGCAAGCCGAAGGTCATCGAGAACAGCGAGGGCGACCGCACGACCCCGTCCATCGTCGCGTTCACCAAGGACGGCGAGGTCATCGCCGGCCAGTCCGCGAAGCGCCAGGCCGTCACCAACCCGCAGAACACCCTGTTCGCGGTGAAGCGCCTGATCGGCCGCCGGTATGAAGATTCGGTCGTCCAGAAGGACATCGGCATGGTCTCGTACAAGATCACGAAGGCCGACAACGGCGACGCGTGGGTCGAGGTCAACGGCAAGCGCATGGCGCCGCAGGAGATTTCCGCGCGCGTGCTGCAGAAGATGAAGAAGACGGCCGAGGACTACCTCGGCGAGCCCGTCACCGAGGCGGTGATCACCGTGCCCGCGTACTTCAACGACTCGCAGCGCCAGGCGACCAAGGATGCGGGCAAGATCGCGGGCCTCGAGGTCAAGCGCATCATCAACGAACCGACCGCCGCAGCGCTCGCGTACGGCATGGATAAGAAGCGCGGCGACGCGAAGATCGCGGTCTATGACCTCGGCGGCGGCACGTTCGACGTGTCCATCATCGAAATCGCCGAAGTCGACGGCGAGCATCAGTTCGAAGTGCTCGCGACGAACGGCGACACGTTCCTCGGCGGCGAGGACTTCGACAAGCGCATCATCGATTTCATCGCGGACGAGTTCAAGAAAGAGCAGGGCGTCGACGTGCGCAAGGACCCGCTCGCGCTGCAGCGCCTGAAGGAAGCTGCGGAGAAAGCGAAGATCGAGCTTTCCTCTAACCAGCAAACCGAGGTGAACCTGCCGTACATCACCGCCGACGCGAGCGGTCCGAAGCACCTGACGGTGAAAATCAACCGCGCGAAGCTCGAGGCGCTGGTCGAGGACCTGATCAAGCGAACGATTGAGCCGTGCAAGATCGCGCTCAAGGACGCAGGCCTGTCCATCGGCGAAGTGACCGACGTGATTCTCGTCGGCGGCCAGACGCGCATGCCGAAAGTGCAGGAGGCCGTGAAAGGCTTCTTCGGCAAAGAGCCGCGCAAGGATGTGAACCCGGACGAGGCCGTCGCGATCGGTGCGGCGATCCAGGCCGGCGTGCTCGGCGGCGAGGTCAAGGACGTGCTGCTGCTCGACGTGACGCCGCTGTCACTGGGCATCGAGACGCTCGGCGGCGTGATGACGAAACTCATCGAGAAGAACACGACCATCCCGACCAAGGCGACGCAGGTATTCTCGACCGCCGAGGACAACCAGACCGCCGTCACCGTGCACGTACTGCAGGGTGAGCGCGAAGTCGCGTCGGCGAACAAGTCGCTCGGGCGCTTCGACCTGCAGGACATCCCGCCGTCGCGGCGCGGCATGCCGCAGATCGAGGTCATGTTCGACATCGACGCGAACGGCATCTTGAATGTGTCCGCGAAGGACAAGGCGACGGGCAAGGAGCAGTCCATCGTCATCAAGGCCTCGAGCGGACTGTCCGACGAGGAAGTCGAGCGCATGGTCAAGGACGCTGAGGCGCACGCCGAGGAAGACAAGCAGTTCCACAAACTTGTGAGCGCGCGTAACGGCGCCGACGCATTGATTCACTCGGTGCAGAAGACGATGGCCGATCTCGGCGACGAAAAGATCGGTGAGGACAAGGCGAAAATTCAGGCGGCGATCGAAGAACTTCAGACCGCCATCCGCGGCGACGACGCGGCCGAAATCGAGCAGAAGACGCAAGCGCTGGCCGAGGCCTCGCACAAGCTCGCCGAGCAGTTGTACGCGCAGAATGCGGGCGACGAGCAGGCAGGTGAACAGCCGACCGACGGGACGCAGGCGTCCGGCGACGACAACACCGTCGACGCGGAATACGAGGAAGTGAAGGACGACGACAAGAAGAAGTCCGACTGATTGCCACGGCGTTGACAAGTACAGGTGGGAGCGGCGCTCTGCGCCGTTCTTGTCGCACCAGGCGTTCGAAATTGACAGGTGGGAGCGGCGCTCTTGGCGCCGCGAATAAATAATGGCGAAGCGCGACTATTACGAAGTCCTCGGGGTAGAGAAGGGCGCCGACGACGCCGCGCTGAAAAAGGCGTATCGGCGCCTCGCGATGAAGTACCACCCCGACCGCAACCCGGACGACGAAAAGGCCGTGGAGCGGTTCAAGGAAGCGAAGGAAGCATACGAGGTGCTCACCGACGCCGAACGCCGCGCCGCGTATGACCGCTTCGGCCATGCCGGCGTGGATGCCGCGGCCGGCGCGCGCGGCGCCGGTGGATTCGGCGGCGCGGGTGGCGCGTCGTTCTCGGACATTTTCGGCGACGTGTTCGGCGACATCTTCGGCGGTGGTGGGGGTGCGCGTGGCGGCGCGCGGGTATTCCGCGGCGCGGATTTGCGCTACGACCTCGCGGTCAGCCTCGAAGACGCGGTCGGTGGTACGACCGTCCAGATCAGCGTGCCGCGCGCGGTCGCGTGCAAGAAATGCAAAGGCAGCGGCGCCGAGCCCGGCAGCACCCCCGAGAAATGCCCGACCTGCGGCGGCCACGGCGTCGTCCGCATCCAACAGGGCTTCCTGCAAATGCAACAGACCTGCCCGCATTGTCGCGGCACCGGCACCATCATCAGCAATCCATGCACCGAGTGCCACGGTCAAGGCCGCGTCCAGGAGACGCGCACGCTGTCGGTGAAGATTCCCGCCGGCATCGACGACGGAGACCGCATCCGGCTCGCGAGCGAAGGCGAAGCCGGCGAGAACGGCGGCCCCGCCGGCGACCTGTACGTGCAGGTACGGGTTAGGCCGCACGATTTATTCCAGCGTGAAGGCAACAACCTCCTGTCCGAAGTGCCCATCTCGTTCGCGACCGCAACGCTCGGCGGCGAGATCGCGGTCCCGACGCTGTCGGGCAAGGTGATGCTGAAAATCCCGGGCGAGACGCAGACCGGCCGCGTGTTCCGTCTGCGCGGCAAGGGCGTGAAGCCGTTGCGCGGCGCCACGACCGGCGACCTTCTTTGCCGCGTGGTCGTCGAGACGCCGGTGAAACTCAACAAGAAGCAGAAGCAGTTGCTCGAGGAACTCGAGCGCTCGCTGACCGACGACACCACCCGCCACAGCCCGCGCGCCGACAGCTGGTTCGACGGCGTGAAGCGCTTCTTCACCGACCTGACCTGACCCCATCCAAGCGGCGCTCCGCGCCGCGATGCAACGGCGCCGGGCATGGCTCGCTCAGCTCGTGGGAAGTCACAAACCGACTTCCATCTCGCCTCGCGAGATGCCCGTCGCCGAGTGCGCGCCGGCGGCTCGACTTGTAGGAGCGGCGCCTTTGCGCCGCGATGCTTCGGCGACGGCTGGCTCCGACGGCCGGACCGAACGCGCCACGCCGCTTCCCTCGACTGCGCGGTTAATCGACTGCCGCCTCGGATGACCGGCGTACCGCGCCTACTTCGTCGGGCGCCTTCGTCAATCGGCTTACCCACCCCCGTCTCGCTCGCTCTCGGCGCGTTGCCCGTCCGCTCCGCCGGCCGGGCATTGTAGGAGCGGCGCCTTTGCGCCGCGATGGTTGCTCTGGCTAATCGCCCCCTTTAATCTCGCGTTGGGGGTGAATTGCACCGTGGTTGAACCCGACGTCGCGCTGACCGATTTTGCGATTGCGATCGCGTGCGCCTTGTTTGCGGTCTTTCTGGCGCGCGCTCGGCGCCAGCCGCTTCGCGATGGGTTCGTCTGGCTGTTCGCCGCCACCGGCGCAGCGGCGCTGGTCGGCGGTATCGCACACGGCTTTTTCGATCTCGGCGCTGATACCGACGCGGTCCGCGCGTTGTGGCTCGCGACGATGGCGTTGACCGGTGGCGCGGGGGCTGCGTTATGGCTGGTTACCGCCGCACTCGTGGCGCCGTCGCAAATGCAAAAACTCGTCCGACGCCTCGTCGTCGTCGAGTGGCTCGCATACCTCGCGTGGATCATCTGGATCGATCCGTCGTTCAGGGTCGCAATCATTCAATACACGTTGCCCGCGTTCGCGCTGCTCGCCACGTTCGTTTGGCGGTATTCGCGGAACCGGCATCCGACTTTTCTCATCGGGGTCGCAGCGCTGGTTCTCACGTTCGTCGCGGGCGCGTTGCAACAGGCCGCGTTCACGCCGGTCGACGCGCTCACGCACAACGCGTTCTTTCACATCCTGCAACTCATCGCGCTTTCAGGCCTGTTCATGACGGCGCGACGCATCGACGAGGCGATCCATGGATAGACGTCGGTTCCTGAAGGGAAGTACCGCGCTCGCGGGTGCTGCGGCGATCGGCCCGTGGTTGTCGGCGTGTACGCGTGCGGCTTCTGGCGTGCTCGTCAACGACATCCACTCGCAGCTGAACGCCACGACGGTGTCCGACATAGTGACGCCGCGCTCGCTCGACGAACTCGTTGCCGCCGTTCGCGGACTGCCACGCGGCGACGCGCTGGCCGTCGCCGGCGGTCGACACGCGATGGGCGGGCAGCAGTTCGCGACCGGCTCGCGTCTGATCCAGATGGATGCATTGAACGGCGTGCTCAGGCTCGATGCCGAGCGCGGCCTCGTGGATGTCGAAGCGGGTATCCAGTGGCCTGAACTCATCGCGGGGCTGCACGAGCGGCAGGCAGGCGCTGCACGACCGTGGGCCATCGTCCAGAAACAAACGGGCGCTGACCGGCTCAGCATCGGCGGGGCGCTTGCGTCCAACATCCACGGTCGGGGCCTTGCGTTAAAGCCGATGGTCGGCGACGTCGAATCATTCACGCTCGTCGCGCCGGATGGGTCGGTCATCGAATGCAGTCGCGACGTGAACCCTGAGCTGTTCCGCCTCGCGATCGGCGGCTACGGGTTGTTCGGGGTCATCGCAACCGCGCGGCTGCGGCTCACACCGCGGATGAAGATCGAACGTGTGGTCGAGGTTGCCGATATCGACACGCTACCGGGGCGCGTCGCCGACCGCGTCCATGACGGTTACCTCTACGGCGACGGCCAGTTCGACATCAACCCCGGAGCGGACGGGTTCCTGCGCCGATGCGTATTTTCGACCTATCGTCCGGCGGCGCCGGGTGCAGAAATCGAGCCGAACCAGAAGCAGCTCGCGCCCGAGGATTGGCAGCGGCTGCTGCTGATGACACATACTGACAAAGCGTCAGTGTTCGATGTGTATGCAGATTACTACCGGTCGACCTCGGGCCAGATTTATTGGTCCGATACCCATCAGATGAGCACGTACATCGATGATTACCACCCGACGATCGGCGCGGGCACCGAGATGATCTCGGAGGTGTATGCGCCACGCGCGCGTCTCGGCGAGCTGATGGATCGTCTGCGTGAGGATTTCCGCCGGCACGCGGTCGACGTGATCTACGGCACGGTGCGTTTCATCGAGCGCGACGACGAGACCTTCCTGCCCTGGGCGCGCGAGTCTTACGCGTGTGTCGTGCTGAATTTCCACGTCGACCATGGGGCTGCCGGTATCGACAAGGCGCGCGCCGACTTCCAGCGACTGATCGACCACGCGCTCGCGGTCGATGGCAGCTACTTCCTGACCTACCACCGCTGGGCCCGCCGCGACCAGATCGAGCACGCGTACCCGCAGTTCGACGCCTTCCTGCGCGAGAAGCGCGCCTGGGATCCGGATGAGCGGTTCCAAAGCGACTGGTACCGGCATTACCGGCGGATGTTCATCGGTTGAGCGCAGCGGCCAGACCGATCGCGACACCAAGAGTGTCGCTTGTATGTTCCCTCGTGACAGGCAAGAGTGGGTCTGTCGGGGTGGAGGGA
>JBBEAN010000010.1:0-3247 GCA_040882865.1 Gammaproteobacteria bacterium
AAAGGCGCCGCTCCTACAGGTGCCATGGTTGTAGGAGCGGCGCCTTTGCGCCGCGATTAGGGTTACCGCCGCCGGGTCGGCTGCTGCGGAATCGGCCGATCAAGGCGCGCGCGATGTCCACGCGGTAGGTACGCGCTGAGCTGCTCCAGCCGCGCCTCAGCGCGCCGGCGCTGCTGTTGGTTGATTTCCGGAATCGACAGCGCCAATTGAAGCTGGTCGATCGCCGGCATCAAATCGCCGCTCAATACGTGGACCTCGGACATGAAGTAATGCGCGTCGGCGAGTTCACCCGCCGCGCCTGAACTCATCGCGAGCAGCCGGTAGAGCTGAGGGCTGCCCTCCGCCTGCGGCAACAACGCGACCAGGTGCGACAGCGCCTCACGCCCACGCCCCAGGTACAGCAGCGACTGTGCGTACGCCTGCGTCACCGCGACGCTGCGCGGGAACACACGCATCGCGAGTTCGTACCGCGCGAGCGCCGACTCCGTCTCCCGCGCCTTGAATTCAGCCGCGGCGAGCGCGAGGTGGTAATACACGATGTCCTCGCCGCCGGCGACCAGGGCTTCCAGCATCGGTCGCGCCTCGTCCGCCTGACCGGCTTCCGTCAACGCGAGCGCGAGCCCGTAGCGCAGCGCCTCGTGCTCGTGCACGGGCGCCGCTCCAAGCGTCGCGCGGAACCAGCGCACCGCTTCGGTCGGCTCCGACGACAGTGCGCGCACGCGTGCGCGCATCAACAGGTACGCGCGGCTGTTCCGTGGCGTAGCCACTTCGGCCTTTCCGGCCCGGTCACGCGCCTCGGCGATGCGCTCGGCGGAAACCGGATGGGTGCGCAGGAAATCGGGGACGAACGTACCCGAAAGGCGCGCACGTTGCTCCATGGTCTCGAACATCGTCGCCATGCCCATCGGGTCGAAGCCGGCCGCTGCGAGCGTATTGATGCCGACGCGGTCCGCCTCGTGTTCGTGGGCGCGCGTGAAGTTGATCCTGTTCTGGATCATCGCGCTCTGGCCGACAGCGATACCCGCTTGCGCGACGTCATGGCTACCGCTCGCTGCACCGACCAGGATGGCGGCGAGAATCGCGGCGGCGGCCATCGTGTCGAATCGCCCCGCTTGTTCGAATTGACGCGCAATGTGGCGCTGGGAGACGTGCGCGATTTCGTGCGCGACGACGCCGGCGAGCTCGCTCTCGTTGGCGGTGGTCATGATCAGGCCCGAATTGATGCCGATGTAGCCGCCGGGCAGCGCGAACGCGTTGATGTCGGTGCTGTCCACGAGAAAAAACGTGTACCGCTGCGCGCGGTCGCCGCTCACGGACGCGAGCCGCTGACCCAGCGACTGCAGGTACTCGGTCGCCGCCGGATCGTCCAGTACGTATCCGGCTTCCCGAAGATCGCGCAGGACCTGCCGTCCGATCGCCGCCTCGTCATCCGGAGATAGCGTGCGCGACGCGGAACTGCCCATGGCCGGCAGATCGGCCGACCACGCGGGCGTCGCGGCGAGCGCCGCGGCCAAGACGAACAGCAATATCCGAGTCATACCGTCGATTATAAGGCACCGGTCCCGCTGCTATACTCGCGCGATGGAACTGGTCAAGGAATGGTATCGGCGCTACTTGTCGGACCCGCAGGTCCTGATCCTCGCGCTGCTCCTCGCGGCGGGCTTTCTGGCCGTTCTGTGGTTCAGCGACATCCTCGCCCCGCTGTTCGTCGCCGTCGTCGTCGCCTACCTGCTCGAGGGCCTGGTACGCCAAATTTTGCGCACGCGCGTCCCACGACTTGCCGCGGTGATGGTCGTATTCACGCTCTTCATGTTGTTCGTGCTCGCGGTCGCTTTCTACCTAGTCCCGAAGCTCTCCCGCCAGGCGACCGCTCTGTTCCAGGAACTCCCGGCGATGCTGGTTCGCGCCGAGGCGTTGGTGCTCGAATTGCCGACGCGCTATCCGAACCTGTTCTCGGAAAGCCAGGTCCTGCAATGGGTCGACTCCATGAAGCTCGAGGTCACCGCATTCGGGCAGCAACTGCTCGCGCGGACCGTGAGCTCGTTCGTCGCCATCTTGACCGTGGTCGTGTACGTGATCCTCGTGCCGATCCTCGTGTTCTTCCTCATGAAAGACAAGGAGCGCATCCTCGGTTGGGTCCGCGCGCGCCTGCCACGCGACCGCGCGCTTGCGACGACGGTGTGGGTTGACGTCGACCGGCAGATCGGCAACTACATCCGGGGCAAGTTCTGGGAGATCCTGATCATCTTCTCGATCTGCTTCGCGACGTTCAGCTGGTTCGGCCTGCAGTACGCGGCGCTGTTGAGCCTACTCGTCGGACTATCAGTATTGATTCCCTGGGTTGGCGCCGTGATCGTGACGTTCCCGATCATGCTGATCGCGTACTTCCAATGGGGCTTCACCCCGGAATGGGCGTGGCTGATGGTCGCGTATTTCGTGATCCAGGCATTCGACGCAAACATCCTGGTACCCCTGCTCTATTCCGAGGTCGTGGATCTGCACCCGATTGCGATCATCGCCGCAGTGCTGTTCTTCGGCGGCGTCTGGGGGCTCTGGGGAGTGTTCTTCTCAATTCCGCTCGCGACGCTGGTGCAAGCCGTGATGAAGGCGTGGCCGTCGTCCGAAGTGCCGGTGGTCACCGACGAGCCGCCATCGCCACCCCCGCCGCCAACCACCGACGTGCGGCACAACCACCCGACCGTCCACGGCTAAATCGCGACGCCAAGAGCGTCGCTCCCACCGGATACACCAAACCTCGGCGACCCGACCTACCTCGCGGCGCCAAGAGCGTCGCTCCCACCGGATACACCAAACCTCGGCGACCCGACCTCGCGGCGCGAAGGCGCCGCTCCTACAGTGACCGGCCGGCGGAGCGGACGGACAACGCGCCGGGAGCGACCGAGACGGGAGTGGGTAAGCCGATCAGTCGAAGGCGCCGCACAGAGTAGGCGCGGAAGAGCGGGTAATCCATGGCGGCACTCAATGAGCCGCGCAGTCGAGGGAAGCGGCAGCGGCGCGTTCGGTCCGGCCGTCGCAGCAGGCCGCCAGCGAAGCATCGCGGCGCCAAGAGCGTCGCTCCCACCGGATACACCAAACCTCGGCGACCCGACCTCGCGGCGCGAAGGCGCCGCTCCTACAGTGACCGGCCGGCGGAGCGGACGGACAACGCGCCGGGAGCGGAAGCGCGCTTATCCATGGCGGCAGTCAATCAGCCGCGCAGTCGAGGGAAGCGGCAGCGGCGCGTTCG
>JBBEAN010000011.1:0-9042 GCA_040882865.1 Gammaproteobacteria bacterium
AGTATTATCGGGAAATCCCACATCGAAAGTGGTACTGATTACGGGGGAAAGGTCACTACGGGTGTCCGGAAAACGCACGCTGTCAAAAATGAACGCGTTCGACTTCGTCGTCACGATCGCGCTCGGCTCGACGCTTGCGACCATCCTACTCAACAAGGAGGTCGCGCTAGCGGAAGGCGCGTTGGCGTTCGCGGTGTTGATCGGGCTGCAGTTCCTGGTCACGTGGCTCGCCGTGCGGTTCCCGTGGGTGCGGCAGGCGGTCACCGGCGAGCCGACGCTCCTTTACCACGACGGCGCGTTCCTGGACCGCGCGATGCGCCGCGCGCGCGTCACTGACGAGGAGATTCGCGCTGCCGTGCGCGCTGCGGGAGTCGATGGCATGGATGCGGTCGCCGACGTCGTGCTCGAAACTGATGGCACGTTCAGCGTGGTGCGCCGCACACGCTAGGGCTTTTCCCCACTTGACTGTCGAACAGCGTATGAACGCTAATGGACATAATGTTCCCGGACTTCCTCCAGCCCCTGTTGACTCTCCTGTCTGACCACCCTTACGCATTCATCTTCGTAGGGCTTCTTTTTGCCGGCGAATTGGTGCTGTTGCCGGCTATCTATCTCGCGGTCACCGGACGCTTGCAGCTTGAATACGTTTTTGCGGTCGCCGTGACGGCGATGGCCCTGTCGGATCTCGTCTGGTATTACCTCGGTCGCAGCGTCCCTCGCGCGCGCCTTGAGCAGTTCGCAGGCGGGCGCATCGGCCGTGGCATGGCGCGCGTCGAGCGTCTATTCCTGCGTCGCGGCCCGCAAATCCTTGTCGGCTCAAAATTTATTTATGGCACGCGTACCGCCGCGCAGGTCCTGTCGGGCGTGCACAAAATGCCGCTCCGTACCTACGTGGTCGCGAACAGCATCGGCGTGATGCTGCTCGTCGGCGCGCTGTGTGGTATCGGCTATTCGGTTCGCGGCGCGGTCGGGCGCATGGGTGAGGTCATGCAGCACGTCGAAATTGCCTTCCTGATTTTCGTGCTGGCGGCCGTGCTTGGGCATTTGGTGATTGCGCGAATTTTGAGGCAGCGATGGTCTCAATAATCATTCCCGCGTTCAACGAAGAGGACACAATCGGGACGAAAGTGGCTGAGGTTGCCAATCATCCGGATGTGCGCGAGGTCATCGTGGTGGATGATGGTTCCGACGACCGGACTGCGGAAATTGCCTCGGACGCAGGCGCTCGCGTCATTGCCCTGAAGGCGAACGGGGGCAAGGCCTCCGCGCTCGAGGCCGGCGTGGCTGCCGCGAGCAGCGACCTACTCCTGTTCATGGATGCCGACGTGACCGGCTACGACCATGCATTGTTGAGCCGCATCATCGACCCCGTGAAAGCCGGGCGGTACGAGATGTTCGTGGGCATCCGGGCACGCCGCACCTACTGGCTAAACCGCGCGCTGCATTTCTTCCCGATCATCGGCGGGGAACGCGCCCTCACCCGGGACCTGTGGGAGGCTGTTCCGACAGCGCACAAGCAGGGTTTCCAAATCGAAGTCGCAATGAATTATTGCGCGAAGCAGGCGGGAAAGGGGATGGGATTCGCGCTGATTCCTGGCACCCGGCACCACATCAAGGAGCGGAAATACGGGTTGGTCGTTGGGCTGTTCCGGCGTGCGGGAATGATTCGCGATGTCGTCGCGATCTCGGTCCGTCTATATATCGTCGGCTACTTTACCCGGCTCGGAAATAGGGTGCGGAGTATCGTTCGCGCAGGCTAAAATCCGCGCCATGCCGCAGACCACCCGTTCAGTGCTGATGATTCGGCCGGCCCATTTCAGGTCGAATCCCGAGACCGCGCCGAGCAACGCGTTCCAGCACCTTGAGGCGGTCCCTGACCGCGTTGCGCACGCGGCCGCCATCCTGGAGTTCACACGCGTCGTCTCCGCGTTGACCGAAGCGGGTATCGACGTTCGCGTCTTCGATGACGCGCCGGTGCCTATACGTCCTGACGCGATTTTCCCGAACAATTGGTTCACTACGCATGATGACGGCACGGTGGTGCTGTATCCGATGCACGCGCCGTCGCGACGCGCTGAAGTGCGGCGCGACGTCATTGCCGAGCTCGCCACCGGCGGCTTCACTGTCCGCCGCGTCGTCGACCTGACGGGCCACGCGGAGCCGGGACTCGCGCTCGAGGGCACCGGCAGCATGGTGCTCGATCGTGTGAATCGCGTCGCGTACGCGTGCCTTTCCGCGCGGACGCACCGCGCGGTCCTCGACGAGTTCTGTTCTGAAGTCGGATTCGAGCCCTGCGTGTTCTCCGCGCTTGACCGCCGCGGCATTCCGATTTACCACACGAACGTTCAGATGTGGATCGGTACGCGCGCTGCAGCGGTGTGTCTGGACGCCATCATCGACCGCGCAGAACGGGAAGCGGTCCGCCGGGGTCTCGCGGCGGGTGATCGCACAGTCATCGAGTTGTCGCATGACCAAGTCGCGGCATTTGCGGGCAATGCGCTCGAACTGCAAGCCGGTGATGGCAGCCCCGTCATCGCGATGTCGGCACAAGCGTCGGCGGCGCTCAACGTATCCCAGCGCGAAACCTTGAAGGGTTACGCGCGTATCGTCGATGCGGACATCGCGACCATCGAACGCTGCTCCGGCGGAAGTGTGCGTTGCATGCTTGCGGAAATCTTCCTGCCGCGTGAACAAGCGCGGGAATAATATTCACGCGGCACTGGGCTATTCACCCGATAACGCAAGTTATTCTCGGTATTCATTCCGCTGTAAGTTCAGGTTTTCTTTTAAAAAATCTCAGCTATGCTAGCGTCATGGACGCGCAGAACAAAACCCGGATCTTGATGTGCTCGCCCGAGCATTTCCATGTCGAATATGTCATCAACCCCTGGATGGAAGGCAATGTCGATCAAGTGTCGACGGCGCTCACGCGTATTCAGTGGCGTGAGCTGCGCGATACGATTGCGCGGTTTGCGACGGTCGATGAAGTGCCACCCGCGCCGGACCTCCCCGACATGGTGTTCACCGCGAACGCAGGGACCGTATGCGGGAAGCGCGCTGTACTGAGCCGCTTCTTCCATCCTGAGCGTCAAGGCGAGGCCGCGCACTTCGGACGCTGGTTCAGGGACAACGGCTTCGACGTGATGGAGTTGCCCGCGGGAATGCACTACGAGGGTGCCGGCGATTCGTTGATCGATCGCGGCGGCGAATGGATCTGGGCCGGCTACGGATTTCGCACCGACATCGAATCGCATAGGCTCGTCGCCGACTGGCTCGGCCGTGAGGTCGTGTCTCTTAAGCTGGCGAGCCCGTATTACTACCACCTCGACACGTGCATGTGCCCGCTTGCGGGTGGCTATCTCGTGTATTACCCGGCTGCGTTCGACGACGCGTCGAGAGTGGAGATCGAGCGGCGCGTGCCTGCACACAAGCGAATTGCGGTCAGCGAGGCTGACGCGAAGCAGTTTGCGTGCAACATGGTCAATATTGGACGCCATGTCATCATGAACCGCGCGTCGAGCGCGTTGCGTGCGCGCCTCGAGCAATCCGGGTTCAACGTACACGAGGTCGACCTTTCGGAGTTCCTGAAATCGGGCGGGTCCGCGAAGTGCCTGACATTGAAGGTCACCGAGCCCGAACACGTTGCCGAGGCCCAAGCAACCGGCTGACGATCAGCCCGCTGCTGTGCGTACTTCGTCGGGCAGCGGGACGGGTTTACCCGTTTCATAGTCCACCCAGACCAATACCGATGCCCCCGTCGCGTATTCGACCGATGCGTCGAGCGCATCGCGTATTCGGTACCCGGTCGGCAGGCTGCTACGGCCGGGCTCGCCAAGCAACACTTCCACAACGACGTGCGCAGGATGCACGATGGCCCGTCGATATTCGCAACTCGCGTTCGCCATCACGGGGCCCTGTTTGCGGCTCATGACCGCATCGCGCGTGAGTGCGCGGAACCAGCTGATGCGCGCCTGTTCGAAATATGTGAAGTACGTCGCGTTGTTCACGTGGCCGAGGGCGTCCATGTCACCCCAGCGCACCTCGATTTCATGTTCGTACACTCGTTTCATGCCGCATAGTATGAGGCAGTCCTGACTCAGATATCATCTGGGAATGCCTTTCTTGCTCCTGGGCGCCGCGCTCATCAGTTTCGCCGGCGTGTTCGTGAAGCTCGTCGAGACCGGTCCGACGGCGACGGCCTTCTACCGCATGCTATTCGGCGGTCTGGTGCTGCTCGCGGTCGTTCTCCTGCGCGGAGAACGCTTGCGGCCTTCAGGTCGCCCGCTCGCGTTCATGCTGTTGGCAGGGACCTGCTTCGCGCTCGATTTGTTCTTTTTCCACCGCAGTATCCACTACGTGGGTCCCGGGCTCGCGACGCTGATGGCGAACTTGCAGGTGTTCATCCTCGCGCTCGTCGGCGTCGTCGCATTCGGGGAGCGGCTACGTTGGCAAACCGCGGTCGCGATTCCACTCGCCGTCGCGGGGCTTGCGACCATCGTTGGGTTCGATTGGCTCTCCCTCGAGCCCCGGTACCGCACGGGTATTACTTATGGCATCGTCACGGCGTTTTGCTACGCCGCGTACATTCTTTCGGTGCGAGGCAGCCGCGGCCGCGGACCGCGAACGTCGCTCGTCGGCAACATGGCCATCATCTCGCTGAGCTGTGCGGCGTTGCTCGCGCTCGCGGTGGCCGTGGAGGGCGCGACCTTTGCCGTCACCTCGGGGCGCGACTGGTTGTTGCTCGTCGGATATGGTGTCGCGTGCCAGGCGCTCGCGTGGGTATTGATCTCTCGGAGCATCACGTCCGTACCCGCGTCGATGGTTGGGCTCGTCCTGCTGCTCCAGCCGGCGCTCGCGTTCCTGTGGGACATCCTCTTCTTCGCGCGGGCCTTCTCGGTCGGTGAGGCTGCCGGCGCGCTCCTGGTGCTCGCCGCGATTTATCTCGGCGCGGTAAAATCCCGGACATGACAGCCGCCATCATCGGAATCATCGTCTCGTATTTGCTCGGCGCTGCGGTGGGCAGCCTGGTGCTCGGCTGGTTCCGTGGTTTCGACATTCGCGAGCATGGCAGCGGCAATGCAGGAGGCACCAACGCGCTACGCACGCAGGGGCGGGGCTTTGCCGCAGCGGTGATGGTCATCGACGTCGGTAAAGGCGTCCTCGCAGCCTGGCCCGTTGCCGGGTACGCGGCGGCGGTGGGCGGTGCGCCGCCGGGACTCGTCGCCGTGTTATGCGGTGCGGCCGCGGTCGTCGGCCATGTCTGGCCCGTTTTCTTCGGCTTTCGCGGAGGCAAGGGCGCGGCGACGCTGGTCGGCGTGGTCGGCACACTTGCGCCCGCGGCCTTGCTTGTTGTCCTCGCGACGTTTGGGGTCGTGCTGGTCCTCAGCGGCTTTGTTGGTCTGGCGACGATCCTTGCGACGAGCTCGATGATCGTGTGGTCGGCCATCGCGCTTGACGGCGGTCTGCTGACGCCATTCGGAGCATTCGCCGCTGCGATGACGGTGTTCATCCTGTACACGCACCGCAGCAATATCGCGCGCATGCGCGCCGGCAGCGAGAATCGGTTCCACAAAGTCATGTTGTTCCGCGCGCGCCGGTGACGCGCGCCGCGGGCGAGCGACTGATTGGCGAGCTCGCGAGCGGCCAGTTCGTGTCGGGCGAGTCGATCGCTGAGCGTCTCGGCATCACGCGCGCAGCGGTCTGGAAGCAGGTTCGTGTGTTGCGCGCACGCGGCGTTCCGGTCGATGCAGTCCGCGGCCGCGGTTATCGAATCCATGGTGGCATGCCGCTGCTCAATCGCGAGCAGATTTTCGCCGGCCTGCATCTGCCAGTCAGGACCCGCCTCCGATCCCTCGAAGTCGCCTGGGAGCTCGACTCGACGAACAGCCGCTTGCTCCAGCAGTCGACCGCAGGACCCGCAGCGTGCGTCGCGGAATTCCAATCGGCCGGGCGCGGCCGACGGGGCCGCACTTGGTATTCGCCGTTCGGCTCCGCGGTCTGTGTGTCGCTCGCGTACCCGTTTTTACATACACCGGCGGGGTTCGGTGGTATCGGTCTCGTCGCTGGCGTCGCCGTCTGCGACACACTCGCCGGGTTCGGTTACCCGCAGGTCCGCCTCAAATGGCCCAACGATCTCGTCGTTGACGACGCGAAGCTCGGCGGACTGCTCGTGGAGAGCCGAACCGAGGCAGGCGGGAGCACGCGCGCCGTCGCGGGCATTGGCATCAATTGGCGTTTGCCGTCCGAGGCGAACGAAGTCATCGACCAACGTTGGGCAGAACTTGCATCGCTGCCGGCCAAGTTGCCGCCACGCGATTCGTTGATCGCGGGTATCCTCAACGCGCTGATGGCCGCGTTCGACGAATTTGCTCATAAAGGGTTCACGCCGTTCCGCGCGCGGTGGCGCGCTTACGATGCGCTCGCCGGCAAGCAGGTCCGCGTGCGCCTCGACCATGAGGCGGTCGATGGGACCGCGGCCGGCATCGACGACGATGGCGCGTTGCGCGTGGCGACGGCGGATGGCATCCGTCGGTTCACCGCGGGCGAAGTGTCGGTCCGGGCGCGCGCCTAATGAACCGCCTCTACGTCGACGTCGGCAATTCACGGATCAAATATGCCCAAGCCGGCGGGGCGATGGCGGCCATCGCGCACCACGGCAATCCGGCGAGCGCGCTTTCACAGATACTCGAGACCCTCATTCGACCCGACGAAATCATCGTGGCCGACGTCACCGGTGTGGCGGCAGTCGCACTGCGCGGCCATGTGGTCCGCACGCTCACTGCGAGTGCTGCGAGTTGTGGCGTCACCAACGGTTATCCTGAGCCGGCGCGCTTGGGTGCCGACCGCTGGGCGGCACTCATCGGTGCACGCGTTCGCCACCGCGGCGCGGTTTGCGTCGTGGATGCGGGGACTGCCATCACCGTTGACGCGATGTCCGCCGATGGAGCGCACCTCGGCGGCTGGATTGCGCCGGGATTCGCGCTCGCGGTCTCGGCGCTTGTCCAGGGCACGCGGTTCGCCCGGACCTTGGGCGGCACCGACGGCGCCGTAGGCTTTGCGACCGACACCGCCGGCGCAATCCACGCAGGCGTGCGTCATTCCGCGCTTGGGTTTGTCGATCGTGCACGACGCACGGCAACGCAGGTCCTCGGTGAAGCGCCGCAGCTGTTGTTCTGTGGCGGCGATGCCGCCGCGCTTGCCGCAGAGTTTCCGGATGCCGTTGTCGACGAGCCGCTGGTGCTGCATGGGTTGATGGCGTGGGCGGATCAACCATGATTCGGGGCTTCGCGCTTGCACTCGTCGTCGCGAACCTGCTGCTCGCAGCCTGGCTGTATACGCGCCCCACCGGTCCAGCCGCTCCAGGTGCACCGCCGCTCGCCGCTTCGCCGTTGGTCTTGGTCGCCGAATTGCCGGATACACCGCCGCCGATCTTTGAAGCGCCGCTGGAAACCCTGCCTGGCGCGGAGCCCGAGGCCGTTGTGACGGTGGATACGAACGCCAGCTGCCAGGCGCTCGGCCCGTTCGCCGACCGCGAGGCCGCGCTCGCAGCCGCTGCGCGCTTGACGGGGCTCGGCCTGCCGGCGCGTCCTCGCGCGGTCGACGCGTCTGAGCGACTCGGGTTCTGGGTCCACACGCCGCCTGCACCGAATCGCGAGGCGGCCGCTGCGGTCGTCGAACAGTTGCGCCTCGCCGGTGTCCGGGATTTCTACGTCGTCGTCGATGGCGATACCCGGAACGCGGTGTCGCTCGGGGTGTTCCGGCAACGCGACGGCGCAGAACAGCAAGCGGGACGGCTCCGGGCAATGGGTTTTCAGGTCGAGATCGGCGAACGCCGCCGCGAATCGACCGTATGGTGGCTCGATTTTCCGGCGCCTGCCGGCGGCTCGCCGGCCGCGGCCGCGGTCGTCGAACTTGCGCTCAACGAAGATGCACCGCTGCTTTTGCAGCCGCGGCCGTGTGATTGAGCGCCTGAATCGCCTACAATCGGCCGCCGCAGCGCTGGCGTAGCTCAGTCGGTAGAGCAACTGATTTGTAATCAGAAGGTCGGGGGTTCGATTCCCTCCGCCAGCACCATTCAATAGGAGGTCGGTATGTACCGCGCACTGATTCTGCTACCCCTGATTCTGTTTCTCGCCGCCTGCGACGCGCCAGATTCGACCGAATCTACGGTCCCTGAGCCGGCCGTCGCCGATCCGTCGCCGGAGCCGCCGACTGATCCGTCGCGATCACCGCCAGACGTCGCCGCACCGCCCGAGGATGCGACGACCACGGACAGCGGCTTGGCGTATCGCCGCTTGGTCGAAGGCCCGAAGGACGGTCCCCTCGTCACCGCAAGCGACACGGTCACGGTCCATTACACCGGCTGGCGCGCCGAGGACGGCGAAATGTTCGACAGTTCGGTCGTCCGCGGCGAACCGGCGACTTTTCCGGTCCGCGGTGTCATCGCCGGCTGGACCGAGGCACTGCAGCTGATGCGGCCCGGTGACACCATTCGGGTCTGGATTCCCGGTTCACTCGCCTACGACAACTCGACCCGCCCCGGCGCGCCGAAAGGCATGCTGGTGTTCGACATCGCGTTGCTCGGCATTAACCCCGCGCAATAGCCCGAAAATCGTCGGTTTTTCGGTTGACATGGCTTTGCCGGCTGACTGACAATACGCGGCTTGTATTTGCGGAGGGGTTCCCGAGCGGTCAAAGGGAGCAGACTGTAAATCTGCCGGCTCAGCCTTCGGAGGTTCGAATCCTCCCCCCTCCACCAGAGATGATGGGAAGTGAAGGCCTGCGGGTGTAGTTCAATGGTAGAACCTCAGCCTTCCAAGCTGATGACGTGGGTTCGAATCCCATCACCCGCTCCAGGTTATGGGCGCCCATATAGCTCAGTCGGTAGAGCACTTCCTTGGTAAGGAAGAGGTCACCAGTTCAAATCTGGTTATGGGCTCCAGTTACTTATAAATGAAAATGATTCGGGAGAGTCGCTGATGTCGAAAGAAAAATTCGAACGCAAGAAGCCGCATCTTAACGTCGGCACGGTTGGCCACGTTG
>JBBEAN010000012.1:0-7399 GCA_040882865.1 Gammaproteobacteria bacterium
CCGGCGGCAACCGCACGCTGACCGGCAGCACTGTGAACTTCGGCTCGACGCTCGCGGGCGGCAGCAACGCACTGACCATCACCGGCAACCTCGATCTTGATGGGGCGGCGACCGGCTTGACGTCGCTCGCGGTGTCCGGCACCTCGAGCCTCGGCGCGAACGTGACCAGCACCGGTACGCAGACCTACTCCGGCACGGTCGCGCTCACCGGCAACCGCACGCTGACCGCGTCCACGGTCTCGTTCCAGAGCGCCGTGGACGGAACGGGCAACCTCACCGTGGACGGTGCCGCGACGCTCGGCGCGAACGTGATCACGGCCGGCACCCAGACCTACACCGGCGCCGTGACGTTGACGGGCAACCGTACGCTGACCGGCACGACCGTGAACTTCGGCTCGACCGTCACTGGCGCGACCCGCGCGCTGACGATCGCCGGTAACCTTGACCTCGACGGCGCTGCCACGCTCTCGTCGTTGTCGGTCTCCGGCACGAGCGCGCTCGCCGCGGACGTCACCACCAGCGGCAACCAGACCTACTCCGGGAATGTGACACTCACCGGAACCCGCACCTTGTCCTCAAGCGCTGGGGCGGTCACCTTCAATGGTGCGGTGAATGGTGCGGAACTCGCGATCGCCGCCCACACCACCGCGCACTTCGCCCGCAACGTCGCGACCTCGGGTGCGCAGACCGTCAACGCGACGACCATCGAGACCAACGGTGTGCACACCGGCGATTCGATCGTGATGAACGGCCCGGTCGTCATGCAGGCGAACACGACTTTCGACGCCGACACCATCGACCTTGAGGGCGTCAGCGGCAGCCATCGCTTCACGTTGATTTCGGCCGGCACCGTCAGCTTCGACGGCACGGTCAACGTCAACAGCCTGGCGCTCGGCGGATTGGCCGGGGCAGTGATGCTCGGTGGCCCGACGACCATCACAACGGCGAACACGGCAGTCGATTTCTCGGCCGCGAGCTCGATCAATGGCGCGCACGCCCTCGCCATCAACGCAGGCACTGCGCCGATTACGCTCCCGGCGACCGGCACCGGCACTGCGCTCACCTCGGTCACGCTGACGGGTGGCGCGCTCGACCTGCGCGCGGTGCGCACGACGGATGCCCAGACCTACAATGGCGCGACAACACTGCGCGGTAACCTCACAACGAGCGCCGGCGGCGGCAATATCCGCTTCAACAGTGCCGTGATCCTCGCCAACGACGTCACCGTCCAGGCATCGGCGGCCGGCTCCAATGTGACGTTCATGAGCACGGTGAACGGGGCGCACGCGCTCACGGTCAATGCGGGTTCGGGCGACGTCAACTTCAACGCGCAGGTCGGCGGGAACACGCCGCTTGCCGCTCTGACAGTCATCGGCGGAAATACATCCATCCATGTCACGGATGGCATCGTGACGACGGGTGTGCAGGAGTACACCGGGCGCGCCGTGATCAACGGCGATTTGATCGCGAGCGCGATCGTCTTCAACGGGGTCGTGCAGGTTGACGCGGCCAATACCGCGGTGCTGATTTCCGATACGGTCGACCTCAACGGCGGCGCCGGCAGCGTCAGGGGTTCAGGCGCGCTGTCCATCTTGCCTGCCACCGAGGGCGCAGCGATCGACATCGGCGGCACGTCGGGCACTTTGAACCTGTCCGGTGCCGCGTTCAACGGATTCGACGGCGTATTGACCATCGGCGCCGTTGACGCGGACAACGCGACGCCGATCGTCGCCGGCGCAATCACCCTGAACGAGTCAATTTCGGTCTCGGCGGACGGGGCGCTCGTCCTGCTCTCGAACATCGGCGACATCGTGCTGGCGAACGGCGTCATCGAGGCAGGCACGCTCGTGATGGTCGCAGCCGGCGGCAGCATCCTGAATGACGCGGGCGAAGCAGGCATCTTCCGGGCCGACAGCATCCTGATGGTCGCCGACGAGGCGATCGGTGAAGGCTTCGGCCAGGAATTGAACGTCGAAAAACTGACCGCGGGCGGGGCTCCGGCGCCGGTCGAGACGGCGCTCGGCAGCCAGCAGTCGTTCATCAACCCGGACACGAGCATCAGCATCCTCGAGGGCCTGCAGGCACCGAATGCGCGCGCAATGGCGCTCGCCCGGAACATCACGACGAATGATCAGGCCTCGAACAATAGCGCCGGCCAGCAAGCCGCCAGTCGAGAGCAGGGTGGCGGCGTCAGCGAATCGGGCGCGATCGATCCTTCACTGTTCGAGCAAATCTCGCTGTGGGCGGTCGAGCAAGGCCTGCTGCTACCGCGTGACCAGCGCGAGGATTACGAGGAAATCGAAGAGTGCGACCCGGACGAAACCGACTGCGAGCAAGTGCTCACACGCGCGCTGTCGACGCCTAGCCAGGTCGCGGTCGTCGCGGGGTGCTGTTCGGTCTGAACTGCCAACCGCGTCACAGTGCGCCGGCGGACACTGTGGTTCACTCGGGGGCATGGATGAAAAAACCTTTATTGGAATCGTACGCCGTCCCGCGCGGCTGCGGCCCCCGTGGGACCTGCCCGGTACACCTGCCGCTGTTTCGGCCTTCCGTGAGCGTCCGACGCCCATGTTCCGCGCGCTGATCGATCGCTTCGTCCGCACGCCTTCCGGCATCACGTTGCCGGTCGGCAACCGCCGTCTGACCTTCAACTCCGTTCGGGATTTTGAATTCGCGCTCGCGAGTCGCACCGATGTACCCGGCGCGAAGATTGCGCAGCTGATGCGGCAAACGGACGAGGACCTGATCGCGGAGATCGAGGGCATCCGTGACGTGAAGCGCCGTTTCGTCACAGTATTGCTGCGGTCCATCACGAAGAACGACTCAATCAGCCATTCGCTGCGCATGCTCGAGGCCACGCTGTTCTCGAACGATCACCAGTGGCGCGCGTTCATCGCGGCGCTCAACGCCGACCAGTCCATCCACGATGCGTATAAGCGTGTCGCGCTGGTCAAGTACCTGCAGTACTTGAATTCACGCCACGACGTCGTGCGCGCGATTTTCCGCGAACGGCGTAAGGCGAAGGACGAGCCTGTGCCCGACCAGTTCGTCGAGAGTGGCCACTTCGTGCGCTTCGCACAGGTCGATGAGTACGGGCGGTTGTCGCCGAAAGCGCCGGCCGGAGAAATCACGCGGTTACCGAAGGGCGAGAAGGTCTCGCTGACCGTGCGTGATGGGGATGAGGTCTATCTGTTCCTGTCGAAGCAGCAATACAAGCTGAAGCGCGGCGGCGGCTTGAAGCTCATCGACGAGAACGGCGTCGAGCAGACGTTGCACGCAGGATTGAATGTCATCGGCCGTGCGCCCGACGCGGACGTGCGCGTCGGCACGGGCCACAAGGACGTGTCGCGCCGCCACCTGCTGATCGAGCTTCCCGACGATGAAATGGCGCTGCTGACCGACATCTCCGCGTTCGGCACTTACGTCGAGGACAAGGCCCTCAAGCCATCCGGGAGCTAGGCGACGGCCAGCCGTTTCTGAAGTGCGCTGAGTTCGACCGCGACGATACCCATGTTGGTTTCCACCTTCGCGAGCAATACGTGGCCCGTGTCCTGCGCGAGCAGCGGCAGTAGCGTGCGCGCGGCGTTCGCGGCATGGGCGCCATGGGGCGACAACGCGCGGAAAGGGACCCCCGTCTTGCGGTCGAGTTCCTCGATGGCTTCTTTGTGTGCAAGACACTCGAGCATCAGCGACGCGACGTGACAGCACCGGTCGAGGTCCTTGAGGCTGGCCGTGGACGGATGATGCGGCTGCGCGAAATGTGTCGACAGCATACCCAGCAAACGGTTGTCGCTGTCGATCAATGGGGTCGACTGCACGGCGCGAAAACCGCACGCGGCGGCGAGATCACGATGAGGCGCGAAATCCGGGTCGATATCGACGTCGCGGATGACAACGCGGCGTCGCTCGGTCATCGCTTGTGAACACGCGCTGCCGTCGCCCTCGACGACTTCGGCGAAATGTTGCTCGAATTCGGGCGTGAGGCCCCGGCAGACCAGCATCGTGAGCGTGCGCCGGTCCGGCGCCATGACTTGCAGTACGCCACCCACCGCGGCGTCGATGCGGATGGCCGCGCCGAGCACGGATTCCAGATGCGAAAGTGGCGGGATTCGATGCATACCGACCAGCGTACCGAAAAAAAATGGTCGGGGTAAGAGGATTTGAACCTCCGGCCCCTGCGTCCCGAACGCAGTGCTCTACCAGGCTGAGCTATACCCCGAACTGGCTAATATTTGCGGCTCACGGAGAAAGCCGCGAGGGCCTCCAGCGCATCCCGGAACGGCGACCCGGGCAGCGCGGCGAGCGCCTCCGCGGCGCGTTCTGCCTCGGCGCGCGCGAGCCCGGCAGTGTAAGCGATGGCGCCGGTCGATTCAATGGCGTCCAGGACCCCGTCGATGCGCTCAAGACCCCCGTCGATGATGGCTTTCCGGACCAGCGCCGCTTGTGCCGGCGTGCCGTTGCGCATCGCGTAAATGAGCGGCAGCGTCGGCTTGCCCTCGGCGAGATCGTCGCCGATGTTCTTGCCGGTGTCCGTGCCGGAGCTCCCGTAGTCCAGCGCATCGTCGATGAGCTGGAATGCGCTGCCGAGCCGCATGCCGTATTCCGTGAGCGCGCGCTCTATTTCGGCAGACTGACCGGCGATCACGGCTGCGCACTGGGCGCCGGCCTCGAACAGGCGGGCGGTCTTGCGGCGGATGACCGCGAGGTAGCGGGCCTCGGTCGTGTCCGCGTCATGGCAGTTGATGAGCTGCAGGACCTCGCCTTCGGCGATGGTGTTCGTTGCGTCGGCCATGATGGCCATCACGCGCATGTCGCCGACCTCCACCATCATTTGGAAGGCGCGTGTGTGCAGGAAGTCTCCGACCAGCACCGCCGCCTCGTTGCCCCAGACCGCGTTCGCGGTCTCGTGGCCGCGGCGGAGGGCCGATGCGTCTACGACATCGTCGTGGAGCAGGGTGGCCGTGTGGATGAACTCGATGATGGCGGCGAGCTCGTGGTGGCGGGTGCCGGAATAGCCGCAGGCCCCGGCCGCGACCAGGACCAGCGTGGGCCGCAGGCGCTTGCCGCCGCTGTTGACGATGTAGTGGCCCATTTGGTCGATTAGCGACACTTCGGACCGCAAACGGCCCGCAATCAAGCGGTCGACGGCCGCCATGTCGTCGGCGACCAGTGCGCGAATGGTTTCCAGAGGCATTCGTGTATTCTACCTGTCCCGTTGGTGCCTGACCCCATGCGTCCCAGCGGTTGCTTTCGGGCCTGAACGCCGCTAGAATTCCCGCTCTTTGATTCCGCCGATTGGTCGTGGAGAAACAACGATGTACGCCGTGATTGTGACCGGAGGTAAGCAGTACCGGGTGAGCGAGGGTGAGACCCTGCGCGTGGAACTGCTGACTGCCGATGCGGACAGCGAAATCCAGTTCGACAACGTCCTGATGGTCGGCGAAGGCGAGCAGGTGAAAATCGGCGCGCCCTACGTGTCAGGCGCGAGCGTCGTCGCGACCGTCAAGGCACACGGCAAGGGCGACAAGGTGATGATCCAGAAGTTCAAGCGCCGCCAGGGTTATCGTCGGCTCAAGGGTCATCGTCAGCCGTACACCGAACTTCAGATCACCAGCATCAAGGGCTAACCGGCATGGCACATAAAAAAGCAGGCGGCAGCAGCCGCAACGGTCGCGACTCAGAAAGCAAACGTCTGGGCGTCAAGCGCTTCGGTGGCGAGCAGGTCAGCGCCGGAAGCATCATCGTGCGCCAGCGTGGCACCCAGTTCCACGTCGGCACCGGCGTCGGCATCGGCCGCGACCACACCATCTTTGCGACGACGGACGGCAAGGTCCAGTTCCGGGTCACGGGCGCGAAGAAGCGCCGCACGATTTCGGTCGTCGCCGAGTAACCAACACTGTAGGAGCGACGCCTTTGCGTCGCGATCGTGCTTCGCTAAACGCCCCGCCAGTGCGGGGCTTTTTTGTATCAGGGGTTAAAATAGCGACATGAAATTCGTTGACGAAGCCGTCATCAAAGTCGCCGGCGGCGACGGCGGCGCCGGCTGCGTGAGCTTCCGACGTGCGAAGTACGAGCCGATGGGCGGCCCCGACGGCGGCGACGGCGGCGACGGGGGCAGCGTCTGGCTCGTCGTCGATGAGGGCATCAATACGCTCGCCGATTTCCAGGTGAAGCGGCGTTTCAATGCGGGGCGCGGCCAGAACGGCATGGGCGCGGAATGTACGGGCAAGGGCGGCGACGACGTCGAGATCCCGGTGCCGCTCGGCACGCTCGTGTACGACGACGAGACCGACGAGTTGCTCGGCGACCTCGTTGAGCATGGCCAGCGGCTGCTGGTCGCAAAGGGCGGCTTTCACGGGCTCGGCAATACACGGTACAAGAGCTCGGTCAACCGCGCGCCGCGCCAGTCTTCGAAGGGCACGCCGGGCGAGCAGCGCACCCTCCGACTCGAGTTGAAGTTGCTCGCGGATGTCGGCCTCTTGGGGCTGCCGAACGCCGGCAAGTCCACGCTGATCCGCCAGTTGTCGGCCGCCCGACCGCGCGTCGCCGACTACCCGTTCACGACACTGCACCCGAATCTCGGGGTGGTGCGCGTGGGCGATCTCCAGAGCTTCGTGATGGCCGATGTCCCCGGGCTCATCGAGGGCGCGGCGGAGGGTGCGGGCCTCGGCATCCAGTTTCTGAAGCACTTGGGTCGAACGCGCCTCCTGCTGCATCTCGTCGACATCGCCCCGGCGGACCCCGACGAAGACCCCGTGACGGCCGTTCGCACCCTCAGCGGGGAATTGGCGCGTTTCAGCGGCGAACTTGCCGCCGCACCGCGCTGGCTCGTGCTGAACAAGCTCGATCTGCTGACCGCCGACGTCGCCGAAGGCGTCTGTACGGACCTCGTCGAGCGCCTCGGCTGGGTGGGCCCGGTGTTTCGGATTTCCGGCGCCACGGGAGCGGGGACGCGCGAGCTTGCCCAAGCGGTGATGCGCCACCTGGAATTGACCGGGGCCCCGAAAAATGGGTAAAATGCCCGGCTTTCGTCCAGACCGAATCATTCAGGAGCAGTAGCAGTGGCCAATTCCGCACAAGCCAAGAAGCGCGCCCGCCAGTCGGAGAAACACCGGCAGCACAATGCGAGCCTGCGCTCGATGATGCGCACGCAGATCAAGAAAGTCGTGAAGGCGCTGGCAGAAGGCCGCAAGGACGACGCACAGAAATTCTACGTAGAGGCCGTCCCCGTCATCGACGGCATGGCCCGCAAGGGGCTCATCCACAAGAACAAGGCCGCGCGCCACAAGAGCCGGCTCAACGCCCACCTGAAGAGTTAAGCCTCGTGGGTGCGACGCCCTCGGCGTCGCGAAAATGAAGGGGTCAGAACAAAGTACCGGATCTCCGTATCCGGTACTTT
>JBBEAN010000012.1:7409-36874 GCA_040882865.1 Gammaproteobacteria bacterium
TTTTTTTTTTTTTTTTCCCCCCCCCCTTCGGTATCATGCCGAAGCAATGACTCGCTCCCTGTTCAAGTCGGTGTCAGTGGTCAGCGGCATGACGCTGCTGTCGCGTATCCTCGGCTTCACGCGCGACATCTTGTTCGCGTACGTAGGCGGCGCGAGCGCGTTCATGGCGGCCTTCCTGGTCGCCTTCAAAATCCCGAATTTCCTGAGACGTTTGTTCGCCGAGGGCGCGTTCTCGCAGGCGTTCGTGCCGGTGCTGTCTGAGTACAAGGAAAAGCACACGCACGACGAGACGCGTGCGCTGGTCGATCGCGCTGCGCTCCTGCTCGGCGGCGCCGTCTTTGTGTTGACCGTGGTCGGTGTCGTCGCGGCGCCGGTATTCGTGATCGTTTTCGCCCCTGGATTCTGGATGGACGCCGATGCGGGAACCTACGCGCTCGCGGTCGAGATGCTGCGCTGGACGTTCCCGTACATCCTGTTCATTTCGTTGACAGCGCTGGCTGCTGGCATCCTGAACACGTGGGGGCGGTTCGCACCGTCTGCGTTCACGCCGGTGCTCTTGAACCTCGTGCTGATCGCAGCGACATTGTGGCTCGCGCCGCGGTTCGAGAATCCCGGGCTCGGCCTCGCCATCGGCGTGCTGATTGCCGGCATCCTGCAGCTCGCGTTCCAAGTCCCGTTCCTGATGAAGCTCCGCCTGATGCCTCGCCCATGGCGCCGTACGGGCGACATCGCGGCGGCGCGCGAGGGCGTCCGCCGCATCGGGCGATTGATGCTACCCGCCGTTTTCGGATCGTCGGTCGCACAGGTGAACCTGTTGCTCGACACGATCATCGCGTCCTTTCTCGTGGCGGGCAGTATCCCGTGGCTGTATTACTCGGATCGGCTGATGGAATTCCCCCTCGGCGTGTTCGGAATCGCCCTCGCGACGGTGGTGTTGCCGCGGCTGTCCGGGCAGCACGCGACCGCTTCGCGCGAAGCGTTCGCGGCGACGCTTGATTGGTCGCTGCGGTGGGTCTGGCTCATCATCCTCCCGGCCGCAGTCGGCTTGTTCACGCTCGCAGGGCCGTTGCTCGCGACCTTGTTCGAACGCGGCGCATTCACGGCCGGAGACACCACGATGGCGCGGTTGAGCCTGATGGCCTACGCGTTCGGCATCCTCGGTTTTGCGTTGGTGAAAGTGCTCGCGCCTGGCTTCTATGCGCGGCAGGACATGCGTACTCCGGTGCGGATCGGCATCATCGCCTTGTGCGCGAACATGGCGTTGAATGTGCTTTTCGTCGTGCCATGGGTGTGGTCGGGGCTGCCGGGCGCGCATGCCGGTCTCGCGCTGGCGACCTCTGTTGCGGCGTTCATCAATGCGGGCCTCCTCTATCTTGGCCTGAAGCGCGCCGGCGTGCTGTGGATGCGGCCGGGCTGGTGGCCGTTCCTCGTCCGCGTCGTCGTCGCGACCGCTGTGATGGGCGTCGTCGTCGCTTGGTTCGCCGGCCCGCTGATGGACTGGCACGCGCTTGAGACCATGGGGCGCGCACTGCGCCTCGCGGGTGTCATCGGTGCGGGAATCGTCGTTTACGCGCTCGCGCTTGCGGCGCTCGGGGTCCGGCCACAAGCCCTCAGGATCGCGCTGCCATGAGCGAGGTCGTTGCATCGGCGGTGACGATCGGATCGTTCGACGGCGTCCACCGGGGGCACCAGGCGGTCATTGCGCACCTGCGAGACTGCGCCGAGGTGCTCGGCGTCGAGCCCGTCGTCGTGACGTTCGACCCGTTGCCGCGCGAATTCCTGCACGGCGCTGATGCGCCACCGCGTATCCAGACGGTCGACGATCGCTTCGTCGCGCTTGCCGCGGCCGGCATCCGAAACGTCGCCTGCATGGACTTCGACGATGCGCTCGCGGCGTTGGATGCGCGCGGTTTCGTCGAGGAGATCCTCGTTCGTTGGCTGCACGTCCAGGCGGTGATCGTCGGCGATGATTTTCGGTTTGGCTATCAGCGGTCCGGCGATCTCGAGATACTGAGGGCGCTCGGCAACGAACACGGTTTCACGGTCGCGTCGTCGCCGACGCTTGAGGCCGACGGCGAGCGCATCAGCAGCACGCGTATCCGCACAGCGCTCGCGGCAGGAGACATCGCAACCGCGGCGGCGCTGATCGGGCGACCGTACGTCGTCTCGGGCGCTGTAATGCGCGGAAATGCGCTGGGGCGGAAGCTCGGCTTTCCGACCGCGAACCTGATTCCGGGCGTCCAGCTTGCGCTCGCCGAGGGCTCGTACGCGGCCCGCGTGCGCATCGGCGACGTGGACGAGTGGCGCCCTGCGGCAGTTTATTGGGCGAATGACACGCTCGAAGCGCACTTGTTGTCGTTCAGCGGAGACCTGTACGGCGTACGGCTCCAGGTGGAATTCGAGCGATTTGTGCGCGCGCATGAGAAAATGACCGATTTGAAGCGGCTTCGAGACGCAATCGCCGCCGACGTTGACGAAATCGCGGCGCACGGGCGCCGCTCCCACAATCCGTGAACTGAGAACTTAGTGACCGACTATAAAGACACGTTGAATCTGCCGAAGACGGATTTCCCGATGAAGGCGAATCTCGCACAGCGCGAGCCGGACCGCCTCGCCGTGTGGCAGGGTCAGGACCTGTACGGCCAAGTGCGCGCCGCGCGCGCCGGCGCGGAGCCCTTCGTGTTCGTCGACGGGCCGCCGTACGCCAATGGCGACATCCACATCGGCCACGCGGTGAACAAGGTCCTGAAAGACATCGTCTGCAAGTCGCACACGCTTGCCGGTCACGCCACGCCATTCATTCCCGGATGGGATTGCCATGGCCTGCCGATCGAACTCGTCGTCGAGAAGAAGCTCGGTAAGCCGGGTGACAAAGTCACCGCGCGTGAGTTCCGCGCGGCGTGCCGCGCGTACGCATTGGAACAGGTCGACCGCCAGCGCGCCGATTTCAAGCGCCTAGGCGTGCTCGCCGATTGGGAGAATCCGTACCTGACGATGGCGCCGCAGTACGAGGCCGACCAGCTGCGGGCGCTCGCCCGCATCTATGAATCGGGTGCGCTGTACCGGGGTGCGAAGCCCGTGCATTGGTGCCTCGACTGCGGCTCTGCGCTTGCCGAGGCGGAGGTCGAGTACGCGGAACGCGTGTCGCCGGCGGTGGATGTGAAGTTCACCTTCGCCGACCCTTCGGCGCTAGACCAAGCAATCGCGACGCAGAGCGTCGCTCCCACCACAAGGTCCGTGAGTTTGGTGATTTGGACCACCACGCCGTGGACGTTGCCGGCGAACCGCGCGGTCGCGGTGCACCCGGAACTCGACTACGTCCTCGCGGAGGCGGGCGGCGAGCGCATCGTGGTCGCGGCGGGCTTGCTCGACGCGGTCGCGAAGCGCGCGGGTCTCGCCGACGTGCGCGTGCTCGAGACCTTCAAGGGCGCGCGGCTTGAGCATGCGAGGCTCAAGCACCCGTTCTACGACCTGGAAGTGCCGGTCGTCCTCGGCGAGCACGTGACCCTGGAATCCGGTACCGGCGCGGTGCATACGGCGCCGGGCCATGGCCAGGATGACTTCATCGTGGGCCAGAAGTACGGCCTCGAGGTCTACAACCCCGTGAATGCCAACGGTGTTTTTGTGAGTGACACCGAATTGTTCGCGGGCCAGTTCGTGTTCAAGGCGAACAATGCGATCGTCGATGTGTTGCGCGAGCGCGGCGCCTTGCTGCATCACGAGGACTATAGCCACAGCTACCCGCATTGCTGGCGGCACAAGACGCCGGTCATTCTTCGCGCGACGTCGCAGTGGTTCATTGCGATGGACGGCAATCGCGACGCCGAGAGCGTCGCTCCCACCAGCCTTCGATCCGCTGCGCTGCAAGCCATCCAGGAAGTCGAGTGGATACCCGGGTGGGGCCAACAGCGTATCGAGAACATGGTCGCGGGTCGGCCCGACTGGTGCATCTCGCGCCAGCGGACCTGGGGCGTGCCGATCGCGTTTTTCGTGCACCGCGAGACGGGTGAACCACACCCTGATACTGCAGCGTTGCTCGAGAAGGTTGCGCAGCGTGTCGAGAAGGGCGGCATCGATGCGTGGTTCGAGATCGACCCAGCGGAACTGCTCGGCGACGACGCGGCCATCTATGAAAAGGTCAACGATGTGCTCGATGTGTGGCTCGACTCGGGCCTCGTCCACGACTGTGTGCAACGCACTCGCAGCGGGCTCGATTTTCCGGCGGACCTGTATCTTGAGGGATCGGACCAGCACCGCGGCTGGTTCCAGTCGTCGCTGTTGACCGCCGTCGCCATGCACGGCACAGCGCCTTACCGCGCAGTACTCACGCACGGCTTCACTGTCGACGCGCAGGGCCGCAAGATGTCAAAGTCACTCGGCAATGTCATCGCCCCGCAGCAGGTCTTCGGCACGCTCGGTGCCGACGTCTTGCGTCTGTGGATTGCGGCAACCGACTACCGGGGCGAGATGAACGTGTCGGACGAAATCCTGAAGCGCATGTCGGATTCGTACCGGCGCATGCGCAACACCACGCGTTTCCTGCTCGCGAACCTCGACGACTTCGACCCGGTCACGGACGCGGTCGCGGTCGACGAGATGGTCGCACTCGACCGCTGGATCGTCGCGCGCGCTGCCGAACTGCAACGGCATGTGACGGACGCGTATTTGTCCTATGAGTACCACCAGATCTACCAACGCGTGCATAACTTCTGCGTGGTCGACCTCGGCAGTTTCTACCTCGATGTCATCAAGGACCGGCAATATACGCTCCCTGCGGCGTCACATGCGCGTCGCTCGGCGCAGACCGCGATGCATCATGTCGCAGAGGCGATGGTGCGCTGGCTCGCGCCGATCCTGAGCTTCACGGCGGACGAGATTTGGGAGCATCTCCCGGGTGAGCGCGTCGGCTCGGTATTCGCCGCGACTTGGTACGCGTTGCCTGAACCGCGCAGGACGGGCCCGGTCGATTGGACTCAAGTGCTCGAAGTGCGCGAGGCGGTCTCGCGGGAGCTCGAGCAGCGGCGGGCCGCGGGCGACATCGGTTCGGCATTGGACGCGCGTGTTGATTTGTACTGTGGCGGCGCGGTGTACGACAATCTCGCGATGCTCGGCGACGAATTGCGATTCGTGTTCATCACTTCCGACGCGCGTGTCCACCGCGCCGACGGCGAACTGCGCATCGAGATCAAGAAGGTCGACGACGCAAAATGTGCACGCTGCTGGCACCGGCGCGCGAGCGTCGGCACCGTTGCAGCGCATCCAACAATCTGCGATCGGTGTGCCGACAACCTCGACGGCGCTGGCGAACGCCGGCGGTGGGCGTGATGCTGACGCTCGAGCGCATCGTCGGCGTCGGCCACGTCAAGTGGCTATGGGTCTCTGTCGGCGTCATCGTCGCTGACCAACTGACGAAGCTCGCCGTGGTGCTGCATTTCGGCCGGTACGCGAGCGCCGGGGATTTCTGGACCCATACGGCGGGCGGTGAGTTGCCACGCGGCTTGTTCCAGCGCATCGAACTGTTGCCGGTGCTCGACCTCACGCTGATGGTCAACACCGGCGCCGCGTTCAGCCTGCTGGCAGACGCGGGCGGCTGGCAGCGCTGGTTCTTCGTACTGCTCGCGGTCGGTGTGATTGGTTTCATCCTCTATTGGTTGCGTACGCTGCCACCGCGTGGCAACAACATTCTCGCGATGGGCCTCGCGCTGGTGCTCGGCGGTGCTTTCGGAAATCTCATCGATCGCTCGGCATACGGCTGGGTCATCGATTTCATTCACTTGCATTGGCGGGACGCTTACTGGCCCGCTTTCAATGTCGCGGATTCCGCGATCACGGTCGGCGCGGTCATCCTGTTCATCGATGCATTCTTCGGTAGCGGCCGGAAGGCCGCAGGAAATTCCTGATGCAAATCATGTTGGCCAATCCGCGCGGATTCTGCGCGGGCGTCGATCGCGCGATCGACATCGTGCAACGAGCGCTCGAACTGTTCGGCGCGCCGATTTACGTGCGGCACGAAGTCGTGCATAACCGCTTCGTCGTCGACGGGCTGCGCGATAAGGGCGCCGTATTCGTCGAGGAACTCGAGGAGGTCCCGGACGGGGCGACCGTGATTTTCAGCGCCCACGGCGTGTCGCAGTCCGTGCGCCGTACCGCGGGCGGTCGCGACCTGCGGGTGTTCGACGCGACCTGCCCGCTCGTCACCAAGGTGCACATGGAAGTCTCGCGCTACGCAGCCGACGGCCGGGAAGTCGTCCTGATCGGCCATGCCGGGCACCCCGAAGTCGAGGGGACGATGGGCCAGTTCGACGGTGAGCACGGCGGCCGGATGTACCTCGTGGAGGCGCCTGCAGACGTCGAGCGACTCGAGGTAGACAACCCGGCGCGGCTCGCGTTCGTCACGCAGACGACGCTCTCGATGGACGATACGGCTGCAATCATCGATGCCCTTCGCAAGCGGTTCCCCGACATCACCGGCCCGCGCAAGGACGACATCTGTTACGCGACGCAGAACCGCCAGGACGCGGTGCGCATGCTGGCAACGCAGGTCGACGTGATGGTCGTGGTGGGCTCGCGCAACAGCTCGAATTCGAATCGACTGCGTGAGCTCGCCGAGGCGCAGGGCGCGCGGGCATGGCTGGTGGACGGTGCCGACGACCTCGATCAGGCGTGGTTTGAGGGGGTCGAGCGCGTCGGCGTGACCGCGGGCGCGTCCGCGCCGGAAGTACTGGTTCGCCAAGTCGTCGATCGGCTACTCGCTTGGGGCGGAACGGTGGCAAGCGAGGCCCCCGGCAAGCCCGAGAACGTGGTGTTCTCGTTGCCGAAGGACCTCTTGCGCGAAATCAAAAACCGCGGCGCCTGACGCGCCGCGGCCGTTTTTTTACCAGCAGTTCGCGCCGGCGCCTGAAGCGGTCTTCACGCCCGTGTTCGTGAGGCTCAAGGTTCCGCAATCGGTATCACGCTGCGCCTGGCTCCCCTGCGGCACCGCCTGCAATGTATAGGTGTTCGCGGTCGACGCGCTCACCGACACGATGTAAACGATTTCGCCGCTGCCGTTCGGTTGGCCATCCGAGTCCACCGGCAGCGGGCTTGCCGCGTAACCGAGGTTCGTCAGGTCGGCCGTGTAGGTCTTGTTGTCCATGAAGAACTGCTCCTGCCGGTTCGCGACCTGCGTCAGCGTCGACTGCCCGACGGTGCGCTTGCTCTTGGTCACGTAGCCCGTGTACGACGGGTACGCGACGGCGGCAATCACGCCGATGATCGCGACGACGACCATCAGTTCTATCAGCGAGAAACCCCGTTGCGACGTTCTCATGGTGTCTGCTCTCCCTCATACCAGTAGGTGCGCCAGCGCATGCTGCCCGGGATTGCCTCGGTCGAGAGGTCCGGCAGCAGGATGCGGTTCGGCGGCAACGATACCACCTCCGCCGGGATACCGCCTGAGCGCAGCGCACGCGTGCGGTCGGAACGCGACGTGGCCTCGCCGGGGTTGTCCGGGTCGTCGTCGGTGGAATCGAAGTTGATGGTCGAGCGCGCATCCGCGAGTGCGACCGCGTAGAGCACGCCGCCACCTTCGGACGGTCCGCATGTCGCCGCCTCAGCTTCGCCGGGCGGCAGATAGGTTGTGAAGAAGATCGTGCCGCCGATGGTGAACGGGAGCGCGAGGCTCTTCTCGCCTCCAGTTTCTTCGAGCCGCAGCCGCCAGCCGTGGGTGAGGTCGGGGGTGCCGCCATCGGGGCAGTCGCCGGCCTGGATGCAGTTGCTGGTCACGTCCCCGAGGTTGTCCGGGTCGTAGGTCGGCAGCACTTCGTCCTCCAGTAGCGGGCCGCTGACCGTGCGACGGTCCTTGATCATATACAGGTAATTTTCGGGAATGACGCCCGTATACCCGCGGTCGAGTGGATTGGCGCGATCGCCGGAGCCGATGACCACCGCGTCGAACGAGCTCTCCGAGTCGCGCGCGAGCACGACATCGGGCGCGTGGAAGAAGCGCCGCTCGTTTGCCGGGCTGTCGTCGTCGAAGTGCCGGCCGAGACGAGCGAGCGGGTACACGAGCCAATCGGAATCCGGGTCGCCGACGGTGTCGACCCGCCACACCGTGCCGCCGGTGTCACCCACGTAGATGCGGTCCGTGTAGCCGTCCCCGGACGTGTCGACGGCGGTGACGTCGGACGGGATGCTGTCGACCATCTCGTCGTGCGCCGCGTTCCAGATCAGCGCTCCGGTCAACGCATTCACGACGTAGATCGAATTGCCCTCGTTGTCGTCGGTGCCGCCACCCCCGCGTGCGTCCTTGTTCGTGTCGTAGCCGCCCGCGAATATTAGAACGGGTGTGGGGGTCAATGTGCCATCGATATCGAGACGCAATGTCCCGATCTGCGGCGTCGAGAACGTGAGTCCGAGCGATTCAAAACCTGAGTCGTCGGACGTGATGCGCCACAGCAAATAGGGGACATCCGGATCGGTGATGTCGAGCGCGTAGTACGCGTTGCCGCCGCGGCGCAGCCCGATGTACACGATGACCCGATCACCGGCATCGATTGTGCCGTTGCCGTTCACGTCGCGGGTGTACACGACCGGCGCGCCGTCGACCGCGTACGGATGTGGGCTCAAGCCACCGAGCGGTTCGTCGGTGCGCAAGATCGGCATCTTGTTCATCACGCTGCGCGGCATGAAGCCCCACACCTCCGTTCCGAGCTCGTTGCCGTTCGTGTCGGTATTGCGGAACATGCGCAGGTAGCCATCGTTCGACCCCATCATGATGCGGATGTCGGGATTGGCGAGCGTATGGTCACCGCGAGCCCCGTAGTTGATCGGCAGCGGTCGTGAATGCAATGGGTCCCCGAGGATCCATGGGCGTGCGTCGTCGGTTTCCGTGTCGTTGTCGAGGTCGTCGATGTCGAGCCCACGCATCCACTTCAGCATGGCGAGGGCCTCAGTCGCGTTGGCGGCGCCAATGGCGGATTGCAGAAGGGTTGCATTCGCTGCGGTCGCATCGAGCGCAAGGAGTGACATCAAGGTTCCATCCGTAATCGTGGAGGGTTCCGTGTACAGGGTTCGCGCACCCGCGGTGGCATTCGTCTCACCGGGGCTGCCGGAGATGAAGCCGGGAATTTTCTGTCCGGCGCCGCCTCGATCGACCGCGCGTCCGTCGCGCCCTTCCACTTCTTCGTTGTCCACGTCCGCGGGCGGCAACGAGGCGCTGTCTGTCCAGAACGTCAGCGCACCGTAATTCAAGCGCCCGTCCGGCGCGACCGCGTTGGCGTCGAGTGCGTCGACGAGACGTACGGTCTGCGCGTCCTGCTCGATCTTCAGCTTCTTCAGGCTGCCCGGCCACCTGGGGCGGCCATCGGCGTCCGCCTGGAACAGCGCGATGTAGACGTTGTCGACGATTTCCGAGCGGTTGAATACGTTGACCGGCACGGATGCCGCGACGAAGGTCGTCGACACCGACAGGATCTGCTGGAAGATGTTCCTCAGCGTTTCGATGAGGTCCTCGGGGTTCTCGCCGGCGGGGAGGGGGAGCCCAGTCCCGCCTTCCGACGCCTGCGCCTTGATGTGCGCGTGATTGACGAGGTTCGACGGCGCGACGAAGTACGAAACCACGTTCTGGATGCCATTGATATCTGGCACGACGCCGTAGGTGTCATTGCCGAGGTCGGCGTCATAAAGGTAACCGACGATGTCGGCGAAATTCCCCATCGACGAGCCGAGGCCGCCGCTGGCCTTCGACGCGGCGATTGCGTTGTCGGCATCGCTGTCGGAGTTGACGACGTTCATCTGGAAATTGATCGTGAAAATCTTCGTGCAATGGGTCGCCGACGAAAGCGGACTGATGTATTTGTACACGTCGTAGTTGCTGACCCTGCGGTCATACTCCATGACGGAGGTATCCCACGAGATGTCGGGAAAGTTCACGTCGAGGTTGATACTGTTACTCGAGCCCGACGCACCCGCGTAATCGCGGTACCCATTGCGGCCGCTATAGACATCGCCACCCGTGAGGTAGCGGAAGAATTCGAAGAACAGCTCCTTGCCCTGATGAAAGTGCGAGAGGCCACCCTGCGGGGTCGGCATTGCGCGCAGAATCGACGCCATGTGCGCTTTTGCGCCATTGGTATCACCGAGTTCCAATGATTGGAATCCCATCGCGATGTAGCCGCCGGTCGAGCAGCCATTTTTCACGTTCGCCGGTCCAGCGCAATTGTTCTGGTTGTTATGGTTGAGCATCAGACCGATTTTCAGCCCCGAGAGGTCTTGCATGACCACGCGGATTGACTGGCGCAGGAGGTCGAAATACGACCAGTCATTGCCGATGGCGAGGACGTCGGCATCGTCTTCGCCGAGTTCGCCGAGGAAGTAGTCGGTGTAGTTGTCCACGCTCGCGCCGAGGCTGGGGCGGAAATCCAGCGAGAACATGACAAGCGGTTCGCCACCCGCGGGTTGCTGGGGCGCCATGTAAATCTCGATGTCCTCGGCGTACACAAGCGACGGGAGCAGGCCGAGCGAGAGAACCAGTATGGTTCGAATGAGTGTTTTCATGTCATTGCCCCTTGGGTACGACGATGAGCATTCCCTGCGTGACTTCCGAATGACCTTGTCCTTGGTCGCCGCGTGCGAATCGTGCATCGATCTGGAACGCTGCAGCGGTCAGCATGCGCGCGGAAGTACCGAGTCCGCGTGGCGGCGGACGGAACGTCGGGCCGAGCCGCTCGACGACCACGGTGATGGATTCGTCCGCGAGTTCTTCGGCGTACAGCCCACCGGGCAGCGCGATGCTGGTCGCGTTACAGGTTTCGTCGAGGTTGGCGCTGCAAGTCCGGAAGCCGACGTCGCCAACGACTGCCATCGCCGCGGGTGTGTCGAGTACCGCGTCGATCAATGCCTGAGCGTTCTGGAATGCAGCCGCGCGGATTTCGTCGTTGCCCGCCTGCTTGAGCTCCATCATGCTCGAGCGCATCGATGACAGGCTGAGCATCGTGATGATGATCAGGAAAATCAGCGCGGTGATCAGCGCGGCGCCGGCTTGTTTGTGTTGGATTCGCATCAATTTCGTCCCAGGTTCCGCAGGTTGGCTGGGTTGCGTAGCAGGACCGTGGTTGTCGCCGAGCGGCGGTAGAAGTTGTCCGCCGGCGTCACAGTCGTATTGCCCAGCACGTAGGCTTTTGGATTCAAGTAGCCTTGCTCCGGGCGCAGGCTGCGCGCGAGCAGGTGGATGCGAATTGCGGTCACAGTCGGCCACTGCGCGGCGGTCGGTGCGGAGAGATACCGCTCCGGCAGGCCATCGCTGTTGGCATCGACGCCGTACTCGATCTGGAGCTGCTCAATGCCCTCGACCAGGCATTCTGTTGTCATTGTCGGTGTCACGCCCATCACCATCACCTTGCGACACAGTGTCGGGATGCCGTCGTCCTCGTCCGTCGAGAAGTTACGAATGTAGTGCACCGTCGGCGCATATTCGCGGTTCTCGACGCAGCCGCCGACGGCGATCGCGCCGGATGCCGGATGCGCGAACAGGAGCCCGGTGATGCCGTTGTCGGCGAGATATACCGTGTTGTCCACGAGCGTGTCGGTGGCGTTGAAGTCATGGACGCACTGATTCGGGTTGTCCTCGATCGCCAGGCCACGGACGCGTTTGATGGCGAGCACGTCGGTCGTGGCGCGGAATTCGTCCGCATCGATGCAGTCGAACGCCGCGGCCGCGGCAGCTGCGGTCGCATTGTCTACGCCGTTTATCGGCGTTGACAGATCGTAAGCCCAGTCGGCCGCACCCACGCCACAGTCGTTCGCGATCGATAGCGTCGAGTCATTCTCGATCGAAATCGGCTCAAGCACGCCGCCCCAGAAGCCTGCCATCGTGGCATCGGCGACGACGACCTCGATTGCGAAGCGCAGGTTCGCTTGCATGGTCGCAATTTGCTCGTCCTGGTTGAAACTCTGGCGTGTCTGCGTGAACAGCGTCGCGATACCAAGCGTCAGCATCAAGCCGAGCGCCATGGCAATCATCAGCTCTGCGAGCGACATACCCTTTTGGTGTTTGATCATTGCGTCGGTGTAATGTAGGTGCGGACGGTGAGGATACGGCGGAATTCGTCGTCCTCTCCGTAGAGGCCGGAGCCTTCACCGCACGCGTGGATGACCGGGTTTGATAGCGGCGTGACGCCGCGCCAGGCGATGGAAACCCTGTACGCGCCGGCGACGCCCCCGAACGGACCCTCGATGCACGCGGTCGGAGAGACGAGGCCGCCCGTCGCCGCGCCATCCACGAGCTCGGTTGCGCCGTCAATCGCCTGTTCCCACTGGAAAAGGTCGTACCAGGCCATCTGCGTCGCGTTGCAGTTCGCTGCCGCGCAGTCAATCGCGGGTTCTGCGAGCGTGCCGCCGCCGACAGTTGCGCCGATACCGGTGCCATCGTCCAGAATGTACTCCTCAAGCACCCGCCCATTGGCGCGCATCCGTTCGATGATGTCGCTCGCGAGCAGCGAGGCTGTGGTGCGCTGTAGAGCGTCGTAGTTCGCCTTTTTCGAGATTGTCTGCAGGCCGGCCACGGCGAGTAGGCCAATGGAAAAAATCAACAAGGTGACGAGCACCTCGATCAGGGTGAATCCACGCGAGGTCATGCGGCGCATGCATCACCCCCATCGTCGCTGCGCGGGCGGCCGGTCGTCGAGATGTCGACCGCACGAGACGCCGTTTCGTCACCGAGTTCGCAGAGCAGGATGCGTCCTGATGCGTTGCCGACCAAGCGACCGTTCGGCGCATAGGTCAATGCGCTGCCGAAATCGAAAGAGCGGATCCGGCTGGTTCCTCGCGGTGCGTCGGAGGTCGCGAGGATTTCTTCACCGGCGTCCACGACGCCGGTATTGGTCGGGTCCGTGTAAACGAGCCAGCCGCCCGTCCAGTCGCCGGCGCCCGTGAGGCACGCGGTCTTCGCCGGGTTGCTGCGGCAGACGGTAACGCGGCGGTTTCGCGTGATGGATTCGTTACGCGCGACGTGCAGCGATGTCAGCACGTCGTTGATGGCAGCCGCGCGACGGTTCGATGCGATGAGGTTGTTGTACGCGGGGAGCGCCATCGATGCGACGATGCTCATCACGGCGAGCGTGACGAGCAGCTCGACGAGCGTGAATCCGCGTGGGCCGTTGTGTTCCATGCGCCAGAGCATAGCCCCCGATTACGCGCAGCCGGGGCCGTTTCCGACGAGCGGCACAATTTTCGCGACGAACGGTCAGGGCGGGCAACTCTCGGGGCGTGATTCGCCGCGGCGTACACGGCCTGACGGCGCGACCACGATGGCGCGGGCGGGGCAGACGACGAGGGTGCCGTTCGTCGACCGACCGTGGGGCCGGAACCGGAACCGCGTGCGATTCGCGTGGATCGACACGCCCGCCGCTGAGTCTCCGCGGTGCAGTATCGCAGCGGCGGGGATGTCGTCGCCGTGCCGCCAGCCCGCAGGTTCCGTGAACGCCACCCAGCCCAGCCGCCAATCGTCGCCGCACTGAATGCCGGCCACGCTCGGGCAGACACTGACCACGCGGTTGCGCATGGCCGCAGCGTGACGTGCGTGCTGCAGCGACGCGACCAGCGCATTCACCGTGACCACGCGGCGGTGGTCGGCGACCAGCGCGGCGAACGACGGCCACGCGAGGAGGGCCAGAACCATCGCCACGGCCGCAACCACAAGCGTTTCCATTACGGTGAATCCGTTCATCGCGGTGTAAGCTTGGTGGCCGATGTCCGCCCCTTCCACAACCCGTGACATAGCCGCCGGCGACTTCATTGTTGTGGGCGGCGGTGTCATCGGCCTGACCAGCGCTTTGGCCCTTGCGGAGCGGGGCTTCCGGGTCACGCTCGTCGAACGCGCGCCGGGACCGGCGAGTGAAGCGTCCGGCGCAGCCGCGGGCATCGTCACGCTGCTGTACCCGTGGGAATATCCGGCCGGTGTGCAGGCGCTCGCACGCTACAGTCGCGAACGCTATCCGTACTGGAACCGCAAATTCTCCGTACCGGGCTTGCTCTCGTTCGACGCGGCGCCCGCAGACGTGGGCGAGCGTGTCGACGCGGGGCGCATCAAAGATTTGGTGCCTTCGCTCGTGCGTCCGCATACGGACGGCGCGGTCTGGTTGCGCGATGCCGGCGCCGTCGAACCGCGATTCCTTGCCGCGTCGTTGGCGACGCGCGCCGCCGAACGCGATGTGGCGCTCCGGTGGGGCAGCGAAGTGATCGGCCTTGCAACGACCGATGCCGGCGTCGCCGGAGTGTGCCTCGCAAACGGCACCACGCTTACGGCGTCCCGCGTGCTCGTCGCGGCCGGGGCGTGGAGCGGGGCGTTGCTCGAGCCGCTCGGTATCGATGTGCCGGTGCGCCCTGTGCGTGGTCAGGCAATCGAAATCGCCGGTGCGCCCGGCATTCTCAACACCCTCGTCACCTATGAGCACCGCTACCTGCTGCCGCGCGGCGATGGGCGAATTGTGGTCGGCAGCACGGTCGAGGACGTCGGTTTCGACGCATCGACCACCGACGACGCGGGTGTCGCGCTGAAGCGGTACGCGGACGCCCTGTTGCCGGCGCTCGTGTCCCTGCCGGTATCGCGCCACTGGGCCGGTCTGCGACCCAGCTCACCCGAGGGCGTCCCGCTCATCGGGCCCGTGCCGGAAATCGCAGGCCTGTGGCTGAATATCGGGCATTTCCGCAACGGCATCACGCTGGCGCCGGGGTCCGCGGAACTGCTCGCTGCGATGGCCGCAGATGCCGTGCCGCCGCTGGACCCGACGCCGTTCCAACGCCTATACTTTGCGACACTTTGTTAGACGAAAACCAAGCCACGGAGCTGCTGTCCAGCGCCGGCGTGAAGCCGACCGCGCAACGCGTCGACATCGCGCGGGTGTTGTTCGCGCGGCCGCAGCACCTCTCGGCTGATCAGGTGCTCGCGCAATTGCGCAGCGTGGGGCAGGACTGCTCGCGCGCGACCGTTTACAATACGCTCGGCCTGTTCGAACGGCGGGGCCTCGTCCGCGAAGTGGTCGTGGATCCTTCGCGGGTGTTTTACGACTCCACGCCGGGGCCGCACCACCATTTTTACAACGTCGACACCGGCGAATTGTCGGATATCGAGCCCGACGCGGTTTCCTTGTCCCGACTACCGGCGTTGCCGAGCGGTACCGAACATGCGGGTACGGACGTCATCGTCCGAATCCGACAAGCACAACGCCCAGATAGCTCAGTCGGTAGAGCAACTGATTCGTAATCAGTAGGTCGGAGGTTCGATTCCTCTTCTGGGCACCAATGTTTGCAAGCACTTGAAGGATAGAGGGGGTCATGAGGCCACCTTTATTTCGAAGTCCTTTCTAATATCCAAATTGACCCTGCTCACAGGCCAGCCTCAGGCCGACATTCTTGCGCGGCGGCGCGACCGCAGGACGAGGGAATTGCGTTCCGTGCATGGACGGGACAACTGATGATTACGCAAGAAACAATCCGAAGAGTTGTGATTTATAGCGCGGCTGCTGGCGGAGCGATTTTGCTCGTCGTGATAGCGCTTTACATTGCGAACTTCGCTGGCCACCATTTCTCCTCGCAATCGCGGGACTGGGGCGACTTCGGCAATTACTTGGGCGGCACTCTTGGGCCAATCTTCGGGGCGGGCGCGTTCCTCGCGGTTCTGCTCACGCTGGCGCATCAAATTAGCCAGTTTGACCGGCTACAAGCCCAGAGACACCTGGCCGAACTCCATGCGCTGATCAATTACACATGTATTAGTCTCGATAGGAAATTGTCTGAACAGCTTCCGACCAATCGGTATCGGGATATTCCAGAGTACGCTGAGATGACAGTAGAGGATGCCTTGTCGGTCTATCCGAGATATTGCGAGATTGTCGAAACTGGCATCCTTCCACCTGATTTTTCCGGCGTCACTCTCGAGTTCGCAGGGGAGTTCATTAAAACGGTAAAGCTTGTGACGGAGTTTCAGCGCGTTCGTATTCGCGGTGATCTAGTTCAGCTGATGTTTGCAATTTCCTACTACCAAAAACATGGCGGAGACGAATCTGTTGTGAAGTGCTACAAGCGTCGGTACTTCTCACTTGTAAGTCGCATTCATGACTTACTCATGGAGGGGGACATTCTTCTTGCTTATTTCACCGATTTCGGAGCGCAATACCCGCCGAGGGGTTGACAAAAGTGCCTCTAAGGTTGACAATACCTGAGATGAAGGGCGCTCTATGACCAGAGTACGCACTCGAGGCGAAAAAATTCGCCAGTTCATCGTCGCGCATGTAGAGAAGCATCCCAACGACATTGCGAAAATAACGGCGCGGGAATTTGAGATCTCGCGTCAAGCTGTGAACAAGCACCTGCGCCGACTCGTGCTCGAGAATGCGCTAGACGCCAAGGGCGTCACGCGAAATCTTTCCTACCATCTGCATCCATTGGAAGATTGGCAGCAATCTTATTCGTTCACTCCTGAGCTCGCGGAAGATATTGTCTGGAGGAATGATATCGCGCCACGTCTTGGCGAGTTGCCAGACAATGTTGTCGATATATGGCGATATGGATTCACCGAGATGTTTAATAACGCGATTGATCACTCAGCGGGGAGCGTTATTCAGGTGAATCTTAGAAAAACGGCGACGACCTCGGAACTTGCAATATTTGACGATGGAATAGGCATCTTTAAGAAGATTCAACGAGCACTCGATTTGCTTGACGAACGGCATGCGGTGCTAGAGCTCTCGAAGGGAAAGTTAACTACAGATCCGGCAAATCATACCGGAGAAGGCATTTTCTTTACGTCAAGGATGTTCGACAACTTTAAAATCCTCTCCGGTGGCATATTTTTTTCTCACGACTTCGGACACGAGGAGGATTGGATTCTGGAAGGCAGTCGAGCGGCCGCTGGAACTGCCGTTTGGATGAAGATAAGCAATCATACTGCGCGTACAACAAAGAAAGTCTTTGACCAGTTCACATCCGACGACGATATTGGGTTTTCGAAAACCGTTGTACCCGTACGTTTAGCCCAGTACGGCGACGATAAACTTGTCTCTCGTTCTCAAGCGAAACGATTACTAGCGCGCGTAGACCGATTTAGAACTGTGATTTTCGATTTTAACCTTGTGGAATCGATTGGGCAGGCATTCGCGGATGAGATTTTCCGGGTTTTTTCCAAGAAGCACCCAGAGATGAGCTTGCTTCATTCGAACGCGAACAAAGAAGTTGAAGCAATGATTAACCGCGCTCACTTGAATGATGGAGCACTAGGATTGGAGGATTTGTGATCGCACGGCCGACCAGCCGCGCGTGGCACCGGGCCGTGGGCACCATTTCCCTGCACCGGTTCAGCGTTCGTTCAGCGCAATGCGCTACATTACGGACATGATTCGACGCCTGTTACCTGCCGTATTGCTCGCCGGGTGTGTCGCTGGAACCGCGATGCATGAGATGACCCTGCCGATGGACGTTCCCGACGCGCAGAATCTGCCTGCGGTCAAGGGCGAGCCACTCCGCGTCGGGACGATTGTCGAGGTGCCTGACGCGGCCCGCGCGATCGCGCTCGAAACGCTCGAGTGGGTGGACGGCGTGGCGCGACTCACGGTGAGTTGGCCGACCGCGCGCGGGCTCGCACTGAGCCTGCATGCAAGCGGAAGATGGGACAAAGCGGCTGCGGTCCGCGCACTCGACGCCGAAGGCCGACCGCTGCATGTGGACACATGGCATCCCGCGCAGTTGAGCAATTGGACTTCGCCTTCGGCGCCCGGTGACGAAATCATCCTAGAAATCACCCACCCCCCCGGCCGCGACGCGCAGCTGTTCGTCGTCTCGGCGTCGACCAGGATCCGCCGATGACCAGAATCCCGCTCACGCTCGTCGCCGTACTGTTCGCGGGCGGCGCGCTCGCCCAGCAGGTTGGCCCGGCGCCGGTCGCCGTTACGAAGTCCGAGCCCGCCGCGTACGCGCTCGTTGCGCCGGATGCGAGCGTCGCCGCCCATCGACACACGCTCGCCGCGCCCGACGACGCGGAGTTCGCTGCGCTGCGTGCGAACAATCTGCGCGAGAAGCGTTTACAAATCGGATTCGCACGCCCATTGCCGGATTCGTTGGCGACGGTCGTGCTCGACGCGCTCGCATGGCAAACGCTCGCAGATGGCAGCCGTGTCGCGCGTCTGGAAATCCGCTCACCGGGTGCGTCCGCAATTCGCGCTGCGTTCGAGCGCCGCGCACTACCTAAAGGCCTCACCATTCGTGCCTACGCACCGGGCGAGCATCGTATCGCGCACGCGCCGCTGCGCGCGGGTCTCGGCGGGCGTGTGTCGCTGCCCGAGCAACGCGGCGACATCCTCGGCCTCGAGCTGCATGCCGCGCTGGGCTTTGACTGGCGCGGCGCCGTGCTGCCCATCGCAGCGGTGTCGCACCTCGCTGCGTCTCCGGTGAACTGGAACGCGAAGGATCTTGCCCAACTCGGCGATGCCGGTTCGTGCAACCTGGACATCGCCTGCCACCCGGACGCGAACTGGACCGAGGTCGCAAAAGCGGTCGCGAAATATACGTTCGACAGCGTCGACGACGAAGGGGATCCGGGCACGTTCCTTTGTACCGGCACGCTCGTGAACAACCTGTCGAACGACGGATCACCGCTGTTCACGACGGCGAACCATTGCATCGAGTCCGACGCCGAAGCGCAGACCATGACGTTTTATTGGCATTTCGAACGCGCGACGTGCGGCGGCGCCGCCCCGACCGGTGGATACGTTTCGGCGAACACGACGACGGGCGGCGCCGACCTGCTCGCAACCGCGGCCGCGAATGACATGGTCCTGTTGCTGTTGTCGCAGACGCCGGCGCCCGATTCGCTGCTGTCCGGCTGGAACGCGAACACGCCGCAGCGCAGCGGGGCAGTGACGAGCATCCACCACCCGGCTGGCGACCTGAAGAAATACGCGGACGGCACGCTGACCGATTTCACCGAGTACAGCAGCGGCACGCACACCGCGAACGGCTCGCACCTTCGCGTCCTGTGGGGCGACGGCACGACCGAAGGCGGGAGCAGCGGAGCTGGCTTGTTCAATGGCGCGTATGAGTTCATCGGCACACTGCATGGCGGCGGCGCTTCATGCAGCGCGCAGACCGAGCCCGATTGGTACGGCCGTCTCGACCAAGCGTACGATACATTCGACGCGTGGCTCGAGTCAGGCAGTGGCGGGTCGCCGCCTCCAACGCCGCCGACAGTCACGCCGATCGTCAATGGCGACACCGTGCACGACGAACTGCCTGATGGGGAATGGCATTACTACAGCATCGAGCTGCCGAACGCTGACCTGAACCGCATCGAGACCTGGCTCACGGTCTTCTCGGGTGATGCGGACCTGTACCTGCGCGAGGGCGAACTGCCCACGGAGACGCATTACGGTTGCCGGTCCTGGGAAAGCGGCGTGACCGACGAGTATTGTGATGCGAGCGACAGCACGACGCCGAGCGATTGGTATGTCGGGGTGTACGCGTATGAGGGCGAAGTCAGCTATGCTCTGGAAGTCGAACTGAGTCGTGACCCACCGGTGGCGCCACCGCCGCCGCCGGTGAACAATAGTGGGGGCGGTGGTCACGGAGGCTTGCTGATTGCGATCGGCTTGCTGGGCTGGTGGCGTCACGGGAGGGGCAATGGAAAATCCGTTCAAATTCCTGCGGGGGCCGGAATGGGACACGCTGAAGGCCGGCGCCAAGGTCCAGAAATTCGCTGAAGGCGAGACTTTGCTCGCCGCTGGCACCACGCCCCGCGGCATCATGGTGATTTCCCAAGGAACGGCTGCGGTTCGCCGCGACTCGGCAGGCTTCGCGCTCACTGTCGCTGAGCTCGAGGCCGGCGCGATTTTCGGCGAGATGTCGTTCATCGAATCCATGCCCGCTGAAGTCAGCCTCGTCGCGCTCACACAGATGGAGACCTTGTTCATCGATCACGCGACCGTGCAGTCGATCATTCGTGACAACCCCGCATTCTACGGCCGGTTTTTTCAATCCCTCGCATGGCTGCTCTCTCGGCGCTTGCGTGACATGACCAGCGCGGTGGGCAAGCAGCCGGCCGACGATTGGCTCAGCGGCGGAGACTGAAGGGGTCGGCGCGTAAATCAAACGATGTTTAAAACTCTAGTCTTTTCCCCAATGCTTGATTACAGTCAGGTAATCACCTGAACAGGTATCCGCACATGCACAAGTCGTTGCTCTTGAGCGCAGTCCTCGCCACCCTGCTGGTTGCCGGGTGTTCCACGGATCCGGAAGAATCGCGCGCCGTTCCGGTCACAGTGCCGACGCAGCCTGATGGCACGCCGATCACTGCGATCGGGCCGACCGCGAACTTCGATCCGACGACCGGCGCGTTGCCGACCCCGAACAATCTTGCGTACATCGGCTCGACCGACGGCACGTTGAACCCGCCAGTCGCCGACGCGACCAATTTCGGCGATCCGCTTGTGGCCATCAGCGCGCTTGACGGTTGGTCGACGGTTGCGCCGATGGTGACGCGGTTCTCTGCCGCGGTCGATCCCGCCACGGTCGTACCCGGCCAGAGTGTAAAAATGTTTGAGGTCACATTGTCCGGCCCCGGGGGCGCGGTCACTGGCGTCGAGCGCGAATTGAGCGCGCCGGGCGAGTTCGTCGCGTTCATGAATCCCGGCGACACGACCGGCCAGACCTTGGTGATTATGCCGACGGCGCCGCTGGCGGGTGCGTCGCATTACGTCGTCGTGCTGACGAACGCCATCGAAGGGACCGACGGGGCGCCGGTGACGCCATCGCAGATTTACGCGATTACGAAAAACGCCGACCCGTTGATTGATGGCGACGGCAACAACACCACGATCCTGCCCGACGCGAACGCAGCGGCCCTCGAGCCGCTTCGCCAGCTCACCAACGCGTTGGAGACGGCCGTGTCGGCGTCGGCGGGCATCGACCGTTCGCATATGGTGCTGACTTGGACCGTGAGCACGCAGTCGACCACCGAGGTCATCGATTATGTCGCCGCGAACGTCGAATCGGCAGCGCACCTGCTCGCGCCGAGTGGACTCACGACCGCGGCCATCGGCGGCGCGGGGGCAGCCAACATCTACTTCGGCTGGATCGATCTCCCGTACTACCTGCAGGCGCCCAGCGATGATGGCGCAGGCGACCCGACCCGCATCCTGTCAGGGCATTGGGAAGGGCAGGCGGGCAGCAACCTCACACGTTTCAACCCGGTCCCGGTCGAACGCAGCACGCAACGCGTGCCGGTCGTGCTGACGGTCCCTGCCGCTGGAACCATGCCGGCCGAGGGTTGGCCGATCGCGGTGTTCCAGCACGGGATCACCGGCAACCGCACGCAAATGCTCGCGATGGCGGACGCATCGGCACAAGCCGGTCGCGCGGTCATCTCGATCGACCAGCCGTTGCACGGCGTGACTGCCACCACCAGCCCGTTCTACGCGGGCAATCCCGGCGGCGTCCATGCGACACCGGGTTTCGCAGCGACCGAGCGCACGTTCGACGTCGACCTCGTTGACAACGCCACGGGCGCACCAGGGCCCGACGGCACGATCGACGGGTCGGGCACGCATACGGTGAACCTCTCAAGACTGCTCACCGCGCGCGACAACTTGCGCCAGGCGCAGGCGGATCTGCTGACCGTGTTCGCCACCATTCCGGATCTCGTGACGGTCGATGCGCAAACTTTCGATGCGACCGCCGTGCATTTCGTCGGCCACTCGCTCGGCGCGATGGTCGGCATCGGCGCGCTGGGCGCCGTAGACGCCGACGCGGTCTCGACTGCAACGCTCGCGATGCCGGGCGGTGGCATCGCGCGCTTGCTCGACGCGTCGGTGAGCTTCGGTCCGCGCATCCGCGCAGGACTGGCGGCGGCAGGCGTCGATGCGGGTACGCCGGCCTACGATTCGTTCATGTTCGCCGCACAGACGGTCATTGACTCCGCCGACCCGATCAACCACGGCGCGAGGGCGGCAGCGAACTCGCCGATCCACATGATCGAGGTCATCGGCGACGGCGATGCGAACCTGCCTGACCAGGTGGTGCCGAACAGCGTCGCGACCGCGCCGCTGTCGGGTACCGAGCCGCTTGCCGCCGTGATGGGGCTTGAGGCGATTACGGAAACGACGACGGATGCAGCGGGTGTTTGGGGCATCGTGCGGTTCACCGAGGGCGACCACGGCTCAATCCTGAGCCCGGCCGCTTCGGTCGCGGCGACGGTCGAGATGCAGTCGCAAATGGCAACGTTCATGGCGACGTTCGGAACCACCATCCCGGTCACTAATGATGCTGTCGTCCTGGGGGATGAATAACATGAAGAACAAACTACTGGCGGCGTTGGCAGGTGCGGCGTTCGTTACCGCCCCGGGCGCGATGGCAGCCGATTTCAACCTGGGCACCCTTGAGGGCAATCTCGATACGACATTGTCTTACGGTCTGCAGTGGCGCGTCGACGAACGTGACGAGGGCTTGATCGGCAAGGCGAACCTGAATCCGGCGACCGCGGCGATGACGCCGGCGCAGTTCATCGCAGCGCCCGGCGCGTTCTCCGCGAACAGCGACAATGGCAACCTGAACTACGACGATGGCGACCTCATCAGCAACGCTGCGAAAATCACCAGTGAACTCTCGTTGCGTGGCCAGAATCTGGGGTTCTTCGCGCGGGGATTCTACTTCTACGATTTTGAGAATGCGGACAAGGAAGAGCTCCATCCTGACGCGCGTGATTGGGTCGGCAACCGCGGCGACTTGCTCGACGCCTTCGTGTACGGCGACTGGACCGTCGGCGAATCGCAGCGGCCGATTTCGTTGCGCGTCGGCAAGCAGGTCGTGAGCTGGGGCGAGAGCACCTTCATTCAGGGTGGCATCAACGTCATCAATCCAGTCGACGTCGCCAACCTGCGCGTCGCGGGCGCCGAGCTACGCGAGGCATTCCTGCCCGTGAACTCGGTCTGGAGTTCGATCGGTTTCACCGACGACGTGTCGCTGGAATTGTTTTGGCAGGCCGAGTGGAAAGAAGTCAGGACCGACCCGTCGGGCACCTATTGGAGCACACAGGACTTCGTCGGCCGGGGCGCCGACCCGGTGCTGCTCGGCTTCGGGCAATACACCCTCGAGCAGGCCGTTGGCGCGGGCATTGCGGTCGCTCAGGCGCCGGCGAACACACCGGACGATTCGGGCCAGTACGGCGCTGCACTGCGCTGGTTCATGCCGGCGTTGGACACTGAGTTCGGCCTGTACGCGCTGCAGTACCACAGCCGCTTGCCGCTGCTCAGCGGTATCGCGGTGACGGGCGCAGCGCCGTCGACGGGGCGTTATTTCCTCGAGTACCCAGAGGAGATCACGCTGTACGGCATCAGCTTCAATACGGTGATGGCCGGTGTTGCCTGGCAGGGCGAGTACTCGTACCGCCCGGACATGCCGCTGCAGGTCGACGACGTCGAGCTGCTGTTCGCGGCGCTCTCGCCCCTCAACGTCGCACTCCCGAACAGCCCGTTCATGTCGCAGCTCGGTAACTATGGCGCCGGCGAAATCGTCCCCGGATACGTGCGCCACAAGGTCGGCCAGGCGCAGTTGACCGGCACTTACTTGTTCGGCCAGCGTGCGCCGTTCGGCGCATCGAACATGGTGTTGCTCGGCGAAGTCGGCGTGACCCACGTTTACGATTTGCCCGATCAGTCGGTACTCCGCTACGAAGGTCCGGGCACGTTCACCGGCGGCGGTGCGGACCGCACCAGCGGCGACCTTCGCAACCCGGTCACGCAGGAAGGCGGCTACGCGACGAAGACGTCGTGGGGCTACCGGCTCGTGACGCGGCTCGACTATCCCAACGCAATCGGTCCCTGGAACGTTGCACCGCGCGTCGCGTTCGCGCACGACGTCAACGGCACTTCCCCCGGACCGGGCGGGAACTTTATCGAGGATCGGAAGTCTTGGTCTGTAGGGCTGAACTTCCTGTACCTCGAGAAATTCGCCGTCGACGTGAGCTATAGCGCGTTCCTCGGGGCCGAGGACTTCAACCTCATCCACGATCGGGACTTCGCCGCGATCGACTTCAAGTATTCGTTCTGAGGGGTTCCTATGCGCACTACGACTAAAGTGATGTTCGCCGCCGCCGCGCTGGCGTTGCCGCTCGGCCAAGCGCTTGCGCAGCCGACCGCGGAACGAATCGCTGCGCTCGGCGACGAATTCATGCCACTCGGCGCGCCGATGGCGGGCAACGAGGCCGGCACGATCCCGGCCTGGACAGGTGGCATCACGACGCCGCCGGCGGGCTATGAGCCCGGCATGTTCCATCCGGACCCGTATGCGGGCGACCGGGTGCTGTTCACGATTACCGGCGAGAATCTCGACCAGTATCGCGACCGCCTCTCGGCAGGCCACATCGCGCTGCTCGAGCGGTATCCGACGTACAAGATGAACGTGTACCCGAGCCGCCGCTCTGCGTCGAGCCCGGAATGGGTGTACGAAGCGACCAAGCGCAACGCGCAAACAGCCACGCTGGTCTCGAACGGCGAGGGTGTCGAGAACGCGGTCATCGGTGTGCCGTTCCCGTTCCCGACCCAGGGTCAGGAAGTCATCTGGAACCACAAGCTCAAGTATCGCGGCCCGACGGTCCGTCGTAACTGGAGCCAGGCCGCGGTCACGACCGGCGGATCGTACACGCTGATCCGCATCATTGAGGAAATCCTCACGCCGTACTCGATGCCGGACGCGACTTACGAGGGCCTGAACAACATCCACTTCTGGTACCTGCAGGAAGTGCTGTCGCCCGCGCGCCTCGCCGGCTCGGTGCTGCTCGTGCACGAGACGCTGAACCAGGTCCAGCAGTCGCGTAGCGCGTGGACGTACAACCCGGGCCAGCGCCGCGTACGCCGCGCGCCGAACGTCGCGTACGACAACCCAGGCACCGCGTCCGACGGCCTGCGCACGAACGACCAGACCGACATGTTCAACGGTGCGATGGACCGCTACGACTGGCGTCTCGTGGGTCAGCGCGAGATGATCATCCCGTACAACGCGTACAAGCTGCACAGCGGCGACAACAGCGTCGACGACATCGTCCGGCCGAATCATGTGAACCCGGACCTTACACGCTATGAGCTGCAGCGCGTCTGGGTGGTCGAGGCCACGCTGAAAGACGGCTTCCGCAACATCTACAACCGCCGCACGTTCTACGTCGAAGCGGATAGCTGGCAGATCGTCACGGTCGATCAATACGATTCGCGCGGCGAGTTATGGCGCGTCTCGGAAGGTCATCCGATCAACTACTACGAGGTTCCCGCGATCTGGACCACCTTGGAGGTCGTCCACGACCTGCAGTCGGGACGGTACATCGCGAACGGCCTGAACAACGACGATTTCGTGCACGACTTCTCGGTCGAGTTGTCACAGAGCGGTTTCACGCCGGCCGCGCTGCGGGCCCGCGGCACACGTTAAGCGGGTCATGTCCCACTGGGGTCAGAGTCGGTGACTCTGACCCCTTTTTTTCGCGGTATGCTTACACCCATCATGACGAGATCCTTGCTTGCCGCGCTGCTGTGCGCCGGGCTGTCGCTCCAGCCGGCGACCGCCCAAGACGAGTCGGCGCCGGTTGAACCCCGTCCGTCGGCGATGGCATCGCTCGCGGCAGAGGCGCTGTTGCTCGACGCGGTCTTACTCGATGATTACGCGATAGCGGTCGGCGCCTTCGGGCACATCCTGCGCATCGACGCCCGGCTTTCGTGGGCGCAATCCCCGTCGCCCGTCAGCATGCAGCTCACCGCGGTCGACTTCGTCGATGATCGACGCGGCTGGGTCGTCGGACACGACGCGGCGATCCTGACCACCGACGATGGCGGTCTGTCGTGGACGCTACAACACTTCGCCCCGGAACTCGAACAACCGTTGTTTGACGTGTGCTTCATCGACGCGTCGCGCGGCTTCGCGGTCGGCGCATACGGGCTCATGCTCAGGACCGATGACGGCGGCGCGAGCTGGGGCGAAGTCGCGATTTCGGACGACGAGTTCGCCGATTCACACCTGAACGGCATCGTACGGGCCGGCGAAGCCCTCATCGTGGTCGGCGAGCGCGGTACGGTCTATCGGTCGCCGGATCTTGGCGACACCTGGACCGGCGTGGACTTTCCGTATGACGGCTCGATGTTTGGCGCGATTGTCACGCAGAGCGGCCGCGTCATTGCATTCGGGCTGCGTGGCCACGTATTCGCGAGCGACGATGCGGGTGCCTCGTGGGCCGAGATCTCGCCCGAGGGCTCCGTGTCGCTGAATGGCGGGCGGGTGCTCGCGGACGGTCGCGTCGTTTTGGTCGGCATGAGCGGCGTCGTGCTCATCTCGGCCGACGATGGCGAGTCCTTCACGCGGCTTCGTGACCCGGTGGGCGACGCGCTTGCCGGCGTGTTCGAATTCGACGACGGCGGCACTGTGCTGATCGGTGCCTCCGGCTTCCGCGACTTCCCGCTACCATGATTCCATTGATTGAAAGAGCGGTGTTCGCGGCGCGCGTGCCGCTGCTCGTGCTGTTCGCGCTGGCCACGGCGTGGCTCGGCTGGTCGGCGTCGCAGCTGCAGGTCGACGCGAGCTTCCACAAGCAGCTGCCGCTTGAGCATCCGTACATGCAGACCTTCGTCGAATACGAGGGTGAATTCGGCGGCGCAAACCGCGTCCTCGTTGCGCTCATCCGGCACGACGGTCAGGATATTTTTGAGCCCGGCTTCTTCGAGACGCTACGCTCGATCACCGACGATGTGTTCTTCATCGAGGGCATCGACCGCGCGCGCGTGACGTCGTTGTTCACGCCGAACGTTCGCTTCATCGAGGTCACGGAGGAGGGATTCTCCGGCGGCAATGTCGTCCCCGACAATTTTGCGCCAACGCCGGAGATGTTCGAGCGGGTACGCGCGAATGTCCTGAAGTCCGGGCAGGTCGGGCGGCTTGTCACTTCGGACTTCAAGGGCGCGCTCGTTTCTGCGGAAGTGCTGGAAATCGACCCCGCGACCGGCGAACGCGTGGATTATCAGCGAGTCGCCGCTCAGCTTGAGGCGCTCCGCGATAAGTACGCGACCGAGTCGCGGTCGGTCCACATCATCGGTTTTGCAAAGGTCATCGGTGACGTCGCCGACGGTGCAGTGTCCGTCGTCGCGTTTTTCTTCGTCGCCTTCGCAGTCACTGCGCTCCTCCTTTATTTCTACACGCTGTCGGTGAAGGTGACGGCCGTCGCGCTTGGGTGCGCGCTGACCGCGGTGGTCTGGCAGCTCGGGCTCGTCACTGTTCTGGGCTTCGGCATCGATCCGATGAACATCCTGGTGCCGTTCCTCGTGTTCGCGATCGGCGTGAGCCACGGCGTGCAGATGCTCAGCGCGTGGAACGCGTCGCTACTGTTCGGAAATGCGGTCGCAAGCGAATCGGGCTACGCTGACCTCGAGACCCAGAGCCTCCAAGGCGTGGACAGCGAAGCGTCGGCGCGTGAAGCATTCCGCAAGCTGCTCGCGCCTGGTCTGGTCGCGCTCGTGACCGACACGATTGGCTTTCTGACGATTCTCCTGATCGACATCGAGATGATCCAGGAGCTCGCAATCACGGCCTCGCTCGGTGTTGCGGTGATCATCCTCACCAACATGCTGTTGTTGCCGCTGTTGCTGTCTTACGTGCGCATCCGCGGCCTCGAGCGCTATCGCGAACGGCATCTCAAGCAAATCCGCAGTCGCCAGCGCCTCTGGTGTGCGCTCGCGCGAATGACCGAACCGAAGTTCGCATGGACCGCACTCGCCATCGTGGTCGCTCTGTACGCGGCCGGTAGGTGGAAAGCGCAGGACCTTGCCATCGGCGACTTGCACGCCGGTGTTCCCGAGCTGCATGTGGATTCGCGCTATAACCTCGACACCGCAGCGATCACCGAGCATTTCGAGATCGGGGTCGACATCGTATCGGTGATTGTCGAGGCGTTCCCAGACGCGTGCACGCGCCACGACGTGATGGAGACCATCGACCGCTTCGCGTGGCGGATGCAGAACCGCCCGGGTGTGCACTCGGTCATCAGCCTGCCGCAGGCTGCGAAGCTCGTGAACGCGGGCTGGAACGAGGGCAACCTCAAATGGCGGGAGCTTCCACGCAATCCGTACATGCTGCAGCAATCGGTTTCCACCGTCGACACGAGCACCGGTCTCCTGAACGCCGATTGCAGCGCCATGCAAGTGCTGATATTCACGACCGACCACAAGGCCGAGACGCTCGCCGACGTGGTCGAGACCACCCAGTTGTTCCAGGCCTCGCACGACGTGCCCGACATCGAGTTCCGTCTCGCGAGCGGCAACGCGGGGGTGATGGCAGCGACCAACGAGGCGGTGAAAGCTGCGCAGGTGCCGATGCTGATCTGGGTCTACGCGGCGATCGTTGCCTTGTGTCTCCTGACGTTCCGTTCGGTACGCGGCACCCTGTGCATCGTCATCCCGCTTACGCTGGTCTCCGTTCTCGCCTATGCGCTGATGGCCGCGCTGGATATCGGTCTCAAGGTCGCGACCCTGCCCGTGGTGGTACTCGGGGTCGGCGTCGGTGTCGACTATGGCATCTACATCTACAGCCGATTGGCCGCGTTCCGCCGTGAAGGACTCGACCTCAAGGAGGCCTACCAGCGGACACTCGCGATGACCGGCAAGGCCGTCATATTCACTGGCATGACACTTGCAATCGGGGTCAGCACCTGGATGTTCTCGGCACTTAAATTTCAAGCGGACATGGGAATCTTGTTGACCTTCATGTTCCTCCTGAATATGGTAGGTGCAGTACTGCTGTTACCGGCACTCGCACGGTTGATGTTTCGCAAAGCGTAAACAGGTTTATGGGGGAGTCGCTGGACTGCCGAACAAACGCGGCTTGAGACCGCGCTTACATGTGGGTGCCCCGATGGGGCACCCTTTTTTTTGGAGTGATGTTTGGAATTCATCGGCACCCCTGCAGTCTGGCTTGCATTCGGCGTGTTCATCGCGATTGCATTTGCAATCGATTTCCTCACGCTACGGCACCGATTCCGGCGATTTTCGCGATAACGCTCGACCCGAGCGCCGGCGCGAAAAGACTGGCCAAGAGCGCCGCTCCCACCTGGCACAACAAGCCGGGGCAACCCGACATCGCGGCGCGAAGGCGCCGCTCCTACAGTGAGCGGCCAGCGGAGCGGACGGACAACGCGCCGGGAGCGACCGAGACGGGGGTGGGTATGCCGTTAAGTCGAAGGCGCCGCGCAAAGTTGGCGCGGTAGAGCCGGCCGACCATGGCGGCAGTCAATCAGCCGCGCAGTCGAGGGAAGCGGCAGCGGCGCGTTCGGTCCGGCCGTCGGAGCAGGCCGCCGCCGAAGCCATCGCGGCGCCAAGAGCGCCGCTCCCACCTGCTCGAGTCGAGCGCCGGCGCGAAAAGACTGGCCAAGAGCGCCGCTCCCACCTGCTCGAGTCGAGCGCCGGCGCGAAAAGACTGGC
>JBBEAN010000013.1:0-30761 GCA_040882865.1 Gammaproteobacteria bacterium
GGCCCGCCGCGAACCGACAGGCGGCTTGACCGGGAACATAGAATCTCCCACCTGCCACGCTCGCCGACGGAGATTGCGACAGGTGGGAGCGGCGCTCTGCGCCGCGATACAATCGGGCGCATGAAGGAGATTCGCATCGGAATAGCAGGGGCCTCGGGGCGCATGGGGCAGGCGGTGCGTCGAGCGATCGACGACACCCCGGGCCTTGAACTCGCGAGCACGCTCACGCGTGGCGGCAACCTGAAATCGCTCGTCGAGCGCTGCGACGTGGTCGTCGATTTTTCGCGGCCCGATTTGTTGGCGGATCTCGCCGCGGCCTGCGGCGCCGCACGCCGGCCGTTGGTATCGGGCACCACCGGGCTCGACGACGCGGCGCTCGAGGTTCTCCGGGCCGCCGCCAAATTGACCCCCATCGTGTATGCGGCAAACTTCAGCATCGGCATCACCTTGTTACGCCATCTTGTTGAAAAAACATCAGAAACACTTTCGAAAGAATGGACGTGCGAGATATTCGACGCGCACCACAAGCATAAAGTTGACGCGCCGAGTGGGACCGCGCTCGCGCTCGGCTCGGCGGCGGATCGGCCGGTTGAGTACGCGGTCGAGCGGTCGGGGGAGACGGTCGGCTTCCATGAGGTCCGCTTCGCCGGACCCGGCGAACGCGTCGTGCTCGGGCATGAAGCGCTGGACCGCACGATTTTTGCGCGCGGCGCATTGCGCGCGGCGCGCTGGGTCGTCGGAAACCCGCCGGGTTTCTATGGCATGCACGACGTGCTTGCGTTAAAATCGCGCTGACTCGAGCGGGAGGCGCCATGCGGCCCCTCCCGTTTTTTTGGCCGGAGAGTAAATGACGGTTCCCGCGATTCTCGCCTTAGCTGACGGCAGCCTCTTCCGCGGGCGCGCCATCGGCATTTCCGGCAGTGCCCGCGGAGAAGTCGTTTTCAACACCGCGATGACCGGGTACCAGGAAATCCTCTCGGACCCGTCCTACCACCAACAGATTGTCACGCTGACCTATCCGCACATCGGCAATACCGGCACGAACGCCGACGACATGGAATCGCGCGCGGTCATGGCCGCCGGCCTCGTGATCCGCGACCTGCCGTTGCTCGCGAGCAACTGGCGCAATACCGAGTCGCTCACCGACTTCCTGGTTCGTCACCGTATCGTGGCCATTGCCGACATCGATACGCGGCGTCTGACCCGCATTTTGCGCGACAAAGGTGCGCAGGGCGGGGCGATTGTTGCTGGCGCCGACGCGACGGATGAGGCCGCGCTCGCCGATGCGCGGGCGTTCCCAGGGCTCGCCGGGGCCGACCTGGCGAAGGTCGTGTCGGTGGAGAAGGGGTATCAGTGGAAAGACGGGACTTGGTCACTAGACCCAGCAATCGCGGCGCAGAGCGCCGCGCCTACGGGCCGCCGACTGAAGGTTGTTGCGTACGACTTCGGCGTTAAATTCAATATCTTGCGGATACTTGTTGATTTAGGTTGTGATGTTACGGTCGTCCCGGCGCAAACGCCTGCGGCCGACGTTCTCGAGATGCAGCCGGACGGGTTGTTCCTTGCGAACGGGCCGGGCGACCCCGAGCCGTGCGATTATGCGATTGCGGCGACGCGGGCATTTCTTGAGCGCAGGATTCCGGTGTTCGGTATCTGTCTCGGTCACCAGCTGCTGGCGCTCGCGGTCGGTGGCAAGACGCTGAAGATGGCGACCGGTCACCACGGGGCGAACCACCCGGTGCTCGACCTTGCGACTGGCCGAGTGATGATCACGAGCCAGAACCATGGCTTTGCGGTCGACGAGTCCAGCCTGCCCGCAAACGCGCGTGCGACCCAAAGGTCGTTGTTCGACGGCACCTCGCAGGGGCTCGAATTGACTGACCGTCCTGCGTACAGCTTCCAGGGGCATCCGGAAGCGAGTCCAGGGCCACACGATGCAAAACCGTTATTTGAACCGTTCATAAGAATGATGAGGGGGAATACACGATGATCAGGATTCTATTGACCGCGCTGGCTTTGGTGGTTGCCGCACCCGTTTTCGCAGCGAAGACCGCGGGCAGTGACGTGCCGCTCGCCGATTTTTTCCGCCACGCTGAATTCACCTCGGTCAGCCTATCCCCTGACGGCCAGCATCTCGCCGTCACGGTCCCCGAAGACGACCGCACGCTGCTCGCGGTGCTGCGGGTCGGCGACAAGAAGCTCGTCGGCAAGTGGGACTATGGTACGAACCTGCACATCCAGAACGTGCTCTGGGTGACCAACGAGCGCATCGTCTTCCGCGTCGCGTACAAGACCGGTAGCTTCGATTTCCGCTCCCCGGCGCCGGACCTCTACGCATCGAACATTGACGGTTCGCGCCGCATCGACATCCCGAACGGCAACACCTACCAGATTCTCGGGCGCGTCCAGGCCGAGCCGGGCAAGCTCTGGGTTCAGCGCTCGATCGACCAGGCCTACCTGTTCCGGCTCGACACGATGACCGGCCGAGTGATCACCGAGGCGATGGCGCCGCTCGACGGCGGTGGATTCGTGCTCGACCGCGAGGACAACATCCGCTACGCGGTCGGTGTGGTGAACAATGGTCGGACCCAGCGCACGCTGCGGCGCGACGGCGATCAGTGGACGATGATCAATGAGACGGAGTCTGGCGCTGGCGGCTTCCGGACGCCGCTCGGTTTCCTGCCGGACAACAAACGCGTGTACTTCCTGGTCAGCGACAAGGGGGAAACGTCGCGTCTCGTCGCGATCGATCCAGAAACGCAGGCGTCAACCGTGCTTTCACACAACGAGACGGTGGAGCCATCGGGCTGGGTGACGGGCCATGACGAATCCACGCTGCTGGCCATGCGTTACGAGGACGGTTTCCCCAGCTACGACCTGATCGCACCCGAGCACCCGCTCACCCCCGTGCTCGCTGGGTTGATCGCGGCGTTTCCCGACCATGCGGTGCAGTTCTTCAATGTTTCCGAAGACGAGAATCTGATCGTCTTCCGGGCCTACAGCGACGTCGATCCCGGCACCTTCTATATGTTCAATCGTGAGACCGGCCAGGCGACCTACTTGTTGTCGAACCGGCAGTGGATCAAACCCGAGAAGATGGCGCGCATGCGTCCGATCAAATACACGGCGCGCGACGGCCTCGAAATCCATGGCTACCTCACCTTACCGAACGGGCTCGAACCGGAGGGCCTGCCGATGGTGCTCTTCGTGCACGGCGGTCCGCACGGTGTCCGCGACGGCTGGGTGTTCGATCCGCACGTACAGGTCATGGCCAGCCGCGGATACGCGGTGTTGCAGGTCAACTACCGAGGTTCTGGCGGGTACGGTCGCCACTTCATGTCCACCGGCTACCGGAAGTGGGGCACGACGATGCAGGACGACCTCACCGACGCGGTCAAGTGGATTACGGGCGAAGGTATCGTCGATCCCGATCGCGTCTGCATCTATGGCGCGAGCTACGGCGGTTACGCGGCGTTGATGAGCCCGGTGCGCGAGCCGGATCTCTACCAGTGCACGATCGGTTACGTCGGCGTCTACAGCCTGCCGATGATGTTCAAGTGGGGCGACATCCCGGAAACACCTGAGGGTCGTGCGTTCCAATCGCGAATCCTTCCCGAGACGGAGGCCGAGCAGCGTGCGCAGTCGGCGGCGTACAACGTCGACAGGATCCGCATCCCTGTGATGCTCGTGCATGGCGAGAAAGACCAGCGTGTACCGATCCAACAGTACAACTTCCTGCTGCGCGAGCTCCGCAAGGCCGGCAAGCCGCCCGAAGACACGGTTGTCGAGAAGAAGGAAGGCCATGGGTTCTACGACGTGCAAAACAACGTGAACCTGTACACGCGGATATTCCGGTTCCTCGACCGGCACACTGCGCCGTGATGGAGATGGGATGCTAGACGCGCACGATGCCCAAACGCACTGATATCCAGAGCATCCTGATCATCGGGGCCGGGCCTATCGTGATCGGTCAGGCGGCGGAGTTCGACTACTCCGGCGCGCAGGCGTGCAAGGCGCTGCGCGAGGAAGGCTATCGCGTCATTCTCGTGAACTCGAATCCGGCGACGATCATGACGGACCCGGAGATGGCCGATGCGATTTACATCGAACCGATTCACTGGGCGACCGTCGCGCGCATCATCGAGAAGGAGCAGCCGGACGCGCTGCTGCCGACGATGGGCGGTCAAACTGCGCTGAACTGCGCACTCGACCTCGTGCGCGAAGGTGTGCTGGAGAAACATGGCGTCGAAATGATCGGCGCGTCGCGAGACGCCATCGACATGGCAGAGGACCGTGAACTCTTCCGCGATGCGATGACCGAGATCGGCCTCGCCTCGCCGCGTGCGCTCATCGCCCATACCCTCGAGCAAGCGATCGAGGCGCAAGCGGAGATTGGTTTCCCGACCATCATCCGCCCATCGTTCACGATGGGCGGAAGCGGTGGTGGTATCGCATACAACCGCGAAGAGTTCATTGACATCGTGGAGCGTGGCCTCGACCTGTCGCCGACTAACGAGGTGTTGCTCGAAGAATCCGTGCTCGGCTGGAAGGAGTACGAGATGGAGGTCGTCCGCGACCGCAATGACAACTGCATCATCATCTGCTCGATCGAAAACCTCGACCCGATGGGCGTGCACACGGGTGATTCGATCACCGTCGCGCCGGCACAAACGCTGACCGACAAGGAGTACCAGATCATGCGTAATGCATCGATCGCGGTGCTGCGCAAGATCGGTGTCGAGACGGGCGGTTCGAACGTGCAGTTTGCGGTGAATCCGAAGGATGGCACGCTGCTCGTCATCGAGATGAATCCACGCGTGTCACGCTCGTCAGCGCTCGCGTCGAAGGCGACCGGATTCCCTATCGCGAAGGTGGCGGCGAAACTCGCAATCGGTTACACACTCGACGAGCTGAAGAACGAGATCACAGGCGGTAAGACGCCGGCGTCGTTCGAGCCGAGCATCGACTATGTGGTCACGAAGGTCCCACGGTTCACATTCGAGAAATTTCCGCAGGCCGATTCGCACCTGACGACCCAGATGAAGTCGGTCGGCGAAGCGATGGCCATCGGCCGCACGTTCCAGGAGTCGCTGCAGAAGGCGCTCAGGTCTATGGAGACCGGTACCGACGGCCTGAACTCGATGATGAAGGAACTGTCGTCGGAAGCCGCGCAAGCGAAGCTCGTGACCGAGTTGTCGCTGCCGGGGCCGGACCGACTCTGGTACGTCGCCGACGCGTTTCGCGCCGGGATGTCCATCGACGAGGTGTTCCGATTGTGTGCAATCGACCCGTGGTTCCTTGCGCAAATCGAAGACCTGGTGATTGAAGAGCGGCGCACCACGGCCGGCGGTTTCTCGGCGCTGGACGCCGCGCGGCTGCGCGCGCTGAAGCGGAAGGGCTTTGCCGACACGCGTCTCGCGACGCTCGTCGGCGTCGACGAGAAACAAGTGCGCGAGCGCCGCCACGGGCATGGCATACGGCCGGTCTACAAACGCGTCGACACGTGCGCCGCCGAATTCGCGACGACCACCGCATATATGTATTCGACCTACGAAGAAGAGTGCGAGTCTCTACCGACAGACCGGAAGAAAATCATGGTGCTCGGCGGCGGGCCGAATCGTATCGGACAGGGGATCGAATTCGATTACTGCTGCGTGCACGCGGCGTTTGCGCTTCGCGACGACGGTTACGAGACCATCATGGTCAACTGTAATCCAGAAACCGTATCGACCGACTACGATACCTCTGATCGGTTGTATTTCGAGCCGCTGACGCACGAAGACGTGATGGAAATCGTCGAAATCGAGCGGCCGGTTGGCGTGATCGTTCAGTACGGCGGCCAGACACCGCTGAAGCTCGCCCGCGCGCTCGAAGAAGCGGGCGCGCCGATCATCGGCACGCCGACGGACGCGATCGATCGCGCCGAAGATCGTGAGCGCTTCCAACAGATGATCGAGAAGCTCGGTCTGCTGCAGCCACCGAACCGCATTGCGCGCGACAGCGAGGTCGCCCTGAAGCTCGCAGACGAGATCGGCTATCCGCTGGTCGTGCGCCCGTCGTACGTGCTCGGCGGCCGTTCGATGGAAATCGTGTACGACCGCGCCGACCTACAGGCGTACATGGAGAATGAAGTCCGCGTGTCGCGCGACCTGCCGGTGTTGCTAGACCGCTTTCTCGATGACGCGACCGAGGTGGACGTCGATGCGGTGTGCGACGGCGAGGCCGTCTTCGTCGGCGGTATCATGGAGCACATCGAGCAGGCGGGCGTGCATTCGGGCGACTCGAGTTGCTCGTTACCGCCGTATGCGCTGACGCCGGAGACGCAACAGCTACTGCGTGAACAGGTCACACGCATGGCGCTCGAACTTGGTGTGGTTGGCCTCATGAACACCCAGTTCGCGATCAAGGATGACGAAATCTACATACTGGAAGTGAATCCGCGCGCGTCTCGGACCGTGCCCTTCGTGTCGAAGGCGACGGGCATTCCGCTAGCGAAAATCGCGGCCCGCTGCATGGTCGGTCAAAGCCTCGCGGCGCAGGGCGTGGTTGAGGCGCGTATCCCGCGCTACTATTCGGTGAAGGAATCCGTGTTCCCGTTCGCGAAATTCCAGGGTGTCGATCCGATCCTGGGACCGGAGATGAAATCGACCGGCGAAGTGATGGGGGTCGGACGTTCGTTTGGCGAGGCGTACGCCAAGGCGCAACACGCGAGCGGGATTGTTTTGCCGACGGGCGGCCGTGCGTTGTTGTCCGTGCGAGACCCGGACAAGCGCGCGGCGATATCACTCGCGAAGCTCCTGATGGAGCGCGGCTTCGAACTCGTCGGGACCGACGGGACAGCGCGAGCGCTCACTGCGGCCGGCGTGACCTGCGCACGTGTGAACAAGGTCAGCGAAGGTCGGCCGCACATCGTGGACATGATCAAGAACGGCGAGGTGACGCTGATCGTGAACACGACCGAGGGGAAGAAAGCGATTGCGGAGTCGCACTCAATCCGCCGCGAAGCGCTGCACCACAAGGTCACCTACTACACGACCATCGCGGCGGCGCGCGCGACGCTTGCGGCGCTCGATCACATCGGCGCCCCGGAAGTTAACCGGCTGCAGGATCTGCATACGGAGGTTGTATGACGAAAGTACCGATCACCGCCCGTGGTGCAGCGGCGCTGCGCGAGGAACTGGGTCGGCTGAAGGGCGTCGAGCGCCCCCGCGTCACGCAGGCAATCGCCGAAGCGCGCGCGCACGGCGACCTCAAGGAGAATGCCGAGTACCACGCGGCGCGCGACCAGCAGGGCTTCATCGAGGCGCGTGTGCGTGACATCGAGGGCAAGTTGTCGAACTGTCAGGTCATCAATCCCGCCGACCTGAACGCCGGTGGCAAGGTCGTGTTCGGCGCGACGGTCGACATCGTCGACGAGGACAGCGGCGACGAGACGACTTATCAAATCGTCGGCGAGGACGAAGCCGACATCAAGGCGGGGCGCATTTCGTACAGCTCGCCCATCGCCCGCGCGCTCATCGGCAAGGAAGAGGGTGACGTCGTCCAGGTTTCAACGCCCGGCGGTGACAAATCCCTCGAAATTGTTGCCGTCCGCTATGAATAACCGGCGCCGGTCAACGGCGCCCGTTGGAGCGGCACCTTTGTGCCGCGATCTGCTCGGACTTGCACCGCGCTAAGCAATGAACCTCACCGACGCCCAGAAAAAATTCCTTCGCACGCTCGCGCACCCCAAAAAGCCCGTCGTGATTATCGGCAACGCAGGTCTTACCGATGCCGTCGTCAAAGAGATCGACCAGGCGCTGGACGCACACGAACTGATCAAGGTTCGTGCGCGCGTCGAGCGCGATGAGCGCGATGAGCTGATCGCCGAGATTCTCGACCGTACGCGCGCGTCGCAGATCCAGCGCATTGGCCACGTGCTCACGCTGTTCCGGCGTAACCACGCGAAACCCAAGATCGACTTCCCACGATAAGCATTGCCGAAAAGAACCAAATCTTCCCGCCGCTGGCTCGATGAGCACCACGACGACGAATTCGTGAAGCGTGCGCGCGCCGAAGCTTGGCGCTCACGCGCGGTGTTCAAACTGCAGGAAATCGACGAGCGAGACCGATTGATCAAGCAAGGTATGGTCATCGTTGACCTTGGCGCAGCGCCCGGTGGCTGGGCGCAATACGCGGTGAACCGCACTCAGGGTAATGCCCGGGTGGTCGCACTGGACCTGCTCGAAATGGATCCGCTGCCCGGTGTCGACTTCATTCAGGGCGATTTTCGTGAGGACACGGTACTTGAGGAACTCGACCGTCGGCTCGGTGGCGCGCCGGTGGACCTTGTATTATCGGATATGGCACCCAATATCAGCGGTATGTCAGCCGTCGATCAGCCGAGAGCCATCCTCCTTGCCGAGCTCGCGCTCGAATTTGCCTCACGGGCGTTGCGCGAGGGCGGGGATCTCCTGATGAAGGTGTTCCAAGGCGCGGGCTACGAAGACCTCGTAAAGCAGGCGCGGCTACAGTTTGAAACGATTTCAGTACGAAAACCGAAGGCTTCGCGACCGCGCAGCAGGGAAGTTTACCTGCTGGCCCGGAACCATCGGTCGTAGTATTGTCTAATCCGTTGTCTTTCCTAAGGTAACCAAGTGTTGAACAACATGGCCAAAAATCTGATTCTCTGGGTAATCATCGCCGTCGTCTTGATGGCCGTGTTCAATGCGTTCACACCGCAGCAGTCGCAGGTGCAGCCGCTGAACTACTCTGAGTTCCTCCGCTCTGTCGAGAACGGGGGCATCCGCAGCGTGACGATCGACGGGCGCCAGATTTCCGGCTACACCTCCTCGAACGAGCGTTTCCAGACCTACAGCCCCGAAACGGACAACCGTGCGTTGGTCGGCGACCTGATGGAGAACAACGTCGAGATTGCCGCGCGCCCGCCGGAACAGCAGTCGGTCCTGATGCAGGTATTCATCTCGTGGTTCCCGATGCTGCTCCTGATCGGCGTATGGATTTTCTTCATGCGCCAGATGCAAGGCGGTGGTGGTGGCGGCCGCGGCGCGATGAGCTTCGGCAAGAGCCGCGCACGCATGCTCGGCGAGGACCAGGTCAAGATCAACTTCGCCGACGTCGCGGGTTGCGAGGAAGCGAAGGAAGAGGTTGTCGAGCTCGTCGAATTCCTGCGTGACCCGGGCAAATTCCAGCGACTTGGCGGCAAGATTCCGCGCGGCGTGTTGATGGTCGGACAGCCAGGCACCGGTAAGACGCTGCTCGCACGCGCGATTGCCGGCGAAGCGCGCGTGCCGTTCTTCACGATTTCCGGTTCCGACTTCGTCGAGATGTTCGTCGGCGTCGGTGCGAGCCGCGTGCGCGACATGTTCGAACAGGCGAAGAAGCACGCACCTTGCATCATTTTCATCGACGAGATCGATGCGGTGGGTCGCCACCGCGGAGCGGGTCTCGGCGGGGGTCACGACGAGCGCGAGCAGACGCTGAATCAATTGCTGGTCGAGATGGACGGCTTCGAGGGCAGCGAGGGCGTCATTGTCATCGCCGCAACGAACCGGCCTGACGTGCTCGACCCTGCGCTGCTGCGTCCGGGCCGCTTCGATCGCCAGGTCGTCGTGCCGCTGCCTGACGTGCGCGGCCGCGAGCAGATTCTGAAAGTTCATATGCGTAAGGTTCCGATTTCCGACGGCGTGAAGCCGGCGCTCATCGCGCGCGGCACGCCGGGCTTCTCCGGCGCGGACCTCGCGAACCTCGTGAACGAGGCGGCGCTGTTCGCGGCGCGCGCGAACCAGCGCACGGTCGACCACGCGGACTTCGAAAAAGCCAAGGACAAGATCCTGATGGGCGCCGAGCGGCGTTCGATGGTGATGACTGAAGACGAGAAGAAGTTGACCGCGTACCACGAGTCCGGCCACACGATCATCGGCCGCCTGGTTCCTGACCACGACCCGGTCTACAAGGTCAGCATCATCCCGCGCGGGCGCGCCCTCGGCATCACGATGTTCCTGCCCGAGCAAGACCGCTACAGCTATAGCAAGCGCCGGCTTGAGAGCTCGATCTCGTCGCTGTTCGGAGGCCGGATCGCCGAAGAATTGATTTTTGGTCACGACGCGGTGACGACCGGCGCATCGAACGACATCGAGCGCGCAACCGAACTCGCGCGCAACATGGTCACTCGGTGGGGCTTGTCCGATCGCCTCGGCCCGCTCTCGTACAGCGAGGACGAGGGCGAAGTGTTTCTCGGGCACTCGGTCACGAAGCACAAGTCGGTGTCCGACGAGACCGCGAATGTCATCGACGCGGAGATCCGCGCCGTGATCGACCGCAACTACCAGCGCGCCGAGCAGATTCTCAAGGACAACCTCGGGAAGCTGCACCTCATGGCCGAGGCGCTGATCAAGTACGAGACGCTCGACGCGCCTCAGATCGACGACATCATGGAAGGCAGGACGCCACGCCCGCCCGACGGCTGGGATGATTCGGACGGCGGCGGCTCGCTGAAATCGCCAGTGCCCGACGACGGCAACCAGGGCGAGCCCGGAAAATTGGGCGGACCCATCATCCACCATTGATGATTCGCGGCGTAAAGACGCCGCTCCTACAGATGTCACGGTTGTAGGAGCGGCGCCTTTGCGCCGCGATAAAATGCGCTGATGATTCTCGATTGCGGCGGTAAACCCCTCGACCTCGCGCGGCCACGCGTGATGGGTGTCTTGAACCTGACGCCCGATTCGTTTTCCGATGGGGGCCTCTGGGAAGACCTTGAGGCCGCCGTCACCCACGCGCATGCGATGGTCGACGCGGGCGCTGCGATCATCGATGTCGGCGGAGAATCCACACGCCCCGGCGCCGCGCCGGTCGACGCCGCGACCGAATGTGCACGCGTCGTTCCCGTCATCGAGCGCCTCGCCGCGCGGCTCAAGATTCCGGTTTCCATCGACACCAGCAAGCCCGAGGTCATGCGCGCCGCCGTGGCGGCGGGTGCCGGCTTCATCAATGACGTCCGCGCGCTCCGCGAACCCGGTGCGCTCGCGGCGGCACGTGAGTGCCGTGTACCGGTGTGCCTGATGCACATGCTCGGTGAGCCGCGGACCATGCAGCAGGACCCACGCTACGGCGACGTCGTGGCCGAGGTCCGTGCGTTCCTTCGCGAGCGCATCGCCGTGTGCGAGGCGGCAGGGATTCCCCGCGAGCGATTGCTGGTGGATCCCGGCTTTGGCTTCGGCAAGACGTTGGCGCACAATACCCGATTACTTGCGCGGCTCGGCGAGTTCGCCGCCGATGGCCTGCCGATCCTGGTCGGCGTGTCGCGCAAGGCGATGATCGGCGCGCTCACGGGCCGCGGTGCGCCGGTCGACCGTGTGGCGGGCAGCGTTGCAGCTGCGACACTCGCCGCATATTTCGGCGCTCGTGTGCTGCGCGTGCACGACGTCGCGCAAACCGTCGAGGCGTTGGCCGTCGTCGGGGCATTGCTCGACCAACAACAGGAAGGATGATGGGACGTAAATATTTCGGAACGGATGGAATTCGTGGTCGGGTCGGCGACGGCCCGATGCAGGCCGACTTCGTGTTGAAGCTCGGGCGCGCCGCCGGCAGGGTGCTGTGCCCGAACGGTGGCACCGTCGCGGTCGGCAAGGACACGCGCATTTCCGGTTATTTGTTCGAAGCCGCGCTGGAGGCGGGATTCGCTTCTGCGGGCGTGAACATCCTGATGCTCGGCCCGGTGCCGACACCCGCGATCGCGTACCTGACTCAAGCACAACGCGCCGCAGCCGGCGTAGTCATCAGCGCTTCGCACAACTCGTTCGAGGACAACGGGCTCAAATTCTTCTCTGCCCATGGCACGAAGCTCGACGACGAAATCGAAGAAGCGATCGAAGCCGAGCTCGAAAAGCCGTTTACGACGGTCGCGCCCCACAAGCTCGGCCGTGCGCGTCGCCTCGATGACGCGATTGGCCGTTACGTCGAGTTCTGCAAGGGCACATTTGATGAATCGCTCGACTTGCGCGGACTGAATGTCGTTTTGGATTGCGCGAACGGCGCCACGTACAAGGCTGCGCCACAGGTATTCACGGAACTCGGCGCAACGGTCTACTGCATCGGCTGCCAGCCTGATGGCCTCAACATCAATCTCGAAAGTGGTTCGACGCATACAGGGACGCTCCAGCGGATCGTGGTCGAGCGCGGCGCCGACCTTGGCATCGCGTTCGACGGCGACGGCGACCGCGTGATGATGGTCGGGCCGGACGGCAAGCTGTTCGACGGCGATGACCTCCTCTATGTGATTGCGGTGGACCACGCGGGCCGCGGCGTGCTCACAGGCCCAGTCGTCGGGACGGTGATGAGCAATCTCGGGCTCGAACGTGCGTTCCGCAGCCTCGACATCGCGTTCGAGCGCGCCGCGGTCGGCGACCGCTATGTTTTGCAGAAGCTCAAAGAGTCGGGCGGCAACATCGGCGGTGAGTCGTCCGGACATCTGATTTGCCTCGACCGGGCGACGACCGGCGACGGCATCGTCGCGGCGTTGCAGGTGCTCCAGGCGGTGGTCGTTACGGGCAAGCCGCTCGGCGAGCTCGCTGCCCCGGTGGTGAAGCTTCCGCAACTGATGATCAACGTGCGCGTCGCCGGCAAACCCGACCTCGGCGCGAAGCCGGTCAGGGATGCGGTCGCCCTCGCGGAGCGGTCGCTCGGCGGGCGCGGGCGGGTGCTTTTGCGGCCGTCCGGCACCGAGCCCGTCGTACGCGTGATGTGCGAGGGCGAGCTCGAAGACGAGGTCGATCGCGTCTGCCGCGCTCTCGCCGCCGATATTGAGCAGGTTTGCACGGCCAACGCCGCCCCGGTATAGTTCGCGCGATTTTTCATTCGGGGGAGGGCCCGGTGAGACAAGCGCTGGTCGTTGGAAACTGGAAGATGCACGGCAGCCGCGAAAGCGCCACTGCATTGATTTCCGCGATCGTGGCGGGTGTCGATTCACTGGAGAGCGCGGACACCGTCGTCTGCCCGCCGTACCCCTATCTCGCACTCGCGTCCAAGCTGCTTTCCGGCTCTCCGGTTGCGCTCGGCGCCCAGAACCTCTCTGAACATGCCCCCGGCGCCTACACCGGCGAGGTGTGCGCATCGATGCTCGTCGAGAATGGCTGCCGCTACGTCATCGTCGGCCACTCCGAGCGCCGAAGCCTGTTCGGCGAAACCGACGCGGTGGTCGCGAAGAAGTTCGCCGCCGCACAGCGAGGCCGACTGGTGCCGATCCTGTGCGTTGGCGAGACGCTCGAGGAACGCGAATCCGGGCAGACCGAAGCGGTGGTCGAGCGGCAGGTTCAATCGGTGCTCGATGTTTCCGGCGCGGCTGCGTTCGGCAACGCCGTGATTGCCTACGAACCGGTCTGGGCCATCGGGACCGGAAGGACCGCCGGCCCTGACCAAGCGCAAGCCGTTCATGCGTTGATTCGCGCGAAGATTTCCGGGCAGGATGCTACAATAGCGGGCGATTTACGCATCCTCTACGGGGGCAGCGTGAAAGCGTCGAACGCTGCCGACCTGTTCGGTATGCCCGACATCGATGGCGGCCTGATTGGGGGCGCTTCACTGGACGGCGAAGAATTCCTGAGTATCTGTCGGGCGAGTAAATAAATATGCATACAGTTTTATTGGTTCTGTTCGTGCTCAACGCGGTGACGTTGATTGCCATCGTGTTGTTGCAGCAGGGGAAGGGTGCCGATGCCGGCGCAGCCTTTGGCAGCGGCGCGTCCGCGACGGTGTTTGGTTCGCGTGGGTCATCGTCCTTCCTGAGCCGCTTCACGGCCGTCCTCGCGACCACGTTTTTTGGGCTCGCAATCGGGCTCGCGTATCTGGGCCAGACCCAGGAAGCGCCGCAGAGCCTGACCGAGCGGATGCCGATTGAGTTGGAACAGGTGGAAGAGCCGCAGGACGACGGCGAGGAACCACCGCAAGGTTAGAAGAAGCAGTCGCCGACGTGGTGGAATTGGTAGACACGCCGTCTTGAGGGGGCGGTGGCGTAAGCCGTGGGAGTTCGAGTCTCCCCGTCGGCACCATTAATTCGGAAGGAGAGAGGCTTGCTGTCGAACTATCTTCCCGTGCTCGTGTTCCTGACCATGGCGATCGCATTTGGGCTCGTCATGATTGGTGCCGGTTGGGTACTGGGGCCACGACGGCCGGACGGCGCAAAACTGTCCCCGTACGAGTGTGGCTTCGAAGCCTTCGAAGACGCGCGCATGAAGTTCGACGTCCGTTACTACCTCGTCGCGATCCTGTTCATCATTTTCGACCTTGAAATCGCCTTCCTGTTCCCGTGGGCCGTCGCGCTCGATGGCATCGGTCTCTACGGGCTGCTCGCGATGGGCCCATTCCTGCTGATTCTCGTCGTCGGTTTCGTCTACGAATGGAAGAAAGGGGCCCTCGAATGGGAATAGAGGGCGTACTCGAGAAAGGCTTCGTCACGACCTCGGCTGACGCGCTGATCAACTGGGCGCGGTCGGGCTCGTTGTGGCCGGTCACGTTCGGCCTCGCGTGCTGTGCGGTCGAGATGATGCATGCGGGTGCGGCGCGCTACGACTTCGACCGTTTCGGCGTCCTATTCCGACCGAGTCCGCGACAGTCTGACGTGATGATCGTCGCGGGCACGCTCGTGAACAAGATGGCGCCCGCATTGCGCAAGGTCTACGACCAAATGGCCGAACCGCGCTGGGTGATCTCGATGGGCTCGTGCGCGAACGGTGGCGGCTACTACCACTATTCCTACGCGGTGGTCCGCGGCTGCGACCGGATCGTCCCGGTCGACATCTACGTTCCAGGTTGCCCACCGACCGCCGAGGCACTGATTTACGGCATCATCCAATTACAGAACAAGATCAAACGCACGAGCACCATCGCGCGATGAGCGACCCGATGCCCACCTTCGCGGCCGAGCTGGTCGAGCGTTTCGACGACATGGTCGCGACGACGACGAGTGAAGTCGGCGAAACCACGGTCGTCGTTGCGCCGGATGAATTGCTCGAAGTGATGCTGGCGCTGCGCGACGAATTCGAATTCGATGAACTCATTGACGTCTGTGGGGTCGATTACGCCGGCTATGGCGTGTCTGAATGGAACACCGAGCGGGCAACCTCGACGGGCTTTTCGCGCGGCGTCGACCGCTCGCCGGAACGCGCGCACGGCCCGTTCGCGGGCTACGTGCAGCGTTTCGCTGTCGTCTACCACCTGCTGTCGCTGAATCGTAACCGGAGGTTGCGCGTGCGCGCGTTCTGCGCGGACGATGAAGTGCCGATGATGCCGACCGTGAACGACATTTGGCCGGCCGCGAACTGGTTCGAGCGCGAGGCGTTCGACCTGTTCGGGATCCTTTTCGACGGGCACCCGGACCTGCGGCGCATCCTGACCGATTACGGTTTCATCGGGCATCCGTTCCGCAAGGATTTCCCGTTGATCGGCAATGTGGAGGTGCGTTACGACCCCGAGAAGCAGCGCGTCGTTTACCAGCCCGTGACGATCAACCCGCGTACGCTCGTTCCGCGCGTGATTCGCGAAGACCACCGCTACAACCTGGACGAGGGCTGACGCATGCCGGAAATCCAGAGCTATACGATGAACTTCGGCCCGCAGCATCCCGCGGCGCACGGCGTGCTGCGCCTCGTGCTCGAGATGGAGGGCGAAGTGATCTACCGAGCCGACCCGCATATCGGCTTGCTGCACCGGGCAACGGAGAAGCTCGCCGAGTCGAAGCCGTTCAACCAGAGCATCGGCTACATGGACCGGCTCGACTACGTGTCGATGATGTGCAACGAGCACGGCTACGTGTCCGCGATCGAGAAGCTGATCGGCATCGAAGCGCCGATCCGCGCGCAGTACATCCGAACCTTGTTCGACGAGATCACGCGCGTACTGAACCACCTGATGTGGCTCGGCGCGCACGGCCTCGACATCGGCGCGATGACGGTGTTTCTCTACACGTTTCGCGAACGCGAGGACCTGATGGACTGCTATGAGGCGGTCTCCGGCACCCGGATGCACGCGACGTATTACCGGCCGGGTGGCGTGTATCGCGACCTACCGGGCAGTATGCCCGCGTACCGCGCGAGCAAGTGGCGCAGCGAGAAGGACGCAAAGCGACTGAACGAATCGCGCGCCGGTTCGTTGCTCGATTTCATTGAGGCATTCACGGACCGCTTCCCCGCGTGCGTCGACGACTACGAGACGCTGCTCACCGACAACCGGATCTGGAAGCAGCGTACGGTCGGCATTGGCGTCGTGAGCCCGGAGCGGGCGAGAGCGCTCGGTTTCACGGGCGCGATGTTGCGCGGTTCCGGCATCGAGTGGGACCTGCGCAAGAAGCAGCCGTACGCGGCGTACGACCGCGTCGAGTTCGACATTCCTGTCGGCGTCAACGGTGACTGCTACGACCGCTACCTCGTGCGCATCGAAGAGATGCGCCAGTCGAACCGCATCATCAAGCAGTGCATCGACTGGCTCCGCGCGAACCCTGGCCCGGTCATGACCGGCAACCACAAGGTCGCGCCGCCGACACGCGTCGAGATGAAGGACGACATGGAGTCGCTCATCCACCATTTCAAACTGTTCACCGAGGGCTACTGCGTGCCCGAGGGCGAGGTGTATTCCGCGGTCGAGGCGCCGAAGGGCGAGTTCGGCGTGTACATGATTTCGGACGGTGCGAACAAACCGTTCCGCGTGAAAGTCCGTGCGCCCGGATTCTCGCACCTCGCGTCACTCGATGAGATGGTGCGCGGCCACATGCTCGCCGACCTCGTCGCAATCATCGGCACCCAAGACATCGTATTCGGAGAGATTGACCGGTGACGGAACCGCAGCCGACCACGCTTTCCGCGCACGCTCGGGAAGAGATTGACCGCTGGGTCGCAAAATTCCCGCCCGACCAGAAGCGGTCTGCGGTGTTGTCGGCATTGCGCGCCGTGCAGCACGAGAACGGGGGCTTCCTGACTGTGCCGCTGATGGATGCGGTCGCGCTGTACCTCGGGCTCGAGCCGATCAAGGTGTACGAGGTCGCGAGCTTCTACTCGATGTACGAGGTGAAGCCGGTCGGGCGCCACAGCGTTTCTGTCTGTACGAACATTTCGTGCATGCTGCGCGGTTCAGACGAGATCGTCGCGCACATCGAGCAGAAGCTCGGCTGTAAAACCGGCGAAACCAGCGCTGACGGCCGCGTGTACCTGAAGCGCGAGGAAGAATGCCTCGCCGCGTGCGCGGGTGCGCCGATGATGATGGTCGACCACAAGTATCACGAGAACCTCACGACCGAGAAAGTCGACAAGATCCTGGATACGCTGAAATGACCAAGGTCTGCTTCGAAACCCTGCAGTTCGACGAGCCGTGGACGCTTGAGAACTACCGCAAGCTCGGCGGCTACCAGGCGTGGCAGCGCATCGTGCGCGACGGTCAGACGCCCGAGCAGGTCATCGACGTCGTGAAGGCATCCGGGCTGCGCGGACGCGGCGGTGCAGGCTTTCCGACCGGCCTGAAGTGGAGCTTCATGCCGCGCAACGCGCCGGGCCAGAAATATATCGTCTGCAACTCGGACGAATCCGAGCCGGGCACCTGCAAGGACCGCGACATCCTGCGCTACAACCCGCACGCGGTCATCGAGGGCATGGCGATCGGCGGTTACTCGATCGGCGCGACCGTCGGGTACAACTACATCCGCGGCGAGTTCGAGGACGAGCCCTATCACCGCTTCGAGCAAGCGCTCAAAGAGGCGTACGAAGCGGGCTACCTCGGCAAGGGGTTGTTCGGCACGAACGTCGATTTCGACCTTCACACCTTCCTCGGCGCGGGCGCCTACATTTGCGGCGAAGAGACGGCGCTGCTCGAGTCGCTCGAAGGCAAGAAGGGTATGCCGCGCTTCAAGCCGCCGTTTCCCGCGAACTTCGGCCTGTATGGCAAGCCGACGACCATCAACAACACCGAGAGCTTCGCGTCGGTCCCGGCAATCATGCGCAACGGCGGCGAATGGTTCGCGCACATGGGTACCGCGAAAGCGGGCGGCACGAAAATCTTTTCCGTGACCGGCCACGTCGAGCGCCCCGGGAACTTCGAGGTGCCGCTCGGCACCCCATTCGCGAAGCTGCTCGAGATGGCGGGCGGCATGCGTGGCGGGCGCAAGCTGAAGGCCGTCATACCGGGTGGCTCGTCCGTGCCCGTCGTGCCCGGTGAGACGATGATGGACGCAATCATGGACTACGACGGCGTCGCTGCGGTCGGCTCGATGCTCGGCTCGGGTGCGGTGATCGTGATGGACGAGACAACCTGCATGGTCAGGGCACTGCAGCGGATTTCCCGGTTCTATTTCTCCGAGAGCTGTGGCAAATGCACGCCGTGCCGCGAGGGCACCGGCTGGCTCTGGCGCATGGTCACGCGAATCGAGAACGGCGACGGCGAGATGGCCGACCTCGACCGGCTCGACGACGTCGCATCGAAAATCGAGGGCCGCACGATCTGCGCGCTCGGCGACGCTGCCGCGATGCCGGTACGCAGCTTCGTAAAGCACTACCGCGACGAGTTCGCGTACCACGTCGAGCACAAGCGTTGCCTGGTGTCCGCATGAGCGACGACATGATCAAGGTCGAGGTCAACGGCCGCGAGCTCGCCGCGCGTAAAGGCGAGATGCTGATCCAGGTCACCGATCGCGAGGGCATCACGGTGCCGCGCTTCTGCTATCACGAGAAGCTCAGCGTCGCGGCGAACTGCCGCATGTGTCTGGTCGAAGTCGAGAAGGCGCCGAAAGCGCTGCCGGCCTGCGCCACGCCGGTGATGGACGGCATGAAGGCGTTCACGCGCTCGCCGAAGGCGCTCGCCGCGCAAAAAGCGGTGATGGAATTCCTGCTGATCAATCACCCGCTCGATTGCCCGATCTGCGACCAGGGCGGCGAATGCGAATTGCAGGACGTCGCGCTCGGCTTCGGCAGCGCGGTGTCGCAGTACGAAGAATCGAAACGCATCATCAAAGACGAGAACATCGGACCGCTGATCTCGACCGAAATGACCCGCTGCATCCATTGCACGCGCTGCGTGCGATTCGGCACCGAGATCGAGGGCATCCAGGAACTCGGCGCAACGGGCCGCGGCGAGTTCATGGTCATCGGCACCTACGTCGGGCAGACCATCGACCACGAGCTCTCGGGCAACATCATCGACCTGTGCCCGGTCGGCGCGCTGACCTCAAAGCCGTTCCGCTTCCAGGCGCGTGCGTGGGAACTGAATCAAATCGAGACCATCGCACCGCACGACGGCATCGGCTCGAACCTGTACGGCCACCTTTCGCGCGGAGAACTCTTGCGCGTCGTGCCGCGTACCAATGAGCTGGTGAATGAAACTTGGATTTCCGACCGCGACCGCTTCTCGTACGAGGGTGTGTACGCGCCGGACCGGCTCCAGCGACCCGAGGTCAAGAATGGCGCAGGTGCCTGGACCGCCGTGGACTGGGCCGTCGCACTCGAGACGGCAGTCAAGCAACTGCGCGATGCGACCGGCGGCGATTTCGACGAGCTCGGCGTGCTCGTGTCGTCGAATGCGACGAACGAAGAACTGTTCCTCGTCGGGGAGATCGCACGCAAGCTCGGCTGCGGCAACGTCGACCACCGATTGCGCCAAGCCGATTTCAGCGCCGGTATCGTGGAACCGACACTCGGCCAGACGGTCGCGGAACTGGAGCAGAACGACGCGGTGCTCGTCGTCGGCGCGAACCTGCGTAAAGACGTCCCGCTCGCCGCGCACCGCTTGCGCAAGGCTGCGATGCGTGGCGCGCGCATCGGCTTCGTGAACTCGCGGCGCTTTGAAGTTCTGCACCCGGTGACCGGGCAAGTGATCGTGAAGCCGTCCGAGATGGCGGGAGCGCTCGCTTCAAAAGAAGTGGCAGAGATGCTGAAAGGCGAGGGACGAAAGACGATCCTGCTCGGCCGGCTCGCGCTCGCGAACCCCGATTACGCAGCGCTGAGGCGCGCCGCCGACGCGCTCGCAAAGGCAACGGGTGCGACCGTCGCGACGCTCGCCGACGGCGCGAACGCGATGGGCGCGTATTCGGTCGGCGCCGTACCAGCGGGCGGCGGGCTCAACGCGCGCGAGATGGTCGAGCGCCCGCGTAAGGCTTACGTCCTGCTTGGCATCGAGCCTGAGCTCGATGCACTCGACGGCGCGGGGCTTTCCGCTGCGCTGAAATCGGCGGGTGCGGTCGTCGTGTTGAACCCGTACGCGACCGATGCGATGCGCGAGTACGCGAGTGCGTTGCTGCCGGTCGGTACCTGGGCCGAGAGCGCGGGCACGTTCGTGAACGCGGGCGGTCTGTGGCAGGCCTGGAACGGCGTCGTGCCGCCCGTCGCCCAGTCGCGCCCGGCGTGGAAAGTGCTGCGTGTGCTCGGTAACCTGTTCGGGCTTGAGGGCTTCGAGTACGAGGATATCGAAGAGGTCAGGGAGGCGGTGCGGGCGTTTGTGGAATCGCAGCGCGAAGGCGCCAATCATTCGCGGCGCAAAGGCGCCGCTCCAACAGGTGCCAAGGTTGTAGGAGCGGCGCCTTCGCGCCGCGAAAATGAATTGGAAGCGGTGCCGGGCTTCGCCACCTATGGCGGTGACATGATCGTCCGCCGCGCTGGTGCGCTGCAGCAGACTCGGGACGCGCAAGCTGACCAGTTCGTGCGCCTCCATCCCGACACGGCGTCGTCGCTCAGTCTCAAGCACGGTGACGCGGTGTTCGTGCGCGCAGGCGATGGCCGTGCGGTGTTCACGCTGCACATCGATGACGGCATGGCACCCGATGCGGTGTGGTTACCGCTCGGCACGCGCATCGCGACGCGCCTCGGGCTGGCTGCGGGGACGGTGACGGTGGAGGCCGCGTCCCAATGATCGAAACCGTGACCGGATACTGGGAAATGCTGCCGCAGTGGCTCCAGTACGCGATGATGATCGCGCCACTGATGGTGTCGCTGACCATCGCGGTCGCGATGTTCACCTACGCGGAACGGCGTGTCATCGGCGCGATGCAGACGCGCATCGGACCGAACCGCGTCGGCCCGTGGGGCCTGTTCCAGCCATTCGCCGACGTGCTGAAGCTATTCGTTAAGGAAATCGTCGTCCCGACGCAATCGAACAAGGCGCTGTACCTGATTGCGCCGCTGCTTGCGATCGCGCCCGCGTTTGCGGCCTGGGCGGTGTTGCCGTTCGAAGCCGAGGTGGTGCTCGGTGACGTGAACGCGGCGCTGTTGTACATCCTCGCACTGACGTCGATGACTGTGTACGGCGTGATTATCGCAGGCTGGGCGTCGAACTCCAAGTACGCGATGCTCGGCGCGATGCGGTCGGCCGCGCAGATCGTGGCGTACGAGATTGCGATGGGCTTCGCGCTGGTCGGTGTCGTGATGGCCGCCGGTAGCCTGAATCTCGGTGCGATCGTCGAAGCGCAGCGTGGCAGCATCCTGCATTGGTACTGGCTGCCGCTGTTGCCGCTGTTTGTCATCTATTTCATCTCGGGCGTCGCGGAGACGAACCGCGCGCCGTTCGACGTCGCCGAAGGGGAGTCGGAGATTGTCGCCGGCTTCCACGTCGAGTACTCGGGGGCGACGTTCGCGTCGTTCTTCCTCGCCGAGTACATGCAGATGATCCTGATCTCGTTCCTGGCGGCGCTCTTGTTCCTCGGCGGCTGGCTGTCGCCGTTCGAGGGTATCCCGGTCATCGGCGAATGGGCGGCAGTGGTGCCGGGCACGATCTGGCTGCTGCTCAAGGCCGGCTTCTTCGCGTTCTGCTACCTGTGGTTCCGTGCGACGTTCCCGCGCTACCGCTACGACCAGATCATGCGGCTCGGTTGGAAGGTGTTCATTCCAATCACAATCGTATGGATCTTCCTAGAGGGCATCGCACTCTACTTCGGTTGGGGGCCGTGGTTCTCATGAGAAACGTATTCAAGAGCCTGCTGCTGACCGAACTCCTGGGTGGCCTGTGGCTGACGCTGAAGCACTTCTTCCGCAAGAAGACCACCATCATGTACCCGGAAGAGAAGACGCCAATGTCGCCGCGCTTCCGGGGTCTGCACGCGCTGCGCCGCTACCCGAACGGCGAGGAACGCTGCATCGCCTGCAAGCTGTGCGAGGCGGTGTGTCCGGCGCTCGCGATCACCATCGAATCCGAACCGCGTGACGACGGCAGCCGCCGCACCACGCGCTACGAGATTGACCTGTTCAAATGCATTTATTGCGGCTTCTGCGAGGAATCGTGCCCGGTCGACTCGATCGTCGAGACCCGCGTGCACGAGTACCACTTCGAGAACCGTGGCGAGCAAATCATGAACAAGGAGAAGTTGCTCGCGATCGGCGACAAGTACGAGGCGCAGATCGCGGCTGACCGGCGCGAGGACGCCAAGTACCGATGAGTGTCGAGACCGTCCTGTTCTATTTCTTCGCGACGATCGCCGTGGCCGGCGCTGTCGGCGTCATCAGCGCGCGTAACCCGGTCCATTCGGTGCTGTTGCTCGTGCTGACGTTCTTCGCGACTGCCGTGCTGTGGTTGCTGCTGCAGGCCGAGTTCCTCGCGATCGTGCTCGTGCTGGTCTATGTCGGCGCGGTCATGGTGCTGTTCTTGTTCGTGGTCATGATGCTCGACCTCGATGCACGTGCGTTGCGCGCCGGTTTCATGAAATACCTGCCGCTCGGGCTGCTCGTCGCGGCGGTGATGGCCGCGCAGATCATCATGGTCGTCGGCCCGAGCCATTTCGGCTTCGATGCGTTCCCGCGGCCCGGTGACCTGCCGGCCGATCACTCGAACACGACCGAGCTCGGCATCCTCCTGTTCACCGAATACGTATACCCGTTCGAGCTCGCGGCCATGATCCTGCTCGTCGCGATCGTCGCCGCCATCGCGCTGACGCTGCGCAAGCGCCCGAACACGCGCCACCAGAATCCAGGCCAACAGGTCCAGGTCAAGCGCGGCGACCGTGTGCGTCTCGTCTCGATGCCGAGCGAGAAGCGGCAGGGGCGCGACCAGTGATCGGGCTCACTCACTACCTGGTGCTCGGCGGCATCCTGTTCAGCATCTCGGTCGCCGGCATGTTCCTGAACCGGCGCAACGTGATCGTGCTCCTGATGTGCATCGAGTTGATGCTGCTCGCCGTGAACATCAACTTTGTCGCGTTCTCCGCGTTCCTCGGCGACCTCAGCGGCCAGGTGTTCGTGTTCTTCATCCTGACCGTCGCCGCGGCCGAGGCGGCGATCGGCCTCGCACTGCTTGTGGTGCTCTTCCGCAACCGCGCGAGCATCAACGTCGAGGACATGGACGAGATGCGCGGATGAAGGCCCTGTACCTCGCCATCGTCTTGCTCCCGCTCGCCGCCGCAGCGATCGCCGGCCTCGGCCAGCGTTGGGTCGGCCGCACCGCTGCGCACTCGATGACCATCCTCGCCGTCGGTGCGGCGTTCGTGTTGTCGTGCGTCGCCTTCAAGCACGCGGTCATTGAGGGCAACGTCGACAATCTCAGTGTCTATACCTGGATGGTCGTCGGCGGGCTCGAGATGGAAATCGGCTTCCTGGTCGATAGCTTGACGGCGATCATGATGGTCGTCGTGACCTTCGTGTCGTTGATGGTCCACGTGTACACCATCGGCTACATGCACGACGACCCGGGCTATGTGCGTTTCTTCTCGTACATCTCGCTGTTCACCTTCGCGATGTTGATGCTCGTGATGTCGAACAACTTCCTGCAGTTGTTCTTCGGCTGGGAGGCGGTGGGTCTCGTCTCGTACCTCCTGATCGGCTTCTGGTACAAGCGCGAGAGCGCGATTTTCGCGAACCTGAAAGCGTTCCTGGTGAACCGCGTCGGCGATTTCGGCTTCCTGCTCGGCGTCGCCGCCGTCTTGATGTACGCGGGCAGCCTCGACTATGTCGAGGTGTTCGAGGCGGCGCCGGGACTCGCGGGCGCCGCGGTGACGACCATCTGCCTCTTGCTGTTCGTCGGCGCGATGGGCAAGTCCGCGCAGGCGCCGCTGCACGTGTGGCTGCCCGATTCGATGGAGGGTCCGACCCCAATCTCAGCGCTGATCCACGCCGCGACCATGGTCACGGCCGGCATCTTCATGGTCGCGCGGATGTCCCCGTTGTTCGAGTTGTCCGAAACCGCGCTCACGGTCGTGATGCTGGTCGGCGCGTTCACCGCGTTCTTCATGGGTCTTCTCGGCATCGTGCAAAACGACATCAAGCGCGTGGTTGCGTACTCGACGTTGTCGCAGCTCGGCTACATGTTCGTGGCGCTCGGCGTGTCCGCCTACGCGGCCGGTATCTTCCACCTCGTCACGCACGCGTTCTTCAAGGCATTGCTGTTCCTCGCGGCCGGATCGGTCATCATCGCGATGCACCACCAGCAGGACATCCGCCACATGGGTGGGCTGAAGAAGTACATGCCATGGACGTACTGGACGGCACTCATCGGTTCGCTCGCGTTGATCGGCTTCCCGGGCTTCTCGGGTTTCTTTTCGAAGGACGCCATCATCGAGGCGACACACGCTTCTTCGCTGCCGTTCGCGGGCGTTGCGTACTGGGCCGTGTTGCTCGGCGTCTTCGTGACGGCGTTCTACTCGTTCCGGATGTTCTTTCTCGTGTTCCACGGCAAGCCGCGCATGGACGACCACACGCGCGAGCACCTGCACGAATCGCCGTGGGTCGTGACGGTGCCGCTCGTGCTGCTCGCGATTCCGTCCGTCATCGCGGGCGCCGTGTGGGTCGGTCCGATGCTGTTCGGTGACTTCTTCGGAGATTCGATTTTCGTGTTGCCCGCGCACGACGTCCTCGCGCACATCGGCGCGACCTATTCCGGCGTCTGGGGCTTCATCGTGCACGGCCTGATGGTGCCGCCGGTCTGGCTCGCCGCCGCGGGCGTGCTCGCCGCGTGGTTCATTTACCTGCGCCGCCCGGACATCGCGGACGCGACCGCCCGCAGGCTCGGCCCGTTGCACCGCTTCATGCTGAACAAGTACGGCTTCGATGACTTCAACCAGGCAGTGTTCGCCAGCGGCTCGCGCAGCCTCGGCCGCGGCCTGTTCCGCTTCGGCGACCAGGGCGTGATCGACGGCTGGCTCGTGAACGGCAGCGCGGCGCTCATCGGTCGGCTGTCGGGCGCGATGCGCCGCCTGCAGACCGGGTACCTGTATCACTACGCGTTCACGATGATCATCGGCGTGGTCGGCCTCGTTGCGTGGATGACCTTCCGGTGAGCGGCCTGCCGTTGCTGTCAATCCTGATCTGGCTGCCGATTGTCGGCGGCGCAGCGCTGCTCGCGCTTGGCGACCGCGGCGTGCTCACGCGCAACCTCGCGCTCGGCGTCGCAGCGCTGACCTTCATCGCGAGCATCCCGCTGTGGACCGGCTTCGACGCCGGCACCGCGGCGATGCAGTTCAGCGAACGGGTGTCGTGGATCGCGACCTGGAACGTCTGGTACCACCTGGGTGTCGACGGCTTCTCGATGCCGCTGATCGTGTTGACGACCTTCTCGACCGTGCTCGTCGTCATCGCCGGGCGCGGGCTCATCACGCGCAAGGAGTCGCAGTACCTCGCGGCGTTCCTGATCATGGAAGGCATGATGATCGGTGTGTTCAGCGCGCTCGACGCTGCGCTGTTCTACGTGTTCTGGGAAGCGATGCTGATCCCGATGTTCCTGATCATCGGCATCTGGGGCGGACCGCGGCGCATCTACGCGACCATCAAGTTCTTCCTGTACACCTTCTTCGGCTCGGTCTTCATGCTGGTCGCGCTGATCTGGCTGTTCCTGCAGTCGGGCAGCTTCGCGATCCTCGACTTCCATGACCTGCCAATCGGGATGACGGCGCAGCTTTGGATATTCGTCGCGTTCCTACTCGCGTTCGCGGTCAAGGTGCCGATGTGGCCGGTCCATACCTGGTTGCCGGACGCGCACGTCGAGGCGCCGACCGGTGGCTCGGTGATCCTGGCTGCGATCATGTTGAAGATCGGCGCGTACGGCTTCGTGCGGTTCAGCTTGCCGATCACGCCCGACGCGAGCGCCACGCTCGACACGTTGATGATCGCGCTGTCGCTGGTCGCGGTCGTGTATATCGGCTTCGTCGCGATCGTGCAGACCGACATGAAGAAGCTGATTGCGTATTCGTCCGTCGCCCACATGGGCTTCGCGACGCTCGGTTTCTTCATCGCATTCGCGCTTTTGAACAACGGGTCAGGGCAGGCGGCCGCGATGGGCGTGCAGGGGGCGCTCGTGCAGTTGATCTCGCATGGCTTCATCTCTGCCGCGCTGTTCCTGTGCGTAGGTGTGTTGTACGACCGCGTGCACAGCCGCGAGATCGCATCGTACGGCGGCGTCGCGAACACCATGCCCGCGTTCGCGGCGCTGTTCGTGTTCTTCGCGATGGCGAATGCCGGCTTGCCGGGCACGTCGGGCTTCGTCGGCGAGTTCATGGTCATCCTCGCGGTGTTCCAGGCGAACCCGTGGTACGCCGCGCTCGCCGCGCTCACGCTGATTCTCGCGGCCGCGTATACGCTGTGGATGGTGAAGCGCGTGCTGTACGGCGAGGTCGCGAACGAGGACGTGGCCGCACTGAAGGACCTCGACGGCCGCGAGTGGATCGTGCTCGGCACGCTCGCGTTCTTCACGCTCGCGCTGGGCTTGTATCCCGCGCCGCTGATTGACGTGATGCAGGCGTCGGTCGACAACCTGCTCAACCACATCACCGAATCGAAGCTGCCATGAACGAGTTCATGATTCCTGATTTCGCCCCCGCGATTCCCGAGATCTGGCTCATGTCGGCCGCGTGCGCGGTGCTCGTTATCGGACTGTTCACGGACGACCGGAGCCGCGCGGTAACGCTGTGGCTCGCGCTCGGCACGCTGATCGTCACCGCCGGCCTCGTCATTTGGGGTTACCCGGAGGCACGCGAAGCGACGTTCTCGGGCGCATTCATCCACGATGCGATGGGCGCGGTGCTGAAGCTCGGCGCGCTGATCGTCAGCGCATTCGTGCTCGTGTGTTCTCGACAGTATCTCGCCGCGCGCGGCCTCTTGTCCGTCGAGTACAGCTCGCTCGCGCTGTTCTCGGTGCTCGGCATGATGGTGATGATTTCGGCCGGAAACTTCGTGACCGTGTACCTTGGCCTCGAGCTGCTGTCGCTGTCGCTGTATGCGATGGTCGCGCTGGACCGCGATTCGCCGGTCGCGTCGGAAGCCGCGATGAAGTACTTCATCCTCGGCGCGATCGCGTCGGGGCTGCTGTTGTACGGCATGTCGCTGTTCTACGGCATCACGGGTTCACTCGACCTCGCGACGGTGTCCGCGGCGGTCGCCGGTGACGAGGCGATGCGCGCGCCGCTATTGCTGGCGCTCGTGTTCGTTGTCGTGGGGCTGACATTCAAGCTCGGCGCGGTGCCGTTCCACATGTGGGTGCCCGACGTGTACCACGGCGCGCCGACCGCGATGACGCTCTGGGTGGGGACCGCGCCGAAGATCGCCGCGTTCGCGCTCGTAATGCGCATGCTCGTCGATGGGCTCGGCCCGTTGCATCCCGACTGGCAGTCGCTGCTCGTCATTCTGTCGGTGCTGTCGCTCGCGATCGGCAACATCGTCGCGATCGCGCAGACCAACATCAAGCGCATGCTTGCGTACTCGACCATTTCGCACATCGGCTTCCTGCTGCTCGGCGTGCTTGCGGGTACCGCCCTCGGCTATGCGTCCGCGATGTTCTACGCGCTCGTGTACGCGCTGATGGCCGCGGGCGGTTTCGCGATGATCCTTGTGCTCACGCGCGATGGTTTCGAAGCCGACCGGCTCGACGACTTCAAGGGCCTGAACGCCCGCAGCCCGTGGTTCGCGTTCGTAATGCTGATCCTGATGGCCTCGATGGCGGGTCTGCCGCCGATGCTCGGCTTCTGGGCGAAGCTGTGGGTGCTCGCCGCGGTCATCGACGTCGACATGGCGTGGCTCGCGGTCGTCGCGGTCGCCTTCTCGATCATCGGCGCGTACTACTACCTGCGCGTCATCAAGCTCATGTACTTCGATGATGCCGAGGACACCCAGCCGCTCACGGCCGGCCTCGACCTCAAGTGGGCGATGAGCGCGAACGGCCTCGCCGTCATCGGCCTCGGCCTGTTCCCGGGCGCACTCTTGAGCCTCTGCACCGCCATCTTCCTGAGCTAACCACCGCGCCCGGTCATGTCAGGTGGGAGCGACGCTCTCGGCGTCGCGATTGTCGGGCCGCCGTGTCTTTGTTCTTCGCGGCGCGGAGCGCCGCTCCCACCTGATTCTCCACAACGCTGGCAACCCGACAATCGCGGCGCAAAGGCGCCGCTCCTACAGGTGCCCGGGTTGTAGGAGCGGCGCCTTCGCGCCGCGATTGGTCTGTCCACGGCGCCCGGTCACGACAGGTGGGAGCGACGCTCTCGGCGTCGCGATGGCAATCCGCACCGGCGTCGGCTATGGTTTCTACATCCCGTGTCCATGGAGGGCTGGAACCATGCGCCGATTCGCCGTTGTCCTCGTCCCGCTGATTCTTACGCTCGCCGCGTGTGCCACCACGCCACCGCCGGCGCCGGTCGACCAGGAAATCGAAAATCTCCGCACGTTCGCAAAACTCTACGGCTACGTCCGTTGGTTCCATCCGAGTGACGAGGCGTCTGCAATCGACTGGGACCGCTTCGCGGTCCATGGTGCGGACCGCGTCCAGCGCGCAAAAGATGTATTCGAACTCGCCGATGAACTCGACGCATTGTTCGCGCCCATCGCGCCGACAATGGCCATTACGGTGCAACGTGGGATTATGGGAGCGCCGACTTATCCTGATTGTGCAGCCGCTGAGTCCATCACTGCTTGGGACCATGTCGGCGTCGGCCTTGGGCCGGCAAGTAACATGTATCGAAGCACTCGGTCGCGATGGCATTCGGAGGAGGCGGAATGGCGTCGCGCTTCCCAGCGCTCACTCTCACAACTGATGCCGGCCGACTTGGGCGTCGGCCAGCAAATCCGGCTGCGGACCTCAGCACGCGCTACCGGCGGTGCGTTCATTTGGCTTCGGACGGACCGTAGCGACGGCAGTCAGCTCGCCTCTAACGCGCCGGTGTCCGCTGGCGGCTGGAAGGATTACGAACTCATTGCGGACGTGCCGCCGGACACGGTTCGCATCGTGTACGGGATGGGGGTGGACGGGGCCCGCGAGGAAGTCTCGTTCAGGGGCTTCGATATCGCCGTTAAGGACGATGGGCAATGGATCGACGTGAGTCCGTTCAATGCTGACTTCGAAGCGGGCTTTTACGGACACCTTCCGCGCGCGTGGAGTCAGCAGCCTCTGCGTGGATTCCAAACCACCGGTACGTCGGGTCCGGATGGGGCGATGGTAGTGACGCTTTCTCCGACCGGGAACCGTTACCCACTTCCAAACGAGTGGACCGTCCGTAACATCGGCGTGGACATCGATGTCGGTTTCCCGACCGCACTGCCGGTGTTGAATGACCGCACGTGTCCGTCCGCTGACCCTGTTGCGTTGCAGTCCCTGCAAGATCAATTAGCGACGGTCGATCTTGCGCCGGGAGCGGCAAGTCGCGCCATACGCGATGGCGGCGTGATTGCGGGCTGGAATGTCCTTCAACATTTCTATCCGTACTTCGACGAAGTCGACGTTGACTGGGACGACGCATTGACCGACGCACTGGTCCGGTCGCGTGCCGATCCGGATGGCGGTGACCATCTGCCGTCCTTGAGACGATTACTGAATGAGCTCGATGATGGTCATGCATCGGCATTCCATTACCGGATGCACACGGACCGCAATCCGTCGTTCTCAGTCGATGCCGTCGGCGGCGAAATCGTGGTCGTCGCGACTGCGCATGAACAAATCGAAATCGGTGATGTCGTGCGGACAATCGATGGCGAGATCGCGCGCAAGGCGGTCGAAAGAGGCGCGTCAGTGATTCCGGGCTCGCCCCAACACAAGCAGGCTCGAGCGCTCGCCGAATTCGGTCGGGGACTACGCGATACGGCGGTTGTCGTTGGCGTCGAACGGGGTGGCGAAATCGTAGAGGTGATTGCGGTACGCGACCAGCGCCAGCCTCTACGGGAAGCCCGGCCAGAGCCGATTGCGGAAATTGAACCAGGCATCTGGTACGTCGATTTGAGTCGAGTTACGACACTCGAACGATTGGAGAAACTCGCAGCTGCCCGAGGGGTGGTCTTCGATATGCGCGGTTACCCGCGTGATTATCGGGCGAGCGCACTCGGACATCTGACTGATGACCCCCTCGACTCTGCACAATGGCATCTCCCCCTCGCGGTACTGCCCGACCAGGAACTCGTCGAATACCATATTGGAGGCTGGCAGGTTCTCCCGCGTGAACCCCGATTTACAGGCACGCCGGTGTTCCTCACAGGGAGCCGGGCAATCAGCGCGTCCGAAACCCTCATGGGTATCGTCGAGTATTACGCGTTGGGCGAGGTTGTGGGCGCACCGACCGCGGGCGTGAACGGCAACATCAACCTCATTGATTTGCCGGGGGGATACCGCCTTGTCTTCACTGGTATGAAAGTGCGCAAGCACGATGGCTCGCCGCATCATGTGATTGGCGTGAAGCCCACCGTGCCCGTAGAGCGGTCCATCGCCGCAATCCGCGAGGGGCGGGACGAGTACATCGAAAAGGCGGTGGAAATCATCAACGCGAACGGGGCCGCGGTGGACTGACTATCGCGACGCCGAGAGCGTCGCTCCCACCTGATTCTCCACAACGCTGGCAACGCGAC
>JBBEAN010000014.1:0-247252 GCA_040882865.1 Gammaproteobacteria bacterium
AAGGTGCCGCTCCTACAGGTGCCAGGGTTGTAGGAGCGGCGCCTTTGCGCCGCGAATAAGCGGGCGCCTTTGCGCCGCGAATTCAAGTGTGGATCAGCAGCCCTTCGGGTGACTTCAGCCGCTCACCGCCGCCGCGATACACCAGCGTCGGCGTCGTCACATTCGTGTCTTCGGTGAGGCGCACCGTCAGCGGACCCGCCAGTAGCGTCGCCGACCGCGGGTCGTCCTCGCGGTAATCGAGCACGGTCAATCCGAGCTTCGCCCAGAAGGGGAGCGATGCGTCGATTCGCCGCACCGGTAGCTCCAGCGCATCGAATACGCCGCACGACGAGAAGCCGTGGTCGTCATGTGGCGGCGGGGAGTGCGTGCGGCTCTCTAGCAACGAGACCATCTGGCCGTCGGGACTCAGGAAACCCGCCTCGTGGAACTGATCATCTGCGGTCTTCGCGAACTCGAACTCGATACCGACCCCGCGCAGCGTCGCCAAGTGCGAGGCGAGGTCCGGGCGCACGAAAGTCAGCGCTGGTGAATCAAATTCGTAAGCGTGCAATCCAAGCACCACGCGACCGTCAGTCAGGGTCGCGTAGGGGTGCGACCAAACGTCATTCGTAGGGACTTGCTCGAAGCCGAGCTTTTCCCAGAACCCGATGGAGTCGAGGATGGCGGGGGAGTGCAGCGAGATTTCCAGGAATCTGCCGAGCATGATTAGCATAGATGGCGCGCGGCGATGCCGTGCAGCAGGCTGATGTGGTCGGGGCGATCGTTGAGCGCGGGGATGTACTTCAGCTCGTCACCGCCGGCGTCGATGAACAATTGACGATTCTGAATCGCGATCTCCTCGAGTGTTTCGAGGCAGTCCGCGGCGAATCCGGGACAAACGACATCGACGCGCCGCACACCCGCGTGTGCCCATTCCTTCAGCGTGACATCCGTATAGGGCTTGACCCATTCCTCGCGGCCGAAACGCGACTGGAACGTGATGGCCCAGTCGTCGTCGCGAAGTTCCAGCGCGTCGGCCAGCAGACGCGCGGTGCGCTGGCACTCCGCGAAATACGTGTCGCCGTTCCCGAGGTAGCGCTCGGGGACGCCGTGGAACGACATCATCAGCAGTTCGCTGCTGCCGTTCGCTGTACGGTACTCGATGACGCTCGAGGCGAGCGCGGCGATGTAGACGGGGTCATCGTGGTAGTCGCGCACGATGCTGAGGCCCGGCAGGCGCCGCCAACATCGAAGTTCATCGGACACTGCGTCGAACACGGACGCCGTCGTCGATGCCGAGTACTGCGGGTACAGGGGCAGTACCAAGACGCGGCTCGCGCCGGCGTCGCGCAACGCACGCAAGCCGCGCGCGATTGACGGCTCGCCGTAACGCATCGCGAGCTCGACGCGAACCTTTCTCGCCGTGTCTGCGTCGAACGCCTGCTGTAGGCCGAGTGCTTGCAACTCGCCGATCGCGCGCAACGGAGAACCTGCGTCGGTCCAGATTTGTCGGTACTTGTGTGCAACCTCGCTCGGCCGCGTCCGCAGGATGAGGCCGTTCAGAATCAACCACCAGATTGGTCGTGGTATTTCGACCACGCGCGGGTCCCACAGGAACTCCGCGAGGAAACGGCGCACGGCTCTTGGCGTCGGCGCGTCGGGCGTGCCCAGATTGCACAGGAGCACGCCGTCCACGGTCAGTCGTTGCGTCCGTCGATCAGGTCTCGGAACGAACGCGCTTCATGGTCGGCCAACATCTGGCCGCTCTTGAGACGGTCGATGTAGTTTTTGTACGCGCGCATCGCCTGGTAGCCGAAGAACAGCATGATCGGTACGTTCGCGAACAGCATGACACCCGTACCGAGTCCGGCGAGATTGTCGAGCTCTGTCGGCGTGGTGATGAAACCGAGCGTCGCGACAATGATGAGCAGGCAGTACACGAACTTGTACGGCATCACCGATTTCTCGCCCGCGAGGTAAATCATCCCCTGTTCGCCGTAGTAGCTCCACGAAATGATGGTCGAAATCGCGAACAGCCACGATGCGAGTGTGACGAGCCACATCCCAAGGCCGGGGTTCACCGTGTCGAACGCCTTCGCGGTCAGCGTCGCACCCGCGTAGGTCACGTAGATGCCCAGGTTGTCGACGGCGAACGGCGCTTCGCTCTGATGCACGCCCCAGTCTATGGTGAAGTTGCGACCGTCCTGCACGATGGATCCGTCGAGCCGGTGCTTGTTGTTGCCGGTGATCGGGTTGTCGTCCGACTCGATGATCAGGAACAAGCCGTCACCCGCGCGCCAGTTGCCGTCGATGCGCGGCGGCGCGGGGCTGTCCTCGACGGTCCAGCCGCCGCCCGGCGACGCGATGACCGCAGGCGCCTGGTCCAGGTAATGCGCTTCCGCCGAGCGTTGCCAGATGCCCGAACTCAGGATGACGAGCGCGGTGATTGTACAGACGACGATCGTGTCGATGAACGGCTCAAGGCCCGCGAGGATGCCTTCACGCACCGGCTCGTCCGTTTTCGCTGCGGAATGCGCGATCGGCGACGAGCCCTGACCCGCTTCGTTCGAGAACAGCGCGCGCTTCATACCCCAGAGGAACGCGTAGCCGACCGTGCCGCCGAGAAACGCTTCCTGCGCCTCGATTGGGTTGAATGCGGCGACAACGATCAGCTTCAACATCGACGGAATCACGTCGGCCTGCACGATGAGCACGTAGAGTCCCGCGGCGATGTACAGGAAGCACATGGTCGGAACGAGCTTCGAAGCGACCGACCCGATGCGCTTCACGCCACCGATGATGGTCATCCCGACGATGGTCGCGAGGATGATGCCGCTCGCGATCGTGGGCACGCCGAAATACTCCTGCGTGATGGTGCCCACGTTCCAGGCCTGGAACATGTTGCCGCCGGTGACCGCAGAAATCAGCAGCGTCACACAGAAAATGCCGCCGATGAACTTGCCGAGTGGGGCGAGCGACGGTTTCAATGCGGCGACGCCCTTGCTGACCACCCACATCGGACCGCCGTGCGGTTCGTCGGGATTGTCGGTGTTGCGGTAGATCATCGACAGCGTGACTTCGGTCGTCTTGATCGCCATCCCGAAGAAGCCGACGACCCACATCCAGAACACGGCGCCGGGCCCGCCGAGCGCGATTGCGAGCGCGACGCCGCCGATGTTCCCGAGGCCGACCGTCGCGGACAGCGCCATCGACAGCGCCTGGAAGTGATTGACGGCGCCGGGGTCATTCGGGTTGTTGTACTTGCCGCGTAGCACCGCTCCGCCGTGCGTCAACGCGCGATACTGCGAGAATCCGCTCCAAATTGTGAACAGGATGCCGGTGCCCAGCACGATGTAGAGAACAGAGTCGTGCCAGAGCACCCCGTTGATGGATTCAAGCCATGCGTTGACGCGTTGACCGAAGGTCATGATTTCTCCTGATTATCGCGGCGCAAAAGGCGCCGCTCTTTATCGTTCGATGATCGCGGTGACGCCCATGCCGCCGCCGGTGCAGACCGACACAAGCACGCGGCCCGAGCCGCGGAGCTCGAGCAGCTTCGCGGCGTTCGCGAGCACGCGCGCGCCGGTCGCGCCGAACGGATGACCCAGCGCGACGCTTCCGCCTTTCACGTTCAGCTTCGCGCGGTCGAGGGTGCCGAGCGGCGCGTCGAGGCCGAGGCGCTCGCGGCAGAACTCGGGCGATTCCCAAGCTTTCAGCGTACACAATACTTGCGCGGCGAACGCTTCGTGGATTTCATAGTAGTCGAAATCCTGCAGCGTGAGGCCCGCGCGCGCGAGCATGCGCGGCACCGCAAACGCGGGCGCCATCAGCAAGCCGTCTCGCTTGCCGACGAAATCCACGGCGGCGACTTCGCCGTGCGCGAGGTACGCCTGCGGCGTCTGATGGTTATCAGCGGCCCATGCTTCGCTCGCGAGCAGCACGGCCGCGGCGCCGTCGGTGAGCGGCGTGCTGTTACCCGCGGTCAGCGTCCCGTTGGTCCGGTCGAATGCGGGCCGCAGCGAGGCGAGCTTGTCGAGATTCGTGTCGGCGCGCACGAATTCGTCGCGGCTCGCGCCGCCGAACTCGCACACGAGGTCCTTGTAAAAGCCTTCGGTCCACGCAGCAGCAGCCCGCTGATGGCTCGCGAGCGCGAGCGCATCCTGCTCGCGGCGCGGGATTGCCCATTCCTTCGCCATCACCTCGCAGTGCTCGCCCATGGACATACCGGTGCGCGGCTCGACGACGCCCGGCGCTTGCGGCTTCAGATGCGCAGGCCGCAGGTCGAGCCACGGCATGAGTCGCTGACCAAGCGTCTTGCCCGCATTCGACCGCTTCGCGATGCGTGCGAATTCGTCGGTATGGACGACCGGCGCGTCGCTGATCGAATCGGCGCCGCCGGCAATACCGGTCTCGATCTCTCCGAGCGCGATGCGGTGGCCGATCTGCAGCGCCGCCTCCAGGCTCGTGCCGCACGCGCGCTGCAGGTCGTACGCGGGCGTTTCTGGGGCGAGCCCGGACCCGAGCACGGCCTCGCGGGCCATGTTCCAGTCACGGGTATGTTTGATGACCGCGCCGAGCGCGACATCCCCCGCGCGGTGGCCGGACAGCCGGTAGCGGGCGACGAGCGCGGAAAGCGCGCCGGTCATGAGGTCAACATTGCCGAGCCGGGCGTAGTGGCTACCGGTGCGGCAGAAAGGGAGTCGAATGCCGCCGATGATGGCGACCCTGCGGGGTGTCGTGGTCATTCGAGTACGCTAGCACCATGCGAAAGCTGACGGAAGCCCGCGCCATTGCGGCGCTCGGCGCCCCACTTGTCATCAACAATCTGGTGCAGGTGGGCATGCAGGTCACCGACACCCTCATGGCGGGTCAGTTGAGCGCGGGCGATCTCGCGGCCGTCGCGGTCGGTGGCGCCGTCTGGATGCCGCTTTGGATATTCGGGCTCGGCGTGTTGATGGCGCTGACGCCGACGGTCGCGCAACTGCACGGCGCGGGCGAAAACCTCGCAATCGGCCACTGGGTGCGCCAGGGACTCTGGCTGGCGGTGTTCATCACTGTGCCGATCGGCTTCGTCATCTTGAATGCCCCGGCAATCATGCGCGCATTCTCGGTCGACCCATCGATCATTCCGCTGGCGGGCGCCTACGTGCGTGCGATGGCCACCGGCCTGCTGCCGATGTATCTCTATCTCGTACTTCGTTTCTTCAGCGAGGGCACATCGGAGACGCGGCCGATGATGTACATCGCATTGGTCGCGTTGCCGCTGAACGTACTCGGCAACTGGTTGTTCATGTACGGCCCGGGATTCTTTCCGGCGCTCGGCGCGGTTGGCGCGGGCGTGTCGAGCGCAATCGTCATGTGGGCCATGCTCGGCATGATGTTGTACAACGTGCGCCGCCGCCGCTACCGTCCGTTCGAGCCGTTCGCGCGCTTTGAGTGGCCGCAGTGGTCGCCGATCGCCGCGTTGCTCTGGCTCGGCATCCCGATTGGCGTGACCATCTTCATGGAGGGAAGCATGTTCGGCGCGGCCGCGCTGCTGATGGGTCGGCTCGGTACGGACATCGTCGCCGGTCACCAGATCGCGGTGAATTTCGCGTCGGTGATGTTCATGATTCCGATGGGGCTCTCGTTCGCGATTTCAGTCCGCGTCGGGCAGCAAGTCGGACGCGGCAATCTCGGTGCGGCGCGCGAGTCGGGGATGATCGGTATCGGCTTGTGCGCGGCGATCATGGCGGGGTCGGCAATCGGAATGCTGCTGTTTCGCGAGGTGATCGCCGCAGCCTATACGCAGGATGCCGGGGTCATCGCCATCGCGGCGGGCCTGATCTCGATCGCGGCGATATTCCAGCTCTCGGACGGCGTGCAGGTCGCGGCCGCCGGCGTCCTGCGGGGCTTCAAGGACACGCGTGCGAGCATGGTCTTGACCACGATTGCCTACTGGGGCGTCGGCTTCCCGCTCGCATACTGGCTCGGCATCGCGCTCGGCTATGGCCCGAAGGCGGTGTGGCTCGGCCTGACTGCAGGTTTGTCCACGGCGGCTGCGCTGTTGTTCTGGCGATTCCGTACAATATCGCGATGCTCGAGTGGTCTGAATACGTAAAAATCTTCGTCGCGATCCTCGTCATCGTGAACCCGCTCGGCGCGGTGCCGTTCTACATCAGCTTGACGTCCGGCCTCGCTCCGAAGGAACGGCGCAAGATACCGAACCAGACCTCGCTGACCATCGTGGTCGTACTCGTGGTCGCGACGTTCATCGGCGAGGCGCTGCTGGGTCTGTTCGGAATTTCGCTCGCGTCATTCCGTGTCGGCGGCGGCATCCTGTTGATGCTGATGGCGGTCTCGATGATGCAGGCGCGGCAGAGCCGCAGCCGGCAGACACCGGAAGAGGCGATTGAGGCCGAAGACAAGGAGAACATCGCGGTGGTGCCGCTCGCGATGCCGCTGCTGGCCGGGCCCGGCGCGATTTCCACGGTGATCATCTACGCGTCGCTGTCCGCCCACCCGCTGCACTACCTGATCATCATGCTGAGCTGCATCGTCGTCGCGTTCGTCATCTGGCTCGCGCTGCATTCCGCAGAATTCCTCGCGGGTTACCTCGGCACGACCGGCATCAACATCGCGATGCGTCTGATGGGCATCCTGCTCGCCGCGATCGCGATTGAGTTCATCGCGTCGGGCGCGCTCGACCTGCTCCCCGGTCTCGCCGCCAACTGATCATTCATTTTGTTCCAGAGATAATGGGAATCAACCAAACGCCGTAGCCGTCCGGGTTGCGGATGCAAGCAATCATGTCATTCCAGATCGCGGACACGTGGTCGAGCGCAAGGCCCGAGTGCTCGGCGATGGTTTCGGCATAGCCGTCGCGCCATGCCTCGAAAATACGCGCGAACAGGTCGCGGTCCACCCGGATGGTGTCGACGACGACGTAACGCACCGTCACGTCGCGCAAGCCGAGTTCGCGGCAGACGGTATACATGCGCCGTCCACTTCGCAGGTCGACACCCGTTTTCTCGCCGAACTGGATGACGCCATCGTGGAAGAACGCGTCGGTGTCGTGCTGCGTCGGGTGGAAATGCATCATCGCGTAGTCTTCCGCGAGCAGGTGCAGCACGCCGCCCGGCTTCAGCACCCGCGCGAGCTCGGCGACCACGCGCTCTGGTTGTGGCACGGACTGCAGCAGGTGGCGGCAGACCGCGAGGTCCACGCTGTCATCGGCGAAGTCGAGTGCGTAGCCGTCGCCGACCTGGAAAGCGAGTCCCGGCGCGAGCGCAGCGTAGCGCGCGGCCGCGTAGTCGATGTGGACCTGGAGGATGTCGACGCCGGTCACGCGCGCGGTCGGGAAGACGTCGGCCAGGCGCGACGAGATTTCGCCGGTGCCGCAGCCGAGGTCGAGTACTTCGGCGCCGGCCGGGAGCGCATAACCCTCGAAGTACCCGCGCTCCTGCGGCCAGATCGCCTCGGCTTGAGCGGCAAGGTTGCGCACCATGGATTCGTCCGCCATTTGGCGGGCTTGAGGGTTCAGGTCCATATGCCCATGATATCCGCCATGGGGGAAATCGCGCAGACCTGCCGTAACTGCAAGGCGCTGGTCGTCGGCAAGTACTGCCACCAATGTGGTCAGGAAGTGGACACCACGCTACGCAACGCGATCCGGATGTTCGGCGAGGGCGTCGGCGAGATGTTCGAATTCGACTCGCGCGTCCGGCGGACGTTCTTCCCGCTGCTCTTCAAACCGGGCTACCTGTCGCTCGAATGGGTCGCGGGCCGACGCCAACGCTACGTACGGCCGGTGCGGCTCTACCTTTTCGTGTCCATCGTGTTCTTCATAGCGTTCACGATCGCCACCGACTTCGATGCCGACGTGCTTCGCGAACAGTTCGTCGAGCGGCCGGCGGCGACCGACGCGCCGACGTCGTCCGAAGCGGAACCGAAGCGGCGGCGCTGGATTGAGGACGCGCCGATTTCGCTGCCGTTCTACGACGAAGCGCAGATTGATGCACTGAAGGACCGCCTGGATTGGCTCGCCGACAACCCCGACCAGCTCATCGATCAGGCGCGCTCGCTCGCGCCGCAAATGATGTTCGTTCTGCTGCCGCTGTTCGCGCTCATCCTGAAGTTCCTGTACCTTTTCGCGCGACGTTTCTACGCCGAGCACCTCGTACTCGCGCTGCATACGCACTCGTTCTTGTTCCTCGCGTTCCTGACGCTGATAGCGCTGGCGGGCATCCGCGGCTGGGCCGCCGAACAGGTCGCTGCGGCATGGGTCGGCATCCCCGCCGGCGTCCTGACCGTCGCCCTTTGGTTCTGGATCCCCGTCTACCTTTTCCTCGCGCAGAAGCGGTTCTACGGTCAAGGTTGGTTTTTCACGTTTATCAAATACTTAATGACAGGATTCCTGTACTTCATGATGGTCATATTCGCGTTGATGGGCCTGCTCGTCCTGAGCGTGATGACCGCCTGATCGCGTTCAGGCGGGGTTCAGAATTCGGGGTATAGTTTTGAGGCTTGGGCTTAACTTCTTCGGAGGTGGTTCATGAAAAAGCCTGGTTTTGCAGTGTTGATGGGTGCCGCATTGATTGTTGCGGCGGGCTGCAGCATAACCCCGGTCGAGAAGCGAACGCCGGCGTATGAGCTCGACTACGAACGGATGGCGCTGATCGAGCATGTGGCGAACAAGCGCGGCGTCCGAATCATCTGGGTGAACGCTCCGACGCGGACGATACTCTAACGGCAGATCTGGTTTCGCCCGGCATTCTTCGCCCGATACAGTGCCTTGTCGGCCGAGCGCATCACTTCGTGCGGCGAGTCGCCGCCGTGAGCCGCGCCCGCGACGCCGATGCTGATCGTGATGTTGACCTCGCGGTCGTCATCGCCGGCACCGCGTCGCGCCTCGCCGGCGCGCCGGTTGCGCCGCCTGATCGTGAATGTCTCATCCGCGATCCGCTTGCGCAGCGCGCCGAGCGCCGCGAGTGTGTCGCGCACGTCACAGCCGCTGAACACGATCGTGAATTCCTCGCCGCCATACCGATACGCGCGGCCGCCGGCCTCGATGCTCGCGAGCCGCGCGCCGACCATCCGCAGCACCTCATCGCCTGCATCGTGCCCCCAAGTGTCGTTGAACCGCTTGAAGTGGTCGACGTCCACCATCGCGATGACGAAATCGTCGCCGAGCTTCATCAGTCGCTCCTCGAGCGCGCGCCGCCCTGGCAGCCCGGTCAGTTCGTCCAGGAACGCCATGCGCCACGACGTCTGTAACAGCGCGACGAGGAAGACGAGCCCGGCGGAGCCGAGCAACGCGCCGGTCCACGGCGTGTGCACACCGTCATACAGCGCCAGTACGACCGCGATGGTCGAGGCAAAAAATGCCGCGCGCATCGGGTCGGGCGAGAGCACGAGCCGGCCGTGGAACAGCAAAACCGCGACCAGCATCATCAGCAAACCCGGCGGTTCGATCGCGATTGCACGCGTGAGCGCGCTCTCGAACAGCGGCATCGACAGCAGCCACGCGAGCTTGTCGCTCTGCGACCACAGTACGATCCAGACGAACACGATTTCGAGAAAGATGAGCAGGAAGCGCAGGCTGCCGGCGCGTGTGAACACGCCGCGCTCGCCGATCATCGCGAACACCATCAGGTTCAGCGGCAAGAACACGCTGACTGCATCGAACAGCGCGTAGCCCGCGAACCCGCTCGTGTGCGCGCCGGAAGTGAGTGCGAACCACGCGACGACGATGCTCAGGATGGCAAAGAAGGCGCGGCTGCGGTTGAAGTGCAACGCGGCGAGCAGCGCGGCGCCGGACAGGATCACCGGCGTCCACGACAACATCACGCGGATCTGGTCTGGCAACCGCTCCGCCCACGTGAGGAGGCACAACGTCGCCGTTATGACGACGGTCGCCGGCAACAGCGCGGCGACGACCTTACGCCAGTCCAAGCTTCTTCATCTGGCGGTCGTGGAGACGGGACAGAGTCAGTAGCGACACGGTCGCGCCCGACAGCGCGAGGAACATGTCCCACTGCGTGTCCCAATTGTCGCCCTGCGTGCCGAGGAAGGACTGCGCGGCGTCCTCGCTCAGCAGCGCGACCCACCACTCGACGAGCTCATACATTGCGCTGATCGCGAGGCAGATCGAAACAACGATAAAGAAGAGCCAGCGCGGCCGCGCGAGCACGCGGTTTCTGATCAGCACCTCGCGCGCGATGATGGCCGGGACGAAGCCTTGCAGGATGTGGCCGAGCCGGTCGAAGTGGTTACGAGACAGATCGTAAGTATCCCGCAGCCAGTTGAAGAGCGGCACTTCGGCGTACGTGAAATGGCCGCCAATCATCATCACGATCGAGAAAATCGCGACGAGCCAATACGCGAGGTCCGTCATCCGGAACGTCGGGTAGAAATAGATCAGCAGGCCGATGCCGACGACGGGCGGCGCTACTTCGAGCGCCCAGGTCGCGCGGTCTGCGGGCGCGATGCCGGACCAGATCAGCACCAGCGCGCAGGCGGAAAGGAGAAACCAGTGGGCCGGTGGGACCGGTGTACGCGAGAGGACCATCGGTGTAATTTATACCCCATGAACGCCAAAACACTAGTTTTCTTGCTGGCCATCGTGCCGGTTTCCGCACCGGCCGCCACGCAGCCGGCCCGTATCGCGCTGCCCGTCACGACCGATAGCGACATTTCCGTCGAGAACCTGGTCGGCTCAATGACGATCGTCGCCGGAGATGGCGACGAAGTCGTCATCGAGGTCGACCGCATCGGTGCGACCGATGAACTCGCGCAAAGCATCACGCTCCAGCACCGCGTCCACGGCGACAACATCGAAGTCTGGGTCGAATACCCGAATAATCGCTATGTGTACAAGCCCGAGCGTGGCTCGCACAACACCACGGCCACGTATCGCGGCAAGCGTATCCGCGTTGAGAGCCGCGGGCGTGGCGACGAGGTGCACGCGGATGTGCGCGTGACGTTGCCACACGGTGTCGAGTTCGAAGCGCACAACGTGGTCGGTCCGCTCGATGCGGATGGCCTACGCGGTGAGATTTCGCTGCGCACGTCGTCGGGCCGGGTGACTGCGGCGAATGGCCGCGGCGAATGGACTGTGCGTTCTGGCAGCGGGCGGCTCGACATCTCGAACTTCGAAGGCGACCTCGATGCACGCACCGGCTCGGGTGGCATCGAGCTCGCGAACGTGAGCGGTGAGATCGAGGCGAACACCGGCTCGGGTGGTATCGACGCGACGGTTGTCGGTGGCGAAATCGAAATGGGCACCGGCTCCGGCAGCATCCGCGTCAGCGACCTGACCGGCGGCGGCGATTTCGAAGCGACCACGGGTTCCGGGTCGATTCAAGTGGCCGGCGACTTGTCAAAGGTCCGCGATCTGGTGATGCGCACGGGCTCGGGCAGCATCACGATTCGCGCGAGCGGCGTGCCAAACGTAAAACTCGTCGCGCGCACCGGTTCGGGTGGCGTCGATGTCGACGTCCCCGGCATGACGAGCGTGACGGTGAAGCGCAATCGCGTGGAAGCGACAATTGGGACAGGTGAAGGCAACGCGTCACTGCGCACCGGTTCCGGCTCAATCAAGTTCACCAGCGACGGTCGTTAACGAACGTCGCTCTCTTTTCCCCCGCGAGATGCTACCATCTGGCGAAATTTTGTAATCCGTTTTCGGGGGAACAGATTGATTCACTATCGCGAAGCGACTGTCGCCGACATTCCGTGCATGGCGGCCATCCGTCTCGAAGTTGTTGAGAACACGCTCACGGACCCGGGCCGCGTCTCGCGTGGCATGTACCACGATTACCTCACAACGTCGGGCAGGGGTTGGCTGTGCGAAGTGAACCGCCGCGCCGTTGGTTTCTCGGTCGCTTCCCTCGACGACAAGACGATCTGGGCATTGTTCGTACACCCCGAGTTTGAAGGTCGCGGCATCGGCAAGGAATTGCTGACGCTCGCGGTCGACTGGCTCTTCGAGCAGGGCGCCGAAAGCATTTCGCTGACCACCGACCCCGACACGCGCGCCGAACGCTTGTATCAGGCGGCCGGATGGGAACGAGGCGAACACATCGCCAACGGCGAAATCCGCTACCGTCTCTCCCGCGTCAGGTAAACACCCTAGACCGCATTGTTCATGCGTCCCAACCGCTTACAATTCTCACATGAGTGCCCCCGACGCCGCGTCCGGCGCTACGCTTCACGTCCGTCTTGAGCGACAGCTCAACGCGCTGCTGCTGATCAGCCGGCGCTGGCGCCGTTACGAATCGGATCCGTCCACGGCGTTCAAGAACATCACGGAAGCGGCCGCCGCCGCGCTCGCAGTCGAGCGCGCGAGCGTCTGGTTGATGAACGACGCCCGCGACGCGATCGTCTGCCACGACCTCTACGAGTACGGACGCCATCGCCACACGCGCGGATTCAAACTCACGCGCGCTGACTATCCCCTTTACTTCGCCGCGCTCGAGCGCGACGAGATGATTGCGGCAACCGATGCGCACCATGACCCGAGCACGCGCGCCTTCTCGAAAGGCTATCTGACGCCGTACGGCATCGGCGCGATGCTCGACGTGCCCATCCGCGTCGGCGGCGAGTTGACTGGGGTGTTGTGCCATGAGCACGTCGGCGACCAGCGCCTGTTCTTGGCCGACGAGCAGACCTCGGCACGGCTGCTCGCGCATCTCGCGTCCCTCGCGTGCGAGATCGCGGGGCGCCGGCAAAGTGTGGAACGCGCGGACTGGAACTATTCGCTCACACAGGCCGCGGTCGACAGCGCCGGTGTCGGGGTGGTCGCGACCGATTTGGACGGCATGGTGACTTACACGAATGAGCGCGTCGGGGAAATCTGGACGATGCCCGAAGGCCTGCTCGGCCAGCGCCGCGAAGAACGCCTCGCACACGTGGGCAAACTGATGCGAGACCCCGATCGCTATATGCACACCATCGAGAAGGCGATCGCGGACCCCGCCGGCGGAATCGACGCGCTGCGCGTGGAACTAAAGGACGGCCGCGCGCTCGAAGTCGGTAGCCGCCCACAAATCGTTGACGGGAATATAATCGGTCGGGTCTGGACCGTAAGAGAACTCACCGGGGAATAACACAATGATGCGTCCGTTACTGCTAGGCAGCCTGCTGTTCGTCGTCGCTTGTGCACCGCAATCACCCCCCTTGCCGGAGCCCCCGGTCGCGGAGGTCCGCGAGTACCAAGTGGAAGCGCCGCACGGCGCATCGCGCGTCGACGAGTATTACTGGCTGCGCGACGACAAGCGCGAGAACCCCGAGATGCTCGCGTACCTGAACGCGGAAAACGCTTACGCGGACGCGGTGCTCGCGCCGCTGGAGGGCGTGCGTGACGACCTGTACACGGAGCTCGTGGGACGCCTGAAGCAAGACGACGCGACCGTTCCCTACCGCTATAAGGGCTACTGGTACTACACGCGCTACGAGGAGGGTAGGGAGTACCCGATCCACGCACGCCGCGAGGGCTCGATGGACGCGCCCGAGGAGGTCCTCCTCGACGTGAACGCGCTCGCCGAAGGCCACGGCTACTACAACGTCGGCTATTTCAAGGTCAGCCCGGACCAGCGGCTCCTCGCCTATTTCGAAGACACCGTCGGCCGCCGGCAGTACACGCTGCGTATCAAGGACCTCACGACCGGCGAACTCATGCCCACCGAAATCCGCGGCCTTTCCTCGAGCCTCGCCTGGGTCGGCAACGACAAGCTGTTCTACACGCAGAACGACCCCGAGACGCTGCTGACGAAGCGCATCTTCATGCACTACGTCGATGGCCGTGCGCCGGATGTGCTTGTCTACGAGGAGGCCGACGACAGCTTCTACATCGGCGCCGGCGCCACGCGCTCCGAAGCGTATGCGTGCGTGTACATGCAGAGCACCCTGTCCTCGCGCCAGATGTGCACGGAGACCGCGAACCCGGGGCACTTCCGCTGGGCGACGCCGCAGGACGCCGACGTCGAGTACGAGGCCGACCACCTCGGCGACCGCTGGGTGATTCGCACCAACTGGGACGCGAAGAATTTCAAGCTGATGGAGGTCTCCGAGCATCAGCTCGCGAACCGCAACCACTGGCGCGATCTCGTGCCGCACGACGACACCGTGTTCGTGAGCGGCTTCGAGTTGTTCGACGGGTTCGTCGCGATCGGCGAGCGATCGAACGCGCTCACGCGCATCCGCATCCTCGATGAAAATGACGAGGCAAAGTTCATAGCCGCCGATGAGCCGGCATTCACCATGAGCCTGTCCATCAATGCAGAGGCGGACACCGACTGGGTGCGTTACACGTACACGTCGTTGACGACGCCGACAACCTGGTACGAGGTCAACGTCACGTCGAACGAACGCCGCCTGCTGAAGGAAGAGCCGGTGCTCGGCGGTTTCGACAAGGACGATTATGTGACCGAGCGCCAATGGGCGACCGCGCGCGACGGCACGCGCGTCCCCGTTTCGGTGCTGTACCACAAAGATTTCAAGAAGGATGGCGAAGCCGCGCTGCTGCAATACGGTTACGGCAGCTATGGGTTCAGCATGGATCCGCGCTTCAACTCCAATGTGATCAGCCTCGTCGACCGCGGCATGGTCTACGCGATTGCGCACATCCGCGGCGGCCAGGAGATGGGCCGTGACTGGTACGAGGCCGGCAAACTCATGAACAAGGTGAACACGTTCACCGACTTCATCGACGTCACCGATTTCCTCGTCGCGGAGGGCTATGCGCACCCCGAGCGCGTCGCGGCGCTCGGCGGTAGTGCGGGCGGTCTGCTCATGGGCGCGATCGCGAACATGGCGGCGGAGAAGTACCGCGTGATCCTGAGTCTGGTGCCGTTCGTCGACGTCGTGACGACCATGCTCGACGAGAGCATCCCGCTGACCACCAACGAGTTCGACGAATGGGGCAACCCGAAGGACGCGGCGTCCTACGAGTACATGCTGACGTACTCGCCGTACGACCAGCTCGGTGCGAAGGACTATCCCGCGATGTTCATCGGCACCGGTCTTTGGGACTCGCAAGTGCAGTATTGGGAGCCCGCGAAGTATGTCGCGCGCCTGCGCGCGCGCCGCACCGACGATGACCTCCTCGTGTTCCGCACGCAGATGGAGGCCGGCCATGGCGGCCGCTCCGGGCGCTTCCAGCGCTACCACGAGATCGCCGAGTACTACGCGTTCATGCTCGACCAGCTTGGCGTCGTGGAGTGAGATGTCCGTCGCTGCACTGCTGCTCCTGACCGCGATGTTGCCGCAGGGGATGCAGGCCCTCATCGATGCGCGTGGGCTGACCGCATTCGACGAGGCCGACGAGCTCGAAATCGTCGCGACGCGCGCCGACGGGACCGCGATGAAGCTGGTGCCAGGGGCCGCCGCCGCATGGCGTGCAATGCACGAGGCCGCCGCCGCTGACGGCATCGAACTCATCGTGGTGTCGGCATTCAGGAGCATCACCTACCAGCACGGCATCATCCAGCGCAAGCTCGACGCCGGCCAGACGCCCGAGCAGATTCTCGCGGTCTCCGCGCCGCCGGGTTACAGCGAGCACCATAGCGGCCGCGCACTCGACCTGACGACGCCGGGCAGCCCGGTGCTCGAGGAGGCCTTCGCGGACACCGACGCGTTCCGCTGGCTGCAAAAGCACGCAGGCCGTTACGGCTTCGTGCTGTCTTATCCGCCTGGCAACCCGCACGGCTTCACCTACGAACCCTGGCACTGGGCTTGGCACAGGGGTCAGAACAAAGTGCCGGATTCATAATCGAATCCGGCACTTTGTTCTGACCCCTTCTTAAAGGTCGTGCGTTACTCCCTAATTTGTAAACCCTTTCCCATTTGCAGGTTTTCGCCTGATACCCGACATGGGCAGGTCGCCCTATCGTCGATATCCCTGCTCCTGAACACGATGACGGAGGCGACGATGACAAAGCTACTGATCCAGTTGGGCGCGATTCTCGCCACCGTGGGTCCTGTCGCCGCCGAGCAGGAAGTCGCATGGCCCGCCGTCGATGCACTCCGCATCCCGGTCATCGTCCAACCGCTGCCGCCCACGCCGCGGACGATCGCTGACGAGCCGCCCGTGGAGACTGAAGTCGAGGTCCGCCTCGCGAAGAACATGGAACTGCCGTCGGGCGAGGTCGTGATCCTCCCACCGACGACCGTTTCCTTAACGTCCCCTGAAGTCCCCCGCCGCTAACCCCAAGCGGCTCTCTCGGGGTCGGCCCGGTGCCCCCACACCGGTCCGACCCCACCTTTTATCGACACCCAATTATTTGTAGGAGCGGCGCCTTTGCGCCGCGATAATGAATCCATGAACTTGAATGCAACCGAAGCCCGCATCCTCGGCTCGCTCATCGAGAAACAGGCCGCGACCCCCGAGACCTACCCCCTCACGGTCAATGCACTTGTCACCGCGTGCAACCAGAAAACGGCGCGCGAGCCCGTGATGAATCTGAGCCCTGGCCAAATCGCGCATACGCTGCGAGACCTCGCCGAGCGCGAGCTCGTGCGCAAGGTCGCGGGCGCGCGCGCGGAGCGCTGGGAGCACCGCATGGACAAGGCGTTCACGCTGACGCCGCCGCGGCGCATCCTGCTCGGATTGATATTGCTGCGCGGGCCGCAGACGCTTGGCGAACTCCTGCTGCGCAGCGACCGCATGTGCTCGTTCCGAAGCACGAGTGCTGTGCAAGAGGAACTCGACGGATTGATCGAGGCCGGCCACGTGGTGATGATGCCGCGCCGCAGCGGCCAGCGCGAAAACCGCTACATGCATTTGTTGAGCGGCGAGCCGACTGCGCGCTCCGACGACGCGGGGCCCGCCCCCTTCGAAAACGACCGCAGCGACGAACCCCGCGCGCCGTCACTCGCAGACCGCGTCGCCGCGCTGGAAGCGCGTGTCGCGGAGCTCGAAGAAAAACTCGGAGACGCTGGGTAGTAACAGGTGGGAGCGACGCTCTTGGCGTCGCGATAGTCGGGTTGCCGCGGCTTTGTTCATCGCGACGCCAAGAGCGTCGCTCCCACAAAAAAATTACCCGCGCTCGGTGTCCAGCAACCGCGCCTTCCGCTCCACTCCCCACCGATACCCCGACAACCCACCATCGCTGCGGACCACACGATGGCACGGGATCGCCACCGCGAGCGCATTTGCGCTACACGCTTGCGCGACCGCGCGCACCGATTTTGGCGCGCCGATGCGCCGCGCGACTTCGGAATAGCTCGCGGTCTCGCCGACCGGAATCTCACGCAGCGCCTCCCACACACGTCGCTGGAACGCCGTCCCCTGAATGTCGAGCGGCAGGTCGAGCCCGATGCGCGGCGCATCGACAAAGCCGACCACCTGCGCAACGAGACTTTCGAACGCAGCGTCACCGCCGATGAGCGCGGCATTCCCAAATCGGTCCTGCAAGTCGCGCGCAAGCGCGTCGGGCTCATCGCCGAGCAGGATGGCGCAGATGCCGCGCGCGCTTTGGGCGACCAGGATCGAGCCCAGCGAGCATTCGCCGACCGCGAATCGGATTTCGGCCCGCGCGCCGCCCTTGCGGTAATCGCCGGGGCGCATTCCTAGAATCGCGTCAGCCTTTTCGTACAGGCGCGCGCTCGAGCCGTAGCCCGCGTCGAGAATCGCATCGGTCACGCGCGCGCCCTCGACGAGTCGCTCGCGCAGTCGGCGCTCACGGTGCGCGCAGTAATAGGCGTGTGGTGTGAGGCCGGTTTCGCGCTTGAAGACGCGGTGAAAGTGGTAACGGCTCAAGCCCGCAGCGGCTGCGAGCGCGTCGAGGCGCGGCGGTGCGTCGGCCGCCTCGATCTCGCGGCAGGCGTCGACGACGGCTCGGGTGCGGGTGGCTGAATTCATGGAATGACCTTAACCGGCCCCCGTGCCACAAACACTCCGGATATTGCTGAAATCAGGCATCGACCCGATTCTACCGCGGCCCTGCGCGGTCTAATGTGCCTCCATGAAGAATCGCTTGAAGGTGCTCGCCACCGTCCTTTTATTCCTCTCGCTCGGACTCTCGACCAGCCACGCGGCAGCGCTCGCGTGGACCTCAGATACCACGACCGTCCCGGAGGACGACCCGCGCCGATAGCGGGTGTATGATTTTCCCATCCCCACGGGGACGCGTGGGTGTAGGGGGAGCATGTCAGTTACCACGACGCGCGCCGAGCGGCTACGTCTTGAACGGCAGCAAGAAGCCGTACTGCAGATTAGCCACCGTTGGCGCGTACCGGAACATGAGTTCGACCAGGCGACCGCGGCCATCGTCGAGGCGTCTTCGCTCGCCGTCGGCGTCGAGCGTACGGGCGTCTGGATATTCGACGAAGCCAACCGCTCCGTTACTTGCAGCGACTTGTTCGAAGCGACGCCGCGAAAACACTCGAGTGGTCAGACGCTCGGTGCCGCCGAAATCTCTGATTATGTCGAGGCGATGCCCGGCGAAGAGTTCATCGAGATTACAGACACCTCGACCGACCCGCGCGCCATTGGCGCCTACGACACCTATTTCAAACCCCTGAACATTGGCTCGGTACTCGACGCACCGATACGCCATGACGGCCGCGTGATCGGAATCCTGAGCCACGAGCACGTCGGCGGCACGCGCGATTTCACCGAAGACGAGAAGCGCAGCGCGATGTTCTTCGCGAACCTCGTCTCGCTCGCGTACGACACCCACCACCGCCACGAGTCCCAGCGCGAGTCGGCGCGCAAGGTGTCGCTGCTGAATGCGGCGTTCGAAGCGACCGGCGCCGGCATCATCTCCATCGACATGAACGGTTCGGTGACTTTCTTCAACAAGCTCGTGGTCGACATGTTCGGCTATACCGAGGAGATGATGGGCGCCGCCGGCGATAACGGTCCGCGCGCGGCGTACGTCGCCAGCCTCGGCGTCGACCCGGAAAAAATCATGGGCATCTGGCGCAGCGCGCACGCGGTCCCCACCGCCGAACGCGTCGATGTGTTCGAGATGAAGGACGGCCGCTCGATTGAGTGCTCAAGCCAGCCGCAGCGCCTCGACGGGGAGGTCATCGGTCGCGTGTGGAGTTTCCGCGACGTCACCTACCAGCGGAAGTTGGAGCAGGAGCTGCGCGAGCTCGCGATCCGCGACACGCTGACGGGCTTGTACAACCGCCGCTGGGCCGACGATGAGCTCGAGAAAGAGATGCGCCGAGCGGCGCGCACCAAGCAGCCGCTGTGCGTCGCGATGCTCGACATCGATTTGTTCAAGGCCGTGAACGACGTGCACGGCCACCACGTCGGCGATCGAGTCCTTTGCGCACTCGCCGAGGACTTCCGAAAGCGACTGCGCGCGACCGACATCGCCTGCCGATGGGGCGGCGAGGAGTTCCTCGTCATCCTGCCAGACACCGACCGCGCGGGCGCACTGCAAGTGCTCGACGAACTCCGCATCGGCATTGGCCGTGAGCGACGCGGCATCCCGCAGTTCACGGTGTCCGTGGGCATCGCAGAATACAACGGCCAGTCCGTCGAGACATTGGTCCGCGCGGCCGACGCCCGCATGTACGAAGCCAAACAGACCGGGCGCAACCGCATCGTCTAGTTTCAGTAGGCGTGGAGTTCCTCAAGCGCCTCAAAGCCGCAGTATCCGAAGACCGCCTCGATATCGTCGCGGGCGGCATCGCGTTCTACCTGTTCCTCGCGCTGTTCCCGGCGATGATTGCCGGCATCTCGATTTACGGCCTCGTCGCGGACCCCGCCATGGTCGAGCAGCATGTCGGCCGACTCGAGATGATGATGCCCGCGTCTGCGGTCGATATCGTCAGGATGCAAGTCGACGAGATCATCGGCACGCAGAGCGAAGGGCTCGGCTGGGGCGCCGCGCTCGCGATCCTGCTCGCGCTCCTGAGCGCCGGTAAGGGCGCGAAAGCGTTGATCAAGGGCCTGAACATCGCGTATGACGAGCACGAGCGGCGAGGCTTTTTCGAGAAGTACGCGGTCTCGCTCGGCCTCACCGTCGGCTTTCTCCTGTTCCTCGTCGTCAGCGTCGCGCTGATTGCGGTCGTGCCGGGGATGTTCGACGACCTTCCCATCATCGCGGAACTCACCAAGTGGGCGTTGCTCCTCGCACTCATCCTCGCCGCGCTGGCGATCATCTACCGCTATGGACCCTGCACCGCAGAACCCCGCTGGACCATCGTCGGCATCGGTTCGGTGACCGCTGCTGTACTTTGGCTCGCCGCGTCTGCGCTGTTCAGTTGGTTCGCGGCGAACTTCGCGAACTTCAACGAGACCTACGGCATGATTGCCGGCGCGGCGGTCCTCCTGCTTTGGCTGCAAATCTCCAGTTTCGTCATCCTCTTAGGCGCGGAGATTAATCACCTCTTGGGTCGGTAAGGTGTAAGATTTGCGGTCCCATGAACCGGACCGAAGCCGACCGCCAAACCACGCTACTGAACCTCAGTCGCCGCTGGCGGGAGTTCGAGCATGACCTGGCGACCGCGATTCCCGTCGTGACCGAGACCGCGACCTCCGTGCTCGGGGTCGAGCGCGCGAGTATCTGGATCAACGACGACGAGAGCGCCTCATCCACCTGCCACGACCTTTACGAGGCGCACCCAAACCGCCATTCGAGCGGCCTCGTTGCGTACCGCGCCGAGTATCCAATCTATTTCGAGGCGATGACCGGTCCCGAACTTGCCATCTCCGCGGACGCGCAGTCCGACCCGCGCAACGTCGAGTTCGTCGAACCATACCTGAAGGCGCTCGGCATCGGTGCGATGATGTTCGTGCCGATTCGCTATGGCGGCGTGACCGTCGGCGTGCTTTGTATCGAACACGTCGGCGGACCGCGCGAGTTCACCGCGACCGAGCAGACAAACGCCGAATACCTCGCGCACCTGATTTCCGAGGCCTACGATTTCCAACACCGCCGCGACCGCGAGCAAGCGACTGCGGCAAACCTCTCGTTGCTGAAGGCCGCGTTCGAAGCGACAGGCGCCGGTATCTTGGCGGTGAACACCGAAGGCCGTGTCACGCACTACAACGAGGAATTCCTCGAGTTGTGGGATGTCCCGGATAATCTGATGGGTCCGGCCGGTGACGGCGGTCCGCGCGCACGGCACATCGCGATGATGGGCGATGACCCCGACTTGATTATGCGGCGCTGGCAAGAAGCAGCCGAGAACCCCGAAGCCGAGTCATTGCGCGTCATCCGGATTAAAGACGGCCGCTCAATCGAAGCGCGTAGCAAGCCACAGCGCATCCAGGATCGCATTGTCGGTCGCGTCTGGAGCTTCCGCGATGTGACCTACCAGCGCGAGCTCGAAGATGAACTCCGCGAGCTCTCCATGCACGACGGACTGACCGGCCTCTTCAACCGCCGCTGCGCTGAAGAGCATCTCGACCGCGAGATCCAGCGCGCGACCCGCAGCAAGCAGCCGCTCTCCGTTGCGATGATCGACATCGACGACTTCAAGAACCTCAACGACGTGCACGGCCACGCCGTCGGCGACCAGGCCCTGCGCGAGATCGCGAACGACTTTCGCCAGCGTCTACGCGCAACCGACCTCCCGTGCCGCTGGGGTGGCGAAGAGTTTCTGATAATCCTCCCCGACACGAACGAGGAGGGCGCCCGCACCGCCATCGACGCACTCCGCAAGCTTGTCAGCCGCGAGCGCCGCGACCTCCCAAGCTTCACCTTCTCCGCCGGCGTCGCCCAGTACAAAAAGGACCAACCCCCCGAGCAACTCGTGAAGCTCGCCGACACCCGCCTCTACGAAGCCAAGCAAGCCGGCCGCAACCGAGTTTGTTAGCGCTGCATCAGATTCAACAGGTGGGAGCGACGCTCTCGGCGTCGCGATAATCAACTTTCCAACAACCCACTCAAATCCACACCCACCGCCTTCGCCAACCGCCTTAACCTTCGCCCATCGAGCAACTCCAAATCCAAATCGCCCGGATTCGGACGCGTTCGATGACTCAACCGGCTTTCCGCAAGATAGAGCCAGTCCACCAACGCGCGTTCAGGCGTCGCGCGGACATGGTCAAAGACCGACGCATCGATGCGGTCATCCGCCGACCCGGCTTCCAGCACCGCACGGGGCATCGCGAAAAAATGAAACCAACCGACCGCTGTTTTCAATCGCCCAGTCACCGGACGAACTGGACCGGCATCCAAAGGCACAATGGCGGTCACCGTCGCGGAAGGGTTGTTCAACACACCTGAATCACCGAGCACGGTATTCAACGAAACGATTGCGTCACGGCGCAACACATGCGCGGCATCCGCAGGACGGCCTGGAATCGACCGGAACGCATTGAGGTACACGCCGCGAATGACGCGCGTGAGCCGGCCGCGCGCCTGCGCGCCCGTCAACCAATGGGACAGCGTTCGGAGTGAGAACGATGCGCCCCTCGCGCTCGAGGCGAACCGTTGCAGTAGGCCAGTGTCCACGACAGCGGGCGCATCTACGTCGGCCAACCGACGCTCCAGCTTGATTTGCCAAGATTTCATCGAGAATGTATTAACTTAGAGCAATATTATTGCCGTATCTTAATACTCAGGCAGATCTAGTCAACCCGTGCGGGCGTCGCTAGCCACACAGACGGCCTTGCATTACAAAAGGTACAGAATTACAATTCTGTCCATGCCCAAACCACAAACGATAACGGTGCTCGATGCACGCCGGAACCTCGCCGACCTACTCAATAGAGCCGCTTACGGCGACTCGCGGATTTGCATCTCCCGCCACGGTAAGCCAGTTGCGGCATTGGTCTCGATTGAAGATCTTGAGATGCTCGAAGCACTGGAGGACCGCGCCGACATCGAAATCATTGAACGAATCGAGCGCGAGAGTACGCCGAGTGACTTCGTTCGCTGGGAGGATGTCCGCGGCAAGCTCTAGCGGGGGCGTGAGCCGTGGTTTATGAAATTCGGCTTCATCGATCTATCGAAAAAACACTTGCTGCAATCGACGCCAAAACCCGGCGTCGTATCCGTGAAGTGATTGATGGGCTTGCAGCCGAACCACGACCGCCGGGTGTCAAAAAGCTTGCTGGCCGAGACGACGCCTATCGCATTCGCGTCGGTTCCTATCGAGTGTTATACAAAATCGTCGACAGCCAGCTCCTGATTTACGTCATAGCCGTCGACCATCGCAGTCGAGTTTACCGAGAGTCGCGTTAGGATCAAGTGGGAGCGACGCTCTCGGCGTCGCGAAGAATAAATGTAGGAGCGGCGCCTTTGCGCCGCGAATTATTCAAAAGGATTCAGCACCTTCACCCCCGTCCCCACAAAATGCCGCTCATTCCGCGTCACCACCGTCAATCCATAAACCAGCGCCGTCGCCGCAATCAATTTATCGAGCGCGTTCTCGCCATGCGGCACCCGCAAGCAGGCCCAAAGTTGTGCGATCTCGGCATCGACATCGAGGATTCGTTCACGAAACCCCACCAGCACTCGCTCAAACCACGTCTGCAGAGACTCGGCTCGCGCCCGGTTTCCACGGTATCGCAGAAGCTCGATGCCGCGGCGCAACTCGCCGACGGTCAATGCAGAGAGGAAGAACCGCTCGTGCATGTGCGCTACGGCGAATGCCCGAACGCCTGGGTTGCCGCGTGCACCCCGGTAGAGTTCGCTGATCACATTCGTATCAACCAAATACATCGTCAGCCGGGAAGTCATCTTCGCGAGCGAAGAGATCGGTCTCATCGCCTGTCGGAATTTCCAACAGGACCTCCATCAGCGATTTCCGCTCCGGATGCTCGAGTCCGCGCTCGATGCTCTTCTTCAAGGTGTCGTTAATCATCGTCTGGTACCCCGCGCCGGATTCCTCGGCGCGCGAGCGGAACGCGTCGAGGACGTCCTCATCTAGGTAAATGGTGATCCGCTTCTTCATATATGCACATCATACATATTTCACAGCCGTCTAGCCCGAAAGGGACATATTGGCTACGCTCTCGCGATGCCACGGCTGTTTGACGAGCTCCAACGCCGCAACGTCCTGAAGACGCTCGGCATCTATGTCGTGGCTGCATGGGGCTTGTTGCAGTTCATCGAGATCGCCGCCGGCATTTGGGAGCTTCCGGTCTGGGTCCCGCAGTCGGTGTTCGTCGTGCTCGCGCTCGGCGTCCCGGTCGCGGTCTTGCTGAGTTGGTTCTTCAATGTCGCGCCCGAGTCTCGATCCTTCACCGCGAGCCGCGGCTTGTTAGTCGTCTGGGGCTTCGCCGCGGCGCTCGTGGCGTTCATCGTGTTGCCGTATCTGTGGCCGGACGAGTTGCCGAACGACGATTACCGCCGCTTGGCCACGCTCGCCAACCGGATGAGCGCGGACCCTGGTGCGCTGAATTTCGCGCTGTACGGTTTCAACGCCCCCGCCGGCAGTGATATCTGGACCGAGGGCCGGCATCGCGTCGTCGCCTATAACACGCTCGGACAGATGCCCGATTTCGACGGCGAGCCGCTCACGATACCCGTCGCGCAAGGCGACCTGTGTTCGTTCAGGGCGCCCGGATGCCTCGACACGGTGCAAGCGGAGCTGGACGGCTTGCCGAGCCTGCTGGCCGCGAACACGGAGATGCTCGACCGCTATCGTTCGCTGCGTGCGAGTAGCCACTTCTCCGAGGTCGTGCGCATCGGCCACGACATGCCGCTGCCTAATTTCAACCAGATAATGCTCGCGCAGCGTTTGGTGCTACGCGCGGCTGTTCTCGAGTTCCATCGCGGTAATTCGGATCGCGCGTTCGCGATGCTCGCCGAGGAACTCGCGTTTCACCGACGAATGCTCGCCGCCGCGAGCAACATCCTCACAAAGATGGTCGCACTGGCGATGATTGCAGAGGATGTGAGCGCCTTCACGGAGCTCTCCCAGATTTCAGCGACCGCACCGCCGGCGCCTGCGCGCTTCTCGGCGTCCGAGCGCGCTGTCGTGGACGCTTACCAGTGGGAGGCGGTCAGCAACCTGCAGCTGTTTACGGAACTCGACCGTGCGACGATACTCGGGCTTTCCCAACGGTCACCGACCGAGCGCGCGCTATTCCAGATGCTTCCGTTCAAGCGCACCCGCACCGCGAATACGGTGGTCACTGCTGTACTGGACGTCGCTAGAGCCTCGTTATTGCCCGCCGCGGAATTCGCCGCCGCAGGAGGCGTAAGTGGTTTGGTGGCGGTCACGCCGTTCGAGGCCTACATCAACGGCGCGGGCGCGATGATGCTGAGGGGGATGCCCAACTTTGGGGAGTATGTGTGGCGCATCCACGATGTCGACGCGTTGATCGTACTCGCGCAAGTCGCGCGCCACCTGCACGCCAAAGGCGTTGGCGCAGCGGCGATCGACAACGAGCTGCTCGCACTGCCCCGCGAACTGCGCAACCCCTACGACGGACGCCCGCCGACCTGGTCTGACGGCAAGTTACGCTTCGCGGTCCCCGGGCCCGAGAAGAACCGATGGCCGGTCGAGCTGGTGTTCACCCCTAGATTGTAGGAGCGGCGCCTTTGCGCCGCGATGGCCGCGCCACCAGCAATTGTAAGCACAGGTGGGAGCGACGCTCCGCGTCGCGATAGCCGCGCCACCACCATTTGGGACAATTGAACACTTCCATTCACTAGCCTATCCACCCGCCCCTTTGTAGTATCCCCAAGGGGGGTCACCACTTATGCGCGCAGTTCTCATCACCACCGCCATCCTGGCGCTGTCCGCCTGTGCCGCGACCCCACCCGCCGACCAAGTCATCCTCAACGCCACCGTTATCACGATGGACCCGGACAACCCGCGCGCCCAGGCGCTCGCAATCCGCGACGGCGTCTTCGTCGCCGTCGGCACCAACGAACAAGCAAAAAAGCACATCGGCCCCGATACCGAAGTCCTCGATTACACCGGCAAGCTCGTCACCCCCGGCCTGACCGACTCGCACTACCACCTGCGCGGCGTCGGCGAACGCGAGATGACCCTGAACCTCGCCGGCATCAACGGCCTCAACGAGTTCCTCGCCAAGGTCCAGGACTACGCCGAAGCAAACCCCGACAACGAATGGATCACGGGAAGAGGCTGGATCGAGACCCACTGGGACCCGCCAGTCTTCCCGACCCGCCACCAACTCGACCAGGTCGTCCCCGACCGCCCGGTGTTCCTGACAAGAGCCGACGGACACGCGGCCATCGCGAACACCCGCGCGCTCGAGATCGCCGGCATCGACGAGCACACCGAGGCCCCCACAGGCGGCCGCATCGAAGCGGGCGGCATGCTCATCGATACCGCGCAACAACTCGTGCGAAGACACATCCCGAACGGCGGTCGTCCCGACGCAAAAGAAGCCCTGCGCATCGGCGGCGAAGTTGCACAACGACAAGGCTGGGTCGGCGTCCACAACATCGTCGACAGCTGGGAAGACGTCGAGTGGCTGCGCCAGCTCTACCACGAAGACAAAATGCCGATCACCAACTACGTCGCCATCCGCTGGCCCAGCGAAGGCGCCGAGCACCTCTTAAGAATCGGGCCCCAGATCGACATCGTCCCCGGCAAGCTCACCGTCCGCGCCATCAAGATCAATCTCGACGGCGCGCTCGGCAGCAGAGGCGCTGCACTCCTCGAGCCCTACGCCGACGACCCCGACAACGTTGGCCTCATCTACCACACCGAAGACGCATTACGAGACGTCCTCACACGCGCACGCGACGCCGGCATCCAGGTCTGGACCCACGCCATCGGCGACCGCGCAAACCGCATGATCCTCGACCTCTACGAAGAAGTCCTAACCGACTCAAATGTAGGAGCGGCGCCTTCGCGCCGCGATCATAGATGGCGCATCGAACACGCCCAACACCTCACCGCCGAAGACATCCCACGATTCGCAGAACTCGGCGTCATTGCATCTATGCAACCGAGCCATGCAATTGGCGACTTGCACTTCGCACCGGCGCGCCTTGGCTTGGAGCGGCTTCAATATGCGTACGCGTGGCGGAGCCTGCTGAATGCTGGCGCGATTATCGCGGGTGGGAGCGATGCGCCGGTTGAGGTCGGTGACCCCTGCATCGAACTGCACGCGGCGACAACTCGTTCGGATCTTGATGGGCACGTTGCACCGGGTTGGCATCCGAAACAGGCCCTTGCATTAAGGCATGCCATAAAGATGTTCACGCAAAATGCGGCACATGCCTCATTTCTCAAGCGTTCAAGGAGCATGATCAGATTAGGCACTCGCGCGAACAAATATGCGATTTCGACGAGGCACTAATATGACGGAGCGCCTAATTCTTCACTCTTCTGCGCGCACTGTCAGATACCGACAGGATATCCGTCGTGTAATAAGTATGCCGGCCGGGGCGCGACTCCGATTTCGATACCGAAAGAAGCATATCGCTGCAGGAATATATGCAGAAATCGAAAAGGAACGTCTCAATAATGTAAATGCATTGGTGTGCTTCCTTGCAGATGAACCTGCAGGGAGCGTTCTATCCGTTCCATGTAGATTCGTTCGGATTGAGCGAGCGTACGTGGTCGGCGGTGAAGTATGCGTGTTTGATCTGGCACTCGGTGCCTTCGCAGATGCTCCCATGACATTCTCCAGAGATGTACAGTCGGCATGCCCTAGGTTTCCAGGATCGCTTCAGATACCTAAACCGGACGAATTATTCGTCGACAAACTGCCGGCGGAGATCGAGAACGTCGTAGAGGCGAGCGATGAAATAGAATCATGGATAGCAGTAGTGCGCCAACTAGCTGAACGTGTAGCGTTCCAAGATGAGCAGGCCTTTTATTATGTACGCGGATTAAGATCTCCAGAAAAATCGGAACTTAAGCTGTGCAAGAACGACGCACTTGAAGTGATCGGGGGCGCGGATTACGAACTTTCGATTATCCACTTTTCGCCGTCGACCAAGCCCGTCCGTTCGGACGATGTGGTATGGCTGATGTTTGAGGCACGGGATAGCGAGATCACCTTCATCTCTTATCCTCGCCTACGTCTCGATTCGGCGTATGACGAAAAGCTTGTGCGTTTCTGTGTGCCTCCGGTAGACGTTACTAAATCATCAGTAATTACCTTACTTGAGGGGGCTGGTCCGCCGTCCAAGCCTGTGATCGCGGACGGTTTCCACCATTTTGACATTCGCGTGACTGTGAAGCCGCGCCAATTGCTAAGGTGGGTTAAGGTAATTTTGCTTGCCGGGCTTATCTCCGCTCAAAGCCTCGCTACAAGTGAGTGGGTTCCGGATACTTTAAGACTTGTCTCAATCTTTGCGTCCGCGGTCATAATCGCCGTTGTCGCAGTGTTCGGCATACGGAAGGCTGTTTAGCTCAATAAATCGTGAAAACAGACAAAATACTCAGTGAATTGTGTGCGATCAGGCGAAGACTAGATTCCGCGTTTAGTCAGGCATCCGCATATCCAACGGTGAACGCGCTTGCGGTCGGCAGTGCAGGCCAGTGCGGGGCCACCGCGTTACTCATCCAACATTTATTTGGGGGCGATCTCGTTAGTACAAATATCGGAAAGGATAGCCACTGGTATAACCGACTTAATGTGGAAGGAACGCAAATTGATGTTGATATCACTGGGGATCAGTACGGTTACGAACCCGTAAGGGTGGGGCCGGTCGGGACCCTTTTTAGGCAAAGCCGGATCCGATCAACTTCGGAGGTTCAATCGGAAACTCGCATTCGAGCAGCCGTGCTTGCGAGGAATTCTGGCTTTCCCTTTCCAGACGGTAGCCATTCAACAGAGCGCGGGCTTGACGAAATGACGGCCGGTCGAATCAACCAAACGGGGAGAGCCAATGGGCCGGAAAATGAAGGCTGATATCGCGAAGGTTAATTTCCGAATTGCTTCGCTTAAACGCAAGCTCAGACGACACCTTAAGGCGCTGGGATTTACTAAATCTGATGATGGTTCGCTTCAGATAAATGGGAGTGGAAAAGAAATAATTCGTGCGCTGCATAGTGCGCAAAGAAATGAAAAACTCGACCAGGCGTCAGCGCTCATTTCAAAGCGCAGTTCCGAACTCGCGAAGTTTTTCGCCAATGGCAGCGACGTTGACCCTCAGAACATTCAACCGGTACTAGAGCGCGTGAAGTCGGGTACGGTGGAATCGGAACTCTTCCGACTAGCGTCGCTTACCTGGTCCGTTCCGGTATCGAATGGCTTCGGACGCCGCATGCGCTATCTTGTGTGGGACGGATACAATGAGAAACTCATTGGCCTCATCGCAATCGGTGATCCAGTTTTTAATCTTTCGGCGCGCGACAAGCTTATTGGATGGAACCCACAGGCTCGCGCCGAACGCCTGGTCAATGTTATGGATGCGTACGTTTTGGGTGCCGTGCCCCCCTATAATTTTCTGCTGGGCGGAAAATTGGTCGCGTGTTTGGTGAGAAGCCGCGATGTATATGATGATTTTACTCGTGCCTACGGCAACACGACAGGGATTATCTCCGAGCAAAAAAAGAAAGCAAGATTGCTCGCGGTTATGACGTCATCTTCGATGGGGCGGTCATCAATTTATAACCGCCTGAAGTTGGGTGACACTCAATACTTCGAGAGCCTCGGGTATACCGGGGGATGGGGCCACTTCCATATTCCGGACAGAATTTTTATGGACCTACGTGATTTTCTGCGCGAAATCGACCATCCGTACGCAGACTTTCATCAGTTCGGGCAAGGGCCGAATTGGCGGATGCGCACAACCCGCGCCGCATTAGGTGCTCTGGGATTCAAGAGCGATATGCTACGACACGGCGTGAAGCGAGAGGTCTTTTATTGCAAATTGGCATCGAATGCCACCGAGATTCTCCGGACCGGCCGCGGGCGACCAAATTTGAAGACGTTGATGAGCGCCGAAGAGGTAGGGGCGCAGGCTGTAGCGCGCTGGATGTTGCCCCGGTCAGTCCGTAGACCAGAGTATCTAGAGTGGACACGCGAGGAAATGTTCTCGCTACTTGGTCGACGACGCGTAGTGTCATTCACCCAGGCAGTCGCGTCGCACGAGTGAGCGAAGTCCGTTCAAGCGGGCAGGAAGAAGCTGCGCGAGGGCGAACGCTCGCCGACTGGTCGCAATATCTTGCGCAGCATTTCAGCACCCTAGCGCAATCGCGGGCCCAAATTGGTACGCCTATTTTTGTACTCGAGCACGGTCTCAACAACGACGAATTAGTTGAGATAAGCGAGAAGCTTCTCCAAGGAATACGGCTTAGGCATCCGTTTGACCAAAACTGGTTACCGTGGATCGTGTACGCAACGGAAAGGGGATACAGCTACGAAGGGGACGAATACTGGCATTCGTTCGAGGAGAAGACCGTCGGGTGGGATAGCGCAGACAGATATAGAGTAACCCAGTGGTTCAGTAAGTTCTGCGATGAATATAACGGATTCATTCCATCGGGCCCTTGGGCCAGGCATTTCAGCATCATCGCGGGTCCGATCACACACGCAATTTTGCCGCGCTATCTCCAGTTGCAGTTTGCGCGAGCACTTTACAATCTTCGATTTCGCCTCCCAACGGTTGCCGAGTCTGGAGCAACCGAGGTTGGCCAGTGGTTCGCTGCGAACGTAGAGCATCCGACGACTAGATTCAGTCAGTTTCTCCAGCAAGAAGAGTTAACCGGGAGAATTATTCTTGCGTTACTCGGCGGGGAGCCGGTAGAGGGAGAGGAGCGAATATATCCCTCAACTTTACAACGGATAGTTTCCGATCTCGACCAAGTACAAAGTGCGCGGACATGGCTGAGCGAAACTAGACGCGTCGTTTCGAGTCGCGAACGAGCGACAAAACAATTAAACCCAACATCTCATCCCAGGCGGACGCCTTCCCAGTCGAGCCTACGCGAGGCGCTAGATATTCGTCCGCAGATTGTGCTGCGATACGCGGGTGACGATGCGTGGGATGCCATACTCCGCGTTCCGTCGTTTCATGCGCTCGCAGCTTTAGACGGCGAAGTGCAGTCGTTCTTGCGCCGTACTCGGTGCAAGTTGAATGGCGTCGACGGTTTGAAACCGGCAGGTTGGGTTTTGAGTGGCCCTCGACACGCCTTGCTCAAGGAGTGGCCGAACTCGAAGTTGCCACTGGTGGACTTTGAAAGCGGATTGACGTCTCTGGATTATCTTCTACAGTCAAAGTGCAGCTTTCAGCGGACCGAGCCCCTGCTTTTTCGCCTGAGCAAGGATGGCAACGCGCGACAGGTAAGTGGTACGTCGGTTCGAAGCGGCTCGGAGTATGTTGTGGTGAGTTCAAGCGAAGTGCCAGACGGCGAGCTGATATCGGACGCGCGGTTGAGCTGCACGGGAGTGAACGCCTTTAAAATCACAGTCCCCGATTTGGTTTCGGATGAGAGTCGCTTGCAGCTCGAAGCACTCGGTCTGACGGTGGCACGCACGGTGCAAATTTGGCCTGCAGGGCTTCCCTCCAGAAGTTGGTGTGAATCGGGTCGGAGCGAGTGGAGCACGACCGAAACGCCATGCTTTGGAGTGACGTCAAACTTCAATGTCAATCGATACTTGGTCAAGCTCGACGACGGCGAAGAGTCGAGCATCGTTCCTGAAGGGGATCGTAAAGCGACCTTCCTCATGTTACCCGCCCTTTCTTCCGGAGAATATGTCCTCTCGATTACTGCCCACGATGATCAAGCCAATGACTCGGTGACAGGAGAGATTGCGGTTAACGTTTACGAGCCGGTTCATTGGTCGCCTGGCACGCTCCAGAGCCAAGCGCTATTGATAAGCGTGGAACCGGTAGATGCGGATCTTGATGCGCTTTGGCGAAACGAGCTTGAGGTGTCTGTGGTTGGCCCCCAAAGTCACACCGCAAGTTTTTCCGTTGCTTTGCAGAATGCCGCCGGCGCGGAGATCTTCTCCGAAGCTGTCGGGAAATCGGTATCGCTTCCAGTTGCTTCTGATACTTGGACAAGTATGTTTGAGAGATTTCTAAACCGTGAGGATTTTTGCTGGCGGTATTTGGAGGCGGCGACCGGCAGTCTTCGTGTGCAGGCGGATGAGTTAGGAACCTTTTACGCGCATTTCCAACATGACGTGTCCCCTGTTCGCTTTTCCTTACGGCGCCATAAGGACGGGATTATTTTGAGGCTAGTCGATGAGACGGGCATAGATGATCAGTTACCGAACGCGCGCGTATACCGAATGGAACAGCCGGCGGAGGCCGTTGAACTGGCGGTGAATGATCTTCGCCGCGGGCTCGTTGTCGACCCACCTGGCGGGCTTTTTACTGTAGAGCATGGCAATTATCGCGATTCAATTTTAGTCAGTTCTGGTTTGGCCGGCAGTGGACTTCAAGGGCTAGGTATAACGCCGACCGTCGAACTGTCGGATGCGGCCTTGGCGCTGACCTTCAGTAATGTTTCGTGCTGGCTCAACGCGAGGAGTGTGGGAATGCTTGCTGGCGTCCGCCGTCGGCAGATCACTCGCGAGTTACTCCGATACTTTTACGCTAGCATTTGTGGGTCGAACTGGGAGCGTAGAGAGGATGCATTTCTACGCGACGTAAAGTCATCCAGGGTCAAAGATCAGCTGGAGCGGGCTGTATGCAAAACCTTAAGCTTCGCTATCATTCTAAGTCGGAATTTCGCAAAGATAGCAGCCGACCCGAAGTCTTCGGGGGGGTGGTATTCAGAGCTAGCGAGAAGCTTTGGGCTTGCCTCATCAGAAACGGATTGTGAGTTTGCACTGATGCTTGCTTCGAGTCCTCAGTTGATTGCGGATAAATACCGAAACGAGATCGACGCCCGATTGGATTGGCTTCAGAACAATCCAGCGATTTTCCGTGGAGCAAGGTTGGTCTCGTTACTCAGTGCTAACGCCGAAGTTAAGGACGGGGTGAAGTTTTTACCGGCGTGGAAATGGAAATAAAAAAAGCGCCGCCCAACGAAATCATCGCGGCGTGTAGGTCAGCGTTCGGCCTGTCACGCCGAGATGATGTGGATGACATACTTTTAACCGAAATGGCAAGGCGCAGTGCTGGATTCCATTGTCCATGCTCCCGGACCACGTTGCGAGCCTCTCTTGAGGAATCTCTCCAGCTTCTCTGCGATATCGACGTCGAACAAATCGACAGCGCTATTGAACGTCTTGTTGTCGGCGGTGATCTTCTAGAATTACGAGATGTAATCACCACAGACGGTGCCACGAATGGAACGTGGGTTTACTCTGCCCCACCTACGTTCGTAGTTCGCCCGAGCGGGAGTATCTTTCTTACAGGCGTTGTACCCAACCAATCAACATTTCTCCCGCCCCCCCTTTCAAGTCGAGTTGTTTCGGATGGTTACACACGTGTGCTCAAAGAAAACGACCGTGAAGATCTTTCCGAAGAGTTGCTCGCTCATGGATTTCAGGCGCTTCCGGAGAGTATTTGGTTACGCGCGCCTAAGGCCGTCCCTGCGCAGAAGCTAGTTGACGAGCACTTGGTTCACCTCGGCCTTCAAAATCCCTGCGGAGCTGTCGGTGATATAGAGCTCATCGATACAAGCCATCCAGTACGGTTTTATCGTGGTCGATGGGTGCAGCCAGTCGACCAGACAGGAATGTTCGTCGCCCGCAGAAAGCAACGATACGGTGCGGCGCTTTGGTGCGTCGTTGAGGTCATTAGAGGAGAGCCGTTGAAGCTGTTTGATTTGCCAAAGGGTCACAGTCGATGGCGCGGTTGCGACGAAGCATGGAGACTTCAAATGGCGATAGACAGTTGCGCTAATTCACCGCAGGAGTACCAATATCGGGAGATGACGGATGGGGTTCGGCTGGATTTCTTTTCGCCATTGCCGCAATGGGCCGTACGACGACTCATGATCTTTGGCGAACCGATCGCTTCAAAAAATTCACTTTTCTCATACTTGTTGCCGCCATCTGAAGCCTCTGCGGAACACAAATATTTGCAGGAACGACTTTGGTTGCGTGGAGTTTGTAATTCGAATTAGGAGATATATGCAAACCATTCATATGGCGGTCAGGCAATTGCGACTCGCACTCATGGAGTATATAGAGGCGACCTATCACATCAGTTCACCAGCGCTGATTGCCCAGCGGAAGGCATTGCTTAACAGTCCAGGCGTAATCTTTCAAATTCCGTATCTTGAATCCACGCCTCGTTATAAGGCTGGCGCGACATTTTCTGAACTTGGTGGATTACCGCCAGCTGCTCTGAAAGTCTTTGAGGCCCTTTCGAGTACTACGGGCGGAGTACCGCGCCTCCTGTACGATCCACCATACCTGCATCAGGCGCAGACGTTACAACACAGCCTTTCCGAAAAATCCAACGTTGTAATAATGACCGGAACAGGATCTGGTAAAACCGAGTCATTTCTCATGCCTATACTAGGTAAACTTGCAAACGAGGCTGCCACTAAGCCGACGAGCTTTGCTGGTCAGCCGGCCGTTCGAGCTCTAGTTCTATATCCCATGAATGCTTTAGTTAACGACCAACTTGGTCGTCTTCGAGGGCTATTCGGTGACGCGCGTGTCCGAGATCTTTTCATGGGCTGGGCAGGTAGGCCACCGCGATTCGCGAGGTATACAAGCCGGACTCCGTATGCCGGGGTCCGGGTAGCCTCGAAAGACACAACCAAGCTTGCGGCGTTCGAAAAATTCTATGCCGGCATTCAGAGATTAATTACGGATGGCGACGACGCTGAGAAGCAGCGAGCGAAACGACTCCTTGCCGAGCTTCAGCAACGTGGAAAGTGGCCGGCTAAACCAGACATCGCTGCTTGGTACGGCGAAAAAGGTAGTAGGTGGCAGGATCCGCAGACAGGTGATTTTCGTAGAGCGATAACGCTGCCGGACGACTCCGAGTTGGTGACTCGTCACGAAGTGCAGGCGGCACCGCCAGATCTACTGGTTACAAACTATTCAATGCTTGAGTACATGTTGATGCGTCCCGTGGAACGTCCAATCTTTGATGCCACTTGTGATTGGCTTAGAAGTAATCCCGACGAGCGATTCTTAGTCGTACTTGACGAGGCGCATCTGTATCGTGGTGCGGCCGGAGCAGAAGTGGGCTTGCTGTTAAGACGACTTCGAGATCGACTTGGAGCAACGGACAGTCAGTTTCAAGTAATCTGCGCCACGGCGAGCTTTTCGAATCCAGAAAGTGCGCGCAGGTTCGGCGCTCAGCTCTCTGGATTGCCGGAGAATACATTTGTTTCAATAACTGGGACGTTACATCTCGCGAGCGAAGATGGAACAGGAGGGCAGTCAGATATCGATGCACTCAGAACCATAGAGCTAGAAAAGTTCTACGAAGCGAATACAGATAAGGAGAAACTTGGAGCTATCCGTGAGTTTCTTCAATATCGCGGAGTCGAGGTTATTGACGCGCCAGAGTCAACCCTGTTTCGTGCGCTCTGTGATTTTGCGCCACTGAAGCTGCTCATTAATTCAACCATGAAGGAAGCGATGCCCATTGCGTCGCTGGCAGAGATAATCTTCCCGGGCGCCTCTCAACCGGAAGCGGATCAAGCGCTGACCGCGCTACTCGCGTTGGGTAGTGTAGCGCGTCCAAACAAGCAATCCTCCGGACTATTGCCCTGCCGGATTCATAATTTCTTCAGAGGCCTACCAGGTCTTTGGATTTGTCTGGATACTGATTGCTCCGAAGTTTCCGCAGAGAATAAAAACGCAATTGGAGGTCAGCTATTTAGTCAGCCTCGTACACGATGTCGGTGCGGGGCACGCGTGTTCGAGTTGTTCACCTGTCGGAACTGCGGAACGGCGTATGCGCGAGCTTATACGGATGATGTCGACTCACCTCGGGCACTATGGGCAGAGCCGGGTGAGCACCTCTTTATGGGCGACGATGATACACGCTCGTTGTTCCCGATTGACCTGCTGCTTGAGTCGCCATTGGATGAGTTGGCAGAACCGGTCGATCTGGATGTGGAGACCGGACGCCTCAATCCAAACGTTTTGGGTCCGAGAACGCGAACGGTCTTCCTTCGTGGCGTTCGTACATCCGACGTCAACGAGGACGGCCAGCCACGATCGAAATTTGAAGAGCGGGGGAAATTCAATCCTTGTGGCGTGTGCGGAAAGACCGCCGGCTATGGCCGATCCCCGGTCCAAGACCACCAAACTAAGGGCGATGAACCATTTCAAGCGCTAGTTGCACGGCAACTGCAAATTCAACCGCCTAGCTCCCCAAGACCTACGCAATTTGCACCGCTGCAAGGCAGGAAAGTATTAGCATTCTCAGATTCGAGACAGGTGGCTGCGCGTCTTGCTCCAAAGCTTCAAACACTTTCCGTCCGTGATTCATTGCGTCCGTTAATCGCCTGGGGGTTTCGGAAGCTTCAAGGTTCGGAAAGGATCCTCCCCAACCTGAACCTGGATGATCTTTACCTTGCAGTGTTGCTGGCCTCCAACGAACTCGGTGTGCGGTTGCGTCCGGAGATGAAAGCGTCTGAGAGTTTCGAGGCGGAAGAGATGGTGGGTAAGGCCGTCCGCGATGCCGTAACCAACACGCGCGAAGGATTACTGCAGGTTTGGATGGATGTACGTGGCGAAAGGCCACCTGAAGCGCTATTAGACAGTATCGTAACTGCGGTACGAGATAAATATCTCGGATTCGAGGCGTTGGCACTCGGTTCTATTGTGGAGAGGCGGCGGCACTCTGAAGAAATCGCTGGGTTGCCGGACATAGTAGGGATTGCGGAGAACCCATCCGAGAAAAGCGAACTTGTCCGCGCGTGGATTAGATGTTGGAGTAATAAAGGATTTTGGCTGAATGGCATGCCCGGCCAATGGTGGCGTGAAAAAGTTCAAGGCGATAGTGGGAAATTTCCGAAAGCTATGTCGCTTATCATCCGAGATACGAAGGCGCGCGCAGAGTTCGCTAAGGTGTGGCTACCTATATTGCTCTCTCGATTTACGAAAGACATGAGCGGAATCCGGCAACTTAGCGGGAGCGAGCTATCACTGCAATTCGACGGCTATTGGGTCCAATGTGCAATCTGCAAGTCAGTGCATCGACCTATGAGGCGCGTTGCGCACTGTATCGATTGTGGACGTGACGCTATCCGCCAGCTTGATCCGGACGTGGATGCGGTGTTTCTGGCGCGAAAGGGGTTCTATAGGAATCCAGTCCTGGCTTCATTGGCGAATCCTCCAGCGAAGCCTATGGCGCTAATCGCCGCGGAGCACACCGCGCAGCTAAATGCCCCGCAAAGCGAGGACGTTTTTTCCAAGGCGGAGGAGAACGAACTCCTTTTCCAGGATGTCGATATAAGTGGAATATCAGACGGACGCGGGGCAACTGCAGTGGATGTCCTTTCGAGCACCACAACAATGGAAGTTGGTATCGATATCGGAGAGTTGTCGGGCGTTGCGCTTCGGAATATGCCGCCAGGTCGATCGAACTATCAACAACGAGCGGGCCGGGCGGGACGCCGAGGTAGCGCGGTAGCTACCGTTGTCGCATTCGGGAGCGCGGATAGCCACGACGAGCACTTCTTTTCCACCCCCGCGCTTATGATTACGGGACCGGTCATAGACCCCAAATTAACGCTATCTAATATTGAGATCGTGCGTCGTCATATTAGAGCGTTCCTGCTTCAGAATTATCACCAATCGAGGATACAAGGTACCGACAGGAACCTATCGCATGATCTCTTTTCGGTACTCGGAACCGTTTCCGGTTTTAGGGATCGAGAGTCGCTTTTGAATCGGCATGATTTTGCGGGTTGGCTGAGTGAAAATGAGAGCAGACTCCGACTGCGCGTCGACAGTTGGATACCGCACGAACTTGCAGCGGCGGATCGCGCAGGTCTATTGGATGAGATGCGTACTGACTGTCTAACCGCGATAGATCAAGCCATTGATTATGTAGAACCTGAAAACGTCGACACCCCTTCGGAGCCCCACGACAATGACGAACCAGATTCCGAAAACGAGGAGGACACTTCTGTAGCGGGGCGCGGGTCCGATCAACTGCTTGGCAGGCTGCTTTACCGCGGTATTTTGCCCCGATACGCTTTCCCCACTGATGTTGCGACATTCCACGTTTTTGACGTTAACCGATCTTCGCGGTTCAAGGCAGTAATGCGTTTTGTGCCGTCGCAAGGCCTTCCAGTCGCCCTGTCTCAGTACGCCCCCGGAAAGCAGGTATGGATAGCGGGAAAGTGCTATACGTCCGGTGCGATTTATTCGACTATGCCTAGTGACAGGTTTAGTGCATGGCAAGACCGACGAATATATATGGAATGTAGCGCCTGCGGGTTCGCTAGGACATATCTTGTCGAGGAGGCGAATAGAGGTGAAATTAAGGACTGCGAGGCCTGCGGAGGGATGGGGACATTTGGACCAGCTCGTTATTGGCTTCGGCCTCCCGGCTTTGCGCATCCGGTCGATGTAGAGGAGGTTACATCACCAGAAACGATGCCCGATGTGAGCTACGCAACTCGTGCAAAGTTAACGATGCCGACGCCGGATGATGGTGGGAGGTGGACCAGGCTGAACGACCGCCTCCGCACGCTTAGTGTGAGACAGCATTTACTGGTTTCAAATACGGGCCCAGATGACGAAGGTTACACATACTGCGTGAAGTGCGGCCGGATCGAGTCGAGTGTCGAACGTGATCCGAAAATTCTTGGAGGTCACCGCAAACCGTATCCTTCTTCAGAGAGCGAAAGGGTTTGCGACGGAGTGACGCCTTCAAAACACCTAGTCCTCGGGACGGATTTTATAACCGATATCGCGTTGTTCTCCTTGCGTGTAGCTACACCCTTAAAGCTGAGACCAGGTCACTCGTCGACGATAGTGGCACTCCGCACGTTAAGTGAGGCAGTCGCGCAGGCCGCCTGTCTGCTTCTCGAAGTTGAGGCAGGCGAATTGCTGGCAGAGTTCCGACCTGCGCTGACGCCAGATGGAAAAGAGGGGCTAGAAGCCGAGATATTTCTGTACGACGCGTTACCCGGCGGTGCGGGATTTTCCACTCAAGTCGCCGCTCGTGGAATTGAGCTTCTCCAGGGGGCGTTACATCTAATGAAAACCTGCCCGGAAAATTGTGATGCATCCTGCTATCGATGTCTTAGAAGTTTCAAAAATAAGTTTGAGCATCGACTTCTGGATCGGCATGTGGGCGCTCAGCTACTCGAGTACCTCCTCGATGGCAATCCAACCGAGTTCAGCGAGGAGCGCGTTCAAGAGTCTACTTCGTTACTTTTCGCAGATCTCCAACGCATGGGAGCGTCCATACAATTTTCGCGCGACGCTGGGATTTCGGAGTCCGGTGTCATAGCCCCCATCTTGGCTAAGCGCGCTGATGACGAAGTCTGCATTGTGGCACTTTCCGCCCCTCTCACCACCGATTACCCTGCCGACCGACTAATAGCGCGATATTCCGAGAATGGCGGTGCCATTCCGGTGCTCGTTGTCAATGAACTCACGGTCCGTGCGAACCTTCCGGCAGCAACTAGACAAGTCCTAGCGCAACTCGGTGAATAAGAAAGGAGAACTTGATCGATTCTGGCGCGGTACCGATCCATAATCACAAATTATGAGTTCAATCACGGGACTCGTCGCGTTACTGCGCCAAAAATAGGGAGTAACGCTCTTCAAGCCGCTCTGTATTTGGTTGATGTTCTTTCAGCTTTGGAACTTCAATCGCCTTGCCATGCATTTCTTTCAAGGCATGCTGTAGGACTGGCCCGTCAAATTCAGTTAATAGATCTCGGCGAATATGCACGGTACAGTCCGGGCGAATTCCCAAGAAGAGTTTGTCGAATGCGGCATGGTGGATCTTGCATAACGCCAAGCCATTAGAAATCACCGGCTCTCCCGAAGCTTCTCTATCTTCCGTTATATGGGCGGCATCCAACAACTGAGGATGCCTAAGGCGACAAAGCGCGCACTGCGTTCGATAGGCGCGAATTACTCGAAACCGAAATGCCTGTTGGTGGGCTCTAACCCTGACCTGTGCAGTTCGATATTGCCTCCTAATTTCACCATACTCCGTAAAGTAGTCGGGAGGTAACTCTGTGTTGCTAGCCCAATAATCCGATACATTGCGATCTTCAGCGCGGACAGTGAAGCGGAGATTATTCGGCTCGTCGCCGATCACAAAGACGGGCCAGGTCGCCAGATACTGACCTGGAACGATGCCGTGGAGGTAAATTAGCGGTAGTTGTAGGCGCATGAGCTCACGCAAACCGCAGTTTTCACGATGGCTGGGGTCGGTACCCCGGTATCGATAAAGCAGGGTTTTATCGTCGATGAAGCCGTCGTCGTAAGGTCCGTTCGGAGACGTAGTAATCGTTAGTGGCAAGTCGCTATCGGTCGCTGCAGGAATAAAGATTCCTTGTGGTCCGACAAGAGGTACCCGGGCGCCCTGTAGATCAAATCCTCGGGCTAGAACAGCTCGTGGAAGGACAAGCGCTTCGGCGTTATCGATCCCTGCAGTTAAACGCAAAGACTCAAGCCAAGCGAAGGCCTCTTTACGTACTACGTGGTCAGGTATTCGCGACATGATTGAATCGCCCCCTCTCGATCAAGTCTAGACCAAATCTACATCTCGAGAGACACCTACCTATGGCGGGTAGGTATCAATTTGGCGCGTAGTGCGGGCTAGGGCTTAGGTTGAACTTAGATCAACCTTGCCACGGCCCGCCGGGGGGCCACGTTCCAATCGCTTTTCCGTCGCGCACAGCATCGAATATCGGCATGGCGAATGCGCTAATCGAGCTGGTCACGTTTTCGAGAGATTGCTGAGGTAAGCGGTTTCGCGCCAAGAATGCGGTCCATTGCGTCTGCTTCGAGCGGTCGGACGCAAATCCATCCGTGAACGCGTCGGGCACCTCGGTCGGGACCGCGGTGTTCCGGCGTTTGAAGGTCGCGTGAACTTGGGCGACGAGCCGCTCACCGCTGAACTGATGGCACTGTGCGAGCATCGCAATGTCAAAAAAGTCCTTCATGCGGGTATTTGCCATGCCGAACGCTACGATGATCTGGAGTTTCTCGGCGACGCTCGTTTCTGGATGGTACGCGCGTAGTCGCGCTGTGGGCTGATCGAGTAGCGTCGGAATCTGCGCCCACTCGGGCTCCAAGGCGATAGCATCGCCAATTCCAACGTCGACCTGCAAATGTAGACGAGCGTTGCCGAGGAATCCGACAAACGTGACGCGCCGACCGCCGTACGTGTCGCTCTCACGAATATCGGCGACTTCAACCGTGTCGACGTCGTAGCGCATGCCATCCGGCTTGGCTTCGACCCCACACACTTCCCGGAACATCTTCACAATTGTGTCGTCGGTGAGGTCGCCATAGCCGAGCAAATCAGCGTCGCGGGTTGGGCGGGCCTCCTGCCCGAGCCAGACAAGCATCATCAATGCCCCCTTGAGAACGAACTGTTCGCGGAAGCGGGATTCGCTCAGTCGGTACAGGAATCGTTCAAGCGCATAGCGTCCGAGAAGGCGGTTATGCTCCTGGCCTGTGGCCTTCGCCAGGTTTAGTAAGCGCGCTTGAATCGATGCCGGCAGGCCGTCGTTTGGGTTCGTCACGCGACGAGCGCCTCGAGGTAGGGGCGCATCACGCGTGCCACACGGTTGATTCTCGCGTGCCGCTCGAGTTCATTCATCGCGAATAGGCGCTTCGTCCACGCCTCATTCAGCGCCTCGAGTGTGACGTCGAGACCGATCTTGTTGCGGTACTTGAAGCAGTCCGCGATCGTCTTCGCGACCCCATAAACTTGGATTGCGCGTCCGCCCACCACGTGGATTTCGACTCCGGTGGAGAATGCCGGCTCAGAGACAAACATCACCCGTAGTGGTGGGTAGGCGAGCTTCGGCCGGCGCCGGCCCCGTGGGAGGGCCAGCCAGACCTGGGATGGAAGCTGCGTCGTGAGCTGGTGGAATGCGAGGGCGGAAAGCAGGCAGATGACTCCGTCGGGCACCCCCGTCGCAACTTGGACAAGCGAGCCGTCGGCAGAAATCCGAGCCCCGGGCAGCGTATACACGCCCCGGCCGTGCCGCTCCAGCAGACCGATCCGAGCCAGGCGCGAGAGGTACTCCCGGGGGAGTCCCCGAGCCTCCAGATCGGACGCGCGTAGCGCGCCGAACCGTCTGGCCAGATTGAGGATTTCTTGCGTCGATGGATGTTCCATAAAGGTGAATCTGTCACAAAATGCAATCATAAGTCAATATCTGTATGCGATATGTGACAAAAGTCAACCGTGTATCGTTTCTACATCCTGACTAAAGCGGAGCTTCAATATATGAAGACTAAAGTCCTAACCGATCCGGCATGGGTGGAGCAGAAAGAGCGCCGACATGCGATGACACTGGAGGCCTTAGAGAGCATCGGTGCAGGCATGAGTGTGCCGCATGAAGCTGTCGTCAACTGGGCGAAGCGGTTGGGTACCGATGATGCGGTTCCGAGTACTGACCAGGGTTGACACACTTCGAAAAACCGGGAGATTAGGACCCATCAGGATGGGGGTCCCGATGAACCAATCGAACGTTATTCCGTTCCCGGTCAGGGTCGTGCCGGGGACGCGCTTCAAGGATGTTGATTTCGCGCACTGCGCTGAGCTGATCGACGAGTTGGTGGTTCGTGGTCGCTACCAGGCGTTCCATTGTCTGCTGCACTTCGGCTCACTTCGACGCGTCACCATCGAAGTGTCGGCCGGCCCGGCGTTGGGCCATCTTCCTTTCCATGCTGGCGCAATGTGTGAGTTGGAGCGTGGGCTCAATCTTTATTGGAAGGCGATGCATGCGGGCGAAGAGCCGCATGACTGCCCCGTCATCGTGACGAGCTCGAAGAACGGGAAGGCCGCGTGGTGGGCGTTCGCGTCGCCGCTGGCGGTCAAGGCTGGCCTCGGCCAGCCGCTGGAATCCTGACGCTCGTACGACGAACTACGCCTCCGGAAACAGACCAGGCATCCAACGCGATGCGAGTGCGGCGGGGAACGCGAGAACCCATGGAGCGCGGAGGTTCGCGGAGCGAATGACTCCTCGCTCGACCAATGCCCCAGTAATTCGCTGCGCATGTCGGGCCGTAACGCCAAGTCGCGTTGCAACCTCGCTCTTGGGGAGCTCACCCTGAAACAGCATGGCCTCGAGCACATCAGTTGCCTGACTGGGCAACGCGCCAATCCGGGTTTCCTCTTCTGCCCACATCCGAACGCGCGCGCGGAACCGATCTGGCTGCATCAGCTGTTCCATGAACTTAATCTGGTCGATGCAAATATTCAAAAAGAACTCTGTGAACTCCGCCAAGGCTTCTTCGCTGAGGTTGCCACGGCCGTCGGTATCATTCCGGCGTGGCAGATCGCAGTTCGATAGCAGCGTCTTGTACTCTGTGGCGTTGCGGGCGAGTCCCCGCGCGATAGACCAAATGCCGCCGGTGTCGAGGGCGTCGCGCAATGTCGCGTGCGACATTAGGCGCGCTACTCGACCATTTCCGTCGACGAAGGGGTGAATCCACAAGAGTCGATGATGGGCGGCAGCAGCAGAGATAATCGTGTTCGCGCGACCCAAGCCGGAGTATGCGGACTCGAATCGGTCGAGGAAATTTGGTACCGCACTGGGGCGCACCGGAACGTGGCGTCCTACCTTAACGTCTCGCTTCCGCAGTTCGCCGGGCATGACACGCTCCCGTGAGGCTCGGTCGGGCGTGTCGACCCAACGAAGCTCATCGGGCAGCAGTTCAGTAAAGCGCCGATGAATCTCGCAGATGCCGACTGCGGACGTCGGGTTCGCAAGTTCGCCAGCGTCAATCCACGACTGCACGGCGATGTGCGCCTTCGCTTCCAGCTGCAAATCGCGCTTTTGAGGATCCTGCGAATAGTCGTTTTTCAGCGCGCGCTCGATATCGATGGGGTGTGTGTCATGCCCCTCGATGAGGTTGCTGTAGTAGCAGTTCATTGCCCGGACCAGATCTGCCAGAGCGACGCGAATACTCTCGGGTAGGCTGCGTCGAAATCCGGCAGCCCGGTCGGTCAGTGTTAAAGCGAGATCCGTGAAACGCTCATGGTGGCGGGAGGTCGACCCGATGAGCATTGGCTCCATCAACGAAACCCGTTCGTTCCGGTCGAAAATGTCCGTGTTTTTGTCCGATTTAATGTCAGTCATGACCACAATAATATCAGGTAGTTATCATAGAAACAACTGGAATTATGTCCGGCGGAATGTCCGATTAAATGTCGTAGATGGCGAAGTATTAATAACAGGGTCAAGTGTGCCGCCGAGCCCGTCGGCGCTCAGGTAGAATGGCGGCCCTCAGACATCCCGAGGGCCTGCATTGCTTACCCTGATCAAGAACGCGCATGTCTTCGCGCCCGAAGACCGTGGAATCGTGCATCTTCTCGTCGGCGCCGGACGCATCCTCTGGATGGGCGCGGACCTTGCCGAGTTTGGGACTATGGCGGCTGCTTCGACGGTCGACCTGGAAGGCCGCCGCCTGATTCCGGGCATCATCGACGGCCATGCGCACGTCACCGGCGGTGGCGGTGAAGCGGGTTTCGCGACGCGCATTCCGCCGGTTCCGATCGAGCGGTTCATTCTGGCTGGCGTGACGGGCGTGGTGGGTGTGCTCGGGACGGACGACACGACGCGCGATACGCGCTCGCTGGTCGCACAGACGCTGTCGCTCCGCGAGCAGGGGATGGGCGCGTGGTGTCATACCGGCGGCTACCACGTACCACCGGTCACTTTTACGGGCAGCGTGCGCGATGACATCGTGTTCATCGATCCGATCATCGGCGTCGGCGAGCTCGCGCTCAGCGACCATCGTTCGAGCCAGCCGACACTAGAAGAGCTGCTGCGCATCGCCAGCGATGTGTATGTGGCCGGCATGATCGGGGCGAAGGCGGGCATCGTGCACCTGCATATGGGCGACGGCGCGCGGGGGCTCGACCTCGTCCGCCGCGCGCTCGAGACCTCCGAGCTGCCGGCGCGCGTGTTCAACCCGACCCATGTGAACCGTCGCACTTCGCTGTTCGATGAAGCGCTCGAGCTCGCGCGCAAAGGCTGCACCATCGACATCACCGCCTACCCGGACGCGGAGAAGGGCGACGGCTACGGCGCCGCCGATGCGTTGCAACGCTACCTGGGTTCTGGCGCGCCAGCCGCCCGCGTCACGCTCAGTTCGGATGGCGGCGGCTGCTTGCCGAACTTCGACGCCGAAGGGGTGATGCTCGACTGGGATGTCGGCAATCCGGCGAGCCTGACCGACACGCTGCGGACTGTGCTGAACGATGGCGTTGACCTCGCCGAGGTGCTGCCGGCGTTCACCGCAAACGTCGCGGACTTATTGCGCCTGCGGAATCGCGGCCGTATTGCGGCCGGAATGATCGCCGACCTCGTCGTGCTCGATGCCGCGCACGGCGTCAGCGATGTGATGCTCGCCGGCAAGTGGCGACTGCGTGATGGGGTGATGAGCTGATGCCGTCCGGCGAGCGTGACAACGAAAAACGCGGTTACATCATTCCCATCGGGGGCGCCGAGGACAAGCTCAACGACCCCGAGATCCTCGAACGCTTCATCGCCGAGTGTGGCGGCAAGTCGGCGCGCGTCGCGATTATCCCGACCGCGTCGGAGCTCGAGGAAACGGGGCGGACCTACGAGAAGCTGTTCCGAAAGTTCGGCATCAAGCACGCGGCGGTACTGCCGATCGTCACGCGCGACGACTGCAAGTCGCAGGAGAACGTCGACTACATCGGCAAATCCGATGGCGTGTTTTTGACCGGTGGCAACCAGATCCGCCTGTCGACGACACTCGGTGGCACGCCGGTCGCGCAGACCATTCGCCGCCGCAATGCAGCGGGCATGCACGTCGCCGGCACCTCGGCCGGCGCCGCATTCCTCGCCGAGCACATGATTGCCGGCGGTAGCGAGGGCAGCACGCCGTCGCCGGACAAAGTGACGATGGCGCCGGGCCTCGGGCTGACCAACAGCTTTATCATCGACCAGCACTTCCGCCAGCGCGACCGACTGGGGCGCCTCTTGACGGCGCTCGCGTACAACCCGTTCGCGCTCGGCATCGGCCTCGACGAGGACACCGCGGCGTTTATCCGTCCGGGCGACGACCTGGAAGTGGTCGGCAGCGGTGGCGTGACGCTCATCGACCCCAGCGACTTGAAGTATTCTTCGATGGACCGGGCCCGCGACGGCGAGCCGGTGAGTTTGATTGGGGTCAAGCTACACATCCTTGTAGCCGGCGGTCGCTTCGAGGTCGTTTCGAGGACCGCCCACGCGGAGTGAGTCGATGAAAATCGTGAGCACCAACATCTATGTTGGGCCCAACCTCTACGCACACTTCCCGGTAATCCGGTATGTGCTGGACCTTGGGGAACTCGAGCAGTGGCCGACGAGCCGGCTCGGGGACGCTTACGTCGACGCATTGTTGGAGCGGCTCCCCGGGCTGCACGAGCACGGCTGCTCGTATCGGGAGCCCGGCGGCTTCGTACGTCGGTTGCGCGAAGGCGAGGGCACTTGGCTCGGCCATGTGATGGAACATGTCGCGATCGAGCTGCAGAATGTCGCCGGCTCGCAGGTGACTTTCGGCCGTACGCGCTCGATCGACGGCCAGCCCGGTCATTACACGATGGTGTTCCAGTACGAGGACGAGGAAGTCGGTCGATTAGCCGGCGAGCTCGCGCTCGCGCTGTTGCACCACCTTCTGCCCGCAACACTGAAACCTGAAGGCGCCCCCGGCGCTGATTGGGACTTCGCCGAAGAGCGCGACGCGTTCATCCGCTACGCGCAGCGGCGTGCGTTCGGACCGAGCACCGCGTCGCTGGTGCGCGCCGCCGAAGAGCGGGGCATCCCGTGGATCCGCCTGAACCGGCAAAGCCTCGTGCAGTTCGGCCATGGGCGCCACCAGCAGCGCATTCAGGCGACGACCACGAGCCGCACCGGCAACATCGCGGTCGAACTTGCATCGGACAAGGAAGAAACCAACCACATCCTGCGCGACCTCGGCTTACCAGTCCCATCGCAGCGCATCGCGCAATCCGTACGCGACGCGGTACGAGCCGCGCAACGAATCGGATACCCGGTCGTACTGAAGCCGCTAGCCGGCAACCATGGTCGAGGCGTGTCGATCAACCTGCAGACGCCCGAAGAGGTCGAGGTAGCGTTCAACAAGGCGGCAGAACACGGCCGCAATATCGTCGTCGAGTCGTACATCGAGGGCTTCGACCACCGGCTCCTGGTCATCAACGGCGAGCTCGTCGCCGCCGCGAAGCGCTTACCCGGCCATGTGGTCGGCGACGGCAAGCACACGGTTGAAGCGCTCGTCGACATCGTCAACCAAGACCCCCGCCGCGGCGTCGGCCACGAGAAAGTTCTCACGCGGATCGAGTTCGACCACCAGGCGGAGCGATTGCTCGCGCGGCTCGGCTATGACCGAACGACCGTACCGCCGGCCGGTGAGACGGTGTACCTGCGCTCGACCGCGAACCTGTCGACCGGTGGCACGGCGATCGATGTCACCGACGAAATTCATCCGGACAATCGCGAGATGGCGATCCGCGCGATCAAGGCAATCGGCCTCGACATCGGCGGCGTCGACTTTCTGACGACCGACATCTCGCTGTCGTACCGCGAGGCCGGCGGCGGCATTTGCGAAGTGAACGCCGGACCGGGATTCCGTATGCATGTCGCGCCGAGCGAGGGCACGCCGCGTGACGTCGCAGGCCCTGTGCTCGACATGCTGTTCCCGCCCGATGCGCCGAGCCGCATCCCCATTGCGGCGATCACCGGCACGAACGGCAAGACGACGACCTCGCGCATGCTCGCGCATATCCTGAAAATGAACGGCTATACGGTTGGCCTGACTTCGACCGACGGCGTGTACATCGACGGTGAGCTCAGCGTCTCCGGCGACATGACCGGCCCAGTGTCGGCGCGCATCATCCTGCGCGACCCGACGGTCAACGCCGCGGTGCTGGAGACCGCGCGGGGCGGCATGCTACGCAGCGGCATGGGTTACCCGAGCTGCAACGTCGCGTGCTGTCTGAATGTCACCGCCGATCACCTCGGGCTCGGCGGCATCGACACACTCGAGCAGCTCGCGCAGGTGAAGCGCATTCCGATCGAAGTCGCGACCGATGCGGCGGTGCTGAACGCGGACGATCCCTATTGCCTGCAGATGGCCGATTACACCGACGCGAAGCGGCTCAGCTATGTGACGATGAATCCCTCGCACCCGCTTGTTAAAGCGCACATCCGGGCAGGCGGCCAGGCGTTCGTGCTCGAGGAGGGGATGAACGGGCACATGGTGACGGTGTACGACCGCGAGAAGCATATGCCGCTATTGTGGACGCACCTGATCCCGGCGACGCTCGAGGGCCGCGCGCTACACAACGTACAGAACGCGATGTTCGCCGCGGCGCTTGCGTACAACATGGGCTTGTCACTCGAGGACATCCGGCAGGGGCTGCGTACTTTCGACGCGACCTTCTTCCAGACCCCGGGCCGGATGAACATGTATACCGAGCATCCGTTCCGCGTGATCATGGACTACGCGCACAACCCGGCCGCAGTGCGCGCCATGTGCGCGTTGGTCGACCGCTTCGAGATCGAGGGCAAGCGCATCGTCGTGCTATCGGCGCCCGGTGACCGGCGCGACGAAGACATCAACGAGATTGCCGATATCGCCGCGCCGCACTTCGATCACTTCATCTGCCGCTGCGATGATCGTCGTCGTGGGCGTGGTCACGACGAGGTCGCGCAGATGATCAAGGCGCGGCTGCTGCACAACGGCATTACTGCTGACCGCATCGAGGTCGTTCCCGAAGAGCCTGACGCGGTCACCCGCGCGCTTGAATTCGCAGAGCCGGGCGATTTGGTGCTGGTGCTCGCAGACATGGTCAAGCGAACCTGGAAGCAAATCATCTACTTCAACTCCGGCGGCAAGGCGAAGCCGGAGGTGCGCAATCGGGTTGAGCGTTCTGCGCCGAGCGAAGCCGATTCGTTCCGGCTGGACGAGAACGTCGAACTGATCAGCGACGAGCGCGGCGTGCGCATCGCCCGGGAGGCGGGCGACTAGCGCATGCAGTTCGTTGACTGCAGACGACTGACCGGCCCGAACTCGTTGTGGGACCGGCCCTCGGTGGTGCTCGATGTCGCCTGTTCCCCCGACGAAGCGCGCGCGTTCCAGCCGCAATGGGAAGCCGCGGTATTGCGCATGTACGCGGCGCTCGGGTGGGACGCCCCGGTCTTCCACGCGGCACCCTTTACGGCGGGAATCAGCGTCGCGTTCGATGCGCCAATCGACCGGCTATACGCCGGCATTGCCGTTGCCGAATGGGCGTGGGCCGAATGCACCGGCGAGGCAGTGGATTTCGACGAGACCGTGTCGGCCGTCGCGACGCGCGCGGACGACGATGCGAACCCTGCGCTGCTCGCGTTGCACGCGGCCGCCGTTGCCCACCGGGTCCCCTTCCTATGGGACGACGATTTAGTGTCGGTCGGGCATGGCGCGAGCGCGCTGACCTGGCTGCCGCGCGAGCTCCCTGCCCCGGAGGCCGTCGATTGGGCATCGCGCGGTCGGATCCGTGTTGCGCTGGTCACCGGCACCAACGGCAAGACCACCACCTCGCGCCTGATCGCACACATTCTGCGCACCGCTGGGTATGCGACTGGCCTTACCTCGACCGAAGGCGCGTTTATCGACGCCCAAGTCCTCGACACCGGCGACTACGCGGGGCCCGGCGGCGCGAGGATGGTGTTGCGCGACCCCGGCGCGCAGGCGGCGGTGCTTGAGACGGCGCGCGGCGGTTTGCTGCGGCGCGGCCTCGGGGTCGAAACCGCCGACGTGGCGTTAATCACCAACATCGCTGAGGACCACCTCGGCGACTTTGGTTCCCAGACGATGCAGGAATTGCTCGACATCAAGTGGGTGGTGACGCGCGCGGTGCGCGATGCGGGTCTACTGGTGCTTAACGCCGACGACCCGGCGCTGGTCCAGCAGGCACGCGACTATCCCGGCCGCATCGCATGGTTCAGCCTAGACCCGGACAAGCCCGTCCATTGCCAACTACGGGGCGACGCGCTGTACCTCGGCGACGAGCGGCTCTGTGCGGCGGCCGAGATTCCGCTGTCCCTGGGTGGTCTTGCGACGCACAACATTGCGAACGCGTTGGCGGCCGCTGCGGTCTGCGACGGCCTCAAAATCTCCATCGCGCATATCCGTGAAGGGTTACTGACGATGGCGCCCGACGCGAACATCGGTCGCGGCAATCTCTATTCGACCGGCGGTTGCCAAGTGCTCGTCGACTTCGCGCACAACCCGCACGCGATGCGCGCGATTGTGGCGACGGCGCGCGCGTTGCCCGCGCCGCGGCGGCTGCTAGCGTTCTCGCAACCCGGTGATCGCCCCGACGCGCTGATCCGCGAACTCGCGCGCGAAGCGTGGGCGCTTGACCCGGACTGCGTCGTTGTGTCGGAACTCGAGGTGTACGCGCGGGGGCGCGCACCCGGCGAGGTCGTGGGCATCATCCGCGACGAGTTGATGCGCTGCGGCGCGCGCGACGAGCAGGTCGTGCATACGCAAACCGAGATTGAGGCGCTCGAGCACGCGCTTGCTTGGGCGCAGCCCGGGGACCTTGTCGTCATGCTGGCGTTGGCGGAAGGCGCTGCGGTGCGGGCGCGGCTCACCTCGCAAATAGGCGGGGCGCAATAAATACGTAAATTGGAACGGCAATCCAGAGATCGCCGGCGGCAACGTTGTACTGCTGGAGCATCTCCTGCCAGGAAAGCCCGCCTAAGAGGCCAATGCCGAACTCAAATCCGACGGTGAGGAGCAGCCAGACTGTACCGAGCGCCCAAGCTTGGCCCGTAGATTTCAGTGGCCAGCGCTTGAACAGCCACCAGAAGTAGGCCGTGAAGAGCACGAGCAGAAGAACTGTTGAGAGCTGGTAGGCGACACCAGTCGAGTAGCGCGTCTCGATGAAGAACTCGCGGATGAAGCCGTTGCCGATCGCGATGACCATCAGGCCGAACCACGCGATGAGGTAGCGCCACATCAGAGGCGCTCCGGTGCGTCGACGGTGTAGGCGTGGCGCACGTTGCCGGTGTTCAGGGTGCCGGCGGGCTCGAACAGCAGCACGTGCACTTCGTCGTCGGCCACGGGCTGGTGTTCGACGCCGCGGGGGACAATTAAAAACTCGCCTTCGCTGATGAGTACTTCCTTATCGCGCAGCCGCATGCGCAGCGTCCCTTTGATGACCAGGAACAGTTCGTCCTCTTCGTCGTGCTGATGCCAGACGAACTCGCCCTTGAGCTTCGCGAGCTTCACGTGCTGGCCGTTGAGCTCGCCGACGATGCGGGGGCTCCAGTGCTCGCTAATCTGATTGAGCTTGTCGTCGAGATTGACGGAATCCACTTCGCTCAACCCATCGGTACGTAGCCCGGGGTCTCCCGGACGCGGGCGAGCCAGGCTTGCACGGCCATGTAGGGGGTGAGGTCGAAGCCGCCTTCGGCCGCGCAGTGCGTGTATGCGTACAGCGCGATGTCGGCGATGGTGTAACGCTCCGCGACGAAGAATGGCTTGTCGGTTAGGTGCTGCTCCATCACGGCGAGCGCGTGGTGACCGCGCTCAAGGCAGTCCTCGATACGCTTTGCCGTGCCCGGCGGGCTGCCGAGGAATTTCACGAGATAGCGCGCGACGGCGATCGCGGGCTCGTGCGTGTACTGCTCGAAGAACATCCACTGCAGCACGCGCGCACGGTCGAGGCGTGAGTCGGGAATCAGCGGTGAGCCTTCGGCGAGGTACCAGAGGCCGGCGTTGGATTCGGGGAGCAACGTGCCGTCGTCGAACTCGAGGACCGGCACCTTCATGTTCGGGTTCAGCTTGCGGAACTCGGGCGTGCGGGTCTCGCCCCTGACGGAGTTGACCTTGATCCATTCGTACGGCAAATCAAGCTGCGTGAGTGCGAGCTTCAGCTTGTAGCAGTTGCCGGATAACGCCATGCCATGTACGCGATACATTGTGGTCAGAAGCCCCCCACTAGCCAAACCCAAAGATACACGCCCGCCGCGGCGGTAGCGACCGTGGCTACGAGCGCGCCGAGTAGCGCGTAATAAAGTCGGACGTCGTAGAAGCGCGTCGTGGCGACCATGAAGTACACAAGGGGCACGAACATTGCGGCCATGCCGAGCACGAGCTGGGCGGTATCGCCGAGCGGCCCGAATATCCGCAGCGCGGTCGTCACTACCCGGTGCAGGAGGTAGAACAATGAGATGTGACCGAGCACGTACAGCACGAAGGCCCACGTCTCGACGGTATTGATTCGCGTTCGCGCAAAACAGATTCGCAGGCTGGCGACGGCCACCGGCGTGACCAACAACAGGAATACGGGCAGGTTGACCGCGAGGGCATTGCGCCACGCGGGCAGGTCCGGGGCGGGGGCGGCGGCGCCGGGCCCCGTCGTCAATAGCGAGTACAGCAAGATCGTGTAGAACGCGTATTTCAGGGGATGGACGTAGGCGGACCGCCGACCGGCGACGAAGCGCCGGGGTAAGCCGCCGGGGTCCACGGTTAGTTCCCGAACCGTGCGAAGCCAGGGCAGGTTGCCGTCGAATAACTGGTCGCGGAGGTGGGTGACGATGTCGCGCCACCCGAGCCTGGCGACGGCACCGCTCTGGCCGCACTCCGCACAGAAGCGCCGCGTCTCGAGCGTCGACCCACAATTGAGGCAGTCCGCCATCGTGGATTAGATGCTAATCGCGGCACCGGCCCGTGTAAACTTCAATGATGCAGTTCACTGAGCTTTTCTATCGACTCGCTGCGAGCGGCCTCGTCCCGCGGCGGTTGTTCGGGCCGCCGTTGCCGGCGTTCGCGCCGTTCCGCCCAGCGGGCGCCCAAACCCAAATCGAGATTGTCAGCCACTGCTGGCGGTACGCGACGCTGCTGACCTACCAGTTGTCGTCATTGGTGCTGCACTACCCGCGCGACGTCTCGGTGACGATGACCGTGTTCTACGCGGAAGAAGATGCGGCCACGCGTCGCGTGCTCGATTTCTTCACGAAGCAGGACGTGCCGAACGTGCGCTGGAACTGGTGGAAGCTGCCGAAAGAGCGCCTATTTCGGCGGTCGATCGGGCGCAATCTCGCCGCGCTGGCGTCGGAAGCGGACTGGGTGTTTTTCACGGACTGTGACGTACTGTTCCGGGACGACGCGCTCGATGCGCTCGGGCGCGCCGTGCTTGGCACGACCGCGCCGTTGGTGTTCCCGCGCGAGCACCTCGTGACGCCGTTGCTCCCCGACGACGACCCGCTGTTCAGGATTCCCGACGACACCGTGGTCGACGTGCCGGTCCGCGAGTGGCTGCCCGACGTGCGCGATCGCGCGACCGGGCCGCTGCAGGTTACGCGCGGTGACGCCGCGCGCGCGATCGGCTACTGCGCGACCACGCGGTATTTCCAACAGCCCGCGGATCGATTCCAGAAAGCGCGGGAGGACCGCGTGTTCCGGTGGCTGATGGGGACGCAGGGGACACCGATTGAGGTCGACGGAATTTATCGCATCCGCCACCAGGTGAAGGGGCGGAAGGGCGCGGCTATCGCCAGTCCAGATTGAAGTGCGTCGCGCCGACCGCGGTCAAGCGGTCGCGTAGCGCGCGCGTCGGTTTACGCAACGATTTCACACGCCGGTCGTGCACCTCGACGAACGCTTGCCCGATGTCATCGTGCAGCCCCTCGTCGATGAGCCGGTTCAGGAGCGCGACTTCCGCGCCCTCGACGTCCATCTTCAGGAGTTTGATCTTGCCGCCGACGCTTCTGATGAACGCGACGATGTCGATGCCCTCGACCGTCTCGTAGTCGCCGTGCGAGACGTTCGACTTGTCGGCGACGAGCGATGAGCTCACCGAGCGCAGTAACGGGTCGTCCTTCGCGCGCTTGTGCAGGTAGAGCTTCACCTCGCCGGGTTCGGTGGTGAGCGCGGCGTGGTGGCAGGTCACGTTCGGGAGGTCCTTGGTCGCTTTGACGAGCTCGGCGTACGCGACCGAGTTCGGCTCGAACGCGTGCACGGTCGCGCCGGTGCGCGCCATCGGCACGGTGAACTTGCCGACGTTCGCGCCGCAGTCGATCGCGACGTCGCCAGGCGCGAGCGCGGCGACCGCGGCCTCGAACGCTTCTTCCTGCGGGCGGTAACGGCGATTGCGGCGTGCGGTGTCCCACTCGCGTAACCAGGACAGGAGTTTCATAGCGCGATTATAGCGGTGATGGTGGCGATCGCGATGAGGTTCAGCCCGAATCCAGCGCGCATCATCTGTCGGATCGAGACCATCCCCGACGCGAACACGATGGCGTTTGGCGGCGTCGCAACGGGCAACATGAACGCACAGGTCGCAGCGAGTGCGGCCGCGAACAGGACCGGCATCGGATCGAGCCCGAGGCCGATTGCAGCAGCGGCCAGCACTGGGATGAATGTGTTCGCGACGGCGGTGTTGCTGGACAGCTCGGTCAGGAATACGACCAAGGTCGTCGCGGCGAGCAGCACCCAAAGCAGATGCACTCCGTCGAGCCCCGCGAACCCGGACGCGAGCCATGCGTCCACGCCGTTCGCGCTGATTGCGGCGGCGAGGCTCAGGCCACCGCCGAACAGCAGCAGGATGCCCCACGGCAGTTTTTGCGCCGTGTCCCAGTCGAGCGCACGCAGCAGGAACAGCGCGAGCGCGCCCGTCATCGCGATGATCGCGTCGGACAATGCGGTAAGGCCGGTCAGCGCCGCGAGCTGCGGGCGGAATATCCACGCGAGCGCGGTGCATGCAAATACGATCGCGACGATGCGCTCGCCGCGGCTGATTGGACCGAGCCCCGCAAACTCCGCGCGCATCTCTTCACGGGCGGCGGCCGGAACGACGAGCCGCAGCGGGTGCGCGACGCGCGTCAGGTACAGCCAGGCGGTCGGCAGTAGCACGACGACCACCGGAATACCGACTTTCATCCACGCGACCATGGTGACGTCGATGCCGAGTTCGGCGCGCGCGTAGTTCGCGAGCACGAGGTTCGGCGGCGAACCGATCAGCGTGCCGAGCCCGCCGATCGAGGCCGCGTACGCGATGCCGAGCATCAGGCAGGTCGAGAGGTTGTCGAGCGCGGGTCGGTCATCGGCCGTGACGTGGCGGCGCAGCAGCTCAATGACGCTGATGCCGACCGGTAGCAGCATCACTGTCGATGCAGTGTTCGAGATCCAAAGGCTTAGCGAAGCGGTCGCGAGCATGAAGCCGCCGACGAGGCGTGGGGGCGAGGTGCCGACGGCGCGCACGATGTTCAGCGCGATGCGGCGGTGCAGGCCCCAGCGCTGCATCGCGAGGCCAATCATGAAGCCGCCCATGAACAGGAACACGATCTCGGACGCGTAAGGGCGCATCGCGGCCGCCGCAGGCAGCGCGTCGGTCAGCGGGAACAGCACGACGGGCAGGAGCGAAGTTGCCGGCAGCGGAATGGCCTCGGTCATCCACCACACCGCCATCCAGATACCGATGGCCGCAGTGACGCGACCGCCGTGGTCGAGACCGCCGGCCGCACCATCCGGGATGAACGCGTAGGCGAGCGCGGCGAGCAGGGGGCCCGTGAGAAGACCGAACCCTGCGAATTGGTGATTGGAGTGGGCAGCCGACACACCGGGAATATATCAGTCCGGCAGGTGCAAGCCCTTGAGAATCTCCGAGGTGTCCATGACCAGGCGCGCATCGCCGTGGGTCAATGCGATTTCGGTCGGCGACGGTGTGAGTGGGAAAAATACGGTGATCTGGCGCGCTTCACCGGGTGCGAGCGTCAATGGAAGCTCGGTTTGACGGCGCTGGATTTCGTTGTTCACCTTCCGATTGTTGTTCGCACGCATGATGCCGCCGACCGCGAGCACCGGCGTGGCGATCACGGCGCCCATCGCGGCGACGCCGGTCGCCGCAGTTCCGCCCCACAGCGCGGCGGTGGCCAGTGGCGCTGCGACGCCGTACCAGACAACGGCGCCTGTCGCCGCCAGCGCGAGCCCACCCATTCCCGCTTTGACCTTTAGGCCCGACTCGCGATACCGGCGCACGGCCTGCTTACTGCCTTTGACAAGCGCCTTACGGTCGGTGGCTGGCACCACCCGGGTACCGAGCGAGTCCACGAGCGCGATGGAATCAACCTGGATCGGGGCGCTGGTCGGGTTGGTGACCGCAATCAAGTATTCGTCCCAGTCGGCGTTGCGCGCCCAGGTGCCCGGTCCGTCGCGCACGATCACCCACGCGAGCGTCGCGGCGACATCCTCGCTCTCGGCGAGCGCCAGCGGCTGCACGATTTCGATCGGCTGGGGGTCTTTGAGAATCTTGGTGCCGCCGCACGCTGCGAGGCCCGACCCGACGAGGCCGAGTACGAACACCAACACGATGCGCGAGGTCACGGTCGAATGCTAAACCCGTTGTGGTAGCGTAGCAATTCTATGGTCGAAGAACCCCGTAAACCGGTGAATCCAGTCACACCGCCACGGCCGGTGGCGCCCCCGACGGACGTTCCGTCGCGGCCGGTGCCACCCGGCAATCCGGTCGGCATTGTCGCGGTCGTTGCAGTGTGCGTCGCGCTGGCTGCGTGCGGCCAGCAGGACTCATCAGCCGGCAGCCATCCGTCGGCGACGATGGCCCGTGCCGAGGTCACCGAAGCGGTGACGTTGCTGAACACGGCGCGCGGGCCTGTGCTGCAGCATTACCGTAGTACCGGCGCGTGGCCGACCGACGCCGAGCTCGCGCGGCTCGCGCCGATGCAGTCGGGCTCGTACTCGAGCAACCTGCGGGTCGGCAACGGCACCGAACTCTTGATCGACTACAAAGGCGTCGCCGAAGGCTTGGTCTATATGACGTTCAATCCCGGGGACGGAAGCTGGACCTGCGGGACCGAGGGACTGGCAGACACGCAGGTGCCGCCGAACTGCCGGTAATCGCGGCGCAAAGGCGCCGCTCCTTTGCGGCCGGTCAACAGCATGGTGGTAATCTTAAGCGCATGAGAAACCCGCTGGCATTGGGTGTCTTCCTGCTTCTGGTCTTCATGGTCGCGCAGCTGGGTTGGTTGTTCCCGCCCGGCGAGTGGTACGCGGACCTCGCGCGACCCGCGTTCGCGCCGCCGAACTGGGTGTTCGGGCCGGTTTGGACCGTGCTGTACGTAATGATTGCGGTGGCGGGCTGGCTCATCTGGCAGGCCACAGGGACGCAGTCGAAGGCCATCAAGCTGTGGGGCGCGCAACTCGTGTTGAATGCGCTTTGGACGCCGCTGTTCTTTGGTCTGCACGCCCTGGGTCTCGCGCTCGTGGAAATGACGCTGCTCTGGCTCGTGATTGTCGCGTGCGTCGTGGTGTTTCGGCGCGTGTCGAAGCTTGCCGCGTGGTTGTTCGTGCCGTACGTCGCGTGGGTGAGTTTCGCGTGGGCGTTGAACGCAGGATTCTGGCTGCTCAATCGCTCGGCGTGAACGACTCCGACGCGACGCGCCAACCGCCGTCGTCCTCGCGCCGCCATTTGGCACTGTAATTTCCACTCCCCTCGACACGCGCACCCGTGTGCGTCCAATGCCCTGACCAAGTACCGTGCTCTTCGGCTTCACCGCCGCGGAGTTCGATCGTAGCGGGCTTGCGTACATACACGACTTCGGCGTCCTGTTTGAATTTAAGTGTCCAGTGATTGAGTAGTGCATCGTGGCCGGTGACAGTGGTGCCGGTACTCGCAAGTAGCGCGCAGTCGTGCGTCAAGCACGCCGCAATGGCTATGGGGTCGCGCGCAAGAATCGCGGCGTTGTAATGCGCGCGCGCGGCGCGGATGTCGGCCTCGTCGTCCACGCTCCGATTCTCACCCGCGGGCCATAACCTGACAATCGCCACAGCGTGGCCTGCACGTCGTAACTGCGCGTGATAGCCCACAGAACAGCGTTCGGAACCGCTCTCAAATCGAGTTATGAAGCTCGGTTTGCAGGTGTTGGTGTGGGTGGCGGTCCTGTTCGGGGCCGTCGCGCACGCGCAATCGTCGTTGAGTTTCTCGGCCGGACAACTCGGCGTCACCGATGACCTGCGCGAGCCGCAGTGGTATGGGGTTGAACTGCGCTTCGCACCCGTCTTGCGATGGGCCATCGTGCCGGGAATCGGCTTTCACCGCGCGGGATGCGGCGCCAACTATGTCTACGCAGATTTTCGCAAGCCGATTTGGCTGTCCGACCGCTGGGCGCTGACGCCGCACTTCGGGCCGGGTCTATTCACGGACAGCGACCAGGTGAATCTCGGTCACGACATCCAGTTCCGCAGCGGCATCGAGCTCGTCTATCGCACGCGGAAGAATCTGCAGGTCGGCGTCGGCATCACTCATTTGTCGAATGGCAGCCTCAGCGAACGCAACCCCGGGACCGAAACCATCGGCGTGTCGTTCTCGATGCCGATATAGCACGCCGCGTTCTATACTCGGGGAAATACCAACCCCGGGGATACCCATGAAACACGTCATCACCGCGGTCGTCGCGACTCTGTCGCTGTTCGCCCAGACCGTTCTCGCCGATACGACCGTCATCCGCGCGGGTGCGTTGTTCGACGGCACCTCGGAGCGGGTGCAGCGCGACATGACCGTCATCGTCCGTGACGGTCGCATCACCGAGGTCGGCCGCAACCTCGCGGTCCCCGATGGCGCGCAGGTGATCGACCTGTCGGGATACACGGTCATGCCGGGACTCATCGATCTGCACACGCATCTCATGGGGGATCCGTCGGAACTCGGCAAAGACCGGGGCGGCTTCCTGTTCCGCTATCCCGACCGCGCGATTCTGCTTGGCGCGGTCCATGCTGAGCGGACCTTGCGCGCGGGGTTCACCACAGTGCGCGACGTCGGCGCACCGGGTACGACTGCGCTGGCGCTGCGAGATGCGATTGCCGAGGGGCTCGTGACCGGGCCGCGCATCGTCGCCGGTATCGCGATGGGCACCACAGGCAGCCATTGCGACCCGGCAACCGGCGTCCGCCCGGGTAATGTCGAGCTCGCCGGCGCCGAGGATTACGTGTTCGATGGACCCGACGAGGCACGTGAGACCGTGCGCCGCGCGGTGCGCGCGGGTGCCGACGTGATAAAAATTTGTGCGACGGCGGGCGTGCTGTCGATGTCCGACGACATCGGCCCCGCCCAGATGACACCGGCCGAGCTCGAAGCTGTCATCGAGACTGCGCGCTCGCTGAACCGCCGGGTCGTCGCGCACGCACACGGGCTGGAGGGTATCCGGAACGCGGTCGCCGCGGGTATCACGACCATCGACCATGGCAGCATCCTCGACGACGCCGTGCTGCGCGAGATGAAAAAGCGCGGCACCTGGCTCGTGCCGACGATGATGGCGTATAGCGCCGTGATGAAGATGGTCGACGAGGGCACGTTACCGCCGGGGCCGGCCGCGAAGGCCAGTGCGATCCGCGACGTCGTGCGTGATTCGCATCGACGCGCGTTTCGCTCGGGCGTGAAGGTCGCATTCGGCACCGACGCAGGCGTGTTCCCGCATGGCGACAACGCGAGAGAATTCGAGCTGATGGTCGAGGCGGGCATGGCGCCGGCGCAGGCGTTGCTCGCCGCGACGCGCAATGCCGCAGACGCGCTCGGCCGACTCGACCAGTTCGGGACGATCGAAATCGGTAAGTCCGCCGACATCATCGCGGTCGAGGGCGACCCGCTCGACGACGTTCGCGTGATGGAGCGGGTCGGCTTTGTGATGAAGGGTGGGGTGGTCTACAGCGACTGAAGCTGCTCGAGTTCCGCCCAGCGGTTAACGGCCTTCTCGAGTTCGGCACGCTGGTCGTCGAGCTCATCGAGCAGCGGCTGATAGCGCGTGTAGTCCTGCGTGTAGAACTCCGGATGGGTCGTCTCGACCTCGAGCTGTTCAATACGCACCTCGAGCGCCTCGATGCGCGCGGGCAATTGATTGAGCTCGCGCTGCAGCTTGTAGCTGAGCTTCCTCGCCTTGCCAACAAAGGGGTCAGAACAAGGTACCGGATCCCCTGATCCGGTACTTTGTTCTGACCCCTTCCGTTGGGTGCGCGGGTCTTCGGCTTCGGTGAGGCGCTGGCCCTTGCGCTCCCAGTCGCTGAAGCCGCCCGCGTACGCGCGCACGCGGAAGCCTTCCTCAAACACGAGCGTGCTGGTCACGACGTTGTCGAGGAACTCGCGGTCGTGGCTGACGACAATCAGCGTGCCCTGATAATCGACGAGTTGGTCTTCCAGCACCTCGAGCGTCTCGACATCGAGGTCGTTCGTCGGCTCGTCGAGCACCAGCAGGTTTGTCGGGCGTGTGAACAGACGCGCGAGAATCACGCGGTTGCGCTCGCCGCCCGAGATCGACTTGATCGGCGTCATCGCGCGCTTCGGCGGGAACAGGAAGCCCTTCAGGTACCCGATCACGTGGCGTTGCTTGCCGTTGAGCATCACGTAGTCGCGCCCGTCGCCGACGATTTCGGCGATGGTCTTCTCCGGGTCGAGGTCGCGGCGCATCTGGTCGAAATAGCCGATCTCGAGGTTCGTGCCGAGTTTCACGACGCCGGAGTTGGGCTTGAGCTCGCCGAGCATGATTTTTAAAAGTGTCGACTTGCCGACGCCGTTGTTGCCGATGAGCCCGATGCGGTCGCCGCGCATGACCTTCAGCGACAGCTTGTCGATCAGCTGGTGGTCGTCGTAGCCGTGCGCGACGTTCTTGAGTTCGATGACCTTGCGGCCTGACTCTGCGTCCGTCTGCTCGATGTGGATGCGGGCTTTCTGCTGCGGCTTGAACTTCTGCCGCTCAGTGTACTCTTCGCGCATCGCCTGCAGCGCACGCACGCGGCCTTCGTTGCGCGTGCGCCGCGCTTTGATGCCTTGGCGCACCCACACCTCTTCCTCGGCCAAACGCTTCTCGAACTCGGCCTTGTCCTTTGCTTCCGCGTGCAACGCCTCGTCCTTGCGGCGCAGGAAATTCTTGTAGTTGCCCGGCCAGCTCGTGAGCTTCGCGCGGTCGAGTTCGACGATGCGCGTCGCGAGGCGCTGCAGGAACGCGCGGTCGTGCGTAATGAACAGCACCGACCCGGGGTAGCCACGGATGCGGTCTTCGAGCCACTGGATCGCCGCGAGGTCCAAGTGGTTCGTCGGCTCATCGAGTAGCAGGAGTTCGGGATTCGAGACGAGCGCGCGCGCGAGGCCGATGCGACGCTGCCAGCCGCCCGACAGATCACGAAGTTTCTTTTCGCCCGGCAGGTCGAGTTCTGTGAGCACCGTCTCGACGCGCTTGTCGAGATTCCAACCGCCTTCTGCATCGATGCGGTGCTGCAAGTCCTGCAGCTCACGCATGCCGGCTTTGTCCATCTCGCGTTGCGACTGGGCGCGGTATTCGCGGATCAACTGGTCGAGGTGGGCGAGGCCGGTCGTCACGTATTCGGTGACCGTGAGGTCGAGCTCGCTCGGCAGCGCCTGCTCGAGCTGGCTGATGCGCAGCGCCTGTTTGTAGCGGATCTCGCCCGAGTCGGCGGGCAGCATGCCCATGATGAGTTTCAGCAACGTGGACTTGCCGGCGCCGTTGCGACCGATCAGGCAGATGCGCTCACCGGCCTCGATGGTGAGGTCTGCATGGCGCAGGATCGGCTGGTCACCGAATTCGAGGGATAGGTCGTCGCAGGTCAGCAGCGTCATGGGGCCGCTAAGTATATCGCGGCGCAAAGGCGCCGCTCCTACACAGCGCGCGCCTTACGTTTTGGTCGCGATCCAGTCGTCGACGACGCGCTCGAGCAGATTGAGCGGTAGCGCGCCGTTCGTGAGCACCGTGTTGTGGAACTCCCGGATGTCGAAGCGGTCGCCGAGCGCTGTCTGCGCGCGTGCGCGCAGCTCGAGAAACTTCAACATGCCGACCTTGTACGACAGCGCCTGGCCGGGAATCACGAGGTAGCGCTCGATTTCGGCGATGACCTCGGTCTCGCCCATGCCGGTGTGTTCGGTCATGTATTCAATGGCTTGTTCCCTGGTCCAGCGCTTCGCGTGCATACCCGTATCGACGACGAGTCGCACCGCGCGGAACATTTCGCCCTGCAGCCGACCAAGATTGTCGAGCGGGTCGTCCTGAAAGCCGGCCTCCCATGCGACCTGTTCGGAATACAGCGCCCAACCCTCGATGTACGCACCCATCGGCGCCATGCGCCGGAACACTGGCAAGCCCTTCAGTTCCTGCGCGAGCGCAATCTGGAAATGATGACCGGGGATGCCCTCGTGGTAGGCGAGCGTGCGCATTCCAAAGCGCGGCAGGTCGGCCATCGTTCGCAGGTTGATGTAGAACACGCCGGGCCGCGTGCCGTCGAGCGCCGGTTGTTGGTAATACGCGAGTGCGGAGCCATCCTCCCGGAATTCCGGCACGCGTTCGACGTCGAGCGCCGCTTTGGGGCGCACGTCGAAGTAATCATCCAGCCCGCCTTCGATCTCCGCGATGATGGCCTTGTAGTCGGTGATGACCTGCGCGCGGCCATCGTCGGAGTCCTCATAAAGCTGCGCGGGGTCCGCACGCAGGGCGAGCAGACGCTCACCGATCGATCCGTCGCTGAATCCCTGCGCCACGAGGATCGCGTCCATCTCAGCACCGATGCGGGCGACTTCGGCGAGACCGATGCGGTGAATCTCGTCCGGGTCCATGTCCGTCGTCGTCATGAGGCGCGCTGCGAATCGGTAAAACTCGTCGCCGTCGGGCAGCGCCCACACGCCGTGGTTTCCGGTCGTGCGCGGCAGCAGGTCCTCGTAGTACGCAATCAACTTGCCGTACGCGGGGTACACCGTGCCAGTAATCTCATCTTCGGCGCGCTGCGCGAATGATTCGCGCTCGTCGGCCATGATTTCCGCACTCTCTTCGAGCTTCGCGAGGTGTTCGTCGAACTTGGTGAACAGGATGTTCTCGCGCGCCGGCGCCTCGACGAACCCGCGCATCTCATTGAGGACTTTCTCGACGACGAACGTCGGCGGAATAACGCCCGCTGCCTCGCGGATGCGCACCGAGTCGAGCGCCTGGTCGAGCCGGCGCTCGAACTGTGACAATCGCGAGATGTAATGCTCCGCGCCCTTGGTGTCGGGCACCCGATGCATGGTCGCCATGAAGTTCGGCAGGCCGTTCTGGATGCCGAACATCTGGTTCATCGGGTACGTATGCAATCGCCAGCGCTCACCTTCGATGATCATCGATACAAAGCCGTCGAACATGTCGTAGCTGATTGCGTCCTGACCGGTCATCGCCTCACGGTCATAGTTGTGCAGGGTCTCGAGGTCTTCGCGCAGCGTCACGAACAGCTGCTGCGCCTTCTCGTCGGAGCCGTCCGATAAATGTGCGTTGTGGCCGCGGATGCCGAATTGTTCGATGAAGCCGAGGCTTGTCAGCATCTGCGGATCGTCGAGCGCGTACTGCAGCATCGCGCGGTCGTAGAACCAGTTCGGTTTCAGCGGCGTGCCGTACCAAGTGTGCGCAGCGAGTGCGCCCGCAAGCACGATGATGACGCCCACGGCGATGCCGGCCCACTTCAGGATGCCCAAGAGAATTTTCATGGACCGTAGTCTATAGTCCGCCCATGAATCACGGCAACGTCATCGCTCCTTTCTTGGTTTCCTTCCTGCTTGTAGCGTGTGGCCGCGGTCCCGACGAGCCGCCGCCGATTGAGGATTCGCGCGCATTCTGGGCGTGCGACGGTTATGAATTCGCACTGCGTCGCGGCGAGAACACCGTCGCGTTGACGCTCCCGGGACGCGACGTCGAACTCGCCGCCGTCGGCGAGACGCGTGAGCGTCGTTACGCGCGCAATGAAATCGCACTCGAGTACACCGCCAAAGATGCGTTGCGCCTCTCAGTCGGGCTCGAGGAGCACGTCTGCACGCCGAAGTCTTGGGGTGGCCCTTGGCAGCGCGCGGAAGACGCCGGCGCCGCGTTTCGCGCGGTCGGTCAGGAACCCGGCTGGTTCGTGGAAGTGACACCGGGCGGTAACCTCGTCGCGGTGCTCGACTACGGAGAGCGGACGATCACGTTGCCCGCGCCCGAGGTCACGCCGCTCGACGGGGGCGCCCGTGGCTACCAGGTCGAGGGGGACGGTCAGGTCATCCAATTGGTCATCGAGCCCTTGACCTGTTTTGACGGCATGAGCGGCCAGATCCACCCAGAAACGGCGACCTTGGCCGTGGATGGCCAGCGTTATCAGGGCTGCGGAGTTCCGCTCAACCCGTAGTTGCAAAATGATATCAAGGTGATATCATACCCTCCAGACTCACTGGAGGCATTGCCATGAAAGAACAACCTATCAAGTCGTTGCCCGGCATCCCGATGCTGGTCATGCTGTTCGCGCTCAGCGTCCTGCTCATCTGGGGCGTCCTTGAGGGCGCGGCCGGCGACCAGCGCTCACTGATGGTCGGCTGCCTGCTCGGCTTTATCGTCACGCAGGTGCTCTGGTTCGGCCTGTACATGGTGGAGCCGAACCAGGCGGCCGTGCTCAGCCTGTTCGGGAAGTACGTCGGCACCGTGAAAGAGCAGGGCCTGCGCTACAACAACCCGTTCTACTCGACGAAGAAGATCAGCCTGCGCGTGCGCAACTTTGAGTCGGGCAAACTCAAGGTCAACGAACTCGAGGGCAGCCCGATCGAGATTGCTGCAGTCGTCGTGTGGCGTGTCGTGGATTCGGCGGAAGCGGTTTTCAACGTCGACGACTTCGAGAGCTTCATGCACATCCAGTCCGAGGCCGCATTGCGTGCGATGGCGACGAGCTATCCGTACGACCAGGAAACCGAGGGCACGATTTCGCTGCGCAGCCACGCGAATGAGATATCCGCGCACATCGCCGAGCAGCTCGCGGAGCGCCTCGACCGGGCGGGCATCGAAGTCCTAGAGGCGCGCATCAGCCATCTCGCCTACGCGCCGGAAATAGCGGGTGCGATGCTGCAGCGGCAGCAGGCCGCTGCCGTGATCGCTGCGCGCACACGCATCGTCGCGGGCGCGGTCGGTATGGTCGAGATGGCGCTCGAGGAACTCAAGAAGAATGAGCTCATCGACCTCGACCCGGAACGCCGCGCCCAGATGGTGAGCAACCTATTGGTCGTTCTCTGTTCCGACCGCGCGACACAGCCCATCGTGAACGCGGGGTCGATGTACTAGCGATATGGCAGCGAAGAAGGCATTCCCGCTACGCATCAACCCGCGAATCATCGCGGGCATGCAGCGCTGGGCGGACGACGACCTGCGCTCGCTGAACGCGCAGATCGAGTTCGTGCTGCGGGAAGCGCTCAGGAAAGCGGGGCGGTTGAAGAGCGAGGAGGAAGGGGATGGCTAACGAACGGTGGCAGTACAACGTGGTGGATTTCAAGGGCAGCCCGTGGACGACGAAAATCGATCCCGAGGCGCTGAAGACCGAGCTCAACAAACTCGGGCAAATCGGCTGGGAGTTGATTGAGACGCGGCTGATGTCCGGCGGCACACTGCAACTTGTATTGAAGCGGCCCGCTTGAGCACGCGAACTTACCCGGTCGCGCCGCTACGCAAGGTGAGTCTCGCGACGTTCGCCGTGATTCTCGCGCTGCTGCCGTTGGGAGTTCTAGTGGCGTTCTCGACCGGGCGCATCGAGCCGGACGGGCTGCGCATCGCGCAGGCGTTTTTCTTGACGCTCATGCCGTTCGCCATCCTGATTCCTGCACTGCGGCGCCGCGAAGTCATTTTTGACGGCGAGACCCTCACGGTCAAGGCCGCCTTCCACACCCGACGTCGCAGGGTGCCCGATCTCGATGTCACCGCGGCGCGCATCGTCGACCTCAACGAGGAAAAAGCGCTTCGCCCAATTTTCCGGAGATTCGGCTTCTCACTGATCGGTTTCCATGCCGGGCATTACCGATTGTGGGGACTGAAGAAGGCATTCGCGCTGATCACCACATGCGAGCGGGTGCTGGCGCTTCCGGAGCGGGACGGGACCCTGCTGCTAATGAGCCTCGAGCGGCCGCAGCAACTCATCGACGCCCTGCAGACAGAAGGGGTCAGAACAAAGTACCGGATACGGCAAGTGACGGACGCATAGCTCTACGATTAAGACCTAACCATCATCGGAGAGCCAAGGATGGCACGACCACCACGCACGCTCATCGCCGGCATCCCCCAGCATGCCATTCAGCGCGGAAACAACAAGCAGCCGGTATTCATGGAGTTCCAGGACTACCATCTCTTTTTGAAATTTCTGCAGGAAGGCGCGGAACTCGGTCAGTGCGACGTTCATGCCTACGTGCTGATGACAAATCATGTTCACCTGCTGCTCACGCCGGGCACTGAACGTGGCGTCATAGACCTGATGCAACATATCGGACGTCGATACGTCCGTTATTTCAATGCACGTCATCATCGAACGGGGACACTATGGGAAGGGCGCTACCGGAGTTCGTTGGTGAAATCTCCGGACTATTTTCTGAAATGCATGCGCTACATCGAACTCAATCCCGTAAGAGCCGGAATGGTCAATCATCCGCGAGAGTATCGATGGTCGAGCTATCGCGCGAACGTGGGAGAATTGACTGATGCACTGGTGACACCCCACGCAATATACGATGAGCTCTCGTCAGATCCGTTCGCGCGGGGTGCGATTTACGCAGCCGCCGTCGATTGCGGGCTGGACGACGAATCAATCCAGGTGCTCCGTAACGCCGCCAATCGCTCCAGACCCATCGAAGAGAAGGGGTCAGAACAAAGTACCGGTACATTGCTCTGACCCCTTCAGTCGGGCTCCCAGGCGAAGACTTCGTCGACGGCGACCTCGAACACTGCCGCGATCCGGAACGCGACCTCGAGCGACGGCGAGTATTTGTCGCCTTCGATTGCATTGATGGTCTGCCGGGTCACGCCGACTTCGTCGGCGAGCGCCTGCTGCGACATCTGGTCTGCGGCGAAGCGCAACGTCTTGATGCGGTTGGTGATCATCAGACGCCGCGGCGGTAGTACACGAGTTTGCTGACGAGGTGGCTGGACTCGGCGACGATGAGCAGCGTCACAATCGCGACAATGCCGAAACTCAGGTTCATCGCAGGGTCTGCGCCAATCAGCTGCCAAATGGCGAGGTGGACACCCAGTCCGATGAGCCCGCCACCCAGCACGTAATAGCCGTTGCGACCCGCCTTCGCCTCAATCAACGTGTCGCGCTCATCGCGACGGTCTCGGCGCGCGCAGAACGACAGCGTCACGTGGTACGCGAGCTCAATCGCCAGCACCATGAGAAAGATGGCGAAGACCCAGGGCGCGAGGCGCTCCGGTGCCGGCGGCGTTCCCGCGATAAAGGCTGGTATTGCATCGCTAAGTAACCAGTACGCGCCCATGAACAGCGCGACGAGCGAACCCCAGATGTTCCTTTCCATATACGACAGATTGGTCATGACACGCTCCAAATGTATGATGGCGGGAGAGTAAAAGATTATTTACACAATGTCAAAGATTCTTTACTATCGAAATCCCCGGCCTTGCTACACTGCCGAAAACCAAGGGGGTGCCATGTCGAATGCAAAGTTACAGCGGTCCCGAACCGACCGGATCCTCGGGGGCGTGCTCGGGGGCATTGCGCAACACTATGGCTGGGACTCGACCGTCGTTCGCGTCGTGTACGTAATCGTCTCGATCCTGTCCGTCGGGTTCCCCGGCATTCTGATTTACCTTGCACTGTGGGTGATCATGCCGGAACGCGGGGACGCCTAACCGCGCCCGATGGGCCTCTTCACGGAGTTGAAGCGCCGTAACGTATTCCGCGTCGCCGCGGCGTATGCGGCGGTTGCGTGGTTGTCCCTCGAGCTGTTGTCGATCGTCTTACCGGAATTCGGCGCACCCGCGTGGGCATTACGCGCCCTCATCATCGTGCTCGTCGTCGGCTTCATCCCTGCGCTGATTTTTGCGTGGGCGTTCGAGGTCACGCCCGATGGCATCAAGCGCGAGAAGCATGTCGATCGCAGCGAGCCCGCGCTGCAACAGTCCGCGAGGAAGCTGGACCAGGTCGTCATCGTCTTGGTGGTCGCAGCGGTCGGGGTGCTCGCGCTCGACCGATTCGTACTGGACCCGCGCGCCCCGCGCGCACCGGCGCTCGCAACCGACCGCATCGATTCCATCGCGGTGTTGCCGTTCCAGGACTTCAGCGCTGGCGGGGGCCATGCTTATCTAGGCACCGGCATCGCCGATACCATCCTGCATTCGTTGACGCAATTGCCGGGACTCAAGGTTGCGGCCCGGACCAGTTCGTTCCAACTCGCCGAACAGAAAGCGGACATCGCCGCGATCGGCGCCGCGCTCGGCGTCGGCGCAGTACTCGAAGGCAGCGTGCAGGTGGTGGGGAACCAGCTTCGCATCATCGCTCAGCTCGTGCGCACGAGTGACCAAGCGCATATCTGGTCGCGCACGTTCGATGGCTCTACCGAGGATATTTTCGCAACGCAGGACACGATTGCGGCCGAAGTCGCGAAATCGCTTCGCGGCGACGACGCACCGGCGCTGGCGCGTCAGCACCGAACTTCGAGCGAAGTCTTTGAGCTCGTTGCCAAAGGTCGAGACCTTTGGCAACAACGCAATCCGCTCGATCTGGCCGAGGCCGTGCGGGCACTCGAGCGCGCCGTCGAACTCGATCCGGATTACGCGCCTGCCCGCTCTGAGTTCGCCGCGGCGATTTGGTTCAGCTCGCTTTACGGCGGCGTTGATGAGGCGACGGCCCGTCCGCGCGCCGAAGCGCAAATCGAGCACGCACTGCGGCTCGATCCGAAGAACGCACAGGCTTGGTCGATCCGGGGACTGATCCTGAGCCGGGGCAGCCAGCCGGCCGCGACGATCGCCGCGTACGAGCGCGCGCTCGAACTGAACCCGAACGACGCGAACACCATGATCTGGCTCGCCCAAGAACTTGTGGCCGCAGGGTTGTTCAACGACAGCCGGCGCCGCATCGAACAGGCCTTCCAGCTCGACCCGCGCAACTTTTACGTGCGCGGACGCTATGCGAGCGCGCTCGCCCAGACGGGCGAAGCCGCGAACATCCGCCGCGCGCTCGCGATTGTCGACGAGAGCCTGCGCCTCGAGCCCGATAATGCCCGTGCGCTGAACGACGCGACGGAAGTCGAGAATCTGGTGGGCGACATTGTGAAATCGGTACGACACGCGGTGACCGCGCTCGAGCTCCGGCCGGGCTCGTACAACTTGATGGGACATTTCATACAGACGTTTGCGATGGCCGGCGATCGCGAAACCGCGCGTGCCTGGGGCGGCCACATTGACTCGCTCGTGCCCGACCGTGTTCCGGGCGGGTGGGCGATCGTGGTCGCTGATTTCGAGTTGTTCCTGCGCTTCGCGACGACGCACCTGGAGCGCCACCCCGAGGATATGTATGCGTTGAACAATTACGCGTTCGCGCTTGCCCTGAACGGCCGCTATGACGACGCGATCAAGTGGACCCTTCGCGACCTCGAGGTGTGGCGCGGCCAGCGCTACCAGGGCAATCCGAGAGGCGAGGAATTGTTCGACCTGCAGATGCTGATCTGGCTTTACGACGAAACAGGGGATTCAGAGCGTGCTGCCGCGATGCGCGCCGAGATGACGCCGATGTATCGACAGCTCGTCGCGCAAGGCCGTCCGCCGGGCATCAACGGCATGCTGATGGAGACCGGCTATCACATCGCGATGGGCGACCACGACGCGGCGGTGAAAGCGCTGCGTGAGCGAAGCACGACAAACGAGCGCTTGCTGTTCCCGGTGTGGGCGGCGTTCCCGTGGGTGAAGGATTTTGTGCCGCGCGACGACGTGCAGCAGATGTTGAAGGAATGGTCGGCTGAGCAACGTGAACTCGCCGCGCGACTACGCGCCGAGGCGCCGCGCGAGGCGTACAACCCGGCACTACTTCCCGACTAAGGCAGTTGGATGCCGCCGGGGCCGCTCTGGCCGCCTTGGCCTGGCACCACGATCGAGCCCGCCTGCTGGCGACGCATTTCGCGTAATTGCTCCATCGTTTCCTCGACCGCCTTGTTGGCCTCGGCCGCAAACTGTGTGCACGCATCCGACAGCGTCGGGCCGTCGAGCTCGAAGGTGATGGGCAGCGCTCCGGCCGGCGTGTAGATACTTGCCTGGCCGACATACTGCACCTTGCGCGTCGCGTCGGGACCGCCGTCGCGTGTCACCGGTGTGAGCACGCGGATGCTGCCGATTTTCTGGTCGGTGAACGATTCTTCGCGCCACAGCGCGTCCGGATCCATCTTCATTTCGTCTGGCATGGCGCGAAGTTTACCAGCTTGGGAGATAATCGCGGCATGGCCCCGGGCTACACATTGACGGAGCGCGCGCCGCTCGCCGCGCTGAATACCCTGCGCATTGCGGTCCACGCCGAGTGCCTCGTGCAGCTCCACGACCCCGATGCATTGCCCGGTGTGCTCGCCTTGCCTGCGGTCCGCGACGGGCTGCTCGTCCTTGGGGATGGCAGCAATGTGCTGCTCACGCGCGACGTGCCGGGCGTCGTCCTCACCATCCGGCACGACGCGGTCGAGCCGCTCGCCGACGGACACGTACGCGTGGGTGCCGGCGTGAACTGGCATCGCTTCGTGCACTGGTCGATCGCGCACGGATTCACGGGCCTCGAGAACCTCGCACTGATTCCAGGAACCGTCGGCGCGGCGCCCATCCAGAACATCGGCGCGTATGGCACGGAGCTCGCGGAGTTCGTGCACACGGTCCGTGCGTTCGACCGTGAGCGCCGTGCATGGACGATTTTGTCGGCCACCGACTGCGCGTTCGCGTATCGAGATTCCGTCTTCAAGCGGGTGCCGGAGCGGTTCGTCGTCGCCGCAGTCGAATTCGTGCTGCCGCGCGACCGGCCGCTGCAACTCGACTACGCGGGGCTGCGCGACGAGCTCACGACGATGGCGATCGACGCGCCGACTGCGGCCGACGTCGCCCAAGCGGTGGAGCGCATTCGGCGGCGTAAGCTGCCCGACCCCGCGCACATCGGCAACGCAGGCAGCTTCTTCAAGAACCCGACGGTGTCCGGCGTGCGCGCGCAGAGCCTGCTCACCAACCACCCGGCGATGCCTCATTGGCCTGGCGCCGACGGCAAGGTGAAGCTCTCGGCCGCGTGGCTCATCGAGCGCTGTGGCTACAAGGGCGCGCGAGACGGCGATGCCGGCATCGCGGACACACACGCGCTCGTGCTCGTGAACCACGGTCGCGCGAGCGGTGCGCAGCTTTGGGCGTTCGCGCAGCGGGTGCAGCGCGGAGTCGAGAAGGAATTCGGGGTCAGGCTCGAGCCGGAGCCCCGGGTGGTCTAGCGCGCGGCGGACCGTGCGGCTTCCAGCACGCGCTCGTCACTCGGCAACACAAGATTGGCGGCGCCCGCGAGCGGGATATAACTGTCTTCCCCGCAAATTCGGGAAAGGTGGCGAAGCGGCTTGCGGCAGTGCTCCTTAAGGCTGGTGAATATTTGCTCACTGAGGCCGCCGGTCCGCCGTCCCTCATCAACGACCAGTACCTTGCCGACCGCATCGGCATGTTCGGCGAGCCAAGCGTCATTCAGCGGCTTCAGCCAGCGCAGATCGAGAACACGGGTGTGTTTGCCGCTCTCTGCTTCAAGCTTCTTGGCCGCGCGCAACGCCATCAACACCCCATTACCGTACGTGATGATGAGGAGGTCGGTCGCGTCGGGGTGGTAGACACGACCTTCGCCGAGCGGTATCGCGCGGTCGGGCGTCGGGTAGTCGAACAGCCACGCCCCGTCTTTTGGCTCGTGCAGGTCCTTCGTCATGTACAGCGCGATGGGTTCCATGAACGCTGCGACGCGTCCGTCGACGCGCGCGAGTGCCGCGCAGGTACGCAGCATCATCGCCGCATCATCACCGCGCGATGGGCACGCGACGACCAGGCCCGGGATGTCACGCAGCGCGGTGAAGCTGTTGTCATTGTGGAAGTGACCGCCGAACCCTTTCTGGTAACCGAGCGACGCGATGCGCATCACCATCGGGTTCGAGAACTGGCCATTCGAGAAAAACTGCAGCGACGCGGCCTCGCCACGAATCTGGTCGCACGCATTGTGAAAATACGCGAGGTACTGGATCTCCGGAAACGGCAGCAGACCTGCGTACGCGGCACCCTGCGCGATGCCGAGGATGGTCTGCTCGTCAAGCAGCGTGTTGAACACGCGCCCGCCGCGGAACTGGTTCATCAATCCGGTGGTCACTGTGTACACGCCACCCTTGCGCGCGACATCCTCGCCGAACAGCGTCATCTCCGGGTACTTGACCATCAGGTCAGCGAGCGCGCGGTTGATCTGCAGCGCAAGGTGACGCGGTGGGGCATTCTCAGGGAGCTGTGCATCGCCGCCGAACTGCGCGATGCGTGCCGCCTGGTCATCGGCGCGCGTTGCTTCGGCGTTCACCGCGGTCGCGTGGTACGGCGCGAGCGGTGCCATGACCTGCTCGGCCGTCGCGATTTTCGGCTGCGCCGCAGCCTTGCGCGCTGCCGCTCGAACGCGCTCACGCGTCGCCTCGTACATCGCCAATATCTGTTCACGCGTGTGGATACCGTTCGCGAGCGCATACGCGGCTGAGCGCAGCAAAGGGTCCTGTGCCTCGTCGGATTCCACCTCATCGACCGGGCGGTACTCGATCTCGACGTCGGTACCGGCGTGGCCCATCAGCCGCTTCAGTTGCAGATGCAGGAACACCGGCATGCGGCGCTCTCGGCACACACGTACAGCGTCGGTGGTCGCGCGCCACGTATCGGCGAGGTCGAGCCCATCCGCCCCGATGTAATGCAAGCCGACGCGGTTCGAGAAATTCGCACCGACCCAACCGCCGGGCGAGCGGACCGAAATCCCGATGCCGTTGTCCTCGCACACGAACAGCACGGGGCAGGGTAGACGCTGGTACGCGGTATGCGCGGCTGCGTTGAACGCACCCGCGGCGGTGGAGTGGTTCGTGCTCGCGTCGCCGAAGCTGCACACCACAATGGCGTCGGGCGGAAACTTCGGCGCGGCTTTCAGGCGCTTGGCCTGTTCGATTGAAATCGCGGTACCGACGGCTTTCGGCAGATGCGACGCAATCGTCGACGTCTGCGGCAGCACCCACAGCGGCACGCTGCCCCAGACCTTGTGGCGGCCGCCGGAAATCGGGTCATCGGCGCTCGCGGCGAGCGACAACGCCGTGTCGTACACGAGGTCGATGCCATCGACCTTGCGCGCGCGCTCCATCATGAACGCGCCCGAACGGTAATGGAGGAACGCCGGATCGGTGTGGCGAGTCAGCCGGCCGACGACAGCGTTGCCCTCGTGGCCCGAGCTGCCGATTGTGTAGAAGCCCTCGTTGCGGATGCGCATCTCGCGCGCTTCGAGGTCGATGTGGCGGGATAAGATCTGGGACTCGAACAGCTCGATGAAGTCATCGCGGCGCAAAGGCGCCGCTCCTACATTGGGCGCAACTGTGTGAGCGGCGCCTGTAGGAGCGGCGCCTTTGCGCCGCGATTCACTTGGCACCCACGCTTGAACAAAAGCCGTGAAATTCCGGTCGATGATTTCTGCACGATTGAAGCCGCGCGTGGCGGCTTTCGCGAGGCTGGGCGCGTGGCGCGGCGTCGGGGCCATCAGAATGCGTTGTGGCCGGTCAACGCCTTGCCGACCACCAGCTCATGCACGGTCTCGGTCCCCTCGTAGGTAATCACGCTCTCGAGATTCAGCGCGTGGCGGATCGGCGAGTATTCGACACTGATGCCTGCGCCGCCGAGGATGTCGCGCGCGTCGCGCGCGATGTCGATCGCCATGCGCACGTTGTTCCACTTCGCCATCGACACCTGATCGGGCTTCAGCTTACCGGCGTCCTTCAGGCGACCGAGCTGGAGAGACATCAGCTGCGCGCTGGTGATACGCCGCGACATGTCCGCCATGCGCCGCTGTACGGTCTGTGTGCGGTTCAGCGGGCGTCCGAACAGCTCGCGCGTCTCGGTGTAGTCGAGCACTTCCTTCAGGCACGCTTGCGCGGCGCCGATCGCACCCCACGTGATGCCGTAGCGCGCCTGCGTGAGGCACGACAGCGGGCCCTTGAGGCCGGTCACGTCCGGCAACACGCCCGACGCTGGAATCCGCACGTTGTCGAAAAACAGCGATGAGGTGACCGACGCGCGCAGCGACATCTTGTGCTTGATTTCCGGCGCCGAGAATCCGTCCATTCCCTTCTCGACGAGAAAGCCCTTCACGCCATCGTCGGTCTGCGCCCAGACAACGGCGACATCAGCGATCGTGCCGTTCGTGATCCACATTTTCGCGCCGTTGAGAATCCAATCGTCACCGTCCTTCTTCGCGAAGGTTTTCATGTTCGACGGATCGGAGCCGCCGTGCGGCTCGGTCAGCCCGAAGCAGCCGATCGCCTCGCCGCGCGCCATCGCCGGCAACCAGCGCTGCTTCTGTTCGTCTGAGCCGAACGCGTGGATCGGATACATCACGAGGCTTGACTGGACCGACACGAAGCTGCGGATACCGCTGTCGCCGCGCTCGAGCTCCTGGCAGATGAGGCCGTAGCTGACGCCGTTCAGACCAGCGCACTCGTAACCGTCGATAGACGAGCCGAGCAGGCCGAGGGCCGCGATTTCGGGCACCAGTTCGGCCGGGAAGCGACCGTGTTCGAAGCATTCCCCGATGATCGGCAGCACCTTGTCGTCGACGAAGCGCGCAACCGTGTCCTGCACCATCTGCTCATCGTCGGACAGCAGACCGCGAACGTCGTAAAAGTCCATCGGGTTGATCGTCATGGCGGGCGATTATACCTCGGGTTGGTGTATCGTTTGGGGCGTGAAAGTTCCTGAAATACTTGTCATCGAATCGCAGCACCGGACGGGCAGCCTCGCGAAAATCTGCCAGGCCTGCGCGGACGCGGGCCTCGTCATCGAAAACCTGGTCGCTATCCGGCGCGACCAGGACAAGACCATCTGGGAGTTGACGCTCGAACTCGACGAAGACGTCGCGAGCGACGTCGTCGAACGTATCAACGCGCTGCCGACTGCGCAGGTGCTGGGTACGTCCGACCGCGTGTTCAATCGGCACCGAGGAGGGAAGATCAAAACGGTCGCGCGGCACTCCGTCGAGACGCTGCAAGAACTACGCGACCTTTACACACCCGGCGTCGCGCGCGTGTGCCTTGCGATCAAAGCCGACCAGGCGAAGGCGTGGGAGTTCACGAACTTGCCCAACACGGTCGCGATCATCACGAATGGAACCGCGGTGCTCGGGCTCGGGGACATCGGGCCGCTCGCCGGATTGCCGGTGATGGAGGGTAAAGCGGCGCTGATGGCGAACTTGGCCGGGCTCTCCGGCGTGCCAATCCTGATTGACGAGGACGATCCTCAGAAAATCATCGAGACCGTCATGGCGATCGCGCCGAGTTTCGGCGCGATCCAGCTCGAGGATTTCCGAGCGCCCGAGTGCTTCGAAATAGAGCGCGAACTCGTCGCACGTTTGAAAATGCCGGTGATGCACGACGACCAGCACGGGACCGCCGTCGTCGCATTGGCCGCAGTGCTGTCCGCGATGCGGCGTGGCGACCGCGAGCTCGGCGACTGCGTCGTCGGGCAGATTGGGCTCGGCGCGGCTGGCATCGGCATCACGCGGCTGCTGCTTCAGCGCGGCGTGAAGCGCGTGCTTGGCACCGACCTGAGCGCCGGTGCGGTCGCGCGCCTTGAGGCGCTCGGCGGTCGCGGCCGCACGCTCGATGAACTGATGGCCGAAGCGGACGTCGTGATCGCAACGACCGGTGTGCGCGGGCTGATCAAGCCGGAGATGGTGCGTCCCGGCCAGATGATTTTTGCGCTGTCGAACCCGGAGCCCGAGATCGAGCCGCGCATCGCGCTCGCACAGGGCGCTGCGTTCGCGGCCGACGGGCGCGCGATCAACAACATCCTCGGGTTTCCTGGCATTTTCCGCGGCGCGCTCGACGCGCACGCGACACGGATCACGGACGCGATGCTGTTTGCGGCCGTGCAGGCGCTCGTGGACGCGGTGGAGGGCGAGGAACTGGTGCCGGATTGCCTGAATCCGGCCGTGCATCGGCGGGTGGCCGACGCCGTCAAACTGGCCGCGGCGACTTAAGGGGTCAGAACAAAGTACCGGTACTTTGTTCTGACCCCTGCTGTTAAATGCCGAGACGTTTGTAGGCGTCGTCGAGCAGCCAGGCGGGGCCGATGAGCAGGAACTGCAGGTCTTTGAAAAACGACGGCTTTTTGCCTTCGACCTGATGGCCGACAAATTGTCCAATCCAAGCGCCGACGAACACGACGAGCGCGATCGCCCAGACCGGCACCGGTGCCGCGCGGTGGAGCCAGTCAATCACCAGGAACATCGCGAGCGCAATCAGTGCCATACCGAGCGCGTGCTTCGGCGAAAGCACGACGTAGTATGCGAACGCGGCGGCCATGAGCAGGGTTGCCCAGTTCAGCCAGGTTCCAACTGCCGCAAATACCCCGGGCACCGGCACCACCCAGAGCAACGCGAGCACGCTGAACAGGATCAGCGGTACGCAAATCCAGTGGATGGCCTTGTTGGTCGGATTTCGGTGGCTGTCGCCGTACTCCGCCAGCCATTGGTCCATGGTCTTCATGGCTCGAATTTAGCACGGCGGTGGCGCTTGCTACACTCCGGGCGGTGAGCCTGATTACCCGACTGTCGCGCCTCAAGTTCATCCCGCAGAACAAGCGGCTCGAGTGGTATCCGCCGTTCCTGGTCATGCGGATCACGGTCCTCGAACTCACGCCGGACTGGCGGACGGTTCGAATCCGGCTGCCGCTCAACACGTTCTCGACCAATCCCGGCGGGGTGATGTTCGGCGGTTACCAGGCGTCGCTCGCCGACCCAATCGCCGCAATCGCCTGCGCGCGGGTGTTCCCGGGCCACTCGGTCTGGACGCGGGGGCTGACGCTCGAGTTCCTGAGGGGCGGCTCGACCGATCTGGAGCTCCGGTTCACGTTCCCGGCCGAGCAGGAAGCCGCGATCCGGCAGGAGCTCGACGAGCGCGGCCGTGCGACCCCGGTGTTCGAATATGGCTACTACCTTGCCGACGGCACGCAGTGCACCCACATCCTGAATACGGTCGCCATCCGGCCGAAGGGCTATCGCAAGGCGACGACGCCGCCTGCGGATCCGAAAGATCTCTGAGCGTGCGGCACCGCACGGAGCCGGCCCACCGCGGGCAGGCACAATCCAGCCCATGAAAAAACAACTGATTACCTTATTGAGTGCGTCTGCGTTGCTCGCGGCGTGCACCACGTTCGACCCGTACACCGGTGAGCGTCAAACCTCGACCGCAATCAAAGGCAGCGCGATCGGCGGCATCATCGGCGCAATTGCCGGTGCGGCGACCGGCGATGACGCGACCGAGCGACGCCAGCGCGCGTTGATCGGCCTTGGCGTGGGCGCCCTGAGTGGCGCGGCGGTCGGCGCGTATATGGACCGACAGGAAGCGGCGCTGCGCGCCGAGTTGCAGGGCACCGGCGTCAGCGTGACGCGTGAGGGTGACAATGTGACCCTGAACATGCCGGGTAACGTGACGTTCCAGACCGACAACGCCGACCTGCAATCGCAGTTCTTCGGCGTGCTCGACTCGGTCGCCAAGGTGCTGAAGGAATACGAGAGCACCGTCGTCCGCGTTGAGGGCCATACCGACAGTACCGGCACGCGCGCGCACAACCAGGCGCTGTCCGAACGTCGTGCGAGCACCGTCGCGACCTACCTTTTCAACCGCGGCGTGAAGCAGGACCGGTTCCTCGCCATCGGCTACGGCCCGGACCAGCCGATTGCCTCGAACTCGACCGAAGACGGTCGTCAGGCTAACCGGCGCGTCGAAATCACGCTGGTACCCGTCACGCGGTAAGCCGCCAGGGGCCGCGTGCTTAACACCGGTCAATTTGTCCGCCGCACGCTGATCGTCTTCGCGATTGCAGTCGCGTTACTCGCGCTGTGGCAGTTGTCCGGGTTCCTTGTGATGGTGTTCGGCGGCCTCGTGGTCGCCGTCATCATTCGTGCCGGCGGCGACCTCGTCGCCCGGTATCTTCCGTTCATGCAACCCCGCTGGGGCGCGATGCTGTTCGTCGTGATCGCATTCGCATTGCTCGGGGCGCTGTCGATGTTCACGGGCGACGAAATCGCCAAGCAGTTCGGCGAACTGCGGGAACGCCTACCAGAGGCGATCGCGACCGTGCGCACCTGGCTCGAATCGAGTGAATTCGGTCGCTTCTTCATGCAGGCATTCGAGGGGGCGAAGGACGAGGGTGTCTCCGCGAGCGATGCGGTGAAGACCGCCTCGGCGACGGTCGGCGCCGTATCGCATGCCTTCATCGTGTTCCTCATTGCGCTGTACCTGAGCTTCGGCCCCGCGCCGTACATCAACGGCTTCGTCGCGCTGGTTCCGGATTCCCTGCAGGCCGACGCGCGCGCCGCATTCGAGGTGTCGGGCCAGGCGCTGCGCGGTTGGCTGCTCGGCCAGGGCGTCGCGATGCTCGCCGTGGGCGTACTCACCTATATAGGCCTCTGGATTGCCGGCGTCCCGCTCGCGTTCATCCTTGGCATCATCGCCGGCCTGCTCGAATTCATTCCGGTGCTTGGCCCGTTTCTCGCCGCGATCCCAGGCCTGCTCCTCGCGTTCACCGTCGGCCCGACGACTGCGCTCTATGCGTTGATTGTCTACCTGACCGTGCAGCAGCTCGAGAGCATCGCCATCACTCCGCTCGCCCAGAAATGGTCGGTCGAGTTGCCGCCTGCGCTGTGTCTGTTCGCGATTGTCGTGTTCGGGGTTCTGTTCGGCATCCCCGGGATGGTGTTTGCGACACCGCTTACGGTGGTCCTCATGGCGCTCGTGAAGCGGTTCCACACCGACCGGCCGGTCTGAGTCCGCGCAGGACCATAATCAATCTGGGCAGGGCCATAAGTCGGCTCGCGGCTGAGAAACAGTCTAATGGTGTAATATCGCCAAGCTCATGCGCAGACTTATCGTTGTTATCGCCCTCGCCCTGATCGTTGCACTCACCTGGTGGTGGACCGGTCGCGATGATGAGCCCGTGACCGCCGGCCCGAGCCAAGGCGCGGCGCCCGTTGTGCTCGTGCAACCGCTCACCCGACGCGAATTTGCCGATGAAACGCAGGCGCTCGGCACGACCCGGGCGGCGGAGTCGGTCGACATCACGGCGCGGGTCACGAACGTAATCACGGAGATCCATTTCGGCGAGGGTCAGTTCGTCCAGGCGGGCGCGGTGCTCGCCGACCTCGAGAGCAGTGAGGCGCGAGCGGATTACGCGGCGGCCCAGGCGGCATTGGTCGAGAGCCGAGGCCAATACACGCGTTCACGGGAGCTGTTTCGCACAAGTGCCGTGTCCGAATCCCAGGTGGAGCAGCTGCAAGCGCAAATGCGTGCCAACGAGGCCGCGCTCGCGGCCGCGGAAGCACGGGTCGCCGACCACCGCATCCGCGCGCCGTTTGCGGGCCGCGTCGGTCTCCGCCGCGTCAGCCTCGGGGCGCTGGTCAGCCCCGGCACGGTAATCACGACGCTCGACGACCTCAGCACCATCCTGCTCGATTTTGACGTACCGGAAACGCACATGGCCGCCATCGAAGCGCGTCAGACGCTGACGGCGCGCAGCGCCGCTTATCCGGACGTCGCGTTCGAGGGTGTTGTCGAGACCGTCGACTCGCGCGTGGATCCGCAGACACGCGCCGTGCGCGTGCGCGCGCGGCTGCCGAACGAGCTTGGGCTGCTGCGGCCCGGCATGTTCATGACGGTACGCGTGTTGCGCGCGTCGACGCCGTTGCTCTTGGTGCCGGAGCAGGCGCTCGTGCCGCGCCAGGATCGCCAATACCTGTTCGTCGTCGAAGACGGCGTCGTGCGGGAAGTCGAAGTCGAAGTCGGGCGGCGTGTGCCGGGCTATGCCGAGATTGTCGCAGGCGCGGACGAAGGCGACGCCGTAATCATCGAGGGCACCCAACACGTGCGTGACGGGGCCGCGGTCCAAGCGCGACCGTGGCAGGAACCGCGTCGGTGATTCTCTCCGACATCTCGGTCAAGCGGCCGGTTTTCGCGGCCGTCATCAGCCTCATGCTGGTGATTCTCGGGGTCATGAGTTTCCAGCGTCTCGCGGTCCGCGAATACCCCGACATCGATCCGCCGATCGTGTCCGTCGAGGTCGGTTACCGTGGCGCGTCCGCCGATGTGATCGAGACCCAGATCACCCAGGTCATCGAGGACCAGGTCGCGGGTATCGAAGGGATCGCCAAGCTGACGTCGACGAGTGAGGACGAAGAGGCAAACATCCGTCTCGAGTTCAACCTTGGTCGCGACATCGACTCGGCGGCGAACGACGTGCGCGACCGGGTGAGCCGCGTGGTCGACAACCTTCCACCCGAAGCCAGCATGCCGGAGGTCCAGAAGGCCGACTCGAGCGTGCAGTCGGTGATGTGGCTGGTGTTGACGTCTGACTCGATGAACCAGCTTGACCTCACGGACTATGCGGAACGCGTGATCGTCGATCAGCTGTCCGTGGTCGACGGCGTCGCGCGCGTGCGCGTGGGCGGACAGCGGCGCTACGCGATGCGAATATGGCTCGACCGCGAGCGACTCGCCGCGCACGGTGTCACTGTCGGCGACATCGAGGATGCGTTGCGCCGCGAGAACGTGCAACTCCCCGCAGGCCGCCTGCAATCGACCCAGCGCGAATTTTCGTTACGCACAGAAACCGGCTACGCGACCGTCGACGATTTCCAGCGGCTCGCTATCGGCAGCGGCCCTGACGAATATGTCGTGCGGCTCGCCGACGTGGCCGACATCGAGATCGGCGCGCAGGATATTCGAAATGCCGCGCGCGCGAACATGATTCCTGCGGTGAGCATCGGCATCGAGCAGCAATCGCGCGCGAATACCGTGGCAGTTTCGCAGGGTGTGCTCGCGGCGCTGGACCGGATCCGGCCGATGCTGCCGGAGGGCATCGCGCTCGAAGTGAATTTCGACCGCGCGCAATTCATCAACGCGTCGATCACCGAGGTCTTCCGTGCGCTGGGCATCGCGTTGGTCCTCGTGTTGGTCGTGATCTACTGCTTCCTTGGTACGGTCCGCGCGACGCTGATTCCTGCGGTCGTCGTGCCGGTGTCGCTGATCGCGGCGTTCACGGTGATGGCGGCGCTCGGCTTCTCCATCAACGTATTGCTGCTGCTGGGCCTCGTTCTCGCAATCGGGCTCGTCGTCGATGACGCGATCATCGTGCTCGAGAACATCTATCGGCGCATCGAAGAGGGCCAGACGCCGTTGCTTGCGTCGATCGATGGTGCGCGCGAGATCGGCTTCGCGGTCATCGCGACGACGCTCGTGCTCGTATCGGTGTTCCTGCCCGTGTCGTTCATCCCGGGAAACCTCGGACGATTGTTCGGTGAATTCGGCATTGCGCTGGCGGCGGCGGTCGCGTTCTCGAGTATCGTTGCACTGACGCTCACGCCGATGATGTGTTCGAAGATATTCACCGGTGCGTCGAATCGCCGCTGGTTTGCGCGCAAGATCGACCAGTTTTTCCGCTGGCTGTCACAAACCTATGGTCGCGCGCTCAATTGGTCGCTCGCGCACAATTGGGTCGTAATGCTCATCGCTGCGGTCGTGACCGCGTTTGCGTACACGCTGTTCTCCGGATTGCCGAAGGAGTATTCCCCGAAGGAAGACCGCGGCGTGTTCTTCGTGATCGTGGCTGCGCCCGAGGGCGCGAGTTTCGACTACACGGATCGTTACACGCGTGAGGTCGAAGAGATCCTGATGGGCCTCGTTGAGCGCGGCGACGCGCGCCGACTCCTAACGCGCGTGCCCGCGGGATGGGGTGGAGGCGGTGTCAACACGGGCCGCGTGCTCGTGTTGCTCGAGGCGTGGGAAAATCGCGAGCTGACCGCCGAGCAGCTCGCCGATGAAGTTCGCAAACAAGTCGACGGCCTGCCGGGCGTGGAGGTGCGCGTGACGACGCCGCAGGGGCTCGGAGTGCGTGGTGGCGACCGGCCGCTGCGGGTCGTCCTCAGCGGCGGCGATTACGCGGAGATCGCCGAGTGGCGCGACCTGCTGCTCGAGCGTGCCGAACAGAACCCGGGGCTGGTCGATCTCGACTCCGATTACGAGGAGCGCACGCCGCAGATCCGGATTTCCGTCGACCGTGACCGCGCCGCGACGCTCGGCATCTCCCTGCAGAACATCGGCCGCACGCTGGAAACGATGCTCGGCTCGCGCATCGTGACGCGCTATCTCGATCGTGGGCTCGAGTACAACGTGATTCTGCAGAGTCGCGAGTCTGACCGCGCAACGCCGACCGACCTGCGTAACATCTATGTACGGTCGGATGCGACCGGCGAAATGATTCCGCTCGCGAACATCGTCACGCTGCGGGAAGTGGCGGGACCCTCGGAACTGCGGCGTTTCGACCGCCTGCGCGCGATCACGGTCGCGGGCGGCCTCGCGCCCGACTACTCGCTCGGCGAAGCGATTGACTGGGTCCAGGACTTCGCGCGCGCCGAATTGCCGCCGTATGCCGTGATCAACTGGGATGGCGAAGCGCGCGAGTTCATCCAATCCGGCGGTTCCTTGTATTGGACCTTCCTGCTCGCGCTCGTCATCGTTTTCCTGGTGCTCGCGGCGCAGTTCGAGAGCTTCCGACACCCGCTCATCATCATGACCACCGTGCCGCTCGCGGTCACCGGCGCGCTCGCCGGCCTCGCGATTCAGGGGTTCTCGATCAACGTCTATAGCCAGATCGGCATCATCCTGCTCGTCGGGCTGTCTGCGAAGAACGGTGTGCTGATTGCCGAATTCGCGAATCAGCTGCGTGACCGCGGCGTGGAGTTCACACAAGCAATCATCGACGCAGCGCGCGTCCGGCTGCGCCCGGTGCTCATGACCAGCCTGTGTACGACCTTCGGCGCCGTCCCGCTGCTGCTGGCGACGGGCGCGGGTGCCGAGAGCCGCCAGCCAATCGGCGTCGTCGTGGTCTACGGCGTACTATTCTCGATGATGCTGACATTGTTCGTGGTACCGACGTTCTACTCGCTGCTCGCGCGCAATACGCGCTCGCCGCAAGCGGTGGCACGCATGGTCCAGTCGCTACGCACCGAAGGGGAAACGGGATGAACGAAAACACGACCAAACCACGCTTCATCGATCGCGCGCTGGGTGCCATAGAAACCGTCGGCAACAAACTTCCTGACCCGGCCGCGCTGTTCCTGATCCTGATGGTCGTCGTCTGGTTCGTTTCATGGTGGTTGTCGGGGATCAGCTTTGCCGAGGTCGATCCGCGCACCGGCGAGGCGATCCAGATCCGGAACCTGATGACCGGGGACTCGATCGCCGAATACATGACGCAGATGGTCAGTATTTTCGTGAACTTCGCGCCCCTCGGCGTCGTCCTCGTCGCGTTGCTCGGTATCGGTGTCGCAGAGCACACCGGGTTGATCAATGCGGCCCTGCGCGGCTTGTTGAGCTTCACGCCGCGCATGCTGTTGACCCCGATGGTCATCCTCGTCGGTATTTTGAGCCACACCGCGGTCGACGCCGGCTATGTGCTCGTGATCCCGCTCGGTGCCGTGATTTTCTACGCGGCTGGCCGGCATCCGCTGGCGGGCATCGCCGCCGCGTTCGCAGGTGTGTCCGGCGGCTTCTCGGCGAATTTCGTGCCCTCGGCGATCGACCCGTTGCTGCAGTCGTTCACGCAGGCCGCCGGCCAGGTCATCGACCCGACGCTGCTGGTGAACGTGCTCGCGAACTTCTTCTTCACCGCGTCGTCGAGCGTGTTGATCATCCTGATCGGCTGGTTCCTGACCGACCGGGTCATCGAGCCGCGCTTGAACCGTGAGACCGCGGTCGACGGCGACATGAAGGACATGCCGAAGCTCGAGCCGCTCGCGCCGAAGGAGCGCAGCGCGCTGATCTGGGCCGGCGTCTCGATGCTCGGCGGGTTGGTCCTCTTGGCGCTCGCCGCGTGGCCAGAGACGTCGCCGCTGCGCGCGCCCAACGGCGCGCTGTCCGACTTCGGCGCGCCGATCATGCGATCGATCGTGCCGCTCATCTTCCTGCTGTTCCTGATTCCTGCGATTGTGTACGGCTACATCGCGAATACCATCCACGGCCACCGCGACATCATCACCGGCATGAGCAAGTCGATGAGCACGATGGGTTACTACATCGTGATGGCGTTTTTCGCCGCGCAGTTCATCCATTCGTTCGGCGTCTCGAACATTGGCGCGCTGATTGCGCTTAAGGGTGCCGCGGCGCTCGCCGCTTGGGAGACGCCTGCGCAGGTCACAGTCGTCGGCATCATCCTGCTGACCGGGTTCGTGAACCTGTTTGTCGGCTCGGCGTCGGCGAAATGGGCGTTGCTCGCACCGATTTTCGTTCCGATGCTGATGCTGCTCGGTATCTCACCAGAGCTCACGCAGGCCGCGTATCGCATCGGTGACTCGTCGACGAACATCATCACGCCGCTGATGCCGTACTTCCCGCTGGTGGTCGTTTTCTGCCGCAAGTACGTGACCGGCACCGGTATCGGTACGCTGGTCGCGATGATGCTGCCGTACTCGGTCGCGTTCCTGCTGCTTTGGTCCCTTTTCTTGCTCGGCTATTGGGCGCTGGGCATCCCGCTCGGCTTCCAAGGAGGCTACACCTACACCCTGCCATGATGGCCCTGTCGCTCAACGGACTCGCTAAGACCTACAGCAACGGGGTCGAGGCGCTGCGAGGCATCGACCTGCACGTCGCCGAGGGCGACTTTTTCGGCCTGCTCGGACCGAATGGCGCGGGGAAGACAACGGCCATCGGCATTGTGACGTCGTTGGTGCGCAAGACCGAGGGCGTCGTCACCGTTTTCGGCCACGACATCGACCACGAGTTGGAGGCCGCAAAAGCGTGCATCGGGCTCGTTCCGCAGGAAATCAACTTCAACCAGTTCGAGAAGGTCACGGATATCCTCGTGAACCAAGCGGGTTTTTATGGCGTGCCGCGTGCGCTCGCGTTGGAACGCGCAGAGAAATATCTGCGCCAACTCGGTCTTTGGGAGAAGCGCAACGAGCAGAGCCGCAACCTGTCCGGAGGCATGAAACGGCGGCTGATGATTGCTCGCTCGCTCGTCCACGAGCCCCGGTTGTTGATTCTCGACGAGCCGACCGCGGGCGTGGACATCGAGATCCGGCGCTCGATGTGGGACTTCCTGCGGCGCATCAACCGCGAAGGCACAACCATCATCCTCACGACGCACTACCTTGAGGAGGCCGAGATCCTGTGCCGTGAGATTGCGATCATCAACGGCGGGCGCATCGTCGAGCAAGGGCGCACGCGCGACCTGCTCGCGAAGCTGCAGACCGAGACGTTCGAGTTCAACCTGCGGGCTGCCCAGACCGTCGCGCCTTCTGTCGCCGGTTATGAAATCCGCCAGCTCGACCCGACCACGATTGAGGTCGACGTGGACAAGCAGCAGAACGTCAACGATCTGTTCGCCGCGCTCGGTACCCAGGGCGTCGAGGTCATCAGCATGCGGAACAAGGTCAATCGCCTCGAGGAGTTGTTCGTGCGGATGGTCGGGCGGGACGACGCCTGATGTCGCGCGCACGCGAAAACTGGATTGGTTACGAGACCATCGTGCGCCGTGAGATGCGCCGCGTACTTCGTATCTGGACCCAGACCCTGTTGCCGCCGGTCATCACGATGTCCTTGTACTTCATCATATTCGGCGCGCTGATTGGCCGTCGCATCGGCGAGATGGGTGGACACGATTACATGTTGTACATCGCGCCGGGCCTGATCATCATGTCCGTGCTCACGAATGCGTACTCGAATGTGAGCTCAAGCTTCTTCGGGGCGAAATTCGGCAAACACGTCGAAGAGCTTCTCGTATCGCCGCTGCCCAACATCCTGATATTGGCCGGCTACGTCACTGGAGGTGTGGTGCGCGGCCTTTTGACCGGCGCTCTCGTGACGGTGGTCGCGATGTTTTTCACGCCGGTCAGTGTCGAGAACTGGCCGCTGTTCATCGCGGTCGCGGTACTGACCGCCGTGGTGTTTTCGCTCGGCGGATTCATCAATGCCGTCTATGCGAAGAGCTTCGACGACATCTCCATCGTGCCGACATTCGTGCTGACACCGCTGACTTACCTCGGTGGGGTGTTCTACACGGTCGATATGCTGCCCGGCTTCTGGCGCGAACTGTCGATGACGAACCCAATCCTCTACATGGTGAATGCATTCCGTTATGCGATGCTCGGTGTCAGCGATGTCGGCATCGGTGTGGCGTTCGCGATGATCTTCGCATTCCTGGCCGCGCTGTTCGCTGGTGCGCTGTGGCTGCTGGAGCGCGGGCACGGCCTGAGGACCTGACGTGCGCGCCGCACTCATCGCCGGACTTCTGGCTTTGGCGCTCACCGCCGTCGCGGGCGCGATGACCTGGAGCGTCCAACTTGCGCGTGCGCAGAATCAATTCGATTTTCGCGTCGAGGAGATCACCGAGAAAATCCGTGCGCGAATGTTGTCGTACGAGCAGGTGCTGCGCGGCGGGGTTGCGCTGTTTGCAGCGTCGGACGACGTATCGCGCGAGGACTGGGCCACGTATGTCGAGACACTTTCGCTCGCCAAGTCGTTTCCGGGATTCCAGGGGGTCGGCTTTTCCGAGCGAATCGTCCCCGAGGCGCTGGAGACGCATGTCGCGCGGGTTCGTGCTGAGGGGTTCCCCGATTACGAAGTCCACCCGGCCGGCGCACGCGATGAATATCACTCAATCGTGTATCTGGAACCGTTCGACTGGCGTAACCAGCGCGCGTTCGGCTACGACATGGCCACCGAGCCGACCCGGCGCGCGGCGATGGTACGCGCACGCGACACCGGTCAGGCCGTGTTGTCCGGCGCCGTGACGCTGGTCCAGGAGACCGGCGAGGAAGTGCAAGCGGGATTCAATCTCTATTTGCCGGTTTATCAGGACGGTCTCCCGACCGCCACCGTCGAGCAACGCCGCGATGCTCTGGTGGGCTTCGTATACAGCCCGTTCCGCATCAACGACCTATTGCGCGGCATACTCGGCGCGGAACCAGAACTCATTCACCTTGAGATTTTCGACGGCCGCAATGCCGGGGATGACACCCGGATGTATTCGAGCGGAGCGGTTTCGGACATCGAGAGCGGATTCCATACGACCACGACACTCGAAATCGCAGACCACGCATGGACCCTGGCGTTTTCGTCCGACGCGACGTTCGGTGACCGCTTGGAGCGGTGGCGCGCGCGCGTGGTAATGTTGGCCGGACTCGTCATCAGTGCACTGTTGTTCCTCTTCATGTGGGCAATCGCTGGTCGCCGGCGCCGTGCCGAGGAGTTTTCAGGCGTGGTCGCGTCCGCATTGGATGCAGTGATCATCATTGATTCAGACGACCGAATCATCGAATTCAATCCGTCGGCGGAGGCGATGTTCGGCTATAGCCGCACTGAAGCGGTCGGCCGGAGGATGGCGGAGTTGATTGTGCCGCCGCACCTCAGGGAGCGACATCTCGCCGGGGTGCGCGCTTTCGTTCAGACCGGAAAGGGCAAGCTCGGAAACCGGGCCGTCGAGCTGGAGGCGATGCGACGCGATGGTTCCACCTTCCCCGTCGAGGTATCGATTACGCGCATCGGCACCAAGAATCCGCCGCATTTCAGCGGTTTCGTGCGCGACATCTCAGAGCGCAAGGATCGCCAGCAGGAACTGCTGCGCATGAACACCGAGCTCGAACAGCGCGTGGCCGAGCGCACCCACGAACTTGAGGCTTTTGCGTATTCGGTCTCGCACGATTTGCGCGGACCACTGCGCGCGATGGACGGTTTCAGCGCGGAGCTGCAGCGGCTGTATGGCGACCGACTGGACGAGTCCGGGCAACATTTCGTCGAGCGGATACGCGCGGGCGCGATGCGGATGGGCCAACTCATCGACGACCTGCTCCAGCTGTCCCGGGTTTCACAGCGGCCGATACACCGAAGCGATGTCGACCTCAGCGAGGTCGCCATGGGCGTGTTGGCCCAACTCCGCAGTGAGGATCCCGCGCGCGATGTCAGTACGGAGGTCGAATCCACCGAGCCCGTCTTCGGCGATCCGCGTTTGCTCCAAATCGTGCTCGACAATCTGCTCCGGAACGCATGGAAATTCTCGTCCAAGACGCGCGACGCGCGCATCGTGTTCGGTTGCCGGACGCAGGAGCCCGAAACGGTATACTTTGTCCAGGACAATGGCGCGGGCTTCGACGCGACCTACGCCGATTCGTTGTTCGTTCCATTCCAACGGTTGCATTCGGAGCAGGAGTTTCCCGGTACCGGTATCGGTCTTGCAACCGTGCAGCGCGTCGTACAGAGGCACGGCGGTCGCGTTTGGGCAGAGAGTGCGGAGGGCCACGGTGCGACTTTTTGGTTCACGATTGGTGAGGGGCATGGCTAAGCGAATCTTATTGGTCGAGGATGATCCCGATGACGTGGAGCTTGCATTGATGGCGCTGCGTCGCTTGGACATCGATGCCGTGGATGTCGCGCGCGATGGCGTCGAAGCGTTGTCCATGCTCTTCGACCATGAGGACGCCGAACTGCCTGCGCTGATACTGCTCGACTTGAAACTTCCGCGCATCGGCGGGCTCCAAGTACTGGAGCGGATCAAGCGCGACCCACGCTCACAGAAAATTCCTGTGGTCATACTCTCATCGTCTGGCGAGGAGCGTGACATCGATGCAAGCTACCGACTCGGTGCGAACAGCTACATCCGCAAGCAGGTCGACTTCGAGGAACACGCGGCAGCGATGCGCCAGGTCGGCAATTACTGGTTGTCTTTGAATGAGTGACACGAAACGTCTGAGAATATTGATTGTCGACGATGACCCCGATGACGCGGGGCTGATCAAGTTGCGTCTTCAGAAAGTGGGATACACGGTACACTGGGCGGAAAACGAGCACGGCTTCAATAACGAGATAAAGAACACGCCAGACCTCATCATCGCGGACTACAGGATGCCGAGCTTCGGCGCGATGCGCATCCTCGAGATCGTCGAGCAAGTGAGCCCCGGAATACCGGTGATCGTCGTGTCGGGCGCCGTCGGCGAGGACCGCGTCAGCGAAGTGATGAAGCGCGGCGCTGCGGATTACCTGCTCAAGGACCGGCTCGCGCGCCTCGAGGGCGCCATCGAGCAGGCACTCATCCAGCGTGACCTTAGGCAAGATCGCATTGAAGCGGAACGCGCGCTCGAAGACCGCGAGGCACGGCTCGCGGCGCTGTTCGCCGGGCAGCCGGACTGTGTCATGGTCGTCGACCGAAACGGAGAAATCCGGGATGTGAACCCTGCCGGCGTCGCGCTGTTCGAGGCCGCGTCGAGCGACGAGCTCGCGGGCGAACCATTGACGAGCTACCTGCACCCGTCGGATCGTTTCAGTTATTGGCAGCTGCACCGCGCTGCGCTACAGGGTGAGCGCGGCAAGGTGAAGTTCCGACTGGTGGCGCCCAGTGGCACGGAGCGGTGGATGGAGGCGCATTCTGCGCCGCTCGGTGAGGACGACGCGGACATCGAGCCTGCTGTTCTCAGTATCGTGCGCGATATCACCGCGAACCAACGCGCGGAAATGCGCACGCGCGAGGGCGAGAGCGTGCTCCGCGAAATCGGCACGGCGATGCCGTTCGGGTTCTGGTTCGCCGAGCTCCAGCCGTACCGCATATTGTTCGTGACGGAGGCGCTCGCACAATTGCTCGGTCGGACGCGCGAAGAGATTTACGCGGACCCCGCGGCATTGGGCCGCCCCGATCCGCGCAAGATCGGCGTACGCCGGTTCGAGGTCACGCGCCCCGATGGTGTCACCGTACAACTCGTCGAGCGCACCCAGGCGATTCGTGACGAGGCCGGGGATGTGTACCGGATTGCCGGCACTGTGGAAAAAGCCGGATAGCGATGGGCCGCCCGCAGCGCATCGTGTATCCGGATGCCTGGTATCACGTATCCGCACGCGGGAAAGCCGACTCCACGGTGTTCGCCGACGGCGCGAGCGGCGCGACGTTCCTTGAGGTGCTCGCCGAAGTCTCGGCGGCGGTCGGGGTCGAGGTGCATGCGTATTGTCTGCTGGCCGACGGCTATCACTTGCTCTTGCGCACGCCGCGCGCGAACCTGCCGCAAATGATGCGGCAACTGAACGGCCAGTACGCGCATTGGTGCCGTCGCGATGGACGCCGCGACGGACCGTTGTTCAGCCGGCGCTACCGGTCGGTCCTGCTCGACCCCGACGAATGGCCGCTGCGCCTCAGCCGCTACATCCACCTGCAGCCTGCACATCGCCACCTCGTCGCCGATTCGCTGTTATATCGGTGGTCGAGCTTGCGCGCGTACTGCGCGCGGGCCGAGACGCCCCCATGGCTGGAGACCGCCGGATTGTTGCGGTTGGTAGGTGGCGCGGAGCAGTATCTCGCGTACGTCAATTATGGCGTCGACGCGGAAACCCGCGCGTTCTACGCACGCAAGCGGCTCGCACCGACGCTTGGCCAGCCGAGACAGGAGTCCGCGACCGGTGTGGACGGAGGGTCCGGCATCGAGATCGCGGACATCGTCCGCTGCGTTGCGGAAGCATACGCGCTCCCCACATCGCGACTTTACGAGCCGCGCCGCGGGCGGGGCGCGCAGGCGACGCCGCGCGCGGTCGCAATGTTGCTTGCGCGCAGCCCGGGCGGGCATTCTCTGGAAGCCATTGCCGAGGCGCTGCGGGTGCAGCACCGGTCCACGGTGTCGGTGACCGTCAGGCGCTGCCGCGAACGACTGCGTAGCGACGACGAGTTGCGTGCACGCGTCGAGTCGATTTCACGCGCGCTCAGCGCGTGATCGGCTCCGTGCGAAGGATGACGGGTTCCCAGTCGCTGGCGGTCGGGCCGTTGAACTGCGCCGCGATCACGTAGCGCATTCCTTCTTCCACGTCGATGGTCAGGGTGTACGGCTGACGGTTGCTCCGCCGCGCATACGCGGGATCCATCGGTGGAGACCGCAAATGCGCATCCTTGAGCAAGCCGACCACGCGCAGCGTGTGGCTGCCTGGCGCGAGCGCGTAGCTTTGTCTGCCGGCTGGCAGGTTGACGCCGTCGATCATGATCACCTGAACCGGGTGTACGCGGGTCCCGCCGACGCTGTTGTGCATCACGACGAGGCCGTGCGCGGCCGATAACGGTACCGTCGGCACCATCGTCGCGCAGCCCATCACCAAGGCGACCGGAATCGCCATCCACAGCATGGATCTTTTCATCGTTTCATCTCCTCAACCCGTACCAGCACCGGCAACCAGTCTTCGGTCGTAGGACCCGTCGCATAGGCGGCGACTGTGTATCGCATGCCGTCCACGACCTCGAGCACGAGCGCGTGTCGAATCGGGATATTAGACGCGTGCGCGGACCGCAGCAGCGTCGGTTCTTCAATGATGGCGGTCATCACGACCTCATGTCGTCCGGGCGGCAGCGTAATCACCGCACGCGTGCCGTCGAGGTTCACGCCGTTCAGCTCGACGATGCGTACGGGATGGGTCGCATCGGCGCCCGGATACGGCTGCGGCACCACTTCGGCGAGTGGACCGGTCGGGCCCGCGCACGCCGCGAGCAGCACAAGGACTGCCAGAACTGCCGGGATTCTTGTTTGCATGCTGTCGAGTTTACGCCGGGTCCCTGAACAAGTCCTGAACGAAAATACAAGCTGTGCAGGCCATCGGCTTTCGCCGAGAATAGGCCGCTCCATGTCGCTCAATCCTGCACAGACCGCCGCCGTACGGCATACCGATGGGCCCTTGCTGGTGCTCGCGGGCGCGGGCAGCGGCAAGACCCGGGTAATCACCCACAAGATTGAACATCTGCTCCGCGATCTCGGCATCGCGCCGCGCCACATCGCGGCGCTCACCTTCACCAACAAAGCGGCCCGCGAAATGCGCGAGCGCGTCGGCAAACTCGTTGGGGCGGACGTCGCTGGCGCACTCACGGTCTCGACGTTCCATACGCTCGGGCTGCGCATCATCGGCCATGAGCACGTGGCGCTCGGCTGCCGCCGCGGCGTCTCCATCTTCGACCAACAAGACGGCATTGCCCTCCTGAAGGAATTGCTGAAAAGGGATGGCGCAGTGGATGCGGGCGGCGCTGCCGAAGCCGCGTTGTGGGGGATTTCCCGCTGGAAGAGCAGCTTGCTGGACCCGGTGCAGGCCCTTGCGGCCGCGGAGTCACCGCAGGACGCCGCCGGCGCCCGACTGTACGCGCAGTACGAGCGTTATCTGCGCGCGTGCAACGCGGTCGACTTCGACGACCTGATCGCGCGGCCGGTGCATCTGTTTCGTGCCCGACCCGACCTCCTCGATGCGTGGCAGAACCGGCTGCAGTGGCTGCTGGTCGATGAATATCAGGACACAAACGCCGCACAGTACGCGTTGCTGAAACTGCTTGCCGGTCCGCGCGCGAACTTGACCGTGGTCGGCGACGACGATCAGTCAATCTATGCCTGGCGCGGCGCGCAGCCCGAGAATCTCTCGCTGCTTGCCGATGACTTTGGGCAGCTGAAGGTGGTGAAGCTCGAACAGAACTATCGCTCGACGCAACGAATCCTCACGGCTGCGAACGCGCTGATCGCGCACAACCCACACCTGTTCGAGAAGAAGCTCTGGTCAGCGTACGCCGGCGGCGACGCCATCGACGTCATTGCGTGCGAGGACGGACAGCGCGAGGCCGAGCGTGTCGTGATGGAACTGATTACGCATCAGGCGGTACGGGGTCGTCGATTCCGCGACTACGCGATCCTGTACCGCAGCAACCACCAGGCGCGTGCGTTCGAGCGCCTGCTGCGCGAACATCGGGTGCCGTACCGCGTATCCGGCGGCACGTCGTTTTTTGACCGCGCGGAGGTCCGCGACATCGTTGCGTATCTGCGCCTGCTCGTGAATCCGGACGATGACACTGCGTTCTTGCGCGTTGCGAATGTACCGCGGCGAGAGCTGGGTACCACGACGCTCGAGCGGCTTGGTACGTACGCGGCGCGCCGGGGCCTGACGCTGTTTGCTGCGAGCTTCGAGCTCGGGCTCGAGCAGGAACTGGGTGCACGTCCGCTCGCGGCGTTGCGTGCGTTCACGCGACTGCTCGTCGAATCTGCGGATGCTGCGGAGCGAGGTGACCCCGTCGCGGTTGCGCGCGACCTGATTGAACGCATCGGTTACCGTGGCTGGCTCACGGACACCTCGCGCGACCTGCCGACGGCCGACCGGCGGATGGAAACGGTCAATGAGCTCGTGGGCTGGATGGAGCGGCTCGCAGAGCAGCCGGGGCCGGAACGGACGCTTGCGGACCTGCTCGGACACATGAGCCTGATGGACATGCTAGAGCGCGACGACGAGGACACGAGTGACGCGGTCGCGTTGATGACCCTGCATGCCTCCAAAGGCCTCGAATTTCCGTTCGTGTTCCTGACCGGCGTGGAGGAGGGCCTGCTGCCCCACCGCAACAGTATCGAGGGCGAGACCATTGAAGAGGAACGGCGACTGCTGTACGTCGGCATCACGCGCGCGCAACGCCGGCTCTGGATCAGTTACGCGATGAAGCGGCAGCGGTTCCGCGAGGCGGTCGATTGCGAGCCGAGCCGATTTCTGGCTGAGCTCCCGGCCGACGCAATCAACTGGAACAAACCCGGCGCCCCCGTCGACCCGGTGGAAAGCCGCGCGCGCGGGCGCGCAAACCTCGACGCTATCAGGGCGCTGCTGAAATAATCGACACCCGAATTATCGGGGAGTATTCTCGGCGGAATGGGGGGACCATCACGACGCCTGGCCGCCGTTTGGATGGCGGACGTGGCCGACTTCGAAACTCTGTCGGCGCGCGATGCCGCGCGCGCCCTGCACCAGCTTGCACGCTTTCGTGACGCACTCGAGTCCGCCGTCTCCGCCGGGGGCGGTACCGTACATAGTGATGCCGCAACGGGAGCGCTCGCCGAGTTCGCGAGCGCGGAGGCCGCGCTCGACGCGGCGGTCCAGCTAGTCGACTCATTCTCGACGCAGGGGGATGGACGCGCGAGGGTGGGTGTCCACCTCGGCGAGATTGTCGCGACGGAGCAAGGTGAGATTCTCGGCGACGGCGTGACAGTCGCGCAGCGGCTGCTCGAGGCCGCGGACCCGAATGAGGTCTTGGTCAGCAGTGACTTTCAGCGACAGTTGCGCGCCCACAGTGGCTTCTACTTCCGGCCGTTGGGCGAGAAACTGCTCCGGGGCGTCGTGGAGCCGGTTGATACCTTTGCGGTCCGACGCCGACGCGACGACGACACCGACGAAATCCCGTTATTGACTCGTATCGGCGTGCGGCTTCGCTCACGGCGGACGCGCGTCACCTTGTCGGTGCTCGGCGTGTATTTCGCGGTCATCTGGACCGCGGTGCAGATCGCCGCGTTCATCGAGGAACGCTATCAACTGACCCCTAACATCACCGAAGTCACGCTCGCTTCGCTGCTTCTGCTGTTGCCGAGCATTCTGCTCGTCACTTATTACCATGCCGACCCCGGGAAGCAGCGTATGCCGCTGCCGGAGAAAGTCGGCATTCCGGCGAACCTGATTGCAGCAAGCGTCATCATCGTTCTGATGTTCGGTGCGGAAGATATCGGTGCGGTCATGCAGCAGGTCGAGGTCACCAACGAGGCGGGCGAGACCGTCACACGCGCGGTGCCCAAAGCCGAATATAGAAAGCGCCTCGCGTTCTTCCCGTTCCAGGTCGAAGGTGGCGATGCTGACCAGTGGCTCGACTATGGCTTCGTTTATGCGGTGACTGGCAAACTCGCACAGGATCCATTTTTCGACGCGCAATCACCGGCGCATTTCCGCGCTCGATTGATGCAGACTGCATTCGAGGACGGCCGTGATGTCCCGGTCGCCCTGCAGCGCGAAATTGCTGAGGAGCGGCACCTCACGCACTTTGTGACCGGCACGATCGCGCGCGATGCAGCCGGCGGCGTAACTGCAACCGTACGCCTCTACGACAGCGCGCGCGGTAGACGATTGACCGAACATCGTCTCACCGCGCCGGACGTATTCACACTCAGCGATCTCGCCTCAGAGCAGATCAAGACTGATTTGGACATCCCTGCCTGGCACCGTGAGCAGCTCGCGGATCTGCCGACTGCAGAGGTCATGACCGGCTCGGTCAGAGCCTTCCAAGCGTATGTGGAAGGCATCAATGCCGTCGGGCTTGATAACGACTATGACACGGCCCAAAGCAAACTCGAGAGCGCGGTCACCATTGATCCAACCTTTGCGATGGCGCACATGTCGCTGGCGACTGTGCAGCTGCTCGCGAACAAGATGCCCGCAGCGGCAGCGTCGTTCGCGGCGACCATGGAACATCTCTATCGCATCCCGGAGCGTCTACAAATCCTTGCGCGCCACAACTATTACTACACACACGGCGATGTCGGGCGTGCATTCGCCGTGGTGGATATGGGTGTCGATCTTTATCCCGACGACATCATGCTGCTCAGCACGAAGGCCCAGCTGGACTTTGTCCGAAATCGCCGTGAAGAAACCATCGGGTCCATGCAGCGCATTCTTGAGCTTGATCCCGAACAGCATCAACTGCTGCACGTGATCGCCACATTGAACGAGGCACTCGGTCGGGTCGACGAAGCGCACGCGAACTATACCGAGTACACAGACCGCTTCCCGGAAAACTACGATGGTTTCCTGAAGCTTGCCGATTTCCTCGGTCGAGTGGGGCGGCATGAGGAAGCAGCCAAGGCGCTTCAACGCGCGGCACTGCTCGATTCCGGAAACGTGCAAATCACGGTGCGCCTCGCTGCGGCCGAGCGCGATCTCGGGCGCTTCGACGAAACCGAGCGCCTGCTTGCTGACGCGCTCGAATTGGCTCGTAGTGCCAACGACCGTGCGATCGTGCTGCACAGCATGCATCAATATTCTGCGTTCCGCGGTCGTATGGTCCGTGCACTCGAGGAGCGAGAATCAGAAATCGCCGAAACCGCGAAGTTTCAGCCACCTTTGAATGTGCTGCTCCAGCGGTTACGTGCGACCGCCTCGTACGTACATGCTGGCCAGCCGGAAACCGGTCAGCAGATCATCGACTCGCTCTCGGTTCAGTTGCAATCGCCCTATGACGCACTCGCAGCCATCGGCCAACTTTCAATCGCGAATGCACGGGATGATGCCGATGCGATCGAGGCCGCAATCCCGGGACTGGAGCGGATGATCGATGCTTTATCAATGGAAATCGCACGCAGCATGGCGGTGTTCGCAAAAGGCCGCGTCCACGAGTTGCGCGGCGAGTACGAACAGGCAATCGCGTCCTATCTGGAAGAGCGGAAACTCTCGCCAACTGACACCAGCGTCAACCACCAAATTGCGCGCTGCCTTCATGCGCTCGGCAGACATGAAGAAGCGAGACGCGAACTCGCGGGAGCATTACAAGTAAGCCCTAAGAACCCCGACTACCACTACACGATGGCGCTCATCCTCCGGGACACCGGACGAACGGACGAGGCCCGCAAACATATTGAAACCGCTCTAGAAGTCTGGGCGGACGCCGACCTGCATTGGCTTCCCGCACAGCGTGCCCGCGAGGTCGTCGCGGCGCTTTGAGTTCACCGCGACTGGCTGACCATGTAGTCGAGCGCTGCGATGACCGCATCATCTTCGAGGTGCGTCTGGCCGCCCTTTGGCGGCATGAATCCGCGCTGGCCCATGTAGCCTTCGAGCGAATGCTGGATTAACACCTCGCGGCCCTGCGCGATGCGTGCGCTCCAATCCTCGACGTCGCCGATGCGCGGTGCGCCGGCCGCGCCGGTGCCGTGGCACGCAAAACACGCCGATTCATAGGTCTGTTGGCCGATGGCCGCCATGTCCTCGCCCGCGGGCGCTGCATCTGCGGCCGGCCCGGCAGCCGGCTGAACACCCGGTGCCACCGGCACCTGTTCGGGACCCTCGGCTACCGGCAGCGACGAAACGCCGCCAGCGCCCTCGCGAACCGCAACCTGGCCGCGCGACTGGATGCGTTCGACCTGTTGCTGCTGGGCGTATTTGTTGCCGAGCATCTGTTCCTCGCTCTCCGTGCTGGCCACGCCGACGGCAATCCCGATTAGCGCGAGCTTCAGGAAGAACAGGATGCCGATGATGATCGCGAAGGTTTGGAAGAACTGGCGGTCAGTCACGGAAGCGCGCTCCAAGGCCGTAAAACACGGCGCTCATTATAGCCCCTCGCGTTATCCGTGTCTCCGTTTCGCGCCCGCCGCTCAGCGGGATAGAGTATCGCCCCCTGAAGGCAGGGGTCTTGGTCGCGCTGACGCCTCACGAGACACCGCCTCCCCGAGTTGCCGCGTAACCCAGCGATTGACGGACCTCCAGAGTGGGCCGAACACTGCGGCTGCAATCGCGGTAGAAACGACCAACCCGGTCGATTCTGGCAGGTCGAAGCGAGCGCTTATTTGACTGGTTACAAATTCCTCAACCACCGCAAACATGAATGCGAGCGTGACGCTGAGCAGGCCGACAAATACGGTGCCGCGGATAATCAGCCGCGGGTCGAACGCGCCGCCAGAAAACAACGCGAGAATGAGGCAGACCACAAATGCAAGGCTTGCGATGGCCATGCCGAATGAGGTCAAGCCAAGGAACTTGGTATCCCACAGGAGGTGACTGGAAAAGTCGATCACCATCAGGCCGACGAAAATGGATAATGCGATCAACAGCGCCTCCATGACCCAAAGTGATCGAAGTTGCATCTCCTGATCCGCCCGCAGTCGCGGACGAATCTGCGATGAAGACGGTCCAGAAATAGTAGCTGCCGAGTAAAATGGAGCCGACGGACAAGCTGTCGAGCGTGGGGTGGGGTGGCGCATCGAACGGCAGCCAAAGTAGAAGGGCGGCCGTCGCCGCGAAGGCCAGTAAACCGATTCGAATCGCCAGTTCTTTCATTTTGGCGGCACCCCTAATTCGAAGTATAGGTGATGGTCGCCGTGTTATTCTTGTCGCCCGTTTCGCGCCCGTAGCTCAGCTGGATAGAGTACTGCCCTCCGAAGGCAGGGGTCGCAGGTTCGAATCCTGCCGGGCGCGCCATTCAATCGGGCAGTTGTAGGACCCCGGTTTTTCTCCGAGTGTGCAGCAGTGTGCGCAGATATCGCGCGACGATTTCCAGGCGGTCCGCCGCGGAGTGCAGCGCCTCGGCGTGTCCGGGCTGGGCGAGCGTCGGGAGCAGGCGGCGCGCACTGCCGGCGGCATCCGCAACGGAGGCCGGTAGCGCACGCGGCGGACTACTGATGTAGCGGTCAGCCTCGACGATCGAATAATGCAAATCGTCGACTTCAATCACCAGGGCCGCGATCCGGCAATAGACATCAATTTTGTCGAGACTTGCCGGTCCCGGATGGTGCGGATGCTCGAAATAAGTCGACAACACACCCAGCGCGTGAAACTCGCTGTCCAGTAACGGGGTCGACTGCACCGAGCGATAGCCGGCTTTGGCTGCGGCCTCGCGGTGCGGAGCGAACGCATCGTCGGTCGCGACATCGCGAATCACGATGCGCCGTCGTTCGACGAGGGCCTGCGCGTAGCTCGCGCCGCCTTCGACCGCGATGGTCTCGTCATCGTATGGCAACTCGCGAAAAGCAGCTCCGGCGACCGCGATCGCCCGCAATTTCTCGCCATTGGCCGCGACCAACTGGATCGACCCGCCAATCGCGTCATCGACGACGACAGCTGCGTCGAGCACGTGTGCGAGGTCGGCCTTGGTCGGTAAACGAAACACTCGGAATCCCCCTTTCGCCGCCACTCTACGACAGGGAATGCGCCATAGCCCTCAGGTAATTACCCCAGTTGGAATCATCAACCGTCAGGCCGCGCCGCTCGCGCAACCGGTGTCGTACTGCATCGAATTGATGACTTGCTCGACCACGCCTGCGAGGTCTGGTATCCACCGGAGCACGATGACGAGCTCGTTGCACTCGTCGATGTAGATGAAGTTGCCGCCGAAGCCGGCAGCCCAGTACGCGCTTGCAGGCGCCGCGGGTATCGCGGCGCGGCCGGTGTTCAGCCACCACAGGTAGCCGTAGTCCGGTTTAGCGGCGCTCGGCGCGGTCATTTGGTCGAACCAAGCATCGGGGAGAATGCGCTCGCCGCGCCATACGCCACGATTCAGCATGAGCTGGCCGAAGCGCGCGTGGTCTCGTGTGCTGATGAAGATGCCGCCGCCGAAGTGGCCGCCGCCTGAGACCGACTGCATGCGCTGGCCGTCGATCTCGACCCACGAGTTCTCGTAGCCGTACCACTGCCAGTTCCCGGACGCGCCAATCGGGTCCATCACCTCGCGCTTGAGGACCGCCGGCAGTGGCTCGCCGAACACGTGCATCAGCGCGAGTGCGAGCAGATTGATGCGCACGTCGTTGTACTTGAAGCGGGTACCGGGTGGGTGCAGCGGTCGATTGGCCGGGTCGTCGCCCTCCGGGCGGTCGGCCCAGTCGGGTATCGCCCACAGCGTGCCGGACCAGTCCGACGTTTGCTGCAATAGGTGATGCCAGGTGATCTCAACGTTGTGCTCGCCGATAATCAGTTCGGGCAGGGTATCGGCAACACGGTCGTGCACCGAGCCGATCAGGCCATCGCGCACGGCGATGCCGGCCAGCACCGAGAGGTAGCTCTTGGCGACGCTGAAGGTCATGTCGATGCGATCGATGTCACCCCAGCGCGCGACGATGCGATTGCGGTGGATGACGATGCCGCTGTCACCGGCGCGATAGAGCGTCGGACCGAGGATGCGGAAGCCGGGCTCGCGTGGCGCGAACGCGTCGTAAATGACTTGGTTCAGGTCGGCGGGCTCGGTGACCGCCTGGCTGCGCGCGTAGTCGACTGCACCGGCCAGGATTCCCGGGGACAGCATGACCGCGCCGCAGGCGACGACGGCAACCGGGAGAATGAGGAAGGCCAGCTTGCGCATGGCTTGAGCGTACCGCGCGACGGAATACCGCGCTAGATTCAGCGGTGCCCGTAGTGGACGCGCGCCCGTGCCACGACCTTTCCGACCGCACCCGGCATGTTCCGCCGCAGCCACAGCATCGTGCGGCGGCCGGCGGGCAGTCGATGTTCGGCCTCGTGTTGATCCTGTCCGAAGTAGCAAAGCGCACTAGAAATCGGCAGGCCGAGAATCTCCGCGCTCGCGCGGTCCAGCGCATCTTGCAGGCGCTCATCGTGCTCGGTCTCGAGCATGTCGGAATGGCACCGTGCAATCTCTCCGAGCGGTGAGTCGTAACCCTTGTCGTCGAGGCCGTCAATCTCGTACCCGCAGAACAGCGCGAAGCGGTGCTCGAATGCGAGCTCATTCCAATATTCTTCGAGAGCGATCGCCGCGACCGGATTGCCGATCCGCCACAACACGTTGACGAGTTCACCGTAGACGCGAGTGTGTCGATAGCCGTTCGCCGAGATCTCTCGCAGCACGCCGCCGATCACCCGGCGGAACGCAGCGGGGTCGGGCATGTCGCCGTCCATGATTTTCGCGAGCAACGCGTCGACATCGAGCAGCGTGAGTTGGCCGGTGCGCACACACTCGTCGACGCGCAGGCCGGCTGCGTGCAGCGATGCCTTGAGCGCCACAACGCGCGAGGGCTCCGCTGCAACGACCACCGCGTTGCCGCTCACGAGGCCGATGCTTGCGTAGGCAGAGACCGCTTTCGTCAGGGTCGCCGCATCGTCATGGATTTGGCAGAAATGACGACCCAGCGGCGCTTCGGCGAGGATTTTCGGATACCGGTGCATGCCACAAGTTTAGTGAAAGCTCTGTTCATGTGATTCAGGTTTTCACCCTAATGGGGCACGGGAAATAGGTGCGTCCGCGTACGGACCAAACCTTAATCGCTCCGCTAACGTGTCCTCCATGGCAAGACCCATTTGGACCGGCACCCTGTCGTTCGGCCTCCTGAATGTTCCCGTGTCGCTGATGACGGGTGAGCGCAGGGTCGACCTGCAGTTCCGCATGCTGGATAACCGCAACAAGGCGCGCGTCCGCTATGAACGCGTGAACGCAGAGACGGGCGAGGAAGTGCCGTGGAAAGAAATCGTGAAGGCGTTCGAGTACGACAAGGGCAACTACGTCGTACTCGACGAGAAGGACCTGAAGGCCGCGGCGCCCGAAGGGCGCGAAGCGGTGGAGGTCGAGACATTCGTCGACGCTGACGCAATCGGACCGGAATATTTCGAGAAACCCTACGTCCTCGTTCCCGGAAAGAAAGCCGAGAAGGGCTACGTGCTGCTGCGAGAAGTGTTGCGGGACACCGGACGAATCGGCATCGCGCGCGTCGTGATTCGTACGCGGGAATACCTGTCGGCAGTGATGCCGAAGGGCGACGCGCTGATGCTGATGTTGTTGCGTTACCCACAGGAGCTTGTCGACGTGGCCGACTACAAAATCCCCGAGGGCAAACCGTCAGACTACCGGGTCTCCGAAAAGGAACTGAAAATGGCGAAGCAGCTCATCGACTCGATGGCGGGCGAGTGGAATGTCGATGACTACAAGGACGAATTCCGCACGCGCTTGCAGAAGGTCATCGAGAAGCGGATCGCCGCCCAGGACACGACGGCCGCCGACGATCCGGACGACGAGGCGGCGCCGAAGAACGCGACAACGAACGTCGTGGATTTCATGTCGCTGCTCGAGAAAAGCCTGAAGTCGAACAAGCGCACGCCTGCTGCGAAGAAGAAGGCCAAGAAAGCGACGAAGTCGAAGAAGAAAAAAAAGAGCAGCGCGCGCAAGCAGGCGTAGCTGATGAGTCTGCGGGATTACACGCGCAAGCGCCGCTTCGAGAAGACCCCTGAACCGTCAGCCGATGCGGCCGTCCATGCGCGCGCGGGGCTGCCGACGTTCGTGATCCAACTGCACCATGCGCGCGCCAGACACTACGATTTCCGTCTCGAAGTCGATGGTGTCCTGAAAAGTTGGGCGATACCAAAAGGCCCCTCGCTGCGCGCTGGAGAGAAGCGGCTCGCTGTCGAAGTGGAGGACCACCCCTTGTCGTATGGGAGGTTCGAGGGGGAAATCCCCGAGGGTAACTACGGCGCGGGACACGTTCAGATTTTTGACGAGGGCCGGTGGGCACCCGACGACGAGCCGCTAGAAGCGATCGCGGCCGGCAAGCTCGATTTCACGCTGTATGGCGGCAAGCTGCACGGACGCTGGAAGCTGATCCGCACGCGTAAATCCGGGCGCAGCCCGCAGTGGCTGCTGATCAAGCGCGACGACGGGGGCGCGCGCGACGCCGAGGCCGACGACCTGATCGATTCGCCACCGCGTGCGCTTGCGGCAAAGCCGGCCGCCGGGCGCAAGGCACCAGCGCTGTGGCGCAATCGCGCACTGAAGCTCGACGGAGCGCGCCGGCGGACAATCGCCGCGGACCTTGAGCCGCAATTGTGCTCGGTTGCGGAGCGCCCGCCGACGGGTGACGCGTGGCTGCACGAAGTGAAGTGGGATGGCTATCGGATGTTGGCTGACCTCGCGGACGGCGTCCCCACGCTGCGGTCGCGCAACGGGCTCGATTGGAGCGGCCGCCACCCGTCGATCGAGCACGCGCTCGCAGCCTTGCCGGTCAAGAACGCGTCATTCGACGGCGAACTCGTCGCGGTCGATGCGCGAGGACACAGCGACTTCAACGCACTGCAGTGCGCGCTCGAGGCCGGTGATGGCACCGCGCTGCAATACGTGCTGTTCGACCTCCGGTCGATGGAGGGCGTGGACCTTACCGACGCGCCGCTGATCCAGCGCAAGGCGCTGCTCGCCCAGCTTCTTGAGAACGACGCGACGGGTACGCTTGTCTACAGCAGCCACATCGTCGGCCACGGCGCCGAGGCATTCGGTGCGAGCGCCGAGCACGGGTTCGAGGGCATCATCAGCAAGCGCGCGGACGCGAAATACGAGGCCGCCCGCTCGCGTTCGTGGCTCAAGATCAAGCACATCACGACCGATGAATTCATCGTCGTCGGATATACGCTCCCACAAAAGTCGCGCACCGGCTTTGGCGCGCTGCTGCTCGCGCGCATCGTCGACGGCGCGCTCGTCTACGCGGGCCGCGTCGGCACAGGGTTCGACGACGCGGCATTGCGCGCGCTGCACAGACGCATGCACGCGGCGGCCCGCGAAGACGCCCAGGTCGCAGTGCCGACGCATACAAAGCTGCCCGCGCGCACCATCCAATGGACCGCAGCCGAATTGGTCGTCGAAGTCGCCTTCCGCGGGCTCGGTAAGGAAGGGCTGTTGCGACACCCGAGCTTCGTGCGCTTGCGCGATGACAAATCGCCGGCGGACCTCGGCCTCAATATTGGACGCGACGTCGTGATCAGCAGTCCAGAGCGCGTCGTGTACTCGAAGCGCGGCTATACCAAGCAGGACGTCGCCGACTACTACCGCGAAATCGCACCGCTGCTCTTGACCGAGTTGCGTGACCGACCGCTGTCTCTGTTGCGCTGCCCCGGCGGCGTCGACGGCGAATGTTTCTTCCAGAAGCATCATGCGGCGTCGCTTGGGCCGCATGTGCGCGTTGTGCCTGTTGCGGAGAAGGGCGGCGGTCGTGCGGAGTACCTGTACGTGAGCGATGTTGCAGGCGTCCTTGAACTCGTGCAGATGAACGTCGTTGAGTTCCACACTTGGGGCGCGCGCGTCGATGACCCCGAACGGCCGGACCGTTTGGTCTTCGACCTCGACCCAGGCAACGACGTCGCGTGGGGCGACGTCAAGTCGGCCGCGCGCGACGTGCGCGACAAACTCGCCGGCGCGGGTCTGAAGAGCTGGGTCAGACTGACCGGGGGCAAGGGCCTGCACGTGGTCGTGCCCATCGCGCGTGGGCCATCGTGGGATGACGTGAAAGCCTTCTGCGGTGCATTCGCTGGCGCGCTCGCGGAACACGAGCCACTGCGTTACGTATCGGTCGCGGCCAAGAAGAAGCGTGGTGGCAAGATTTTCGTGGATTGGTTGAGGAACGGGCGTGGCGCGACCAGCGTGTGCAGCTGGTCGCTACGGGCGCGTGACGGCGCGACGGTCGCAGTGCCGCTGCGGTGGGACGAACTCGGCCGGATACGACGCCCTGATACGTACGATTTGCGCAGCGCGCTACGCCGGGCGGCAGCGCTCGACGCCGACCCGTGGGCCGACGTCACCGAGTGTCGCCAAAAACTGCCTTAAGGCTTGTTGCGACGTACGCCGACGATGACGAACGCCGCGATCGCGACCAGGGCGAGTAGCCACACCCACCACATCGAGGCGGCGGTACCGGCATCCGGTTCGTCGTCGGCGTCCACCGCTGCCACGGGCTGGGCCGTCGGCTGTTCGACAGCGGGTGCGGCCGCGCTTTCGGCGTTCGATTGTGGCGCGGGCGCGCCGCGCTCGAGTTCGACGAGGTGATCCACGAGCGAAATGAGCCGTTCGTAGCCCTGGGCCGCCTGCGGGCCTGTCACCCAGCGCCCATTCACCACGATGGTCGGTACGCCTTGTAACTGGTAGCGGCGCGCGAGTTGGTCGCCGCGCCGTAAACGCGTTTCGACGCCGAAGCTGTCGTACGCGCGTTGGAATGCCTCGGCATCGACACCGGCGGCGTCGATGAACACTCGCCCGATCGCCTCCGGCGTGTTCAGCGGATTGCGGTCTTCGTGGATGGCGCGGAATAGCGCACCGTGCACCTGCTCCACGATGCCGAGCGATTCGGCGGTGTAGTACGCGCGCGCATGTACGCGCCACGGCTGCGCGAGACTTGCAGCGTAGCGCGTGAACTCGACGTCGGCGGCCTTCGATGCCACCCATTCGTTCAGGTGGGGCTCGAACGAGTAGCACGACGGGCAGCCATACCAGAAGAACTCCGCGACTTCGATCTTGCCGTCATCGCGCGCGTCCTGTGGGTTCGGGACTTGCTGGTAGTGCCGGCCCTCGACCCATTCCTGGGCGGCGGCGGGCAGGGTGACGGCGAGCAACGCCGTGGCGAGTAATACGTGACGGATCATGGATTTCGCTCCTGTTCGATCAAATGGTCGATCAGTTGGATAGTTTCACGGTAGCCCTTCGCGCGGCCGGGCGTCGTGCGGTATTTGCCGTTGATGATGAGGGTCGGCACCCCCGAGACACGGAATTGCCGGACACGCTGATCACCTTGGCGCATGCGTCGGTCCACACCGAAACTCGAGTACGCGGCGCGAAACGCGTCAGGCGAGATGTCCGCGTGCTCCTCGAAAATGCGCACGAGCGTGCCCACATCGTTGAGCGCGTCGCGGCCGATGTGGATCGCATCGAATAACGGGCGGTGCACTTTTTCCGTGACACCGAGCGCCTCGGCTGCATAGAACGCGCGCGCCGGAATGCGCCATGTAGGGCTCAGGCTCGCGTGGATGCGGACGAACTCGACGTCATCCGGTTTCGTCTCGAGCCAGCGCTCAATCCATGGCTCGAGGTTGTAACAGGTTGGGCACGCGTACCAAAGCACTTCGACGACTTCTATTTTCCCGTCAGCACGGGGCTCGTCGGGGGTCTCGACCCGCTCGTAATGGACGCCTTCGACCCACTGTCCCGCCGCGGCGAACGGGAGCGCCAGCAGCGCGGCCGACAGCAACAAGCCGCGCACGGTGATCAGCGAAGCCCTTGCAGGTAATTCGCGACAGCGACGATTTCTTCGTCGGACATGCGCTTCGCGATGTCGCGCATCATCGACATCGAATCGGTCGCGCGGCTTCCATCTCGATAAGCGGTCAGCTGCTTCGCGGTGTACTCCGCATGCTGACCTGCGACGCGCGGCCAACCGGCGGCGGGGTTGCCGGCGCCCTCGGCGCCGTGGCATGCGATGCACGCCGGGACGCCGGTTTCCATGTTGCCGCCGCGATACAGCGCTTGGCCGACGTCAACGAGGATCGGCTCGGCGGTTTGGGTCGGCGGCGTCTGGCGCGAGTAAAACGCGGCGATGTCCTGCATGTCCTGTTCGCTGAGGCCCATGGCCATCGCGGTCATCATCGGATCGGAGCGGGTGCCGTTCTGGTACGCCTGCAGCTGTTGCACGAGGTAACTCTCGTGCTGACCGGCGAGGCTCGGCCAAATCGGGTTCGCGCTGGTGCCGGTCAGGCCATGGCACGCGGCGCACGTCGCCGACTTCGCCTGGCCGGCCTCGGGATCGGCGGCTTGCGTGGTAAACGCGGCGGCGAGAGCCAGGGCGGCAAAAAGCTTGCTGTGGTTCATCTTCTGACTCCGTATGATGAACCCGGGATTTTACACCAAATGACAAAGCCACTCGAACCATGGCGCCAGGCGCAATTTGAGATATCGGTCGCGAATGCGCGGGGCTTTCCGCCCGCCCGTGGCCGGGAGATCGCGTTTGCGGGGCGCTCGAATGCCGGCAAATCGAGCGCGATCAATACGCTTTGTGGGCAGCGCAGCCTGGCTCGTACCTCGCGCACGCCGGGCCGCACCCAACTCGTGAACTATTTCCGAATCGACGACGCACGGACTGTGGTCGACCTGCCCGGTTATGGTTTCGCGAAAGTCGGCGCCGAGGCGAAGCGACATTGGCAGTCATTGATCGGCGACTATCTCGAGCAGCGCGAAAACCTCGCCGGGTTGGTGCTGATGATGGATATTCGGCACCCGCTCACGGAGAGCGACTGCCGGATGGTCGACTGGTGCGCGGACGCCGGTATCCGGCTGCTCGTTCTTCTGACGAAGGCGGACAAGCTGTCTCGCGGCGCGACCGCGACGGCCGTGCGGCAGGTCCGGACCGCGCTCGCGGATTACCCGGAGACGCACGCGGTGTTGCCGTTCTCGTCGCTGAAGAACACCGGCGTTCAGGAAGTCCTGGCGCTGCTCGAGGGGTGGTTTGAAAGGGGTCAGAACAAAGTACCGGATTCGGATGCTGGCGACGACTGACGCGCCTCGACAATTGAATCCGGTACTTTAAAAAAGCCCCGGTCGCGGGGTCGCGCGACCGGGGCAACCTTGACCCGGCTTGGGGGGACCGGGCTGCCGACCCGCCCAGGGAGGTGGGCGGGGTGAACACCGTTGCGGCGTTCATTTCTCTGACGGCCTTATTTCCGCAAAGTTCCTGCGTGATTGAAATCGGGTGAACACCTGAAAATAAGGCGGCTAGTGCGCTTCGTCCCAATTCTTGCCGGTGCCCGCGTCGACAATCAGCGGGACCGCGAGCGACGCCGCTGCGGACATGCGGGTGCAGATGTCCCGTTTGAGTCCGTCGGCTTCGTCCGCCGCGACCTCGAACACGAGCTCGTCGTGGACCTGCATGATCATGCGGCAATCCACGTGACCCTCGGCCAGCCACCGAGCGAGCACGATCATCGCCCGCTTGATGATGTCTGCGGCCGTCCCCTGCATCGGCGCATTAATCGCCGTGCGCTCGGCGTACCCACGCAGGTTCGGATTGCGTGCGTTGATCTCTGGCAGGTAGAGGCGCCGCCCATACACCGTCTCGACGAAGCCGTGCTTGCGCGCCTGCGCGCGGGTGCGCTCCATGAATTCATGCACACCCGGGTAGCGCTGGAAATAACGCTCGACGTATTCGGCGGCGGCGCCACGACCGATGCCGAGCTGTTTGGCGAGCCCGAACGCGGACATGCCGTAGATGAGACCAAAGTTGATGGCTTTGGCGGAGCGACGCTGGTCGCCCGTCACGTCCGCGAGCGGCGTGTCGAACACTTCCGCAGCCGTCGCGCGGTGGATATCCTCGCCCGCGCCGAACGCCGCGAGGAGCCCCGCGTCGGCGGACAGGTGCGCCATGATTCGCAGCTCGATCTGTGAGTAATCCGCGGCGAGCAACACCTTACCGGGTGGTGCGATGAACGCCTGGCGGATGCGCCGGCCCTCCGCTTTCCGAATCGGGATGTTCTGCAGGTTCGGATCCGACGATGACAGGCGCCCGGTCGCGGCGACGGCTTGGTGGTAGGAGGTGTGCACGCGCCCCGTGCGCGCGTTGATCATCGTCGGTAGCTTGTCCGTGTAGGTCGATTTCAGCTTTGAAAGCCCGCGGTATTCGAGGATTAACCGCGGAAGGGGGTACTCATCGGCGAGTTCTGCGAGCACGTCCTCGGCGGTGGACGGTTGGCCTTTTGGCGTCTTCCGCTTCACGGGCAGCTTCTGTTTCTCGTACAGGATTTCCTGTAGCTGCTTCGGCGACGACAGGTTGAACTCGCCGCCGGCCTCCGTGTGCGCGAGCGCCTCGACTTCCCGCATGCGCTCCTCGAGCTCGTGGCCCTGCTGGAAAAGCATGTCGGCGTCGATCAAGACCCCCGTCTGCTCCATGCGTGCGAGCACGGGCACGAGCGGCATCTCGATATCGCGGTAGACCGAAGCGAGCGAACCTGTCGCTTCGAGTCGTGGCCACTGCGCGCGGTGCAGCCTGAGCGTGATGTCGGCATCCTCCGCTGCGTAACGCGTCGCGTCGTCGATCCGGACCTCGTCAAAACGGATTTGCTTCGCACCCTTGCCGCAGACATCCTCGTAATGAATGGTGTCGACACCCAGCTCGCGCTTCGCGATCGAGTCCATGTCGTGGCGCTGCGTGCTGTCGAGCACGTACGATTCAAGCATCGTGTCGTGCGCGCAGCCCTGCAGGTGCACACCGTGGTTCGCGAGCACGTTTGCGTCGTATTTCAGGTGCTGCCCGACTTTTGCCCGCGCGGGATCCTCAAGCAACGGGCGCAGGCGCTCGAGGACCTTGTTGCGGTCGAGTTGAACGGGTGCGTCTGCGTACGAATGTACGAGCGGAACGTAAGCGGCCTTACCGGGCTCCACGGCGAACGAAACGCCGACCACCTCGGCGCGCCAGTAGTCGAGGCTCGTCGTCTCGGTGTCGAACGCGAACAGTTCGGCCGCTTCGAGGCGCGCAATCCATCGGTCGAGCGCCGCCTCATCGAGTACGCAGTCATACGCGATCTCGAGCGCATCCGCCGGCGGGGGCGGCGGTGGCGCCGCATCGGCTGGCAGCTGGTCGAGCCACGTGCGGAATTCCATGCGCGCGTACAAGTCGCGCAGCGCTGGATGGTCGGGCGCGCCCGCGGTGAGATCGCCCGGTGCGAGCGCGAGCGGCACGTCGCACTTGATCGTCGCGAGCTCGCGCGACAGTTCGAGCAGCGCAACGGAATCGCGCAATCGCTCGCCGACCTTGCCCTTGATGGTGCTCGCGTTCGCGACGACTTCCGCGACGGAACCGAATTCACCGAGCCATTTCGCAGCGGTCTTCGGGCCGACGCCGGGTACACCGGGGATGTTGTCGCTTGCGTCGCCGACCAGCGCGAGGTAATCGATGACCTGATCCGGGCGGATGCCGAACTTCTTGAGCACGCCCGCGTCGTCGAGCACCGTGTTGCTCATCGTGTTAATGAGCGTGATGCCGGGGCGCACCAGCTGGGCCAAGTCCTTGTCGCCCGTCGAGATGATTACGCTCAGCCCCTGCTCGTGTGCCTGCACCGCGAGCGTTCCGATCACATCGTCCGCCTCCACGCCGGGCTCTTCGAGCAGCGGCAGCCCCATCGCCCGCACAATGGCGTGCAAGGGCTCGACCTGACCGCGCAGGTCGTCGGGCATCGGCGGACGGTTCGCCTTGTACTCGGCGTACAGCTCACCCCGAAACGTCGGTCCTTTCGCATCGAACACGACCCCGATGTGGTCCGGCTGGTAGTCGGCGATGAGCTTGCGCAGCATGCTGACGACCCCGTACACCGCGCCCGTTGGCTGGCCGGAAGAGTTTGCGAGCGGCGGCAACGCGTGGTACGCACGGTAGAGGTACGACGATGCATCAACGAGAACCAGTACGGGGGGCTTCCGGCTCACGGCAGCATCGTCTCGCCACGCCACAGGTCGGCGATGGTCTCGCGCACACGGATTTCGTGTATGACGTCGCCGTCGACCAAGACTTCCGCGGCCCGCGGGCGCGCGTTGTAATGCGAGCTCATGCTGGCCCCGTATGCGCCGGCACACCCGACCATCAGGAGATCGCCTCGCTTCGCGCCGAGCATTCGCGCCCGGCCGAGCACGTCGCCGGATTCGCAGAGCGGCCCGACGACGTCGCACTCGGACGGCTCGGTTTGTCCGTCGATGACTTCAATCGGGTGCCACGCGTCATAGAGCGCGGGACGGATCAGCTCGCTCATGCCGGCGTCGACGACGATGAACCCGGGCTTCACGAGCTCAACGCGCGTGAGGAGCGTCCCTGCCTCCGCGACCAGCGCGCGGCCTGGTTCCACGACGACTCGCAGCGTCCGCGTGCCGATTGCGCTGCGAACCAGTGCGGCATACTCGTCGACCGGCGGCGGCGTTTCGTCGCGGTAACGCACGCCAAGGCCTCCCCCGACATCGAGCGTCCGCAGCTTCAGGCCCGAGGCACACAAGGCGTCATGCAGCGCAAGCACCCGATCGAGCGCGATGCGGAGCGGCGCGAGATCCAGCAGCTGTGACCCGATGTGCAATGCGAGGCCGTGCAGCGCAACACCGGGTAGCGTTGCCGCGTGGCGCGCGACGGCCGGCGCGTCGTCGAGCGCGATTCCAAATTTGTCGCCGTGATTCCCCGTCGCGATGTGCGGATGCGTGCCCGCATCGACACCGGGGTTCACGCGCAGCACGACCGGCGCCGCGAGACGCGCGGCGGTCGCGCGCACGTTCACAAGTTCAAGCTCGGCGGCCGATTCGACGTTGATGCTCGCGACGCCTGCAGCGAGCGCAGCGTCGATTTCATCGGCGCGTTTGCCGACGCCGGAGAATACGACGGTGCTCGCGTTGCCGCCCGCGCGCTCGACGCGTGCCAGTTCACCGCACGATACGACGTCGAAGCCGAGCCCGGCGCGTGCGAACCGCTGCAGCAGCGCGAGGCCGCCGTTCGCTTTCACCGCGTAGCAGATGCGCGCGTCGAATCCTTCGAATGCGCTTTTCCAGGCGTTGATTTGCGCGTCGAGCTGTGCGGCGTCGTAGACCCACACCGGCGTCCCGTAGCGGGCGGCGACCCGCCGCAGCATCATGCGTTCAGGCATCAGGGCTGCGCGCGGCGCCGGGCCTTGGCATCCGCGTCGTCGTCGTCATCGTCGTCATCGTCTGCTTGAGGGGCCGTCGATGCCGGCGGTGGGTCTTCCGGCGGAATCAGTGCGCCCTTCTGGCCGCAGCCGGCGGCGGCGAGCAACAGCAATAGGATGAGGAGCGCGCGCATCGACTGATTATACCGCTGGCGGGATTTCTGACGTGCACGCGGCGCATCGCGTGGCTCTGGACGGAATCTGCGACAGACAGAACGGGCACGCCCGCGTCGCCGGTGTCTCGGCCGCGCTGGATGGCGCAGCCTCCTTGCGGCGACGCAGTGAGTTGATCCACTTGATGACCAGGAAAATCGCGAACGCGACGATCACAAACTCGATAATGCGCGTGACAAAAACGCCGTATTTGAGCGCGGCAGCACCGGCGGCCTCCGCTTCGGCGAGCGTCGCGAATTCGCCACCCGACAGGTTCACGTACAGGCTCGCGAGGTCGACGTTGTGGAGTACGAGGCCGAACACGGGATTGATCACGTCAGTCACGAGCGAATTTACGATGCCGGTGAATGCGGCGCCAATCACGATACCGACTGCCATGTCCAAGACGTTGCCGCGTAGCGCGAATTCCTTGAATTCTTTCAGCATGTGAAATTCTCGGTGGCCGCAGGCCGCGGGTTCTGTGCGATTATAGACGCCGATGCTCGCGACCGTTGAACATGACCAGGAAGATGCCGTGGGCAGCGTGGTGTGGCTGCACGGTCTCGGCGCCGATGGCCACGATTTCGAACCGCTCATCCCCGAAATCGGACTGAAGCTGCGTTATGTGTTTCCGCACGCGCCGGTACGCCCGGTCACGCTGAACGGTGGCCTGCAGATGCGCGCTTGGTTCGACCTTTATTCATCAATCCGTGACGCTCGCGTCGATGAAGTCGGCATCGCTGAGGCGCGCGCGTCAGTGACTGCGTTGATCGACCGCGAGGTCGAGCGTGGTATGCCCGCCGGAAAAATCGTCGTCGCGGGCTTTTCGCAAGGCGGTGCGCTCGCGCTCGCGACCGGCCTCGCCTATCCGTCGCCGCTCGCGGCGATTGTCAGCCTGTCCGCTTGGCTGCCGCCCGCGTACGCGAACGCGGCGGCCGCGCAGATTGCGACGCCGATTTTCATCGGACACGGGGCTTACGATCAGGTCGTCAGCTCGTCGCTCGGGCGTGCGACGCACGCGGCGCTGGTCGCACGCGGATGCGCAGCCGAGTGGCATGAGTATCCGATGGAGCACCAAGTCGCTGCGAAGGAAATCGCCGACCTGCGCGTATTCCTCACGCGCGTGTTCGCTTAACGCTCAATCGTCCAGAGCAGGTCCGTGCTGTCCGCGCGCGGGCCGGTTTCCGCCTCGATGGTCCAGTTCCGGTGCAGGTGGTAACGCAAGCGGATGGAGTTCGCCGGGTCGAACAGTCCAATGCCATAGCCGATGTAGAGCCGCGGGGACAGGTAATGCCCGATGACGAGCGCCGCTTCGTCGGGCGTCGTGCCGCGGTCGATGGCGACGTCGCTGAGCCCCAAGCGGCGCCCGAGTTCGCGCGCGACCATCTCGCCGCCTGCGAGGCCCGCCGTATTGCGCGTGCGATCCAGCAACTGCTGTTCCGCACCGGTCGCCTGGTTCAACGGGGAGCCGAGCACGAGCCAAGACATCAACTCCGCTTGCGGCATCGGCGGGTCCGAGAATAGATGCAACTCCGGTTCGCGTAGCGTCCCGCGTACGTCTACGCCGACCGTGACGTCCTGGATCTCACGCACGGCGCGCACCGACAGGCCCGGATGCGTGAGCGGCCCACCCGCGAACAGCAAGCGTCCGAACTCGATGTCGAGTTGCTGTCCCCACGCCTGGTAGCGGCCGTCCGTGATGCTGAGCTCGCCCGTACCGCGTGTCGGGCGGTCCGGCTCATCGACCGCGGTGAGGCTGCCCGTGACATCGCCGGTCAGCCCGAAGCCGTCGAAGCTCACGTCGCCGAGGACGATGCGCACACGCGATGAAATCCGCCACGGATTCGCTTCCTCATCAACCGGTTCGTCGACCAGAATCTCGTCGGCCGAGACCGTGACCTGGCCCTCAAAATCCCGCGGCGAGATGCGCGCGGACGGTATGCGCACTTCGCCTTCTACCGCGACCGAGTGGCCCGCGATTTCAATCCCGATGTCCGGTGACACATCGACCTGGAATTCCGGCATGTTCATCGCGCGGAACGACTGGCCCGTGAGTCGCGACGTTCCGCTGAGTCGTCCGTCGGTGATGTCGAATTGGCCATCGAATTCAAGGTGGCCGTCGCCGGACGTGACCGTGCCGCGAAGCCCGAGCCCGGCGCGCGTGCCTTGGAGGGCCAAGCCGAGGTCCGTCAGGCTCAGTCCGAGCCGGGGGATGGTTGTCACGCCGTCCTCAATCGCGAGGCTCCCGTCAAACACGGGATCGGACAGCGTGCCGGTCACGAGCAGGTCCGCGCGCACGCGTCCGCTGACTGTGCCGATGTCCGGAATGAACGCCGGTAGCAGGTCGAGGTCCGAGAATTGACCGGCGACATGTGTGCGGAACGGCCGCGCTTCCGCGGCACCCTCGGCGGTATCGAACAGCGGCAGCCGCAATTCCGCGTCGAGATTGCCGCCCTCGACGAGCGAGAACCCGGCGGTTGCGTGCAAGGTGCTTGCGTCGATCCGACCGCGGACGCGCGCCGACTCCCAATTCAGCAACGCGACCGGCTCGCCGCGCACGAATTGGCGCCACTGTCCTGCACTGACCGCGAGTTCACCGCGGGCGGTCGGCGCTTCGCCCGCGGCCCATTCGAGTTCCGCGTTGCCACTCAAGCGACCTGAATACTGGAAGCCGGTCGGCAGCCAACGCGAAAGGTCCTGCAGTGGCAAGCCGGTCAGGCTCGCGTTCGCGACGAGCGATTCGTCGGTGACCCAACTGAGCTCACCACAGACCTCGTTGGTCGTTTCGCGCTGCCGCCAACACACGGGCGCGAGCGTGATGCGTTCTGCATTGGCATCGAAGCGCGCCGCGCGATTGATCACCCACGGTGGTTCGTCTGGGTTGGTCAGGGTCGCTTCCTGCACGCGCCCGGCGAATCCGCGATCGCGCCACGCCCCGGCGAGCGCGAACACCGCGTGACTGCCGAGCGCATCGGCGTCCACGCGAATGGTCAGCGCGTCGCGCGTGCCGCCGACCCGCGCGTGCGTGCGGTCGAAGGTGCGTCCGCCGGCCTCGGCGCGCTCGATGAGCAATTCGGCGTCCGCGGCGCCGGCGCCTGCGCCGAGGTCGATTTCGCCACGACCGCGGACGCGACCCGCGGCATAACCTGCGTACGCGAGGTCGGCGCCGTCGACGTCGAAGGCGAGGGCGGGTGCGGTGGCGTCGCCGCGAAGGGCGCCGTTCGCCTGCAGGCGGCCGGCCGCGCCGGGCAACAGGGCCGCGACATCGGGCGCATCGATGCGCCAGGTCAAATCCAAGTCAGGCGCCCATCGGCCCGCGATTTCCGCATGCGAATCGCCGACGTCGAGCGTCGCAGCGACGCGTTCGATCGTGCCTGCGACCCCGGCGACCTCTGCGTCCGCGCGGAGCGGTCGGTCGCGTATGCGGCCTTCGCCATCGCTGAGTGCGACGGCCCAGTGCGTGCCGACAATCGACGCGTCGAGCGTGCCGTCAAGTGAACCGGGCCAGCCGGGTGGCAGGCGGGCGAGATCCATCCCGGTCGCACGCAGTTGCACGTCTGCGCGCACACCGTCCGACCACGACACCGTGCCGTCGCCGATCGCCGTGCCGCCGAGGCCGCGAACCTGGAGGCCGCTGGCCACGAGCCGCGAGCGGCCGCCGCGCGCCTGGAGCGTGATCGCGAGCGGCCCGACCGCAGGCGGTGTGAGCGTGGTGGTGACAGAGCCGCGCCATTCGTCGAGCGTGCCCTGTGCTGCGAGTTCACCCTGGCCGCTTTCAAGGTTGAACAGCGCAAGGTCAGTCCAATCAGCGGTCAGGCGAATGGTCGGCGACGCGCCCTCCTGCCACTCGATGTCGCCGTCAGCGATGACGCGCCCGTCGGGTGATGCGCCGAGCTGCGCGTCGACGGTGACATCGGCGCGCTTCGCGCGAAACTCCACGGTCGCGGTGCCCTGGGCGCTGCGCCACGGACCGTCGTGGTCACCGGGCGGCCAGTTCAGTCCCTGCCAGCTCACGCGCGCTGCGCCGGAGGGCGCTGCGCCGGTCCAGTCGAGGTGTCCAACGACCGTCACCGGACCCTCGATCCCGTCGCCGGAAATCTGCAAGCGCCGGATGCCAAGCAGTCGGCTGCCCCAACTCAGGTCCAGTTCGACCGCAGCGTCGGGCCAGTCCGGCATGCGGACAGTGCCCGCGCCGTTCACGAGGAGGTTTTCGTAGCCGCCGTCGAGTTCAAAAGCGCCAGCGACCCGCGCGCCGGGCAGTGCCGCGACCCACGGCTCGACGGCGACATCGTCGAGCGCCAGCTTGCCGCGCACCCGCGGCGAATCAAGCAGTCTGCTGACGCGACCCTCGAAGACCAGGCCGCCGTCGCTGCGTGCGCGCACGACGACGTCGAGTTCGGACGCGAGGGCGCCGTCCGCTTCGATGCCGGCCATGATGGGCGGGCGTCCATCGAGCGCGAGCGTGCCATTACCCGACACGCTGATGGGCCAGTCGCCGCGGGGCTGCACGGAAATCGCCGCCGCGAGCGATAGCGGTGCGCCGGACGCGCTCACGCGGCCGGCACTGAGCAGGCGGGGGTCGCCGTACAAGTCCGTCGCGCTGACCGCGTGCGCGTCGATCAGCATCGTGCCGCCCCGCGAAACAGTCACGCGGTCAACCGCCAGTGCGCCGACCCGCAGTACGATTGGGAGCTCGAAGTCTGGCAATCGCCACGGACTTCGCGGACGCTCCGCCGCGTCTGGGTCACGTGCAGGCAGCGTGACCGCGACTTTCGACGCAGCGAGTGTCTGGAGGTGCAGTCGCCCGGACAACGCGTGCCACGCGCGCCAGCGGCTCGCGAAGTCAGTGACCGTGACTTTGACGCCGCCGGCGCCGCGCCAGAAGACCCGGTCGGCGCTCACACCGGTCAGCAGCCGGCCTCTGACATCATCGACCTCGAGCCCCGGCAACTGTCGCGCGGCGAACGCGACAACCGCGCGAAGTGCAGTCTCACTGACGAGCAGCGTTCCGGGCACGACGACCAGCACCACGAGTACCGCGATCACGAACAGGCGCCGGCGGCGCGTCACAGGTCCACTCCGAGTGTCAGATGGAACCGGAATGAACTGTCGTTCGGATCCGCGATGGGTTGCGCGACATCGAGTGCAACCACTGCGAACGGCAAGCCCCAACGCAGGCCGACGCCCGCGCTCTTTCGCACCGAGTCTCCGAAATCACGGAATGCGTTACCGGCATCGACAAACACGGCCGCGCCCCAGCGCTCGCTGAACCAGTGTTCATATTCGGCACTGGCGGTCAGCAAGTGTTTGCCGCCGATGACGTTGCCGTTGACGTCGACCGTGCCGAGTTCGTTGTAGCGGTAACCGCGTACGCTGGCGTCGCCGCCCGCGAAGAAGCGCTGCGACGACGGCAACAGGTCGGCATTCGTCGCGAGCGTGGTGCCGACTTCGATCCGCAACAGCAACCGGTCGCGCTCGCCGACCGGATGCATTGTGCGCAGCCGGGTCTTCAGCTGCAGGAATCGAGTCGGCGCGCCAAGAATCTCGTCGGATGCTGCGACGTCGATGCCGAGTCGGTATCCATTCCGGGCACGTACGCCTGTTTCGCCACCCGAGTACAGCCACGATCCCTGCGGAACGAACTGTGTCACGTAGGTCTGGGTACCCGCGAGCAAGTCACGCTCACGAGACAGGCGGCCGGCGAGCGTCTGCTGCCAGCGGCCATTTCGCTTCGTGTGCGCGAGTACGAGTTCTGCGCGGCTGCTCTCGACGTCGCCGAGTTCCTCTTCGAGGACGTTCGCGGCGATTGTCAGTCGTTCCCACACCGGGTTCCTGAGCGGAATCACGTAGCGTGTGTTGAACGCGTAACGGACTTCGGATACTTCAAGGTCCGCTGCGACGCGGTGGCCCTGCGCATTGATCCGGCGGTTTTCCCACCCGGCGAGTACGCGTGGACCGGTGTCCGTCGCGTAGCCCACGCCGGCCGTGTATCGGTGCCGGCGCCGCGGCTCCATCCGCACCGTCACCGGCACGGCGAGACCCTCGGCGTTCTCGCGTCGTGCATCCACCTCGACCAGCGTGAAATATTCGCTGTCAGTCAGCGCGTACTGCAGTGCGAGCAAGTCACCGATACTGTAATGGTCACCTTCCTCGAACGACACGAACCGGGCGACGAACTCATCGTCGAGAATGTCCTGCTCCAACGTGATCGGCCCGAACCGGTAGCGCTTGCCGGTCGCGAAGTGAAGCTCCATGTCCGCGGTGCGTGCGGCCGCGGAGACGCGCAATTCACTGAGCGTGAAGGCGGCGTCGAGGTAGCCGCGGTCGGCGGCTGTGGTCAGGTAGTGCTGTTTCAGCGCCTCATATTTCGGATGCAGTAATCGTTCGCCGCGGCGCGGCGCGGTTTTGGGCGGCGCGAACTCCGGGTCCGACGCCCCGGGCCCGTCGAGGATGACTTCGACGTGCGCGACACGCACGGGTTCGCCGGCGTTGATCGTATACCGCGCACGCCAGCGGCCGCTTCGCGAGTCCAGCGCAGCGTCGATGGATGGCTCGTAATAGCCGAATGGTCGGAGCGCGGCACGGATCTCGTCGGGCGCGCGCGCGTGGAGTCGTCGGATGGACGTCTCCGTGAGACCGGGTTGGTCGCGATATCGAGACACCGACAAGGTCGCGAGAACATTGTCGCGGAGCGGTCCGGCCAACCCTTCAACCTGAACCTCAATCGCGGCCGACTGGCTGGAGACGGGTTCCGCGACGCAGAGCAATGCGCCGGAGACAATGGCGCCTATGAGGCGAAAGCCGGGTGACATTCAACCGATTATAGCCGTGTGGCCGAGCGGGTCAGTTCGAATACACGCACGTTCGCACGCCGGCCTCGCAGCGCGTGTTCGCCGAGGTCGCGCCACACCGCGTCCGGCACGCCCGCCGCGACGCTGGCGTCGGCGAGCCCCCGAGTGCCGAGCGCTCGGTTCAATTGCTCAAGCCTTGCGGCGACGTTGATCGGGTCGCCGACCGCCGTGAAGTGTAGCCGCTCGCCGGCATGCAACGTCCCGACGCGCGCGGGTCCTGCCGCGAGGCCGATACGTAGCGAGAGCGGTCGGCCGCCGAAGCGAAGGCGCCCGTCGGTACACGCATCGAGGCAGGCCAATGCCGCAGCGACCGAGTCGGCGCGGCCGTCGCCGCCGTCGACCCCGAACAGCGCGAGCAGCCCGTCGCCGAGATACTTGTCAACGAAGCCGTGATTCCGCTCGACGATTTTCGAGAGGTGGTGCAGGCAAGCCGCGAGTTCCTCCGCGACGTGGGCCGGGTTCCCGATAGCTTCGGTCGCTGCGGTGAACGACTCGATATCGATGAAGCACGCAGTGACTGTCCGCGTTTGGGTGGCATCGGGCGTCGCGCGGAATGCGTGTGGCACCGTCGCGGCGAGCCGTCTGGCGTACCACGCGGTGCGCAGCGCCACGGCCGCCGCGGCTGCGGTCAGAAGCGCCGCGCATACCGCGAGCCAGGGCAGCAACCAGGTCTGAGCGGCACCGATCGCGACTGCCGTCCACGCCACCAGCAGTATCGCCACAAGCAGCCAACGCCGACGGTCTCGATGCGCGTACGCGCCGGCGAGCGCCCCCACCGCCATGAGCGCGACTTCCACAGCGCGCGGCAGCCGCACGAGGGCCGTGCGGTGCAGCCAGTGGTCCGCTGCGAGCCCATGCAACAACACACCCGGCGCGTCGCCGCCGAACGCGAGTGTCGTCGCGGCGCCATTGCAGGTCCCGGTCGCCAGCTTACGGGCCGCATCCGGCAGGCGCCCGAGCACGCTCGCATGACGATCTTCGTGTGGTAACCACGCGCCGATGAGCACGACGCGGTCGACGAATGCGTCGACGAGGCGCGCGGGCGTCTTGCAGTCGAGCACGTCGGCCGCGCTCCAGGCCGTGAGCGTGGGGAGCGCGCCGCGTAGTAACCGTGCGACGCCCGCCGCCGATGCGCCGGCGCGTGTCGCCATCGCCGCGCCGATGGTCGGCAAGCCACCATTCACTTGCGAGAGCGTACGCACGCGACCGCTTGCGTCGAGCTCAAGGTTCACCGCCGCCAGCACGCGCGTGCCGCCAGCGGCAACGAGTTGCGCGCGTGCCGGCGCCGCCCCCGCTGCGCCAGCGACCATCCCGAGCACCAACTTGCCATCGCGCGCGCCACGTCGGATCACGCGCATCAATGCGGGCGCGTCGTCGCGGGGCAGCACGACGTCCAAAGCGAGTACGTCGACACCCGCGTCGAGCAGCGATTCCATCAGTTGCGCGAGCGGCTCACCCCAAGCAGCACGTGGCCGGCCGGCGAACGCGGGGTGGGCGAGCGTCCGACGGTCGAGTAGCACCAGGATGACGTCGCTCGCCGGGCGCGTGGGCTGCCACCACGCGTGCGCCGCGGCAATCCAATCAGCGCTGGTGCGGTCCGCGGCCAAAGGTGGCAGACAGGCGACCCCGACGCCGGCGGCGAACGCCACCGCCGTGCGAAAGGCGCCCGTCACGGGATGCGGACGACCCGCTCCAGCACCGGTCCGGCGTCGTGGTTGGCCGCCGGGTCCACCCATAGCCGTACGCACCCGCGGCGAGTGCATACCCGATACAGGGCGCCCGCGTGGAGTCGGAGACCGAGTGCGGTGAGGTCGAGCGCGCCGCCGCCCGCCAGTACGAGCGCGGGCCCCCGATTGCGGATTCGGTACGTGGGCTCGCGGCGGCTCGGCGTGGATGCCCCCGCGCGGAGCACGAGCGCGCCGGGGCCGCCGGACGCATACGCAAGGGGCGGCGTGCAGTCCGCGTCGACCCGTTCCACCGTCGCATCGTCGGTGAGGCTCGCGACGACGCCGATGCGCAATCGGCCGCCGCGCACGGTCTCGTGTACGCAGGACGCGAAATACGCGAGCCGCACCCGAGCGTGGTCGCCGACCACGAGCTCGGTCCCGGGCAACAGAAGCTGCAGCGGCTCCATGCCCGGGACACCGGCGGCACTGTCAACGATTGCAGTCGGTGCGACCATCGCGAGGAGTAGGGCGGACAAGCTCATGGCGACAGCCTCGTCGGGGACGGACCCGCCACGCAATACCAACGGGGCAGACCCCTATGCGATGGGCGGAGCACCCCTGTAACCTGTGTCGATGACCTTGGACCAGATTTTGATGTTGCTCGTCCTCACCGGCGCGCTAGGCATGTTCATGCATGGCAAATTCCGGTATGACGTTGTCGCGCTGCTCGCACTGTTCGCGACCGGCGTGCTCGGGCTCGTGCCGCCCGACCGCGTGTTCGCCGGCTTCGGCCATCCCGCCGTGATCACCGTCGCGGCGGTGCTGGTGCTGACCTTTGCGCTGCTCAATTCCGGGCTCATCGATGTGATTGCGCAGCAACTCGGCCGCATCGGCGCGCGACAGCATGCGCAAATGGTCGCGTTGACGCTGCTCGTGACGGTGTGTTCTGCGTTCATGAACAACGTCGGCGCGCTTGCAGTCGTCATGCCCGTCGCAATCCAGCTCGCGCGCAAGCACAACCTGCAGGTTTCGCAATTGTTGATGCCCCTTGCATTCGGTTCGCTGCTCGGTGGTTTGATGACGGCAATCGGAACGCCCGCGAACATCATCATCGCGACCTACCGCAACAACACTGTCGGCGAACCGTTCTCGATGTTCGACTATTCGCCCGTCGGGATGGGCGTCGCGCTAGCGGGCCTCGTGTTCATGTGGCTGATCGGCTGGCGCCTGTTGCCGAGGCGTGCGAACCAAGGCTCGCGCGAGGAGCTGTTCGCGATTGAGGATTACCTGACCGAATTGCGCGTGCCCGAGGACTCCAGTTGGAGCGGCAAGCCGCTGCGAAACTTGGAGACGGCGGTCGACGCCGATATCACCGTCGTCGGTGTCGTGCGCGGCACGCAGCGGCTGCCCGCGCCGTCCGGTTACGAGTTGATGCGCGGTGGCGACATCCTCATCGTCGAATCCGATGCTGAAGGCCTGAAACTCCTGCAGGACAAAACCGGCTTCGTACTCGGCTCGGGCGAGGAGCCGACGCGCCAGTTCCTGACCTCCGATGACATCGTCGTCAGCGAAGCGATTGTCGGGGCCGACTCGCTGCTGGTCGGCCGGTCTGCGGGCGACCTGATGCTGCGTCGCCGATATGGCCTGAACATGCTCGCAATCGCGCGGCAGGGTGAGCGTCTCAACATGCGCCTGCACAAGATTGCATTGCGCGCCGGGGACGTGCTGCTTCTACAGGGGCATGCGGACAGCATGCCTGAGCTGTTCGAGCGCTTTGGCTGGCTTCCGCTCGCGGAACGCAAGCTCAGAATCGGCAACCCGCGCCGGATCGCGCTCGCGCTGTCGATCTTTGGTGGCGCAATGGCGCTTGCGGCGACGGGCGTGATGCCGATCGCGCTCGCGTTCACCGGCGCGGTCATCGCGATGGTCGTCACGCGGCTGGTCGGGTTGCGCGATATCTACCAGAACGTCGAGTGGCCCGTCATCGTGTTGCTCGGCGCGATGATTCCGCTCGGCGAGGCGCTCGAACTCACGGGTGGCGCGCAGAAAATCGCCGACGCACTGTTGTGGTTCGACGGTGTGCCGCCGATCGTCGCGCTCGCGGTGTTGATGGCGGTCACGATGGCGCTGTCCGATGTCATCAACAATGCCGCGACCGCGGTGCTGATGGCACCGGTGGCCGTGACGCTCGCAAGCGGGCTCGGCGTCTCCGCGGACCCGTTCCTGATGTCGGTCGCGGTCGGCGCGTCGGCGGCGTTCCTGACGCCGATTGGGCACCAGTCGAATACGCTCGTCATGGGGCCGGGCGGCTACCAGTTCAGCGACTACTGGAAGCTCGGATTGCCTCTGTCCGTGGTCTATCTCGGTGCCGCAATCCCGCTGATCTTGCGCGTCTGGCCGCTGTAAACGGTTCTATCTATCCGCGGCTTAGGACATCGCGGCGCGAAGGCGCCGCTCCTACAGTGATCGGCCAGCGGAGCGGACGGACAACGCGCGGCGCAAAGAGCGCCGCTCCCACCTGTCCCGAATGACGCCTGCGGTGCCAGAGCCGGTAGAATGGCGCGTTCATGCAAGATGACGTCTCGGTAATACTCAACGACCTCAACGACGCGCAGCGCGCGGCAGTCACGGCGCCGGCAGGGCACACGCTGGTGCTCGCGGGCGCCGGCTCCGGCAAGACGCGCGTCCTGGTGCACCGTATCGCGTGGCTGGTGCAGGTCGAGGGTGTCTCGCCATACGGCATCCTCGCCGTCACCTTCACGAACAAAGCCGCGGGCGAGATGCGCGGCCGCATCGAGCAACTGCTCGACATGCCCGCAGGGCAGCTTTGGGTCGGCACGTTCCACGGGCTTGCGCACCGACTGCTACGCATGCACTGGAAGGAAGCCAGGCTGCCCCAGGGTTTCCAGATCCTCGATTCCGAGGACCAGCTCCGTCAAATCAAACGGGTGATCCGGGCCCTCGACCTCGACGAGGACCAGTGGCAGGCGAAACCGATCCAGTGGTTCATCAACGCGCGCAAGGACGAAGGCAAACGACCTGCGTCGTTCGGTGAGGCACGCGACCCGGTGCTCGCGACGCAGCTGAAGGTGTGGCGCGCTTACGAGCAGGCGTGCGAGCGTAGCGGCGCCGTCGATTTCGCTGAACTCCTGCTGCGATGTTTCGAGTTGTTCCGTGAGCACCGCGAGTTGCTCGATCATTACCGCCGCCGGTTCGCGCACGTCCTTGTCGACGAGTTCCAGGACACCAACACGATCCAGTACGACTGGATCAGGCTGCTCACCGGCGACGACGCGCGCGTGTTCATCGTCGGCGACGATGATCAGTCCATCTACGGTTGGCGCGGCGCGCGCGTCGGCAACATTTTCCGGCTCGAGAAAGACTTTCCAGGGCTCACCACCGTGCGGTTGGAGCAGAACTACCGATCGACGGGCACGATCCTCGCGGCCGCGAATGCACTGATCGCGCGCAACACCGAGCGACTTGGAAAGAACCTGTGGACCGACGGCAAGACCGGCGACCCGGTGCGCGTGTTCGCCGCGTTCAACGAGCGCGAGGAAGCGGGTTTTGTCATCGACCGCATCCGAGACTGGGTCGCGCAAGGGGGTACGCGCAACGAGTGCGCAATCTTGTATCGCTCGAATGCGCAGTCACGCGTATTCGAGGAGGCGCTCATTTCCGCTGGTATGCCGTACCGCGTGTACGGCGGCCTGCGCTTCTTCGAGCGGCAGGAGATCAAGGACGCGCTCGCCTATCTGCGTCTCACCGAGAACCGCCACGACGACTCGTCCTACGAGCGGGTCGTGAACCTGCCCACCCGCGGCGTCGGTGCGCGCACCATCGAAGAGTTGCGCGCCGCTGCGCGTGAGCGGGACGTGTCGCTGTGGCAGGCGTCGCAACGATTGCGTAACGAGGGACGACTGACCGCACGTGCCGCCGCCGCGCTCGAAGCGTTCCACGACCTCGTCGAGGGCCTTGCACGCGATATCGATAGATTGCCCCTGCATGAGCAAGTCGACGCCGTCGTGCGCGCGAGCGGGCTCATCGCGCATTACGAGAAAGAAAAGGGTGAGCGCGGCGAAGCCCGCATCGAGAACCTTGAGGAGCTCGTGAGCGCCGCGCGTGGCTTCGACCCGGGTCCCGGCGACGAGGAACTGCCTCCGCTGTCGCTGTTTCTCGCGCATGCGGCGCTCGAGGCCGGCGAATCGCAAGGCGGCGAATGGGACGATTGCGTGCAATTGATGACGCTGCACTCCGCGAAGGGGCTTGAGTACCCGCTCGTGTTCCTGTGCGGACTCGAGGACGGCTTATTCCCGCACCAGCGGTCCATCCTCGACCCGGGCGGGCTCGAGGAGGAGCGGCGGCTCTGCTACGTCGGCATGACGCGCGCGATGAAGCAGCTTTACTTGACCTGGGCGGAGAGCCGGCGACTGTATGGCACCGATACGCTGACCACCGAATCGCGGTTCATTGCCGAGATTCCAGTCGAGCATCTTGAGGAGGTGCGTGCTCGACCGCGTGTTTCCCGGCCGGTGTACCGGCGCCCCGGCGCGGCGCCGGTCGCGCAGCGCGAGACGCCGGGGGGGCTGAAGCTCGGGCAGCGCGTACGCCACTCGAAATTCGGCGAGGGGGTCGTCCTCAATTTCGAGGGTGACGGCGAGCATGCCCGCGTCCAAGTCAATTTCCGCGATGCCGGTACCAAGTGGCTGGTGCTGGCCTACGCCAATCTCTCGCCAATGGCGTAGCATTACGCCCCATGAAAATAATAATCCTGGGCGCGGGCCAGGTCGGATCCACGGTCGCGCGACATCTCGCCAAAGAAGAGGTCAACGACATCACGGTCGTGGACCTCCGCGAACACCTGCTGCGGGACTTGCAGGACCGCCTCGACATCAATACCGTCTGCGGCTTCGCGTCGCACCCGGCGGTGCTGCGGCAGGCGGGCGCCGAGGATGCGGAGATGGTGATTGCCGTCACCGACAGCGACGAGACCAACATGATCGCGTGTCAGGTCGCGTACACGCTGTTCCACACTCCGACCAAAATCGCACGCGTGCGCGAGGCTGACTACCTGAACAACCCGCAACTGTTCAAGCAGGAGGCGTTGCCAGTCGATGTTCTGATCAGCCCCGAGCAGCTCGTCACCGAATACATCAACCGACTCATCAAATACCCGGGCGCGCTGCAAGTCGTCGACTTCGCGAATGGCCGCGTGCGCATGGTCGGCGTGCGCGCGTTCTTCGGTGGACCGCTCGTCGGCCACGAGCTGAAGACCATCAAGAAGCACATCCCGAGCGTCGAGACCCGCGTCGCCGCGATCTATCGCAAGGGCCAGCCGATCATGCCCGAGGGCGATACCGTGATCGAGGCCGACGATGAGGTGTTTTTCATCGCTGCGCGTCAGAACATCCGTGTCGTCATCAGCGAGCTGCGCAAACTCGATCGGCCGGTCCGGCGCGTGATCATCGCGGGCGGCGGCAACATCGGCATGCGCCTCGCGGAATCGCTTGAGGAGCGGAACCAAGTCAAATTGATCGAGCGTGACCCGATGCGGGCGCGGCATGTGTCTGAGCGGCTGCAGCACACGCTCGTTCTGCACGGCGACGCCGCCGACGAAGACTTGCTGCGCGAGGAGAGCATCGAGACGACCGACGTATTCTGCGCAGTGACGAACGACGAGGAAGCGAACATCCTGTCCGCGATGGTCGCCAAGCAGATGGGCGCGAAGAAAGTGATGGCGCTGATCAACCGGCCGAAGTACGCGGAACTCGCCGAGGACGGGCTTGTCGACATCGCGATCTCGCCCCAGCAGGTCACGATCGGGTCGCTGCTCACGCACATCCGACGCGGCGATGTGACCGCCGTGCACTCGCTTCGACGCGGCGCCGCGGAGGCGCTCGAGGCCGTCGCGCACGGCGACCGCGAGACGTCGCGCGTGGTCGGTCGGCAAATCAGCGAAATCGAACTCCCGCATGGCACGACGATCGGCGCAGTCGTTCGCGGTGAACATGTATTGATGGCGCACGGCGACATTGAGATCGAGCCCGACGACCACCTGATCCTGTTCCTCGTCGACAAGAAACACGTTGCCGCGGTCGAGAAATTGTTCGAAGTGAGCGTGGCCTTCACCTGATGAATCTGTTCTGCGTGCAGCGAATCGTCGGCATGCTGTTGATGATTTTCAGCGCGACGATGATTCCGCCGCTCGTCGTTTCGCTTGTATTCGACGATGGCAGTGCGATGGCGTTCGTGACCGGTTTCGTCGCGACGCTCTGCATAGGCGCGCTACTGTGGCTGCCGGTACGAGAAGAGCGGGGCGACCTCCGGTTGCGTGATGGTTTCCTCGTCACCGTCGCGTTCTGGGGGGTCCTGGGTGCGGCGGGCGCGATCCCCTTGCTCGTTTCGACGTCACCGAACGTCTCGGTCACCGACGCGGTGTTCGAGGCCATTTCCGGCCTGACCACGACCGGCTCGACGGTCCTCGTCGGAATCGATTACCTACCCGAGTCCATCCGTTGGTACCGCCAGCAATTGCAATGGCTTGGCGGCATGGGAATCGTCATCCTCGCGGTCGCGCTCGCGCCGATTCTCGGCGTCGGCGGCATGCAGCTGTACCGCGCGGAAACACCGGGCCCCGTCAAGGACAATAAACTCACGCCACGTATCACCGAAACGGCCAAGGCGTTGTGGTACATCTACGTCGCGATGACCATCGCGTGCGCGCTTGCATACTGGGGCGCGGGGATGCCTGGGTTCGACGCGGCTGGCCACGCGCTGTCGACGGTCGCGAACGGCGGATTCTCCACGCATGACGCAAGCATCGGGTATTACGACAGTTCGCTCATCGAGCTGATCGCCATTTTCTTCATGCTGTTCGCGGCGGGTAACTTCGGCTTGCACTTCGCCGCGTGGCGCTCGCGACGATTCGGGCAATACCTCGCGGATTCAGAGTTCCGGACGATGCTGATCGTCGCCGGGATCGTGACGCTGGTTTCGGTCGCCTACCTGTCCAGCGCAAACGTGTATGACTCTCTGGACCGCACCCTCGTAAAAGCGCTTTTCCAGGCGGTCTCCATCGGGACGACGGCCGGGTTCACCAGCGCGAACTTCGCCGAGTGGCCAGGGTTCGTCCCGGTACTGCTGATTTTCGTGAGTTTCATCGGCGGCTGTGCGTTCTCCACTGGTGGCGGCATCAAGGTCATCCGCGTCCTGCTCTTGATCAAGCAGGGTGCCCGCGAAATCGTGCGCCTCGTGCACCCGAGCGCGCAGATGTCGGTGCGCATCAACGGTCGGCCCGTCGCGCCGCGGGTCGTCGAGGCCGTGTGGGGCTTTTTTTCGGTGTACATCGGCGTATTCACGGTGATCATGCTGCTGCTGATGGCATCCGGACTCGACCAGGTGACGGCGTTCTCGGCCACCGCCGCCACGCTGAACAACCTCGGCCCCGGGCTCGGACAGGTCTCCGAGCACTTCGGCGCTGTCGATGACTTCGCGAAATGGGTGCTCGTCAGCGCGATGCTGCTCGGGCGCCTTGAGATTTTCACGTTGCTGGTGATACTCACCCCCGCCTTCTGGAAACGGTAAATCGATATGAGCGATCAAGACCCTAGCCTGCGCACCACGAAACGGCATCCCGAGGAAGCGGCGCTGAACCGTGAGTCATGGAAAATCTTCCAGATCATGGCGGAGTTCGTCGAAGGCTTCGGCCGGCTCGCGGCGATCAAACCGTCGGTCAGCGTATTCGGCTCGGCGCGCACGCCGCCGGACAGCGAGTGGTACAAGCTCGGCGAAACGGTCGGCCGGCTGTTGTCGGATGCGGGCTTCTCGGTCGTGAGCGGCGGCGGTCCGGGCCTGATGGAGGCGGCGAACAAGGGCGCGCAGGCGGGCCGGTCGCCCAGCATCGGGCTCAATATCGTGCTGCCGATGGAACAGGCCGCGAATCCATACCAGGACATCGCGATTGATTTCCGTCATTTCTTCTCGCGCAAGGTGATGTTCGTGAAGTACGCGTCGGCGTACGTGGTGTTGCCCGGTGGCTTCGGCACGCTCGACGAGCTGTGCGAGATCCTGACATTGGTACAAACCGGCAAGTCGCGGCGCATCCCGATCATCCTCGTCGGCACCGAGTTCTGGTCTGGGATGCTTGATTGGTTCCGCGACAAGCTCGTCGGCGAGGGCACGATCTCGGCGTCCGACATGGACCTGCTTCAGCTCGTCGACGACCCGGAAGAGGTCGTGAAGGTCATTTTCGACTTCTACGCGCAGCGCAGCTTCGAGCCATCGCCGGCCGAACGCGAGATCATGTTGGAACTCTGACGATGGCCGTGTTCACGGCCATCGACGACGATGCACTTCGCGCATGGCTCGCCGCGTGCAGCGCCGGCGCGCTGAACGAATGGCGTCCGACCGATGGCGGCGTCGACAACTCCAACTGGTTCGTACAGACCGACATCGGCCAATTCGTGCTCACCCTGTTCGAGTCGCGCACGCATGACGAGGCGGAGCGCACGCTCGCATTGACCGCGCGACTCGCCGACGCAGGCCTGCCGGTCGCGGCGCCTTGGCCGCAGCACGCTGGCTGGACCGCATCGCTCGCGGGCCGCCCGGCCGCGCTGAGTGCATGGATCGACGGTGCGCACCCGGTCGCGCCCACGCGCGCACAATGCGCGGCCATCGGCGGCTTTCTCGGCCGCATGCACCGAATTACGATGACGGACGCGACGACCGGCATCATTCATTCCGACCTGTTCCGCGACAACGCGTTGTTCGACGGGGACATCCTGAATGGCGTCATCGATTTTCACTTCGCGCGGGAAGGCGCGTTCATCGAGGACGTGGCCGTCGCGGCGCTGGACTGGTGCTGGGGCGGCGCTGGCATCGACCTCGCACGACTCGCCGCGCTCGGGCATTCCTATGCGGAAATCCGTCCGGTCGCGGTGGCCGAACGCGACGCGTTTCCGGCGGCATTGAGCGACGCCGCAAATCGATTTTTGCAATCCCGGCTCGCCGACCCACGAGCTACGAAGGATCCGGAGGAAATGCGCGTCCGCGTAGACGCGCTTGCGGCGTACGCGCCGACGTTTCCGCAGGCGGGGGCCGCATGCGCATGATTGCTCGTTCAATCGAATGGGTTGGCCGCACGCTCGCATGGCTGATGCTTGCGATGGTCATTGTGACGGTCGTCGTCGTCATTGCGCGCTACCTGTTCGATGCCGGTTGGATCGCGCTGCAGGAGTCGGTCACTTGGCTGCACGGCGTCGCGCTGATGCTGGGCCTCGCGTATACGCTGAAGCACGACGCGCACGTGCGTGTGGATGTGTTGTATCGCCGCTTCGGTGAACGCGGCCGCGCGTGGGTCGATCTCGTCGGCACGGTTGTCTTGCTTCTGCCGCTGTGCGCCTACGTCGCGTGGTCGAGCTGGGACTATGTCGCGGCGTCGTGGTCGGTCGGTGAGCGCTCGCGCGAGGCCGGCGGCTTGCCGGGCCTGTTCCTGCTGAAGACCGCGATTCCGGTCGCGGCGGCGCTGCTTGCGCTCCAAGGCATCACGATGGCCGCCGCCGCCCTGCGGGTCCTTCGACGCTGATGGAATGGCTCGCCCTCCTGCTATTTGTGATCATCATCGCCGCGCTGATGACCGGCTTTCCGGTCGCGTTCGTGCTCGGCGGCGTGTCGCTGTTGTTCGCGTTCGCGTGCGCTTCGTTCGGTCTGTTCGATACGGTGTACCTGCAGGCGCTGCCGAACCGGTTGTTCGGCATCATGCAGAACGAAACGCTGATCGCGGTGCCGCTGTTCGTGTTCATGGGCGTCGTGCTCGAGCGGACGCGCATCGCGGAGGACCTGCTCGACACGTTGACGCTGTTGTTCGGCCCGCTCCGGGGTGGGCTCGGGCTGTCGGTGTTGGTCGTCGGCATGCTGTTGGCGGCGAGCACCGGCATCGTCGGCGCGACCGTCATCACGATGGGGCTGTTGTCGCTGCCGGTGATGCTGCGCCGCGGCTACGACCCGGCGCTCGCGAGCGGCACGATCTGTGCGTCGGGCACGCTCGGGCAGATCATCCCGCCGTCAATCGTGCTCGTGATGCTCGGCGACGTCGTGTCATCCGCGTACCAACAGGCGCAATTGGCGCAGGGCGTGTTCTCGCCGCGCGCGGTCTCGGTCGGCGACCTGTTCGCGGGTGCGTTGCTGCCGGGCATCTTGCTGGTCGCGCTGTACGCCGCGTACATCATGGGGGTTGCGTGGCTGCGACCCGCGGCAGCACCGGCGATTCCACGCGCGGAGCGCGATGGCCTGTCCGCCGCGGGGCTTGCTGTGCGCGCGGCGCGCGCGATGTTGCCGCCGCTACTCCTGATGGTCGCGGTGCTCGGCTCGATCATCGGCGGCTTCGCGACGCCGACCGAGGCCGCGGCGGTCGGTGCGGCCGGCGCGCTGGCACTCGCGCTCGCGCGCCGCGGGCTCGATGCTGCGCGCCTGCGCGAGACGATGCAGCAAACGCTGCGGATCACGTGCATGGTGTTTGCAATCCTGATCGGTGCGTCGGTGTTCGCCTTGGTGTTCCGTGGACTGCAGGGCGAGGCGCTGGTGCTCGACCTGCTGTCGGCGCTGCCGGGGGGCACGTTCGGCGCATTGGTTGCGGTGATGGCATTCATGTTCGTGCTCGGCTTCGTGCTGGACTTCATCGAGATCACGTTCGTGGTCGTGCCGATCGTCGGCCCAGCGCTGCTGATGATGGGCGTCGACCCGGTCTGGCTCGGCGTGATGATCGCGCTGAACCTGCAGACGTCGTTCCTCACGCCCCCGTTCGGTTTTGCGCTGTTCTACCTGCGTGGCGTGGCGCCGCCAGCCGTCACGACGGCGACCATTTACCGGGGGGTCGCGCCGTTCATCGGCATCCAACTGCTCGCGCTCGGCGTGCTTGCCGCGTGGCCGGCGCTCGCGACCTGGCTGCCGTCGGTGCTTTATCAGTGATGCCGGCACCTTACCCGCAGCAGCCGGCGAAATCGCGGCCGAGGTAGAGTACGTCCGGGTCTTCCGGATGGAACACCAATGAGCTAATGCGGCTGGCCTCGCCGGGTTCCCAAGTGATCACGGTCACGGAGTCGTCGCTCGCGCGGTAATGGTATATCGCCGGCTTCGTGTAGTCTTCGAACAGTACCTGCCCGGCGATGCCCGGCCGTGTCGCGAGGTTGGTGCCGCCTCGCAACGAAACGCCGTCGTCCGTAGTAACGACGTCGGTGAAGCTCAACCCGAGATCGGTCGACCGCGCGATGAAGCGCTCGTCCCGCTCGATGCGACCCTCGTCGTCGCGCCAGCGGCGGGATCCGTTGACCCAAATGTCGGTGACGTCACGGTCGCCGCCGAACACCACGTGGTGGGTGCTGGCCGAGAAGGCGTCCTTGAGGATGCCCGTCGACTCGCTCCAGCTACGTCCGCCGTCGAAGGAGAGCGAGATCTCGCCGCTGCCCGTTGCGACGAAGTGCAGCATGTCGGTGGGGCTGATGGCCAGTTGCTGGATGGCAGGACTCGAACCGACGTCTCCTAGGGTCTCCCAGGTTTTCCCCATATCACCCGAGCGCCGAACCAAGTCCACGGTGGGCGTTTGACGTGACACTGCATAAACAGCACCAGGATCCGCAGGTGTCGATGCCAACCAATCGGCATCGAATGGCAGAGGATGGACCGCTTCCACGCCGGCCGGACCGAGGCGGACAATCTCTTCGTCGCGGGTGCCGACAGTCACGTAGCCCCACCGGTCCGTTACCGTAAAGAACTGGACGGCCGAGGCGCGAGTATACGCAAGGCCCCAACTACACCCCGCATCGGAGGAGACGTAGACGCGGGTTGCGTGGTTGCTCGCGAACAGCAAGCCGCCGTACTCGCTCGCCACGCCAATCGAGAATGCCGTCAGCTGGACGTCGCCGTCCGCCGCTTCTGCATTCGGGCGTAGCGTGATGCCGGCGTCCGGCGAGTAGGTCGCGGTCGGCGGCCCAGCGACGACATCGCACTCGGGGACAAACCATTCGGGCGGCGGAGGCGGCGGAGGCGGGCCCGGGAGATCAGGCTCCGAGCCGCCGCCGCAGGACACGGCGGCAAGGACCGCAAATGCGGCAATGAGTCGTGCCATCGACATTATTCGCAACTACCGGTGAAGTCGCGGCCGAGATAGAGCACGTCCGGGTCTTCCGGGTGGAACACCAGCGAGCCGAACCGGCCGGCCTCGCCGGGCTCCCAGGTGATTGCGGTCACGGAGTTGTCGCTGGCGCGATAGTGGTAGATCGTCCGCTTGCCGGACGGACAATTGGGGCTGGTGAACAGCACCTCCCCCGCGATGCCCGGCCGCGTCGCGAGTTTGGTGCCACCCGCCAACGCTATCCCGTCGTCCGCTGTGACCACGTCGGTGAAGCTCAGCCCGAGATCGGTCGAGCGCGCGATGAAGCGTTCGTCGCGCTCGATGCGGCCCTCTTCGTCGCGCCAGCGGCGTAGCCCACTGACCCAGATGTCCGTGACGTCGCGGTCGCCGCCGAACACCACGTGATGGGTACTGGTGGAGAACGCGTCCTTGAGGATGCCCGTGGACTCGCTCCAGTTGCGCCCGCCGTCAAAGGAGAGCGCGAGTTCGCCGCTGCCCGTGGCGACGAAGTGCAGCATGTCGGTGGGGCTGATCGCCAGTTGCTGGATTGACCCAGGCGTCGATCCGATATTCCCTAGTTCAAGCCACGATGCGCCCAAATCGTGAGAACTCCAGATTTGTCGTGTATTCGAGAGACTGCTCGAAACAGCATAAACCGCTTCTGGATCTGCGGGCGTCGACGTTAACCAATTGATGCTGAACGGCAGGGGATGAACCGCTTCCACGCCGGCCGGGCCGAGACGCACGATTTCGCGTTCGCCGCTGCCGATGCCAACATAGCCCCACCGGTCCGTTACCGCGAACCCGCGGATTGCCCCGGCGCGGGTGTAGGCGAGGCCCCAGTTGCAGCCCGCGTCGGAGGAAACGTAGACGCGGGTTGCATTGTTGCTCGCGAACAGCAAGCCGCCGTGCTCGCTTGCCACGCCGATCGAGGGCACCGACAGTTGGACGTCGCCGTCCGGCGATTCTGCATTCGGGCGCAGCGTGATGCCGGCGTCCGGCGAGTACGTCGCAATCGGCGGCCCGGCGACGACTTCGCACTCGGGGACAAACCACTCGGGCGGTGGGGGCGGTGGAGGTGGCGGCGGAGGGTCCGGGAGATCAGACTCCGGGCCGCCGCCGCAGGACACGACGGCGAGTGCCGCGAGTGCCGCAAGGGACGCGTAAGCGTGGCAGCGCCGCGTCATCACTGGCAGGTGACGAGCCGCTCGACGAACAGGGGCCCCTTAAAACCGGAACAGCCGCTCGTGTTGCACGCTTTGACTCCGACGTAGCCGGTGCTCTCGACATTCACGTTCACGGACGTGCTGCCACCGACATAGAGAATGGTGCCATTGTCGAAATCAGCGCCGGTTTCAGAATGTCGCAGATCGTACCCAGTCGCGCCCTCGGAATCGGGCCAGTCAATCGTATACCATCCGTAACAATACCAATGCGTCTTGGAAATCGAAGCGGGCATTTCCGGTGGCACATTGGGACTGCCAGGCACGTTGACGACATCGAATGCTTGATGCACTCGCCCCTCTTCGGTGGTGCCATAGAGTAGATTGGCACTCAACGCAGTACGCTCGCGCAAGTCCTTAAATTCGGCGGAATTATTCTCGGGTAAATTACTGACGGCATCGAAAAAAATTTCCCGCGCCTTGTCGATCCCGATTCCTTGTTCGACCTCGGCCGCGTTTATGCCCCGAGGATGACCGCCACCTTCCACGAGCAGCGCGAACGCCAGGTTAGCGACGCCGGCGCGATCATGGTGCGAAACATTGTCGAAATCCGGATCGTCGAAGTCATCCATCGGGTTTCCCACGCATCCAATCAATGGAGTGTCACAATCCTTGCGCGGTTCGTCGAGGTAACGAAGCGCGGTACTATTTCCTGGCCGGTAGACGTCCTCGGCGAACGACCAATCAATCTCGTTTTCGATTTCCTCGTGAACGATCGCAGCGATGATGTCCGAGTACGCTTCGTTGATTGCGCCGGCTTGCGCTGCGACGTACCCGATGGGGCCAAAAGTGTGGGTCACGCCGTGCGCATATTCGTGCGCGACCATGTCGCGTGAATCGGCGTAATTCCCGTAAATATCATCGTCTCCCACGCCGAAGACGATGCGCATCTCGTCGATGTCACCGCTGCCGGCGGAATCATCCTCGAAGAATGCGTTGTTGTACGAACAGTTCTCGGGTGGTGTCGTTGGGGGGTTGCAATAATTCACGGTGATACGAATCGCTTCATTGCCATTCTTGGTCGAGCCGACGAATGTTTGATGGTCGAATACCGACGTTAGCACGTCGTAAGTGTCACCGGCATAGTCGTACGCATTCAGCGCATGCTCATCAACGCCCGAGGTCGATCCGCCCTCTTCGATTTCGGGGCTTCCAGGCTCATAAGAATTCGAATAGTCGGCGTCATGGGCGATGCGATGCTTGCCGTGCGCGCGTGTCGGCCAGATGGCGACAATCTCCCCCGAATTTGCATCGACAAATACGCGGACCGGTCCGCCTGACGGGGAGTCGGAAGGCTGTCGGACAATGGTCTCCCAGACCAATACGACTTCGTCCTTCTGTCGCAAATAAGTCGGTCGCGTGCCCTTGAAAGCGACTTCGGATTGTGGCGATCGCGTCGCGTCCGCTGCGGCTTGCGCCGCATGGTTCATGTCGATTTGGACATCACGGCGAAGATTTTCGTCGAGCGCGAGATACGACGAAATCGTGAGCGGCTTGTGGTCGGCATCGTAGCGGATTGCGATGGAGCCACCGATGACTGGGAGACCGTCAATCATTTGGGCGAGCTTCAACGTATATTGACCACGCACGCTCCGTATGATGCGCGCATTTGTAAATGATTCTGCATCCTTCAAACCCAACGGGATGCGCAAGTACTCCAGTAACTGACTCTCAATCTCTGGCAGATTTTCGGGATCCGGTGGCGGCAGATTCAGGCTTCCGCTGATAGTCCGGATTGCACCTTTGTCGCCGTATCGAATCTTCAATTGGGTTCCGAGCGCTTCGAGGGCAGCCTCTCGTGCGGCTGCGTCGCGCAAGCGCTCTTGGACGTCGCGTTCGCGATTAGTCGGTTCGCTCGCCTCAGCCAGCGAGGTAATACCTGACGAGTATGAAAATATTGTGGCCAGGGTAGCTATTGAAATTACAGACGCAATCGGGTGTCGCATGATTTACCTCCATGCGGCGGCACCCGGAATTTATCTGGCAAGAAGCCGAGGAAAAGCGGGCGCGCCTAAAAGGGGCCGTGTCTTTCCTGAAACGTCAATGTACGTCCGAAGCGTGGGCATCGCAAACCAATCAGCTGATTTGCCGGTTAGCGCCATCAACAAATGTCCTGAATGGGATAATTCAGGTGATTTGACCATCATTAAACGCTAAATTATCCCATTCAGTACAATTCTGTTGATTTTTGTAAAAATACGTCTATATTTTCCCGTATGGGAAAATTTATCGACTTCGCCGATGCGGCCGCGTTCGGCAGCGCCATCCGGGTCGCCCGCAAACAGCATGGACTGACCCTCGCAGAGTGCGCCGCCGCGAACGGCGTCAGCATCCGCTTTTTGTCCGAACTCGAGCGGGGCAAATCTGGCGCGTCGCTCGGGCTCGCGCTTCGTATTGCGCGGTCCGTCGGCGTGAGGGTGCAGGGCGAGATGACAGAATGAACGGCAATCGCCTTTGGGTGTTTCTGTCAGACCAGCCAATCGGCCACCTCGACAACGAGGGTGGTCAGCTTGCGTTCTGCTACCGGGCGGATGCACCCGCGCCCGTCTCTGTCACGATGCCGCTTCGTGCCGAGCCTTACTTGGACGAAATCACGCGCGCGTTTTTTCAGAACCTGCTGCCGGAAGGCGCATGGCGAGCTGCGCTCTGTCGTCAGCTTCGCATCGCAGAGCATGACGACTTCGGCTTGCTCAGAGCGGTCGGCGCGGACTGCGCAGGTGCGGTCGCGCTACACGCCGATCCGGAATGGCGGCCGAGGCAAGGTCGTTACGCACCGCTCGCTGTCGACGAGCTCCGGAACTGGACCCGAAATCCAGCCGGCCGCCCGGCGTTCACGTCGGCGCCAGGTCTTCGACTCTCGCTCGCCGGCGCGCAGGACAAGCTCCTCGTGCACATGGACGATGGCTTGGCTTACCTATGTGAAGACGGCGCGCCGAGTTCGGTCATCCTGAAACCTGATATCCAGGATCCGTTGAGTGGAATCGAACTGAGTGGTCTCAACGAACTGCTGACCATGACACTCGCGGACGCGTGCGGGCTCGAAACGGCGACCGTCTTCTGGTTCGCCGGCAGCTATGCGGTCAAGCGATTCGACCGCGCGCCGCAGGACGCCGCCTGGGTTAGACTGCATCAGGAAGATTTTGCGCAGCTCTCCGGCACGCCCACACTGGCCAAGTACGAGCAACAAGGCGGCCCCGGATGGCGTGAATGTTTTTCGCTGCTCGATCAATATGCGAGCGTGCCGGCACGCGACCGCCTTGAACTGCTGAGACGGTTGCTGTTCAATTTGCTGGTGGGAAACTTCGATGCGCATGCGAAGAATTTCGCGTTGTTGCACGCGATTGATGGAAGCGTACGCCTTTCCCCCGCGTACGACCTGGTCAACACCGAGCTGTACCCGGCGCTTTCGCGCGAACTGGCGATGAGCATCGGCGGCGAAGCTGCGCCGTCTCGGCTGGACGCTGCGGCGTGGGCGCGGTTTGGTGTCGACACGCGCCTGCGCCCGACGGTGATCGCACGTTTTGCCAGCACAATCACGGGTGCAATCCGGCAATCAATCGATGGAATTCTCGCCACAGTCGAAGCCGCGAATCCGGCGCTGGTGGAGGACGTCTACCCCGCGCGCAGACGACAGCAGTTCTTCGCGGACTACGTACGACGTGTACGAGCGAACTGCGACCTGCTAGAACGGAGTTTTAAATGAAATACTCAGACCTAAAGGCGCTGTTCATCAACAACACGCTGAAGCCCAATCCCCAGCCATCGCATACCTCGACGCTGATGGCGGTCGCCGAGAATGTGATGCGTGAGCAGGGGGTCGCGGTCGAACACGTGCGCGCGCTCGATTACGAACTCGCGCCCGGCGTCCAAGCGGACATGACCGAGCACGGGTGCGAGCGGGACGAGTGGCCTGCGCTTTACACGCTCGTCAACCGGGCCGACATCCTCGTGCTCGGCACCCCGATTTGGCTCGGGGAGCGTTCGTCGGTGTGTTCGCGTGTCATTGAACGACTGTACGCACACTCATCCGACAAGAATGCAAAGGGGCAATATGTGTATTACGGCAAGGTCGGAGGGTGCATCGTGACCGGCAATGAGGACGGCATCAAACACGTGGGCATGGGCGTGCTGTATTCGCTGCAACATATCGGCTATACAATCCCGCCGCAGGCGGACGCCGGTTGGATCGGTGAGGCGGGTCCGGGACCGAGCTATGGAGACGAAAAAAAGGACGGCAGCCGTGTCGGCTTCGACAACACGTTCACGCAGCGCAATACCCAATTCATGGCCTGGAACCTCATGCATCTCGCGCGCCTGCTGAAGGACGCGGGCGGCATTCCGGCCCATGGCAACCTACCTGCGGAGTGGGAGAAAAAATGAAAGCGCTCTTGCTGGTCGCCGCGGGCGGCGCGATTGGTTCGGTCGGGCGCTACCTGATGTCGGGTTGGGTCACGCATCACACGGTCGCATCACGGTTTCCGTGGGGCACGTTCGCGGTGAACGCGCTCGGTTGCCTGCTCGCGGGGCTCGCGGTCGGTTACCTGCTGCGCGCGGATGCGGTCGGCGCCGACACGCGCGTGTTCTTGTTTGCGGGGGTGCTCGGCGGCTTCACGACGTTTTCGGCATTCGGCATCGAGACAGTCGCGCTCATGCGCAAGGGCGAGATGCTGGTCGCCGGTGCGAATGCCGTTGGCAGCGTGGCGGTGGCGTTATTTGCGCTCTGGCTCGGGATGGCACTGGCTCGGGGCTAGCGGGCGCGGGCGTAGGCTTCTTCGGCGATGCGTTGGTAGGTCTGGACGCGTGTCTGGAAGCCGGTGTAGGACGCATAGATGCGCCGCGACAGTTCATCTTTCGCACCGACTTCGGCGATGACCTCCGCGGAAATCTCGCGCAGGCGCGCGAGCACATCCTCTGGGAATGCGCGCAGCTCGACGCCGTGTTCGTTGACGAGTTGGTCAAGCGCGATGGGGTTGCGCGCGGTGTACTCGGCGAGCATGTCCTGCTCGGCGACGCGGCAGGCATTGAGCACGATGTTCTGGAGGTCGGCGGGCAGCGCCTCAAGTACTTCCTTGTTGAATAACGCTTCGAGGACCGGCCCGGGTTCCTGCCAGCCGGGGTAGTAGTAATATCGCGCGGCGCGGTGTAGGCCGAATGCGAGGTCGTTGTACGGGCTGACCCACTCGGTTGCGTCAATCGCGCCAGTCTGCAGCGCGGTGAAGATGTCGCCGCCCGGCAGGTTCACCGGCGTACCGCCCGCGCGCCGCAGGACGTCGCCGCCGAGCCCGGGGATACGCATTTTCAAGCCGCGCAGGTCCGCGACCAAACGGATTTCCTTGTTGAACCAGCCGCCCATCTGCGTGCCGGTGTTGCCGCAAGGTGCCGGGACGAGGCCGAACGGTGCGTACAACTCGCGGTAGAGTTCGAGCCCGCCGCCGTAGTACAGCCAGCCGATGACTTCCTGCGCGGTCATCCCGAATGGCACCGCCGCGAAGAACTGGGTCGCCTCCGATTTGCCCTTCCAGTAATACGCGGCGCCGTGGCCCATATCCGCTGTGCCCCGCGCGACCGCGTCGAATACCTCGAACGCCGGCACGAGCTCGCCGGCGCCATAGACCTGGACCCGGATGCGACCGCCACTCATTTCGCCGATCAGCCGTGCGAGTGTCTCCGCACCGGTACCGAGCCCGGGGAAGTTTTTCGGCCAGGTGGTGACCATGCGCCAGTGGATCATCTCGCCCGCGGCATACGACCCGGCCGCTGTCTCGCGCTCGGGCTTGCAGCCGGCAAGTCCGGTCGCACCGAGCGCGGCGGCGCCGGCGAGGAAATCACGTCGTTTCATGGTCATCCTCCAAATCCACGGAATAGTCGGTCGCGAGCACCTCGAGAGCGCGCAGTTCGTTATGTCCGGCAACGAGCAGCGGAATCTCGCCGATCGCGCCCGGCAGCGCCTGAACGAGGTACTGATCAGCGAGGAATGCCGGAATGCCCTCGGCTTCCAGCCGTCCGAGCGCAATCTGGGCGTCAGGCAGGTTCCGGAACCTCGCGACTTTGACGAATGTGTCCATGGTCATTGCAGTATAATGCCGCGCCTTTCACCGTAACCAACCCGCCGCGCCCCGGCCAGACCCCAGTGATCCAGAATTTACGCAACATCGCCATCATCGCCCACGTCGACCATGGTAAGACCACGCTCGTCGACCGCTTGCTGCAGCAGTCCGGCACGCTCGACCAACGCGCGCCGCAAGTCGAGCGCGTGATGGATTCGAGCGATCTCGAGCGCGAGCGCGGTATCACGATTCTTGCGAAAAACACCGCGATCCGGTGGCACGACTTTCGTATCAACATCGTCGACACGCCGGGCCACGCAGATTTCGGCGGCGAGGTCGAGCGCGTACTGTCGATGGTCGACTCGGTATTGCTGCTCGTCGATGCGGTCGACGGCCCGATGCCGCAGACGCGCTTCGTGACGCGCAAGGCGTTCGCACTCGGCCTGAAGCCGATCGTCGTGATCAACAAGGTCGACCGTGCGGGCGCGCGGCCGGAATGGGTGTTGAACCAGACCTTTGACTTGTTCGACAAACTCGGTGCGACCGAAGAGCAGCTCGACTTCCCGGTCATCTATGCCTCTGCGCTGCAGGGCTGGGCGAACCTCGATGCCGAGACGCACGGCGGCAACATGGATCCGTTGTTCCAGGCCATCATCGACCGGGTGACGCCGCCGGCCGTCGACCCGTCGGGCCCGTTCCAGATGCAGGTGTCGAGCCTCGATTACTCGAGTTTCGTCGGCGTCATCGGTATCGGCCGCATCTCGCGCGGCCGGGTGAAGACGAACACCCCGGTCGTCGTCGTGGACCGCAACGGCGAACGGCGCAATGCCCGCATGCTGCAGATCCTCGGCTTCCACGGCCTCAACCGCGTAGAAGTCCCCGACGCGCAGGCCGGCGACATCATCGCGTTCACCGGCATCGATGCGCTCGGTATTTCCGACACAATCTGTGCGCCGGAACGGATCGAGGTCATGCCGCCGCTGTCGGTCGACGAGCCGACGGTGAGCATGGGTTTCGAAGTGAACAATTCGCCGTTCGCGGGCCGCGAGGGCAAGTACGTGACTTCGCGCCAAATCCGCGAGCGCCTGCAGCGCGAGCTAATCTACAACGTCGCATTACGCGTCGAGGACACCGAGAACCCGGACCGTTTCCAGGTGTCCGGACGCGGTGAGCTGCACCTGTCGATCCTGATCGAGACGATGCGCCGCGAGGGTTACGAGCTTGCCGTGTCGCGCCCGCAGGTCATCACCAAGGAAGTGGACGGTGAGCTGTGCGAGCCGTTCGAGAATCTGACCGTGGACGTCGAAGAGGCGCACCAGGGCACCGTGATGGAAAAACTTGGCGAGCGCCGCGGCGACCTGCAGGACATGATGGGTGACGGCAAGGGCCGCGTCCGCCTTGATTACCTGATTCCCGCACGTGGGCTAATCGGCTTCCGCACCGAGTTCATGACCGCCACATCGGGCAGCGGGCTGTTGCATCACGTGTTTGACCATTACGGCCCCGTACGTCGCGGCGGCATCGGCCAGCGTCGCAACGGCGTGCTGATCGCCAACGGACAGGGGACCGCGCTGGCGTACTCGTTGTTTGCGTTGCAGGAACGCGGTCGCATGCTGATCGACCCGGGCGTCGAGGTTTACGAGGGGATGATCGTCGGCATCCACAGCCGCGAGAACGACCTCGTCGTGAACCCGCTGAAGGGCAAGCAGCTCACGAACGTGCGCGCCGCAGGCAAGGACGAGAACATGATCCTGACCCCACCGATTCGCTTCTCGCTCGAGCAGGCGCTCGAGTTCATCGACGATGATGAACTGGTGGAAGTCACGCCGGAGTCGATCCGTCTGCGTAAGCGCAAGCTGCTGGAACATGAGCGGAAGCGCGCGGCCCGCGCGGCGGGATGAAAAAAGCCCCGGCATCCCTGCCGGGGCCTGAAGGGGAAATCCTTTCCCGGGTGATTGAGCCCCTATCGCTCCCTCGATGCGGACTATGGCACCCGCTCAGGTATTCACCTATCGGCAAAAGCTGGTATTTTCTGTAAGCATTTTCCTACACGGGGTGCGGTGACGTGATCGGGTTGTTGCAGCGGGTGACCCAGGCATCGGTGGCGTGCGTCGGCGAGGAAGTCGCGCGAATCGGGCCTGGACTACTGGTATTCGTGGGGTTTGCCCGGGGCGATGAAGTATCGCATGCCGACCGCTTGATTGAGCGCATCCTCGGCTACCGCGTGTTTGCGGACCTCGATGGACGCATGAACCGGTCCCTGCGCCTCCATGGCGGGGGCCTGCTGCTCGTGCCTCAATTCACGCTCGTCGCCGATACCACGTCAGGCGCACGCGCGAGCTTCACACCCGCCGCGCCACCCGAGGCGGGCGAACGTCTGTTTGAGTATCTGTGCGAAAACGCCGCGCGCGCGTGGCCGGAAACGGCGCACGGGCGCTTCGGCGCGGACATGCAAGTTTCGCTCGTGAACGACGGGCCGGTGACATTCTGGCTCGAAGCGTGTTAAAAATTACCTAGGCTCTGGAGCTTTCCTTTCCCCATGTTGTTGATACCGGCAATCAATCTCAAGAACGGCCACTGCGTCCGCGGCAAAACCGTGGTCGACAAGGATCCGGTCGCGCTCGCGCGCCGTTGGATCGACGCGGGTGCGCGGCGCCTGCACGTCGTCGATCTCGACGGCGCTGTTTCAGGCGAACCCGCAAATGCCGAAGCGATCCATTCCATCGCCACCGAATTCCCTGACCTGCCGCTGCAAGTCGGTGGCGGCATCCGGAACGAAGAAACAGTGCAGACCTACCTCGACGCGGGCGTCGACTGGGTCATCATCGGCACACGCGCGGTCACGACGCCGCACTTCGTGAACGACCTGTGCCTGGAATTTCCAGGACACATCATCGTCGGCCTCGATGCGCGTGCCGGCCGGCTCGCAATCGACGGCTGGTCGAAGCTCTCGACGCACGACCTGTTTGATACCGCGCGCCATCTCGAGCGGGACGGTATCGCCGCATTCGTATTCACTGATATCGAGCGCGATGGGAAACTCGGTGGCATCAATGCCGAGGCGACGATCGAGCTCGCTCGAGCCGTTTCCGTACCGGTGTTCGCATCCGGCGGTGTGAGCAGCCTCCATGACGTGCGTGCGCTGGTGGCCGCGCGCGAGGATAATCTGGCGGGTGCGATTGTGGGTCGCGCGCTGTACGACGGCAAGTTCGAACTCGCAGAGGCGCAGCGCCTCGCCGACTCGCTCGTCGACTGACGGAGGACAGGCCATGGGATTCGGTGGAATAAGCATTTGGCAGTTGTTGATTATCTTGGTGATCGTCGTGCTGCTGTTCGGCACCGGCAAGCTACGCTCGCTCGGCAGCGACCTCGGCTCAGCCGTGAAGAACTTCCGTTCCGGCATGAAGTCCAGCGACGCGGACACCGACGACACACCCCCGAAAGACCCCGACACACGCTGATTCACTGACGTGTTCGACGTCGGCCTTTGGGAGCTCCTGCTCATCGCAGTTCTCTGCCTGATTGTCGTCGGGCCGCAGCGTCTGCCGCGGCTTGCGCGCACCGCCGGCGTACTCGTCGGCCGCGCGAAGCTCATGGTCGCGCAGGTGAAGGCGGAAGTAGACCGCGAAATCGACGCAGAAGATCTGCGCGAGGAGCTCGACCGCAGCCGCCGCGATATCGCGCGCGGGCTCAAGGGTGACGATGACCGCGACTGACGCAAAGCGCGGTCAGACCCTGGTAGAGCATCTGGTTGAGCTGCGGAGTCGGCTCCTGCGCGTCGCGGTGGTCGTGCTCGCGTTGTTCGCGGTACTCGCGTCTTTCGCGAACGAATTGTTCACCGCGCTCGCGGGGCCGTTGATGTCGCGGCTCCCCACCGGCTCATCGATGATTGCGACCGAGGTCGCGTCGCCGTTTCTCACGCCGTTCAAGCTCGCATTGTTCGCCGGCCTCGCGCTCGCGATGCCGTACGTGCTGTATCAGGCTTGGGCGTTCATCGCGCCAGGGCTTTATCATCAGGAGAAGCGCTTCGCGCTACCGCTCACCGTCGCCAGTATTTTCCTGTTCTACGCGGGCATTGCGTTCGCGTATTTCATCGTATTCCCGCTGGTGTTCGCGTTCTTGGCCGCGTCACCGCCCGAGGGCGTCACGATGATGACCGACATCTCCCACTATCTGAGTTTCGTGCTGGCGCTGTTCTTCGCGTTCGGGCTCGCGTTCCAGGTTCCGGTCGCGACCATTCTGCTGGTGCGCACCGGCTTCACGACGCCCGTGCAGCTCGCAAGAAAGCGCCCCTATGTACTTGTGGGTGCGTTCGTCATCGGGATGTTCCTGACGCCGCCCGACGTGATTTCTCAAACGCTGCTCGCGGTGCCGATGTACCTGTTGTTCGAGGTCGGCATCCTGCTGTCGAGATGGCTGGTGCCCGGCTGGAAGGAAGTCGAGGCCCAACGCCGGGGCGAAATCCCCGGCGACTAATAAAGGGGTCAGAACAAAGTACCGGATCCGATGCTCGGTAAATTGTCCCGACCCCTGGTGTCGCGGGGATCCGGTACTTTGTTCTGACCCCTTTATTCGAAGAATGCGGTCTCCTTCTTGACCGTCACCGTCGCCGCGGTGAAGCCGAGCTCGAGTGACTTGATGACCGCGTCCTCGGCCTTCACTTCATCCGTCATCTCCGCGTTGTACACCGGTTCCGAGACGCGGTTCGACACGAGTCTTTCAGCGAGGTCGTTCGCGTCTTTCGAGATGAACACGAACTGGATGTCGTCGACCTGCCAATGCGCGCGGATCGCGGCATTCACGTCGTCGAGCGTAAGGTCGGCGAGGCCGGCACGCACATAGTCGGTGAACGCATCGGTGCCGTACCAGTCGCTGTCGAGCGCATAACCGAGCTGGCGGCCTTGCGTCTTCACGAGCAGGCTCACGTACTTGTCGAGGAAGTTACGGGTTTCCTCGAACTGCGCCGCGGTCATACCCTCGTCGAGTACCTTGCGCAGCTCGTACATCGCGACGCGCGTCGCAAAGTGAGCGTCATTGTTATCGCGCAACGGCCGTATCCAGACTTGGAAAATCTGCTGCTGACGCGCGACGTTCGGCGACGGCTGGAACCGGAACATACCGCCCGGGAAATATTCGATGTACGCGTAGTCACCGTAGTTCATGCCACGCGTTTCGCGGATGCGCTGGTACAGGTGCGAGTTGCTGCTGCGGTGTTCCCCGAGCCACGAGCGAGCGAGCCACAGCGCGACCCAATCCGGATCGCTGCGCGTCACGTCGATTGGAAAGCCGAATGAGACGGCGACGCCCGGCGTCTCTTTTTGGATGACGATGGCGCGGTGACCGTCGAGCGAGGGCGGTTCAGGCAGGTCGAGATCGTTGCGCTCACCGGCGGGCAGCCCCGTGAGGTCCTCGTTGAGGCGCGCCGTGAATGACGCCGGGTAGCCACCGGCGAGCCCGACCGTGACGTTCGCCGCGGTGAATTGCGATTCATAGAACGCCTGCACGTCGGCGAGCGTGATTGCCTCGATATCGCTCACGTCTCCCATGTTCAGCGAGCCGTACGGATGACCCACGTACAGCGCCTCGTAGAGGACTTCCTTTGCGAACTCCTCGTCGTTGTTGCCACGCAAGTTCGTCCGGATGGCGGCGATGAGCTGCGTCTTGAGGCGCTTGAAGTCATCCTCGCGCCAACCCGGATTCAGCAACTGGTCGGACACGATCTTGTACCAGTCATCGAGGCGGTCGCGGTGGACCGTGCCGGCGAGCCGGGTCATCTCTTTGTCGACCTGCGCGCTGAAACCCGCGGCGAGCGGGAACAGGGCCTGATTGATTTCACGGAGCGTGCGATTCTCCGAGCCGCCGTCGGTGATCATCATGGCCGTCAGCGTGGCGATTCCGCGCTTGCCCGCGGGTTCATAGGCTGCGCCGGTGTGGAACATCAGCGACACGTCGACCAGTGGCGAGGTCTCCGAGCGCATCTCGACGAATTCGACGTCGGCGGCCGGCTTCGCGTTGAGGTCTGCGACGAGGTCGTCGACGAGCGTACGCTCGCCGGCGAAGCCTGCCAGCGATTCGCCGGTGGACAGCGTCACCGTGCTGCGGCCGATATCCACGAAATACTCGTTCGCGTACGCCATCAGGTCCGCGGGCGTGACCGCGGCGGTCGCCGCGTAATAGTCATTCAGCGTCTCCGGCGTGCGCTCGTAGTGGACGTAGCTCGCGAGCACTTCGCCGATCGTCTCGGAGTTGTCCATGGCACCCGCAAAGCTGTAGCGCAGATTGGACTTTATGTCCTCAAGGCGGTCCACCGGTACGCGCTCGGTGCGCGCACGCGCAAGCGTCTTCATGATCTCCTCATGCACGTAGGCAGCCTTCGAATCGTCGAGCAGGCGTGCGGCGATGGTGAGCAGACCCGGGTCCTTGCGCGTCGGGAAGTAGGCGAACAACTGGTCCACGACCTGTTCCTGGATCACGAGTTTCTGGTAGAGGTCCGAGGTCTGCGAGAAATACACGGATGCCAGCAGGTCCATCGCAGGCATCGCCTTGTCGCCGCGCTCATACGCCGGGCCGCGGAAGCCGCTCATCACCCAGGCCGGTGTCGGGCCGTCCCATTTGATGTGCTCGTAGTCGGGACCCGTGGGTGCCGGTTCCTCGGGAATGTCGACCGTGTAGTCGCCTTGCTCCCAGTCGCCCCAATAGCGCTCGACCATGCCGAAGGTCGCCTCGGGGTCGAGGTCACCGACGAGGATGATCGTCGTGTTCTCGGGCCGGTACCAGCGGTCGAAGAACACCTTCGAGTATTCCATCTGGTTCGGCATGTCTTCGATGTCTTCGAAAAAGCCCATCGTGGTGTGGCGGTAGGTATGCGTGGTGAAGTGATTGCGCCGCATCGTCTCGAGCATTTTCAGCAGCGGATTCGAGTAGTTCTTCAGATACTCGCCCTTGACCGCCTGAGCCTCGGTGCGGAACAGCTCTTCGCTGTACGACAGATTCTGGAAACGATCGGCCTCGAGTTCAATCATCTTCTCGAGGTCGGCCTTCGTGAACGTGATGTGGTAATTCGTGAGGTCGTCCGACGTGTAGGCATTCTGGTCGGCGCCTGCGTTCTTCAGGATGCGACCGTATTCGTCCGGTGGATATTGATCGGTGCCGCGAAACATCATGTGCTCGAAAAAGTGAGCGAAGCCCGACTTGCCGGGTTCGACCTCGTTGCGCGAGCCGGTCGCGACCGGAATCTGCAGCGTGACGATGTCCGGATAGTCGGTCGGGACCACGATGACCCGCAGGCCATTCGGCAGGTCGCGCATTTCATACGGCATGTCGAACATGCGGTCGTCTCCATCGGCCGTCGAGGCGGCAGTCCGGGACTCCTGCGCCGTGCAGGCGCCCAGCGAGACGGCCGAGGCCGCCACAAGCAGAATCAGTAAACGATACATGTGCGTCTCCACTCGGTGAGTGCGGAAGCATACTCGGAAGCGGGTTGACGGGGCCAGTGACCGCAGTGAATAGTATCGGGGTTGTTACCCAACCATAATTAGGGGAATCCATGGTCGAATCCAACGCGATGCCGGAGCATCCGACGGTCCAGGCGAAGCACCCGCGCGGGCTCTACACGCTGTTCTTCACGGAAATGTGGGAACGATTCTCCTACTACGGCATGCGGGCGCTGCTCGTGCTGTTCATGATCGATCAGGTCGCCAACGGCGGCATGGGCATGACCGACGCCACCGCGACCGCGATCTACGGCATCTACACCGCGGCGGTCTACATCGTCGCGCTCCCCGGTGGCTGGATCGCCGACCGGCTGATTGGTATGCAGCGCTCGATTTGGTATGGCGGCATCATCATCATGCTCGGCCATTTCACGCTCGCGATTCCTGCGACGTGGTCGTTCTACCTAGGGCTGCTGTTCGTGGTCTTGGGCACCGGCATGCTGAAGCCGACGGTGAGTTCCGTGGTCGGTGAGCTGTATCCCGAGGGCGGCGCGCGCCGCGACGCGGGATTCACGATTTTCTACATGGGCATCAACCTTGGCGCGTTCCTCGGACCCTTGGTGTGCTCGTTCCTCGGTGAACAGATCAATTGGCACTACGGCTTTGCCGCGGCCGGCGTCGGCATGTTCTTCGGCCTGCTCCAGTTCCGCCTGACGCGCCGCCACCTTGGCGAAGCCGGTCTGCGTCCGCCGCATGCGAATCCAGACCCCGTCAGGCAACAGGCGTTCGCCCGCAAGTCGTGGACGGTCATCGGCGCGTTGCTCGCGGGTCTGTTCGGATTCGTTGCGCTCGCGCTGAACGGCACGTTCGTCCTCGACCCGCAGGTCATCGCGCGTTCGGCAACCTACGTGATCGTCGGCATGGTCGCGTTGTTCTTCCTGCACATCTTCACACTCGGTGGTCTGACCACCGACGAGAAAAAGCGCACGGTCGTCATCATCGTGCTGTTCTGCGCGGCGGCGCTGTTCTGGGCCGGCTTCGAGCAGTCGGGATCGTCTTTGAACATTTTCGCGTTCGACCACACTGACCGCAGCTTCCTCGGCGGCCTGTTCCCGGCGGGCGTACATCCGGCGGGCTTCTACCAGTCGCTGAACGCGATGTTCATCATCGCGCTCGCGCCACTGTACGCATGGTTCTGGATCGCACTCGCACGGCGGATGATGGAGCCTTCGTTGCCGGTGAAATTCGGCCTCGGTCTCATCGTGATGGGCTTCGGCTTCCTGACGATGTACTTCGGCGCGAAAGTCGTTCTCGCCGGCAATCAGGCGCTGCCGTGGTGGCTGATCTCGACCTACCTATTGCACACGATGGGCGAACTCACGCTGTCCCCAGTCGGACTGTCCGCAACCACGAAGCTTGCGCCGAAGAATTATAAGTCGCAGATGATGGGTATCTGGTTTGTCGGCGCGGCACTCGGCAACCTGGTCGCGGGACTGCTCGCGGGTGAGGCGACGGCGGGCGAGGGCATTGCCGAGATGCCGGCCGTTTACATGCAAATCTTCCTGACCTCAGCGGGCGGCGGCCTGCTGCTCATTCTGCTGATGAAGCCGATCAAGAGCCTGATGGCCGGCGTCCGTTAAAGGTGAAGCATATGATCGATATGAAAGTGATATTGGGTTCGGCCGCGGCGCTCGCGCTCGTCGGTTGCATGAACGGCGACGATAGTCGCACCGCGGCGGCGCCGGGTGCGGACGAGAGCGCGGACGCGTTCGTCGAACGGCTGAACGAGGAGCTGACTGAAGTGCATCCCCACCATGCGCGCACCGCATGGATCGCGGCGACTTACATCACTCCGGATACGAACGCGCTCGCATCGGCGTCCACCGCAGAACAGCTCGCTTGGGTCTCGAATGCGATTGAAGACAGCAAGCGCTATGTGGGGCAAGCGCAGTCCGGGGACGTCGCGCGCATGTTGCGGTTGCTGCAGGTCGGCAGCTCGTTGCCGGCGCCGCGTGACGGCGCGAAGCAGCAGGAGCTCGCCGAAATTGTTTCCCGCATGCGTGCCGTCTATGGCAGCGGAAAGTATTGCCCTGACGGCGAAGACAGTTGCCGGACGCTGCCCGAACTCGAGCGCGTACTCGCCGAGAACCGTGATTACGACGCGCAGCTCGACGCTTGGCAGGGCTGGCGCACGGTGTCGCCCGCGATGCGCGACGACTACAAGCGCTTCATCGAGCTCACGAATGAGGGTGCCCGGGAACTTGGATTCCGCGACACGGGGCACCTCTGGCGTTCGGCGTATGACATGGACGCCGACGCGTTCTACGAGGAGGCCGACCGCCTGTGGACCCAGGTCAAGCCACTGTACGACCAGCTGCATTGTCACGTGCGCGCGACGCTGCACGAGACGTACGGCGACCGCGTCCCGGCGGATGGCCCGATTCCCGCGCACCTGCTCGGCAATATGTGGGCGCAAAGTTGGGACAATCTGTATCCGCTGCTCGAGCCGTATCAGGGTGTGAGTGACCTTGACGTGGATGCGGCGCTCGAGGCTCAGGATTACGACGCAACGCGTATGACCAAGTTGGCGGAGGATTTCTTCGTATCGCTTGGCATGGAGCGGCTGCCCGCGTCGTTCTGGGAGCGGTCGATGTTCACGAAGCCGCGGGACCGCGAAGTACAGTGTCACGCTAGCGCGTGGGATATCGACTTGCAGGGCGATGTGCGCATCAAGATGTGCATCGAGCCGACGAAGGAAATGCTCACCACGATTTACCACGAGCTCGGCCATCTGTACTACGATCTCGCTTACAACCACCAGCCGTATCTGTACCAGGCTGGTGCGCATGACGGTTTCCACGAGGGCATCGGCGATACGCTCGAACTCTCGCTGACGCCGGGCTACCTTCAGGAAGTCGGGCTGATCGGCGAGTACACACCGAGCGACGAGGCGGTGGTCAACCAGCAGATGAAGCTCGCCCTCGCAAAAATCGCATTCCTGCCATTCAGTAAGGTCGTCGATCAGTGGCGCTGGGATGCGTTCGCCGGGACCGCGACGACGGATGAGCTGAACGCGCGGTGGTGGGAGCTGCGCGAGCAGTTCCAGGGCGTCGCGGCGCCGGTCGAGCGCAGCGAGTCGGACTTCGATCCCGGCGCCAAGTTCCACGTACCGAACAATACACCGTACACGCGGTATTTCCTCGCGCATATCCTGCAGTTCCAGTTCCACCGTTCGCTGTGCGAAGCCGCCGGTTTCGAAGGGCCATTGCATGAATGTTCGATCTACGGCAGCAAGGAGGCCGGCGAGAAGCTGTCCGCGATGCTCGCACTCGGTACGAGCAAGCCGTGGCAGGACGCGCTGGCGCAGCTGACGGGTTCGCGCGAGATGGATGCGACCGCGATCATCGACTATTTCGCGCCGCTGATGGGCTACCTGGAGCAGCAGAACCAGGGCCGCCAGTGTGGTTGGTAGTGCAATAAGGGTTCCCCACACCCTCGTACTGCTGTTCGGCATGATGGTGGTGGCGCTGGTCGCCACCTGGGTCGTGCCCGCCGGTACGTTCGACACGGCGACGAACGACCACGGCCGCGAGGTCGTGGTTGCTGGCACCTTCCACGAGCTGGATGACGCGCGAACGCTGTCTCCGCTCGAGCTCTTCACCGCCGTGCCGCGCGCGCTCGCCGACGCGCACGAAATCATCTTCTTCGTGCTGATCATCGGCGGTGTGCTTGCGGTCATCCGCCGGACCGGCGCAATCGACGCGTTCCTCGGCGCGATGCTGTCGCGCTTCGGCCACCGCGTCGGCTGGATGATATTCAGCGGCATGTTCGCGTTTGGCGCCGCGTCCAGCGCGTTCGGGATGGCCGAGGAATACATTCCCGTCGTCGCGGTACTTATTTCGCTGTGCGTCGCATTGAAGCTCGACACCGTATCGGCCGTTGCGACGATGGTCGTCGGCTACGGCATCGGATACGGCGCCGCCGCGTTGAATCCGTTCACCGTTCTCATCGCGCAGGACGTCGCCGGCTTGCCGCCCGGTTCGGGCATGTGGCTTCGTCTCGTGATCTTCCTGCCGCTGCTCGCAATCGGGTTTCACCACGTGTACCGCTACGCGATGAGCGTGCGCGCGAATCCCGCGAACAGTGTGGTGTTCGGTATCGTCGGCGCGCAGCCACCGGCGCCGGTCGACTATCCGGTGATGACGCGTACGCATGTGGCGGTGCTCGTCGCGCTGCTTGCCGCGCTGGTACTGCTGGTCTGGGGCATCATTGCGCGCGGCTGGTACCTGATCGAGTTGTCGGCGCTGTTCTTCGCGCTCGGTGTGGTCACCGCGCTCGTCGCGAGGATCGCGCCCGACGACGCGGCAAAGACATTCGGCATCGGAGCGGCAGAGCTGTCGATGACCGCATTGCTAATCGGGTTCGCGCGCGCGATCGCGTTGCTGCTCGAGGACGGTCAGGTGCTGCACACCATCGTGCACGGACTGTCGATTCCGTTGTCGGCGGCGGGCGCAGAGGTTGCCGCGGTCGGCATGCTGCTGACCCAGAGCTTGTTGAACCTGTTCATCCCGTCGGGCAGCGGGCAGGCGTACGTGACGATGCCGCTGATGGCGCCGATCGCTGACCTCGTCGGATTGACGCGGCAGACGGCTGTTCTCGCGTATCAGCTCGGCGATGGCATGATGAACATGATCGTGCCGACGAATCCGGTGCTGATGGGCATACTCGGCATCGCGGGCATCCCCTACGACCGCTGGTTTAAGTTCATCTGGCCGCTGATGGTGAAGCTGCTGATCGCCGCGTCGATCGTGATGGTCTTTGCCGTGTGGATTGACTACACCTAGCGGTCGGGTCTCCGGCACCGGGCACGGACTTCGCGGCGCGGAGCGCCGCTCCCACCTGACCAACCATCGCGGTCGCGAGTGGCACCCATAACACCCAAGTAAAGGCGTGCCGAGCATGCCGCGAAGCCGCGTAGCGTGGCTCGCACCTCGAAAGTGAGTCGGGTTCCCGGAGGCCACCCATGGATTTTAAGGACTGACAGCGAACGGCTCGAGGTGCGCAGCCCGTAGCGGCCGCGGGGACTGCGCCAGCCAGCGCCCTACAACTCCCTAAGCGCCTTCGCGATTGGCATGCGCGCGGCGCGCACGCCCGGCAGGATGCCGCCGAGGAGGCCCATCAGTAGCGCGCCGAGGACGCCTGCGGCGAGCAGACCCGGCGTCACGGCGAACGCGAATGCGACCTGGCTGAAGCTTTGGAAGTTCAGCGTGCTCGCCTGGTACCCGTTGAACACGAAATACGCGAACGCGCCGCCGATGACCCCACCGGCCACACCGAGCACCATCCCTTCGACCAACACCGACGCGAGTACCGGCAATCGGCCGAAGCCGAGGGCGCGCAGCGTGGCAATTTCGCCTGCGCGCGCCGCGACGGTCGTATACATCGTGTTGATCGCGCCGAATACCGCACCGATGCCCATTAACAGCGCGATAAACGTTCCGGCGACCGAGATGAACGTCGTCATGACTTGCGACTGCGCCGCTAGATGGTCGGTCTCACGCGTTGCTTCGACATTCAACCGCGCGTCCGACGCGAGTGCGCCTGCAAACGTGTCGTAGGCGTCTGCAGATTCGAGTTTCGCGTAGACAACCTGGTAAGAACTGCCGCGGTTGTATGCGTCCTGCAGTACGCGTGCATCGGTCCAGACTTCCGACTCCAGCGAGCTGCCGCCACTATCGAAAATCCCGACGATGTCCCATTCGACGCGACCCGAGCGCAGGACACCGCCCACCTCGAGCCCCACGAATTCTGCCGCAGCGCGGTGACCGATGATCACCTCGTTGACGCCCTGCTCGAACCGTCGCCCCTCGACAATGCGAAGCCCCCCGCGCACATCAAATACCCTCGATGTCACCCCCCTGAACGGCACGTTCGCAGCCTGACCGGTGCTGATTTTTTCGACGTCGACGAGTACGAACAACTCCGGTGACGACAGTGCGCCGGCTGCGTCGCGTGCAACGCCGGGGGCGTCCGCGACGACGCGGGTGGTTTCGAACGAGAGACCGCTCACCATTTCGCTGGTCGAGCCCGCGCGCAGCACCACCACGAGGTCATCGCGTCCGGAACCCTCGAGCGCAGAGCTAAATCCGCGACCAATCGACAGGACACCGACAAACACGAGCACAACACCGGCGAACCCAACAACGGCGACCAGCGAAGGCCCGACCCGATAGCGCAGGTTGCCGAGGTTCAGCATCGTGACCGTCACAAGTTGCGTCAGGTAGTTCACTTCATCCCCTCCGCAAAGCAGTGGCGACCTGTAGCCGTAGTGCCTGCGTGCCGGGCCATGCGCCAGCCAGGATTCCGAGACCCACGGCGATCAAGGCACCGACCACAAACAAGGTCGGCGTCACATAGAACGCAGGCAGGAACATTGCGAGCGGTCCGGCCGACAGTGCGTTCGCGACGAACCATGAGAGTGTGAGACCGAAAACGCCACCTAAGACGGTCACGAGCACTGACTCGCCGAGTACGAGGACGAGCACGCCACGGTCGCTGAAGCCTAAGGCTTTCAGCACCGCGAGCTCCGCGGTCCGCTCCCGCACGGCTTGCGCCATGCTATTCGCAGTCACCAGCAGCATCGAGAAGAACACCGCCGCGGCAATGCCGACGACGATGGTTCCGATATCGCCAACCTGCGAAATAAAGCCCTGCATGAATGCCTTCTCCGGGCTGGTCCGGGTCTCCGCCGGCGAGTTGCGGAAAAGGTCGTCGACGTTGGTCGCAACGGCGTCAGCGAGACTCGCATCCTCTACCTCGATTAAATACCAACCAACCTGCCCCTTGCCCCAAGTCCGGCCCTCTTCGAGGTACGTCGCGTGCAGAAAGACAGAATTGGCTGCGAACGCACGAGACGTCGAGTCGTAGATTCCCTCGACCACGAGTTCCCATCCATTGCTGCCATCGTCGCGCGGAAAGATTGCAGACTGCATCGTGATTCTGTCGCCGACCGTCCAGCCGAAACGCGCCACGAGGTCGACGCCGACAATCGCGCCGATTCGGTTGCGATGCCAGGCCTCGAGTTGCTCCGGTGGGATCACGACCTCCGGATACAGGTCGAGATAACCGGGGTCGATTGCCATCATGGGGACGATGTTGCTGCGCTCGCGATAGTAGCCCTCCATCCAACTCGCATGGCCAACACGCGTGACGCCGGGGGCCGACTCGATGCGCCGCCAGTAAGCGAGCGGCAACGGCTGGATCAGCGACACGCGGTGCATCGTAATCAGTCGTTCATCACCGATCAGCTCTGCGCCGCCCACGAATGCTTCGCGCGTCGCGCCGAGGATGCCGAACAGAACGAATGCGACGAAAACGGAAAGCAGGGTGAACAGTAAGCGTAGCGGCTTGCGCCAGAGATTCGCCCACAGAAGCGGGAAGTACTTCATACGACTGGCGCGGTGACCAGTGTGCCCTTGTCCACGTACAGCGTGCGCTTCGCGCGCGCCGCCGCATGCGGATCGTGGGTGACCATGACAATGGTCTTGCCGAAATCCCGGTTCAGCGCCTGCAGCAGGTCGAGGATTTCGTCGCCGGCCTTGCGGTCAAGATCGCCGGTCGGCTCATCGCACAGGAGCAGCGTGGGATCCGCGACGATCGCACGGGCGATACCGACACGCTGCTCCTGACCGCCCGAGAGCTCCGCTGGGCGGTGCTTCGCACGATCGCTCAAGCCGACGAGCTTCAGCGCAGCGGCGCTGCGTTTGCGGCGCTCGACTGCAGACAGGCTCGTGAGCAGCAACGGGAGTTCCACGTTGCGTTCCGCGGAGAGCACCGGCAGCAAGTGGTACATCTGGAACACGAAACCGACGTTGCGCGCGCGCCAGCGCGCGAGTTCGCGTTCACCCATCTTGTCGAGCCTATTGCCGGCCACCTCAATCTCGCCAGCCGTCGCGCGGTCGATACCGCCGAGCAGGTTCAAGAGCGTCGTCTTGCCGGAACCCGACGGACCCATCAGCGCGACGAAGTCGCCCGCGGCGACGTCGAGGTCGAGGTCCTGTAGCACCGTGACGGTCTCGCGCCCGCGCGTATACCGCTTCGACACGCCGCGCAGCCGCGCGCTCATCCGCCCGCCTCCATGAACCACACCTGGACGCCCATTTCGGGCAGGATGCGCGGGTCGAGTGCGTCGAAGCCGATGCGAACTTTTACAGTCGCTTTCTGCCGGTCGGCGGTCGGCACGATGCTGATGACGCGCGCGGGGATACGCCATTCGGGATACGCGTCGAGGACGGCTTCGACGCGTTGTCCGTCGGATACGCGATTGATGAACGCTTCATTCACGTCGACCTCGATTTCGAGCGAAGACATGTCGACGATGGTTGCGATGCCCGTGCGCGTGAAGCCACCCGATGACATCGGGGAGATGGTTTCCCCAGGCTGCGCGTTCTTCGAGACGACGACGCCCGCGAACGGGGCGCGGATGACGGTGTCCTCGGCGTGCCGGCGCGCGAGAACGACCGCATTCTCGGCGTTCGTCACCTCGCTCTGCGCGACCGACAAGCGTGCGGACAGCGCAGCCGCATTCGCGGTCGCGGCGTCGAGTTCGGCTTCGCTCGCGAGCCGCTGCGCGCGCAAGCTTTCAGTGCGCCCTAGCGTGCGCCGCGCCTCATCGTGCCGGACGCGAATCTCCGCCTCGTGGCGGCGCGCGGTTTCCAGGCGACTCCCTGCGAGCGCGAATTCGGCGCGCGCGGTGGTGTCGTCGAGCGTGGCAAGCACATCGCCAGCCTCGACATGCATCCCTTCTTCTACGCGCACCTCGGCGACTTGCCCCGTGACGCGCGACGCAATCGTCGCGACCCGCCGCGGCACGACGTACCCGGAGGCGTTGAGAACAGTGCCTGTCGTGCGTGCAGGTGCGGCCGTGGGTTCGGCTGCGGTAGGCGTAGCCGCCGGCTGCGGTGCTTGCGCGGGGGTCGACTTCAACAGCCACCCAGCGACGAGGCCGATTCCCGCGATGACGACCACCGTCACGGCCACACGCCACGGGCGCGCGCGATGACGCGCACCACGTGCGTCATCGTCGCGGTTCATACGGAGTGCAGCTAACGCGTCCTGGTCCAAGCGGACCAGTTTACCGGGTCGCTGCGGCTTGCGTCAGCGCATCAGTGGTGCGGCGGCGGCGGCGGTGGTGGTGGCGGCGGCGGTGCCGGCGCATCGTCATCATCGTCCAGCAGCACGACGCCGAGCAGCACCGCACCGGCCACACCGGCGACCGCGAGCGCTTGGTTTCTGCGCCGTTCTTCCGGCGTCTCGCCGAAGATACTCGTCTGCCTTGCATGCACCACAGCCGGGCCGAGGTTCGTGGTGGATTCGGGCGCCTCTGAGCCCGTCGCGCCCCCCGCGAGCATGAGGCTCGCGATCGCGCCGATGAGTTGCGTCGGATGTTTCATACAGGCTCCTCGAAACTTTTCCGCAGGGTAGGGCGATGGACGAAAGCCCACAATCGGGATAAACAGGGTTTTCAAATTGGGGTCAATACCTTACGGTCGGGCGGCGCGCAACGCGTACCATGGACGCAATGAGCGTTCTCCTTGTCGCGGTGGCCACGGCGTCGATCCTGATGTTCGTCGCGTCCATCGTCATCGTGCCGTGGTTGGTGATCCGCATGCCGAGTGATTTTCTGGTGCGGGAACCGCCGATGCGCACCGAGTGGGGCCATCACCATCCCGCGATTCGCGTCGCCCTGAAGGTATTGAAAAACCTGCTCGCGTACTGCGTGATTGCGGCGGGCATACTCATGCTCTTCCTCCCCGGGCAGGGCGTGTTGACGATCATCGTCGGGCTGTTGCTGGCGGATTTTCCCGGCAAACATCGACTGATGCGTTGGGCGCTCACGCGGCCCGCGGTGATGCGCACGGTGAACTGGCTCCGGATACGCGCACATCGGGAGCCGCTGGTATATTGAACGGATGAACACACTCATCCGCTTGTTGCCGTTAATCGCCGCGTTCGTCCCCGTGGTCGTGCACGCCGCCGGCTTGACGCCGGAGCAGGTCGCGCGTATCCGGACGGTCACGCAGGTTGAGGTCTCACCGCAGGGAACGCATACCGCATACCTGCTGTCCGTGCCGCGCACGCTGATCACCGAAGAGGACGGTAAGCCCTGGAGCGAGTTGCATGTGGTCGACCACGCGACGGGCAGAGTGCGACCGTTCGTGACGGCGACGGCCAGCGTTGGCCGGATTGCGTGGAGCGCCGACGGCGCCAGGATCACGTTCGTCGAGCAACGCGACGATGACGAGCACGCTGCGCTCTATGAGATTCCCATTGCCGGCGGCGAGGCGACGCGCATTCTCGCGCTCGACCAGATGGGCGTCTCACGCTATGCGCTGAGCCCGGACGACAATCGCATGGCCGTTCTTGCGCGCGAAGGCGATTCTGCCGAAACCAAAAAACTCAAGGAGCAAGGCTTCAGCCAGAAAGTCCACGAGGAAGACTGGCGCGATACGGGGGTGTGGATCGCACTGCGCGACGGCAGCGCAGCGCCACGGCGGCTACCGGTCGAGGGCACCGTGCATCAGGTCAAGTGGAGTCCGGACGGCAAACGCTTGGCGCTCGCTGTGGCGCCGACGCCGTCGGTCGACGATTCATTGGTATTCACGCGCATCCGCATCGTCGACGCGGCGTCAGGCAAGGTCCTCGCGCGCGTCGACAATCCGGGCAAGCTCGGGGATTACGCGTGGAGCCCCGACGGACGCCACCTCGCGATGATTGCCGCCGGCGACGAGGCCGACCCATCGGCCGGCCGCCTTCTGGTCGTGCCGAGCCGCGGTGGTGACCTCGTCGACGTGCTGCCTGGCCTCGAGGGCCATGTCTGGTCGTTTGCGTGGCTCGACGACGACACGCTGGCATTCGTGTCACTGGAGGGCATCGGTTCTCGAATCGGTACGGTGCGCCGGAACGGCGCGTCGCACGAGACGCGCGTACCGCCGGGTCGCGTCGTGTTCACTGCACTTAGCGCCGCGGCCGACGGTGCGTTTGCGCTGCACGGCTCGACGCCGCAACATCCGGCCGAGGCGTTCCTGTTGCCGGCCGAAGCTGAGGATCCACACCGCCTCACCGACAGTAATCCGTGGCTTGCGGACGTCACGTTTGCGCGGCAGGAACGCGTCACCTGGACTGCGCGGGACGGACTCGAGCTTGAAGGCCTTTTGATCCGCCCGCTGGACGAAAAGCGCGGCCAGCGATATCCGCTGATCGTGCAGGTCCACGGCGGCCCCGAAGCGCACTACGCGAACGGCTGGGTCACGCATTACCATTCACCCGGACAAGTCGCCGCCGCACGCGGCTACGCGGTGTTCTACCCGAACTACCGCGCAAGCACGGGTCGCGGTGTCGCGTTTTCCAAGCTCGACCATGGAGACCCCGCGGGCAAGGAGTTCGACGATTACGTCGACGGCGTCGATCACCTGATCGAATCAGGTCTGGTCGACGGCGAGCGCGTCGGCATCACCGGTGGGTCATACGGCGGCTACGCGACCGCATGGGGTGCGACCTACTATTCGCACCGTTTCGCGGCCGGCGTGATGTCGGTCGGTATTTCCGACGCGACGATGATGATGGCACTCGGCGATATCCCGCACGAGATGTACCGCGTGCACCTGCGCATCTGGCCGTGGGAGGATTGGGATCTCTACCGCGAGCGTAGCCCGCTGTATCACACTGCAAAATCGCGCACGCCGCTGCTGATCCTGCATGGCGAGGCGGACACGCGCGTGCATCCCGCGCATTCCCTCGCGCTGTATCGCATGCTCAAGGTGCAGGACAATGCGCCGGTCCGGCTCGTGTTGTATCCCGGTGAAGGCCACGGCAATCAGCGCGCCGCGTCGCGCTACGACTACAGCCTGCGCCAGCTGCGCTGGTTCGAGCACTATTTGAAGGGGCCCGGCGGCGAGCCGCCGCCGTACGCACTGGATTACGACGCGATTCGCTGACCGTGATCACGGTTCACTCCGACCGACAGGCGCTGCACCATTCGGCGGGGGAGCTGACGTCGGGGCGTTTCGTGCCTGCCTTTGAGCAGCCCGGCCGCATCGACGCGGTGCTCGCCGCGCTGGAAGCGGCCGCGCTTGGTCCCGTGATCGCCGCCGCGCCCGCGGATGCGCGTGCGCTCCGCGGCGTGCACACCGACGACTATGTGGGCTTCCTGCGTGACGCATGGACGCTGTGGCGCGCGCAACGCGGAGAGCACGACGCGCTCCCGTTGAACTGGCGAGCACCCGGCATGCGCCGCATCCGGCCGGATTCGATCGATGGCTTGCTCAGTTATTACTCGTTCGATGCGGGTACACCCATCACAGCCGGGACCTGGGACGCCGTGCTCGGTGCGACCGGCGCCGTCCTCGAGGCGCAGCGCCTGGTCGCGGCGGGCGCACGCGCGGCGTTTGCGCTCACCCGCCCGCCTGGTCACCATGCGGGGCGCAACTTCTACGGTGGATATTGCTACGCGAATTCGGCGGCAATCGCCGCCCAGGCATTCAGGGATGGCGGCGCTGCACGCGTTGCGGTCCTCGACGTCGATTATCACCATGGCAACGGCACCCAAGAAATCTTTTACGAACGCGCCGACGTGCTGACGGTCTCCATCCATGCCGACACGCGCGTGACGTTCCCCTACTTTCTCGGACATGCGGACGAGACCGGCGATGGCGATGGCGACGGCTATCACCTCAACTTGCCGTTACCGCATGGCACTGCGTGGAATACCTATGAATCGGCGCTCGATGCGGCGTTGCTGCGTGTGGCTGACCATGCGCCGGACGCCGTCGTGGTCTCACTCGGGCTCGATACTTTCGACGGCGATCCGATCTCGCACTTCCGGCTGCAAGAACGCGACTTTGCAGCGCTCGGGGCCATGCTCGCGACGCTCGACACCCCGACCCTGCTCGTATTCGAGGGCGGCTACGCCATCGAGGCCCTCGGCGCCAACACCGTCGCGGTTCTGCGGGGATTCGATAACGGCGCGTAGCCGCCATTTTGCTAGGATGTGCCCATGCGCTCACTGACTCTGGCCTTACTTCTCGCCTGCGGCCCCGCCGTCGCCCAGGATGTTGCGGAATTGGCGTCGACCGTCGACGCAAAAGTCATCGAGTGGCGGCGCGACATCCACCGACACCCCGAGCTCGGCAATCGCGAGTTCCGGACCGCGAAGCTCGTCGCCGATCACTTGCGCACTCTGGGGATGGAAGTGCGCACCGAAGTCGCACACACCGGCGTCGTTGGCATCTTGCGAGGCGGCCAGCCGGGGCCGCGCATCGCGCTGCGCGCCGACATGGATGCGTTGCCGGTCACCGAGCGGACCGACGTGCCGTTTGCATCGAAGGTCACCACCGAGTTCCGGGGCCAGACGACGGGTGTGATGCACGCTTGCGGCCATGACGCGCATGTCGCGATCCTGATGGGGGTCGCTGAGGCGCTCGCGGGGCAGCGCGACCAACTCGCCGGCGAGGTGATGTTCATTTTCCAGCCCGCCGAGGAAGGCGCACCCGAAGGCGAGGAAGGCGGTGCCGGGCTGATGCTCCGGGAGGGCCTGTTCAAGGACTTCATGCCGAAGGCCGTGTTCGGGCTGCATGTGAGCGCGGGGACCCCGGTGGGTACCACCGCGGTACGCGCCGGCCCGTTGATGGCAGCCGCCGATTCGTTCCGTATCGTGGTGACGGGCAAGCAGTCGCACGGCTCACGGCCATGGGGCGGTGTCGACCCCATCGTCGCGGCTGCGGACATCATCGGTACGGCACAGACACTCGTGAGTCGGCGCGCCGCGCTGACGCGGGCTCCGGTCGTCGTGACTTTTGGTGCGATCGAGGGCGGCATCCGTCAGAACATCATCCCTGACGAAGTCGAGATGATCGGCACGATCCGCACGTTCGAACCGGACATGCGTGAAGCGGTGTTCGTGGGCCTGCGCGACATCGCGACCCAAGTCGCGGCCGCGCACGGCGCGACGGTCGAGTTGGACATTCCGTGGCTCGACGGTTACCCGGTCACGCGCAATGATGCCGCGCTCACACAGCGCATGTGGCCGGTGCTCGAGTCGGTCGGCCCCGTCACCGAGATCGACCCGATCACCGGTGCCGAGGATTTCTCGATGTACGGTGACCACGCCCCGGCGCTGTTCTTTTTCATCGGTGCGACGCCCGAAGGCGAGGACATGGATACCGTGCCCACGAACCATTCTCCATTGTTCTATCTCGACGAGCGCGCGCTGCAGCACGGAACGCGTGCGATGCTCGCCGTCGCGCTGGAGGCGCTCAAGGATGTCGACTGACAAACGCATCGATTACATCGAATTTCCCGCCGCGGACATTTCTGTCGCCAAGAAATTTTATGGCGAGGTGTTTGGTTGGACCTTTGTCGATTACGGGCTCGATTACTGCGCGTTCAATGATGGCCGGATCAACGGCGGTTTCCGGCGCGCCGACGTATTCTCGGCGACCAGCCAGAACGGCGCCGTGCTCATCGTCATTTACGCGACGGACCTCAAGGCGACCAAGAAGCGGGTGATGGCCGCCGGTGCCGCCATCCTGCGCGACATCTATTCGTTTCCTGGCGGCCGCCGGTTCCATTTCCTCGACCCGAACGGCAACGAGCTCGCGGTCTGGAGCGATCACTGAAGCGAATGTTTGCAGCGGCGGCGTTCGCGCTCGCCGGAATCGCGGCCGCACCCGCGCAGCAAGTTGAAGAGGTCGGTCGCATCGTCGTGACCGCAACGCGTGCGCCCGCTGATGCGCTGACGGTGCCGGCTGCGATCGACGTCATTGACGCCGACGACATCCGACGGGGGCGACCTCTGATTGACCTCTCCGAGTCGCTGCATCGCGTTCCGGGCGTCGTCGCGCGGGACCGCCAAAACGCCGCGCAGGATCTCCAAATATCCATTCGGGGTTTTGGCGCCCGCTCGACGTTCGGCGTGCGCGGCGTGCGCATCTATACGGACGGTATTCCGGCGACGATGCCCGATGGCCAGGGCCAGGTTTCGCACGTGTCACTCGAGTCCGCGCGGCGTATCGAAGTCCTGCGTGGGCCGTTTTCGGCCCTGTACGGCAACGCGTCCGGCGGCGTGATCGAAGTCATCAGCGCTGCGGCACCCGCGGAGCCGGTCGTGCGCGCAGGGTATGTCACGGGCGGCGATGCGCTGCACCGATGGTCGGCCTCGCTGCATGCGCCGGTCGGTGACGGCGCGGCGATGCTGGACGTCACCGACGTCGACAGTGGTGGCTACCGCGACCACAGCGCCGCAAGGCGTCAGGGCGCTCAGGCATTGTTCACCGGCGCGCTCGGCGCCCGCGGCCGATTCACGGCCATCGCGAACGGGTTGTCGCTGGATGCCGCTGACCCACAGGGCCTCACGCGCGCGCAACTCGCGGACGACCGCCGCGCCGCGAGCGCCGGGGCCCTCGCGTTCGATACCCGCAAATCCGTCCGGCAGTCGCAGTTCGGCGCGCGCGGGCAGTTCGACGTCAGCGATCGCACCGTCGTTGCGCTGCTTGCGTACACCGGACGCCGTCGCACGACGCAGATGTTGTCGATTCCCGTATTCGTGCAGGCGCCGCCAACCCAAGGCGGTGGCGCGATCGACCTTGACCGCGATTTCCATGGCTTCGATGCACGCTGGCATTGGCGCGGTATGGCACTGGGCCGCGCCGCTACGCTGACCGCGGGTGTGCTGCGCGAGGTTTCAGACGAGCGCCGGCTCGGCTTCGAAAATTTCGTCGGCACGACGCTCGGCGTCGTCGGCGCGTTGCGCCGCGATGAGCTGAATCGCGTAAGCGGGGATGCGCTGTATGTGCAGGCGGAGTGGCAACCCGCCCCACGTTGGCACGTGCACCTCGGCGCACGGCGCAGCGCCGTTCGTTTCGACTCCGCGGACCGCTTCATCACCGCGAGCAATCCGGACGACAGTGGTCGGCTCGATTACGAGCAAACGTCGCCAGTCGCCGGCGTGTTGTACCGCGTCAGCGATGAATTCAGTGTCTACGCGAATGCCGGCGAAGGCTTCGAGACGCCGACATTTTCCGAGCTCGCCTATCGTAGCGACGGCGCAAGCGGTCTGAACGACGCGCTGTCGCCCGCGGTCAGCCGTAACCACGAAGTCGGGGTGCGCGTCGCCCGAGGGGGTTTCAGGGGGTCTGCGGCCGTGTTTCACATCGATACCGCCGATGAACTTGCGGTGGTCTCTAATACGGGCGGGCGCAGCGTGTACGGCAACGTCGCCGGTTCGCGGCGTCACGGCGTCGAGCTCTCGCTCGCGCGCGACCTGTCCCGGCGCTGGCGCACCGCCGTTGCCTACACCTGGCTCGACGCACGGTACGACGGCGGCGCCCGGATCCCCGGGCTCGCGCGTCAGTCGGCGTGGGCGGAGCTCGTGTGGTCGCCACGCACCGGCATCGACTTCGCGCTGGAGGGCTGGTTCGTCGATCGGGTGTGGGCCGACGACGAAAACACGGCAGCAGCCCCGGCCTATGCGCGCTTTGACCTCAGCGCCGAGCGCCGCTTTCGGGTGGGCCGGCTGGGCGGGCGGGTCTTCGCGCGGCTCAACAACGTGACCGACCGAGCGTACGTCGGCTCAGTCATCGTCAATGAGGGTAACGGTCGCTATTACGAACCGGCGCCTGGGCGAAACGTCCAATTGGGCGTGAACTTCGGCGTGCATTGACAAGACGAGAATGACCGTTCATTCTACGCGCCCTTGATTCTCTTTCGAGCGCGCTTCCAATGCCGAATATTCTGCGTTATTCCGCCATCGCGCTGATTGCGCTGGTCGCTGCGTGCAGCGACGGCAATGGTCAACAGCCGTCACAAATGCCGCCACCCGCCGTCACCGTCGTGACGCTGAAGGCGCAGCCCGTCACGCTGAGCCGCGAACTGCCGGGCCGCACGACGCCCTATCGCGTCGCGGAAGTTCGGCCGCAGGTCACGGGCATCATCCGTGAGCGGCTCTTCGAAGAGGGCGCGCGTGTCGAGGCCGGCCAGCCGTTGTACCAACTCGACGACGCAACCTACCGCGCAGACCTCGAGAGCGCGCGCGCGTCGCTGGCGCGCGCCCAGGCCGCGGTCGAGTCAGCGCGGCTGCAGGCTGCGCGTGCGGACGAGCTCGCAAAAATCGAAGCCATCAGCGCCCAAGAGCACGAAAATGCGACCGCGGCGCTGCGCCTCGCCGAGGCCGACGTCGGCGTCGCGCGCGCGGCGGTCGCGCGGTCCGAGGTTATTTTCGGGTATAGCCAAATCAAATCCCCGATTGACGGCGTTGTCGGCCGCTCGACGGTCACGCCCGGCGCACTCGTGACAGCGAATCAAGAACAGGCGTTGACGACGGTCCAGCAACTCGACCCGGTGTACGTCGACCTCACACAATCCAGTGGGGAACTGCTGCGGTTGCGGCAAGCGCTCGCCGCAGGCAGCGCGCGCGGCGCGGAGGGTGCGCCGGTGCGCATCCTGCTTGAGGATGGGACGCCGTATCCGCACGATGGTGAGCTCACGTTCTCGGCTGTGAGCGTCGATCCGTCGACCGGCAGTTTCGCGCTGCGCGTCGTCGTACCGAACCCAGAAAACTTGCTGATGCCCGGCATGTACGTGCGCGCGGTGGTCAGCAACGCGGTGCGCGACGAAGGCATCCTCGTGCCGCAGCAGGCCATCATGCGGGACCCCATGGGCAACGCGAGTGCGATGGTCGTCAAGAGCGACGACACGGTCGAGGCGCGTCCAATCACCGTGTCGCGCGCGGTCGGTAATCAGTGGCTGGTCGAAAGTGGGCTCACCGCTGGTGACCGCGTGATTGTCGAGGGCCTGCAGAAGGTCCAGCCCGGCGCAGCGGTGCAGGCCACCGAAAAACAGGCGGACTGAAGATGGCGCAATTCTTCATCGGTCGCCCGATCTTTGCGTGGGTCATCGCGATCATTATCATGGTCGCCGGCGTGCTTTCGTTGTTCACGCTGCCGGTCTCGATGTACCCCGCAATCGCGCCGCCGACGATCTCGATCAGCGCGAACTACCCCGGCGCGTCCGCGAAGGTCGTCGAGGATTCGGTGACGCAGCTCATCGAGCAGAGCATGAAGGGTCTCGACGGGCTGCTGTACATGTCCGCGACGAGTTCTTCGAACGGCAGTGCCGGCGTCACGCTGACCTTCGACAACGATGTGAACCCGGATATCGCCCAGGTGCAGGTGCAGAACAAGCTGCAGCTGGCGATGCCGTCGCTGCCCCAGGAAGTGCAGCGGCAGGGCGTCAATGTCAGCAAGGCCAGTTCGGGCTTCCTGATGGTCGTCGGCTTCGTGTCCGAGGACGGCAGCATGGACAAGGTCGACATCGCCGACTATGTGTCGGCGAACCTTGTCGATCCGATCAGCCGCGTCCCGGGCGTGGGCAACATCCAGAATTTCGGCTCGCAGTATGCGATGCGAATCTGGCTCGACCCGAACAAGCTCGATACCTACCGGCTCGCACCTCCAGACATCATCGGAGCGATCCAGGCGCAGAACCAACAGGTCGCCGTCGGTCAGCTCGGGGGTACGCCGGCGGTCGAGGGCACCCAGCTCAGTGCGACGATCACCGCTCAGGGTCGGCTGCAGAATGCGGACCAGTTCCGAGACATCATCGTACGCAGCAACCCGGACGGCTCCGTGTTACGTCTCGAGGACGTCGCACGCGTGGAGCTCGGGTCGGAGACGTATGGTTTCGACACGCGCTTCAATCGGCAACCCGCGAGCGGTCTCGCGATCATGATGGCCACAGGTGCCAACGCGCTCGATACCGCGGCCGGCGTCGAAGCGCGGTTGAAAGAACTCGAGGCCACGTTTCCGTCGGGCCTGAAAGCAGTGATTCCTTTCGAGACGACGCCCTTCGTGCGCGTGGCGATCAAGAATGTGATATCGATCCTGCTCGAGGCGATTGTGTTGGTGTTCCTCGTGATGTTCCTGTTCCTGCAGAATTTCCGCGCGACGCTGATCCCGACCATCGCCGTCCCCATCGTACTGCTCGGCACGCTCGGTATCCTTTCCGTGCTCGGCCTGTCGGTGAACATGCTGACCATGTTCGCGATGGTCCTCGCGATCGGGCTGCTCGTCGATGACGCGATCGTCGTCGTCGAGAACGTCGAGCGCGTGATGAGCGAGGAGGGTTTGTCGCCCGTAGAGGCCACGCGCAAATCGATGCGGCAAATCACCAGCGCCTTGGTCGCGATCGGCCTCGTGCTGTCTGCGGTGTTCGTGCCGATGGCATTCCTCGGGGGCGCGACCGGGGTCATCTACCGCCAATTCTCTGCGACCATCGTGTCCGCGATGGCCTTGTCGGTGTTGATTGCGATCGTGCTGACACCGGCGTTGTGCGCGACGATGTTGAAGCCGCTGAAGAAGGGCGAACACCATGGCGAGAAGGGCTTCTTCCGCTGGTTCAACCGCGGCTTCGACCGCAGCGCCGAAAAATACCGTGGCGTCGTGCGCACGATGCTCGCGCGCAGCGGTCGCGCAATGGCGGTATTCGCGGTGATGGCTGTCGTGATGGCGGTCTTGTTCCTGCGTCTGCCGAGCTCGTTTTTGCCGGCGGAGGACCAGGGCATGCTGTTCGCGATGGTGCAAGGGCCGGTCGGGTCGACGCAGGAGCGGACGATGGACGCGGTGTACGCGCTCGAGGACCACTTCATCGACGACGAACCTGCGGTCGAGTCACTGTTCACGGTACAGGGCTTCAGCTTCGCGGGCACCGGCCAGAATACGGCGATGGCGTTCATCAAGCTCAAGGACTGGAGCGAGCGGTCGTCGGACGATCTGCACGTGAACGCGGTCGCGATGCGCGCGATGATGGCGTTCGGCCAGATCCGCGACGCGATGGTTTTCGCGTTCGCGCCACCGGCGATGCCGGAACTCGGCACCTCGGGCGGCTTCGTTTTCTACCTGACCGACAACCAAGGTCTCGGGCACGCCGGATTGATGGCTGCGCGCAACCAGTTCTTGGGCGGCGCGATGCAGAACCCACTGCTGATGAATGTGCGTCCGAACGGTCAGGAAGACACGCCTCAGCTCAAGATCGATATCGACACCGCGCGCGCTGCCGCGCTCGGCCTGTCGATGGGCGCGATCAACTCCACGCTACAGGCTGCGTGGGGCGGCCAATATATCGATGACTTCATCGACCGCGGCCGCGTGAAGCGCGTGTTCATACAGGCGGATGCGCCGTACCGGATGTCGCCGGATGACTTCAACCTCTGGTCGGTGCGCAACGATCAGGGCGAGATGGTGCCATTCAGCGCTTTCGCATCGTCGCACTGGGAATACGGCTCGCCGCGCCTCGAGAGATACAACGGCGTGCCCGCGATGCAGATGAATGGCGAAGCGGCGCCCGGTGTGAGTTCTGGCGAAGCGATGGCCGAGGTCGAGCGTTTGGTGTCCGAGTTACCCGCCGGTATCTCGGTTGAGTGGACCGGCCTGTCCTACCAGGAGCGACAGGCCGGCGCGCAGACCCCGCTGCTGTATACGCTGTCCCTACTCATCGTATTCCTGTGCCTTGCGGCGCTTTACGAAAGCTGGACGATTCCAACATCCGTGCTGATGGTCGCGCCGCTCGGCATTCTCGGCATCGCGCTCGCGGCGTCGATGCGGGGGCTCGAGCGTGACGTGTACTTCCAGGTCGCGATGCTGACGACGGTCGGCCTCACCAGCAAGAACGCCATCATGATCATCGCGTTCGCGAAGGATTACATGGCGCAGGGCATGGAACTCGTCGCCGCGACCATGCAGGCGATCCGCGACCGATTGCGTCCCATCCTGATGACTTCGCTTGCCTTCGGGATGGGCGTGCTGCCGCTCGCACTCGCGAGCGGCGCAGGCTCCGGCGCGCAGCGGGCGATCGGCACGGGCGTGCTCGGCGGCATGATTGCCGGCGCGTTCTTGGGCCTCTTCTTCGTGCCGGTGTTCTTCGTCGTCGTGCAACGCCTGTTCGGCCGCAAGGAGAAGGCTCATGCGTAAGGTCCTCCCAGTCGGCGTGATACTGCTCTCGGGTTGCGCGATTTACGCGCCATCCGTGCCGGAAGCGGAGCTGGGCCTGCCCGACGCGTGGCCCGTCGCGGAGGCTGCCGGCGAGGCTGCGGTCGTGGACGTTCCATGGCGCGACTTTTTCGCCGACGAGAACCTCAAATCATTGATCGCGGCGGCGCTGGATGCCAACCGTGACCTGCGCGTCGCGATACTCGACGTCGAGCGTGCCCGCTCTCTGTACCGAATCCAGCGTGCGGATCGCGTGCCGTCGCTCGGCGTGACGGCGGCGATGACGCGCGTCGGCAGCGACAACCAGCCAGTCGACGAGGCCTACACCGTTGACCTCGGCGCCGCGTTCGAGCTCGACCTGTTCGGCCGCGTTCGAAATCTAAGCCGAGCAGCGCTCGAGCAGTACCTGGCGACAGAAGAAGCGCAACGTGCCTTCGAACTTGCTTTGATCTCAGACGTCGCGGGCGCATACCTGACGCTCGCGGCTGACCGCGAATTGCTGCGCATCGCCAACGCGGCGTTGGCGACGCACGAAGAGACGCTCGGGCTCACAAATCGCCGCTACGAACTCGGTGCGGTTTCCGCGCTCGACCTCGCCCGCGCGCGAACCATCGTCGAGACGGCGCGTGCGGACGCCGCGAGGTACGCGGGCCAGGTCGCGCAGGACGAAAACGCGCTCAGGCTGCTGGTCGGCGCACCGGTTGACGATACGCTGTTACCGGATGCGTTCGATCCGCAGGTCTCGGGCCTCGCGCCATTGCCGGCAGGTGTGCCGTCCGACGTCTTGCTGCGGCGGCCCGATGTGCGCGCGGCGGAAAGGCGACTACGCGCGGCGAGCGCAAATGTTGGAGCCGCGCGCGCGGCGTTCTTCCCTTCGATTTCACTCACTGGCAGCGTCGGGACCGCGAGCCCCGACCTCGGGGGGCTCTTCGAGAGTGGCAGCTTCGGCTGGCGCTTTGTGCCGAGCATCGATCTCCCGATATTCCAGGCGGGGCGCCTTCGCGGGAACCTCGGGGTCGCGAACGCCGATCGCGACATCGCCCTCGCGCGTTACGAGCGGGCGATACAGGCGGCGTTCCGCGACACCGCCGATGCGCTTGTGCTCACGCGCACGCTCACCGAGCAGCACGCGGCGCAGCGTGCATTGCTCGATGCGGCAAACCGCGTGTATGAGCTCTCGAAAGCGCGCTACGACGCCGGTCAGGACAGCTACCTGAGCTTGCTCGACGCGCAGCGGACGTTGTATTCGGCGCAGCAGGGTCTGGTCGGTGTGCAACTCGCCGAGCAGTTCAATCGCGTATCGCTGTACCGCGCGCTTGCCGGTGGCTGGAGCAACTGACGATGGCCGTCGGCAAGGCAGACCTGCAGCGCGACCGGATACTGACCGCCGCGCAGACCTGTTTCATCGAGCATGGCTTCCACTCGGCGAGCATGGCGAGCATCGCCGCGACCGCCGAGATGAGTGCGGGGCTGATTTATCGGTATTTCGCGTCGAAGAACGAGATCATCATCGCAATCATCGAACGCCAGCTCGCGCTGTTGCGGAGGGAGATTGCCGCGCTCGATGGCTCGGTGGACCTCGCAACCGCGCTCGCCGACACTTTCTGTCAGGGCGAGAGCCGCCAACATGGCTTGAGCCCGGCGTTGTTGCTCGAAATGTCCGCGGAGGCGACGCGCGACCCCGCGATTGCGGCGGCGCTCCATGAGTTCGACGACGCAATCCGCGCGGACCTTTGCAAATGGTTTGAGCGAAGCCGGCGGGCGGGCGGCCACGGTTGTGAGCTTCGCGACGCAAAAGCGAAAGCGCTCGCGTTGCAGTGCTTTGTCGAGGGCATGCGCGTGCGCGAAGCGCGTGAGCCGGACCTCGACCGCCACCAGCTCGCGGATGCAATCGGTCTTTTCGTGCGCGCGCTGCGCGAATCGAATTGCGATGCTGATTGAGCACGCGATCGCGGGACCGGTACGCCCGCCTTTCCCGATCCACGAGTCACTGGTTGAATCGTTTCTGAGCGCGCACGCCGCGGGGGTCGACGGCCGCGATGCGACCGTCGCGCACGCGCTCGGCATGGTCGCAGGTTACTCGTACGCTGATTCCGCGACGCTGGCCACGATGGTGGGCCGGGTCGGCCTTGCGGGCAGCCACTGCACACGGATATCCCAAACCGTCGATGCAATGTACATTTTTGCGACGGCGTACCTGGTGCAGAGTGCGTGTGGGCGCGTCGTTATCCTCGCGTTTCGCGGTACGGAGCTCGCGAACGTCGGCAACTGGCTCGCGGATGTGGACGTCGGCGACGAGTCGGTTGCGCTCGCGTGTGCGGCCGGCGCGTCGGCGCGGGTCCACGCCGGCTTCATGCGGAACTTGCGCGCCGTCCGTCTGGAGGTGCTCGAGCATCTGCGCGACCCACGCATGCAAGCGCTGTTCGTGACAGGCCATAGCCTCGGCGGGGCGCTGGCGTCGCTGTTCGCATTGACGCTCGATGATGCAGCGATTGCAGACCGACTGCGGGCGGTCTATACGTTCGGCCAACCGCTTGCGGTCGGTGGGCCGCTACCACCCGGCGCGACACCGGTTGCGGCGAGGATTGTGCGGCACGTGCTCCCGCGTGACCCGATTCCGGCATTGCCGCTCACATCGTGGGGACGGCTTGAGCACCATGGCGTCGAGTACGGGTTCGCCGAAGGTGAGTGGCGGCAGAACAGCGAGGCAACGCGTCAGATGAGCGGTTTGTGGCGCGCATCGCGCTCATTGTCGGGCCTTTTCGCGAGCGAGGCGCGTCGCAAGAAACTCAAGTACACGCTGACGGAACACGGCCCACACAAGTATCTCGCGGCGTTGCGGCCCGCGGGCCGCATCACCGAGTTCGGCGACTGACACGCGCGATGCCGCTTCGCTCGCCGGCGGTCTTGATCGCGTTGTTTACGGTCTATCTCGTCTGGGGGTCGACCTACCTCGCGATTCGGTTCGCGCTCGAGAGTTTCCCGCCCTTTTTCTTCGCCGGCATCCGGTTCGCGGTCGCGGGGCTTCTTTTCTACGCCTGGCTGCGCATGACCGGGACGCCCGCGCCGACCGCGCGGCAGTGGGGCTCTGCAGCGCTGCTCGGGCTGCTGCTGCTGACCGTCGGCAATGGGGGTGTCGTTTATGCGCAGCAATCGGTCGGTTCCGCGCTCGCCGCAACGATGGTCGCGACGCTGCCATTGTGGGCCGCGCTCTTCGCAGGCTTGTGGGGCCGCTGGCCGCGTGGACTCGAGTGGCTCGGACTCGTCATCGGCTTTCTCGGCATCGTCCTTCTGAACCTCGAGGGCGACTTCGCGGCCAACCCGTGGATGGCCTTGGTATTGATCATGGCCTCGGCGAGTTGGGCATTCGGTTCGCTGTTCAGCCGGCGAATCGATATCGCGCCCGGCCCGATGAATGCCGCGACGCAGATGCTCACCGCAGGCGTCTGGCTGCTCGGAATCAGTCTGCTTCGCGGAGAGGAACTCGCGGTCACACCGTCCTTGAAAGCCGTCCTCGCGGTGGCGTATCTGATCGTCTTCGGCAGCATCGTCGCGTTCAGCGCATACGTGTGGCTTGTCGCAAACGTGAAGTCGACCATCGCGACCAGCTATGCGTATGTGAATCCCGTGGTGGCGCTGGTTCTCGGTATGACGTTCGCCGGCGAACGCCTCGGGATCGCGGGCTTCGTCGCGATGGGGTTCGTTCTCGGCGGCGTCGCGCTGTTGCTGCACGTGGGCGCTGCCGCCTCCGACGAGGACTGACAACCCCATCCGTGACACGTAGTACTGTTCAGATATACAGTATCCCTATGACCGACGATCTCCGGCGCACCGAGAAGGGCCGTGGCGCCACCCTAAACCTCGAGGGCCGATTCGCGAAAGACGCGCGCACGCGCGACGACGACGGCTGGGGCGTGCTGGATGAGCCGCTGCCGGCGCTCGAGACCGTCGTACAGGCGGACGCGGCGCGCACCATCATCAGCCGCAACGATTCCCCCGATGTCGGCTTCTCTGCGTCGGTGAATCCGTACCGGGGTTGCGAGAGCGGCTGCATTTACTGCTTCGCGCGCCCGACGCATGCGTACATGGACCTATCGCCTGGCCTCGACTTCGAGACGAAGCTGTTCTACAAACCGCACGCCGCTGCGCTGTTGCGTGACACTTTTCGGAAACCCGGTTATGAGCCGGCACCGATCGCGCTCGGCATCAACACGGACGGCTACCAGCCGATTGAGCGCAAATACGGCATCACGCGTGCGTGCCTCGAAGTGATGACGGAGTTCCGTCATCCGGTGGCGATCGTCACGAAGCATTCGCTGGTCACGCGCGACCTCGACCTGCTTGTGGATCTCGCACGCGACGACCTTGTGAAGGTCATGTTTTCGGTGACGTCGCTGGATCCCGAAATCAAACGAACACTGGAACCGCGTGCCGCCGGGCCGGCAGCGCGTCTGCGTGCGATGCGGATGTTGTCCGAGGCCGGTGTGCCGACCGGCGTCATGGTCGCGCCGGTCATTCCGGCGGTCACCGACCATGAGCTTGAACACATACTGGCCTCAGCAGCCGACGCGGGAGCGCGCTCTGCTGGCTATGTGATGCTCCGGCTCCCCTACGAGGTCAAGCACTTGTTTCGCGCATGGCTGGACGAGAACTATCCGCAGCGCGCCGCGCATGTGATGAGCCTCGTGAACCAAATGCGCGGCGGCAAGGATAACGATGCCCGATTCGGGTCACGAATGCGCGGGGAGGGGCCGTTCGCCGAGCTGATCCGCGCACGATTTCAAGCCGCTTGCCGCAAGCACGGGCTGAACCACGCGACTCGACTACGTACCGATCGGTTTTGCGTACCGGCGCAGGCCGGCGATCAGCTCGGCTTGTTCGGCTCGTAGACGTCAACCGGCGCGGCACGGCCCTTCACGGCCACGCTGTCGACGTGGCGAAAATCGAAGGCATCGCCGCACGCATCCCGCGTCGCCGCTGTCACGAGCACATCGGCATCGTAATTCCGAGTCAGCGATTCGACGCGTGACGCGAGGTTTACCGTGTCGCCGATGACTGTGTAGTTCAGACGCCGCGTCGAGCCCATATTTCCGGCGACCACACGGCCAGTGTTGATGCCGATACTCAGCTGCAAACCGCCCCGCGTTTCGTGCATCGCAGACATCATTTCGAGCGCGCAAGCAACCGCGCGGACCGGGTCGTCCGGATTCGCTAGCGGCGCGCCGAACAACGCCATTACCGCATCACCGATGTATTTGTCGACAACCCCGCCGTGGCGTTCGATGACTTCCGTCAGCACTGTGAGCATCTCGTTCAGGCGACCGAGCACTTCCGCGGGCGCGAGGTTCTCGGACATCGCTGTGTAGCCGCGACAATCCGCGAACATCACGGTGACCTCGCGCTCTTCGCCACCGAGCTGGATCTCGCGGCTCAGCAGTTCGTCGGCGATCTGCGGCGACACGACCATGCCGAGCAGGTTTCGAACCCGGTCGCGCTCCGCTAAGCCGTGCGCCATGTCATTGAATGCCGAGGCGAGCTCGCCCAGCTCGTCGCGGCGATCGAGGTCGACCCGTTGTGCATAATCGCCGCGGGCGATACTGCGTGCGTGCTGAGTGAGGCTCACGAGTGGTCGCGCGAGGCCACGCGCGAGCATGGCGGCGCCGGCCGCCGCTGCAAGAAGACCGATGGCGAAAAGCGCGCCGAGTATCGTCTGCAATCGGTGGTAGGGGGCCAGCACCTCGTCGACAGGGCGCATCATCAACGCGTAAATCGGCTCACCCTCCCCAGCAATCGGAACGCGTAGCGACAGGAACTCACGGTCTTGAAGTTCCAACGCAAAAGAACCAGTCGGCAATGTCTCAGGCAATACGTACTCGAGCGCGCTGCGGGCGGGCCCCTCGAGGGTCGAAGCGTGAACACGGCCGCTCGTCGGTGTCACGAGCGACACCTCCGCTCGCGACAGGGTCTTTAGCGGCGCGACGAACGTGTCGTCGAGGCGGAATCCGACGGTGATCCAGGCCTCGTGCAGCGGCGCCAACAGCGGCAGCACGATGAACTGGAATGGCCGCCCCTCGAGGAACAGGACGCCGGCCGCCTCGCCCGCATCATCGTCGAGCGCGCGGTCGATGAGCCATGGGTGTCCGAACGGTTCGCCGAACTCCGTGATTCTCAGCGTGTCTGCAATCGTCGTCTCTTCAATCGACACGAGGACCATCGAATCCGCCTCGATGCGTCGGCGATGGTTGTCGAGCATGGACAAGATTGTCGGCGGCTCGCGGGTTGCGAACGTCGCTTTGAACGCGAAGTCACCGGCGAGCAAGCGGCCTGCCTCGATGACATGTCGCTCGCGATCGGCCATCAGCCGCGCGAGCGTTTCACCAGCAACCGCCAGTGATTCTTCAATTTGCGCGCGGGCATTGCGTTCGCTGGCCACTTGGGTCACGACGAACCCGACAGTCTGGACCACCAGGAACAATCCAAGGAAAACGAGCAGCAACTCCGTGCGGAACGTGCGCGGGCGCCAGCCGAACATGTCAGCGATACTTGCCGGCGCCGCGGCGCAGCCGTCGCGAGCCGCGCTCGGGGTCGGCAGCGGCCGCGACGACGACGCCGATGTCGGCAGAATCTGCGTGCAGAACATCGCGGACAATACCCTCGGTATCGGGGCCGAGAGTGGGATGCCAGACGGTCACTCGATAATGCGCGCGGTCCGGGACGGTGAACTGCGCGATTCCGTCCTCGCCCGTCACGGTCGACGCCGCGTGGTCGGTCACGTAGACGAAGCCGAGCATCCAGTCGTGGATATTGCACGCGAGTGTGACAATCCCCGCTTGGTCGAACACGACAGGTTCCGCAGGCGTGCCCTTGTAGAGCGAAAGTTCAAAGGTTTTCGCGGCGGAAAACGAGTACAGATGATGTCGAATATCGTCGCGGTTCGGAAAGCTCACGGCCGTGCCGGTCGGGATCACCGAGACGTGCGGAACGAACATGCGATTCACCTGGTCGATGACGACACCGCCCTCTGGCGCCGCGCCGCGCTGGCCCGTATCCACGACGACGACCGCCTGATCCAGGGGTTTTCCATCGGCATCGTGCACGCTTACGCGCAGTTCCCCGGCCGCCGCGAGGGCGGGGTGCATGGCAAGCAAGATGAGCAGTACGCGGCTAAAATTCATGGGTGAGTTGCACCTTGTAGATACTGCCGTCGTAGTCTGCAGAGAAATCGCGCGCCCGCCCGTCGAGCCGTTCCCAAGCCAGTAGCAATTGTGTGGTTTGGCCGATGTTGGCCGTCACGCCGACGCCGAGCGCGACGACATCGGCGTCGACGCGGTAGCTGCGCCAACCCGCACCGAAGGCCGGATCGTCGACCCAGACTGGCCCGGCATTGCCCGGTGACAGCAACGCGGACGAGAGGTCGCCCCGCTGCCACGCGAGCCCACCGAACGTGCCCCACCGAGGCGTAATCCGATAATCGAGGTCGGCGCTGACGCGCACGGTGGAGGTCGAGAAGACATTGGACGCCGCGCGCTGACGCCGAAAAGCGATACGCCCGGTGAGGTCGACCTTCTCGGCCCAACGTCTGCCGCCAGCGACGCCCCACTGCCAAACCGGGCCGTCGCGGAGCTGGCTCCCGTAGTCGTGGTAGCCGAGCCGCGCAAACAAGCTCCACCAGGGCGACGTCGGCCCGAGTCCGACGCGGTCGTAATAGGACGCGCCGACGCCAGCGCGCACTTGGTTCAGGTCCGGGAAACGATCATATCGGTCGAGGCCCGCCCAGATCTCGAACTCGAACACGCCCGGGGTCTGCCAACCGGGCTGTCTGCGAGCGGCGGCGTCGAGTTCGAGTGCGGTCTCGCTGCGGTGGTCGGCGGGGTAACGGGATCGCCCGACATTGTCATACCCGATGAGCCCGACGGTCCCGTCGAACAGCCAATCGTCCGCAGGCACGACCGTCGGCGCCAGAACGAGCGCTGCGGCGAGAAACCGGCGTATGCTTTTCCCCATCCGGCGAGTATAGGGGGAAATCCGGGATGCGCCGAACGGCATATGACCTGCGGACCAGTCCGACTCACCGCGTCTTCCTCGAGACGCCCGGATTCACGGCCTACCTGCCGCATGCGCTGCGGTGGGCATTGCGGGCAGAGGTCGTGCTCGTTGCGATCCCATTCGGGGTGATTCTCGGCGTGTTCGCGCCGTCGTGGCTTGGCCTTTTCTTCCTCACACTGTTCGGCGGCACCTTGCTCGCGTGGTTACTCACCGTCCAATCGCGGGCAATCTGGGGTTTCGGCGACGCGCCACGGCTCGACCTCGCGCAACTCGACTTGTTCCAGAGCTCGATGCGCCCGTTGATCGAAATCGGTTCCGCGGTCATCGGCGGGTACGGCCTTCTGTTCCTCACCGCGCCCGGGGCCGCGCAGTGGTTTGCATGGACGAGCGGGGCGCTGCTGCCGTCGGTTTTCGCATTGATCGCTGCCGAGGGCGCGGTGGCGCCCGCGCTCGACCCGCGCCGGATCGCGCGCGTCGCCGTCGCTGCGGGCCCCCCGGGATGGCTGTTGATGGTCCTTGGCGCCGTCGTCACTGGATGGACGTGCCGCGAGCTCGCGACGTTCTTCGCTGCGTTGGACGTGCACGGAATCCGTGGACTGATGGATGGCTGGGCGCCCAACGCGACGACCGTCGGCTGGACAATCCTCGGCATCTGGATCAGCGCGCTGCTCGTTCACTTGCAAGGGCATGCATTACACCATCACCGAGAATTTGCAGCCCTGCCGGTGCAAGTCGCGGCCGCAGATGAGATCGAGCGCGCGGCGGTCTCAAGCGCAGTCTCGGTTGAGAAAGTGGCGAACGCGATCGATGCGGCGAAAACGCGCGGTGATCGCGCGGCCATTGAGCAGTGGACGCGGCTGCCGCCGCCTGATGGCGTCACCGAGACGGCGTACCTGCACGAGCTTTGGGAACTGTTACTGATACGACGCCTTTATGCGCCGGCCGTATTGGTCGCGCACCGGCTCGTCATGGCTGCGGCGACCGACAAACGCTACGCGCTCGCCGTCGAGGTGCTCATCGAGGCGTGGCGCCTGTCGCCGAGTTTCGAGCCCGGACCGGTCGCGCGCTTGGCGCTGGTGCGTGCGGCGCTCGCATCGAACGACACGCGCATTCTTGAAAGGTTGGGAAAAATCGACGCCGCGCGGTGGCCCGACGACCCGGCGGCCGTCGAGCTCGTCTATCTGTATGCGGGCTGGCTCGCGGAACGCAAAGGCGACATCGAAGGCGCGCGTGGCCTGCTCGCCTCTGTGCTCGACCGCGAGCACGTGCTCAAGCCGCGCATCGCGGCGCTGCACGCGGTGCTCGGTGAGTCGTGAGTGGTGGGCCTGCCAGGACTCGAACCTGGAACCAAGAGATTCACTTAATCCGCCGTTTCCGGCGGGAGTGGACTATCTCATCGCCCGCAGCTTTCGCTGATAGGGCGCGGGACGCTCTAGCCTGTCATTAAGGGCGCTGAAGCCCCCAGGTAGTCTCTGCACCTTCCGACGGTGTACCGCCGGCTTGGCTCAGGGTCGCCATCGGCCGAACCGCTAAGGTTTCCCTGAATTCATCCCGTTTTGCGTCCGCGCATTCCTGCACGGTGTCACCTAGTTGATGAGTCTCCTGCTCTAACCATTGAGCTACAGGCCCGTAGCGCCATCATGATACCCGATGGGATGGGACAGGAGTTCTCGAAAAAAACGCCGACAAGAGTCGGCGCTTTATCACGGCTGTGACTCGATCATTCAGTCTTGGTCGAGGAAGGTCCGCAGTTGTTCCGAGCGGGTCGGATGGCGGAGCTTGCGCAGCGCCTTGGCCTCTATCTGCCGGATCCGCTCGCGCGTGACGTCGAACTGCTTGCCGACTTCCTCGAGTGTATGGTCGGTGTTCATGTCGATGCCGAAGCGCATGCGCAGCACCTTCGCTTCGCGCGGTGTGAGGCCGGCCAGAACGTAGTGCGTGGCTTCACGCAGGCCCTCACCGGTCGCGGACTCGAGCGGCGACAGCACGTTCGTGTCCTCGATGAAGTCGCCGAGGTGTGAATCCTCGTCGTCGCCGATCGGCGTCTCCATCGAAATCGGTTCCTTCGCGATCTTGAGCACCTTGCGCACTTTGTCCTCGGGCATGTCCATGCGCTCGGCGAGCTCTTCCGGCGTCGGCTCGCGGCCCATCTCCTGCACCATTTGACGCGAGATGCGGTTCAGCTTGTTGATCGTCTCGATCATGTGCACCGGAATGCGGATGGTGCGTGCCTGATCGGCGATCGAACGGGTGATCGCCTGGCGAATCCACCACGTCGCGTACGTCGAGAACTTGTAACCGCGACGGTATTCGAACTTGTCGACGGCCTTCATCAGGCCGATGTTGCCTTCCTGAATCAGGTCAAGGAACTGCAGGCCACGGTTCGTGTACTTCTTCGCGATGGAGATCACGAGGCGCAGGTTCGCTTCGACCATTTCCTTCTTCGCGCGGCGTGCCTTGGCCTCGCCGATGGTCATGTGGCGGTTGATGTCCTTGATTTGCGCAATCGTGAGGTCTGCTTCGGCCTCGATCGCGATGAGGCGGTTCTGCAGGCGCAGGACGTCATCTTTCAGTCGAGACAGGCCCGATGAGTACTTGCGCTTCGCCTTGATCTGTTTGTCGACCCAGCCGAGATTGGTCTCGTGGTCGGGGAATGTCGTGATGAAGTCCTTGCGCGGCATGTCCGCCTGCTCGACCGCGAGGTCCATGATCTGGCGCTCGATGGTGCGGATGCGCTCGATTTGGTCGCGCAGGTTCGTCGTGATCATCTCGACGACGCGCGGGGTCAGCTTCAACAGCAGGAACGCGTCGCGCAACTCGTCGCGCGCCTTCGCGGCGCTCGCCGCCTCGGCGCCGTGCTTGTTGCGGGCATTGCTGACTTTCTTGTACAGACGCTGCAACTCTGCGAAGTGCTTTGCGGCCTCCTCGGGGTTGGGGCCCGTGTCGACCGGCGCATCGTCATCGTCGTCATCATCGTCGTTCTTGCCACGACCCGTCGTGGTGTCTTCGTCGTCTTCGTCGTCATCTTCGTCGTCGTAGTCGTCCGGATTCTCCTCGCGCGCTTTCTCCCGCTCGCGCTCGCGCTCCTTCTCCTTCGCTTCGCGTTCCTTCTCGGCGATTGCCGCGACCAGCGCGGCCGCTTCGGCCTCAGGGTCGTGGAATCCGGTGACGACCTCGGACAGTCGTGTCTGTCCGGCCTGAACGGCATCGTATTCACGCAGCACGGTGGAAATGGAATCCGGGTAGCTCGCGAGCGCAGACAGGACCTGGCCGAGGCCTTCCTCGATGCGCTTCGCGATGACGATTTCGCCCTCGCGGGTCAGGAGTTCGACGGTGCCCATCTCGCGCATGTACATACGCACGGGGTCGGTGGTTCGACCGAGTTCGTTTTCGACGGACGAAGCGAGTACCGCCGCTGCCTCTTCGGCGTCGTCGTCGGCGGTCGAGACGGCGGCATCGGACAGCAGGAGCGCATCGGCATCGGGCGCGACCTCGTGCACCTCAATCCCCATGTCCTTGATCATGCTGATGATGTCTTCGATCTGGTCCGGATCGACAATCTCATCGGGCAGATGGTCGTTGACTTCGGCATAAGTCAGGTAACCCTGCTCCTTGCCGCGGGCAATCAACTGTTTGATCGGGGAAAGTTTGTCCTGGGTGTCGGTCATTTGCGCCATTTCGTAAAGTCAGTCCGGAAAACGGCCCAGTATAGCAGAGGACCTTTATTTAAGGGCTGCGAGCAGCCGCTTCAACTCAGTTTTGCCTGCCTCGTCCAGCTGGCCCACCGCCGCTCGGGCCTTCAGTTCGTCGATCTGTTGTTCGAGCCGCTGGCGGGTGTTGCGTCCGCCGAGACGGGCCAAAACTTCGGCGAATTCCGCCTCGACCCCCGCGTCCGGGACCAACTGCTCGGCCTGAGCGAGCTTGCCCAGCGCGGTGACATGCTCGGTGTCGCGCCAATGCTCGAGCACTTGTCCGGCGGTCGCGTTCGGACGGTCCCGGAGCCAGACCACGAGCTCCGCGAGCAGCTCCGCCCCGGGTTGGTCCAAGTCCGCGAGCGCCCCTGGGTTCGCCACGGTCCCGGCCAGCGACGGGCGCTGCAGCAGGAGCTGGATCGCCGTTCGAACGGGGCTCATGCGACGGCGCCCCTGGGGTCGCCGGACCGTCTGTCGACCCGGTGGCATCGAGGCCTCCAGCACCGGCTCACCCATAAGCTTAGTCAAGTTTTCCAATTTCACCTGCGCGCGCGCTGCCAGAGCCTCGATCAGGAGCGCGCGGAAGACGCCATCGGGTATGCGTGCGACCAGCGGCCGTGCGAGTTCCGCGAATCGGGCCCGGCCGTCGAGCGACGTCAGGTCGACTTGGGCCGCCAACGATTCGAGCAGGAAGTTAGACAACGGCTGCGCGCTTTCTATCCGCCGAGTGAACGCTTCCGCACCCTCTGCGCGGACCATCGAGTCCGGGTCCTCGCCGTCCGGCAGGAACAGGAATCGCAGCTGGCGGCCGTCCTTGCACTCAGGCAGCGCCTGCTCGAGTGCACGCCAGGCGGCCGTCTTGCCGGCCCGATCGCCATCGAAACTGAACACGACCTCGGGCGCGACCCGAAACAGCCGGTGCAAGTGGTCCGCAGTCGTTGCCGTGCCGAGCGTTGCGACCGCGAAGCGGATGCCGTGCTGCGCGAGGGCGACCACGTCCATGTAGCCCTCGACCACGAGCACGCGCGGAATGTCGCGCAGGGCTTGTTTCGCCTCGTAGAGGCCGTAGAGCTCTTTGCCCTTGTGGAACACGGGTGTCTCAGGCGAATTCAGGTATTTTGGGCCGTCGTCGCCCTTCACGACGCGGCCGCCGAACGCGATGGTTCGGCCGCGCGAATCGCGAATCGGAAACATGATGCGCTCGCGGAACCGGTCGTACGTCCGGTCATCGTCGCGGCGCGTGATCATGCCGGCCTGCTCAAGCGCCGCGCGTTTGACCTCGTCGGTACCGAGCGCTTTCAGGAGCGCGTCCCAGCCGCCGGGGGCCCAGCCGATCCCAAATTCGTTGGCGATTTCGCCCGTGAGGCCGCGGTCTTTCAGGTAGTCAATCGCCGCCGGCGTCGCCTTCAACTGCTGCCGGTAAAAGCGCGCGGCATCCTCGAGTACCGCGTACAGGTCGGGGCCGCCGCGTTCGCGCCTCGGCGCATTGCCGCCCTCACGCGGCACGTCGACGCCGAGCTGCCGCGCGAGCTCCTCGACCGCGTCGACGAATTCCATGTGCTCATACTCGATCAGGAAGCCGAGCGCATTGCCGTGCACGCCGCAGCCGAAGCAGTGGTAGAACTGCTTTTGCGGGCTCACGTAGAACGAAGCGGTTTTTTCGCCGTGGAACGGGCAGCACGCGGAAAACTCGCGGCCGGATTTCTTCAACTGCACGCGGCCGCCGATGATCTCGACGATGTCGGTCCGTGCAACGAGGTCTTCGATGAAATCGCGGGGAATCAGGCCAGCCATGAGGGGATTCTAGCTCGGCGCCCGGATTGCGGCAGGTGGGAGCGACGCTCTCGGCGGTTCATTTCGCACGGTCGTCCGGATTACGCAGGTGGGAGCGACGCTCTCGGCGTCGCGATTGCGGCGGAAGACACCGCGCTTATGAGGACGTCAGCCGGTCTTTTACTTTGGCGCTGACCGCGCCGACGTCCGCGCGGCCCTGAACCGCGGGTTTCACGACGGCCATGACCTTGCCCATGTCGCGGATACCTTCGGCGCCGGTCTCGGCGATTGCCTTCGCGATGAGCGCGTCGATTTCGGCGTCGGAAAGTGGGTCGGGCAGGTACTGTTGGAGCACGCCGATTTCGAATCGCTCCTGCTCGGCAAGGTCGGCGCGGCCGCCTTGCTCGTAGAGCACAATCGATTCGCGACGTTGTTTGACCATCTTGTCGAGCGTCTCGAGGACTTGCTGGTCCGTGAGCACCACGCGCTCGTCAATCTCACGCTGCTTGATGGCGGCGTAGGCGAGGCGGATGGTTCCGAGGCGCTTTTTGTCGCCGGCCTTCAGGGCCGACGTCATGTCGTCCTGGATGCGCTGACGCAGCGACATGGTGGGGCAGTGCTTAGTAGAGGCGCGTACGGCGAGCGACGTCGCGCGACTGCTTCTTCGCGTGACGCTTTACCGCAGCGGCCTGCTTACGCTTGCGTTCCTGGGTCGGCTTCTCGTAAAACTCGCGACGACGGACTTCCGTCAACACACCAGCCTTCTCACAGGACCGTTTGAAACGTCGCAGGGCGACCTCAAACGGCTCATTTTCCTTGACGCGTACGCTCGGCATTCAGACACCACCTTGGGAGAAAGGGGCGAATTCTAAACCAGCTTTGGCGCCAGTGCAAAGGAAAGCCCGTACAATTCCGGCCATGCGGGTGCTGGGAATCGAGACAAGCTGCGACGAAACCGGTGTCGCCGTCTATGACGGCGAGCTTGGCCTATTGGCGCACCGGCTGTACAGCCAGATTGACCTCCACCGGCTCTACGGCGGAGTGGTTCCTGAACTTGCGTCGCGGGATCACGTCCAGCGATTGCTGCCCATGGTCCGCGAGTGCCTGGCCGAGGCCGGGGCCGATCGCGCGGACGGTGTCGCTTATACGGCCGGGCCGGGATTGGTCGGGGCGTTGCTGGTCGGCAGTGCGCTCGGACGCAGCCTCGCGTATGCGTGGGGGAACCCCGCGGTCGCGGTCCATCATATGGAAGCCCACCTGCTCGCGCCGATGTTGGAGTCTCCGCAACCCCAATTCCCGTTCGTCGCGTTGCTGGTGTCCGGTGGGCACACGATGCTGGTGCGTGTGGACGGGGTCGGCGCATACCGCGTGCTTGGGGAGTCGGTCGACGACGCCGCAGGCGAGGCGTTCGACAAAACCGCAAAGCTCCTCGGCCTACCTTACCCGGGCGGACCCGAGCTCGCGCGGCTTGCGGAGCACGGTCGTCCCGGTGTCGTCGTGCTGCCACGGCCGATGACCGACCGGCCCGGCCTCGATTTCAGCTTCAGCGGTCTGAAGACCGCAGCGATGACGAGCGTGCGTCGCGGCGATGCGCCCGCTGATGTTGCGCGCGGCTTTGAAGACGCGGTTGTGGAGACGCTCACGATCAAATGTCGTCGTGCACTCGAGCAGGAGCAGGTGTCATCGCTGGTGGTCGCAGGCGGCGTCGGTGCTAACCGGCGACTGCGTGAGCGACTCGGCGAACTCGGCTGGCCCGTGTTCTACCCACGCCCGGAATTCTGCACCGACAACGGCGCGATGATCGCTTACGCGGGCTTTGTCCGGCTCGCTGCGGGTGCGAACGAGCCGCTCGCCTTCGCGGCGCGCGCGCGCTGGCCGCTCGACACGCTCTCACCGCCGAGTAGGGGGAATTGATGGACATCATTTACCTGCACGACCTGCGCGTCGCCGCCGTGATTGGAATTTTCGATTGGGAGCGTCGTGTGAAGCAGACCGTGAGCGTCGATCTCGACATGTCGGCGGACGTGGCTGCAGCCGCCGCGACCGACGGCATCGACGCCACGCTGAACTACAAAGCGGTCGCGAAACGGGTCACGGCATTCGTCGAGCAGAGCGAATTCCAGCTGGTCGAGACGTTGGCCGAGCGAATCGCCACCCTCATCCGTGACGAGTTCGGTGTCCGTTGGGTGCGCGTCCGTATCAACAAGCCGGGCGCCATCCGCGGCGCGCGCGACGTCGGGGTGATCATCGAGCGCGGCGAGCGGGCATGACGCGTGTTTTCATCGGGGTCGGCAGCAACGTGGACCGCGAGCGCAATGTCCCGAAGGGCGTCAGGGCGCTGCGCGCAGCGTTCCGCGAAATCCGCTGTTCGACCGTCTGGGACAATCCGGCGGTCGGCTTCGACGGCGACCCGTTCCTGAATCTGGTGGTCGAGGTCGAAACGCCGCGTAGCGCCTCGGACGTCGCGGCGCAGCTGGATCGCATCGAGCGCGGTTTCGGGCGCGCACGCAGCGGCGATCGCAAGTTGCTCGCCCGAGCGCTCGACCTTGACCTGCTCCTCTACGGCGATGCGGTCATCGACCAAGAGGCCGTCCGGGTGCCGCGAGGCGAAATCCTCGATTACGCGTTCGTGCTCGCGCCGTTGGCGGAGCTCGCGCCGGAAGCGGTGCACCCGACGGTGGGGAGGTCCTACAAGGAACTGTGGTCGGCGTTTGAAGGGGATAAGACGGTTCTGAAAAAAGCCGAACTGGCCCTCGACTAGAGGCAGGGGTCAGAACAAAGTACCGGATCCCGCGGCAGTCATCGAGTGGCGTTCGGCGAGATTTGGATCCGGTACTTTGTTCTGACCCCTAAAAACGGCCGCCGTCGACGGCGAGGACTTGGCCCGTCACGAACGGCGCCTCGAGCGCGAGAAAACGCACTGCCTGCGCGATGTCATCGGGTGTGCCGTGGCGTTTCAGCGCGGTCGCGTCGAGGATCTGCTGTTTGAGCGCTGGTTCGATACCGCCCTCCGGCCACAAAACCGCACCGGGTGCCACGCCGTTCACACGGATGTGCGGCGCGAGTTCTCGCGCGAGCGCGCGCGTCAGCATCGCGAGGCCCGCTTTCGCGCTTGAGTACACCGGATGCCCTTTCATCGGTCGCGACGCGTGGATGTCCACAAGGTTCACGATGGCGCCGTCGCGGCGCGCGAGCGACGGCGCGGCCGCCTGCGCGGCGAAGAATGGCGCGCGAAGGTTCGTTCCGACGAGGTCGTCCCATTGCGCGCCGGTGACGTTGCCGACCGGTGTCGGATAGAAAGTCGATGCATTGTTCACCAGCACGTCCAGCGCGCTCCATCGTGATGCCGCGCGGGCAACCATTGCTGCGAGTTCCTCGAGATCCATCAGGTCTGCGGCCTCGACGGCCGCGGAGTCGGCGCGCCGTGCGTTCAGTTCTGCTGCGAGCGCGTCGGCCTCGCCGCGCGAGCGGTTGCAATGCACCACGACGCGGCAGCCGGCGGCATGTAACGCGTGCGTGATCGACGCGCCGACGCGCCGCGCGCCGCCCGTGACGAGTGCCACCCTGGGTTCATCGACCATGTCGGCAAGGATACACTGCGCGCATGGAGATCCCACTTCCGACGCCGGACAGCGAGGCCGCGGCACACGGTGTGCGTGTCGCCGCCCACGTAGGTGAGTTGATTGACACCGCGGGCGGTGCGATCCCGTTCGCTGATTACATGGAGGCGGTGCTGTATGCGGCCGGCCTCGGTTATTACAGCGCCGGCAGTGAAAAATTCGGCGCGGCCGGCGATTTCGTCACGGCGCCGGAACTCTCGCCGTTGTTCGCACGCGCGCTCGGGTCGCAATTCGCCGCGCTGCATCGCGCACACGGCCTCACGCAACTGCTCGAACTCGGCGCCGGCAGCGGCCGTTTTGCAGCGGACGCGCTCGTCGAACTCGCGCGCATCGATGCGTTGCCGGAACGGTACTTGATGCTCGAGGTCAGCGCCGACCTGCGCGCGCGACAGCGCGCTACGCTCGAAGCGCTCGCGCCCGCGCTGCTCGACCGCGTTGAATGGCTGGAGGCGCTGCCCGCCGCGTTCGAGGGCGTCGTGTTCGCAAACGAAGTGCTCGATGCGCTGCCGGTGGAGCGGTTTCGGCGCACGTCCGCGGGGGTTGAGCAGATCACGGTCATACGGGACGGCGCGGCCTTCGGCTGGGGTGCGCGCGCCGCACCCGCCGACCTCGAGCGAGCTGTCGCCGCGTTGGAAGATGATTTGGGCGCGTCCTTGCCGTCGGGATACGTGTCTGAGATCAACCTTCGGGTCGGACCCTGGCTCGCCGCGCTGTCATCGGCGTTGGCGCGCGGCGTGATGCTATTCGTCGACTACGGGATGTCCCGCCGCGAGTATTATGCCGCCGACCGCGATGGCGGCACGCTGCGTTGCCACTACCGACACCGCGCTCACGACGACCCGCTCGTTTGGCCCGGGCTGCAGGACCTCACCACGCAGGTTGAGTTCACTGCGGTGGCGGAGGCCGGCGTCGCGGCGGGACTCGGTTTCGCGGGCTATACGACGCAAGCGCACTTGCTGATCGGGTGTGGGCTTGAGGCGCTGCTCGCCGAGCCGGTGCCCGACGACCGCGCGCGCTGGCTGCGCGCGCAGCAGGCGCAGCGCCTCACGATGCCGGCGGAGATGGGGGAACGGTTCAAGGCAATCGGGTTCACGCGCGGTGTCGATGCACCACTCGCCGCGTTCGCCGTCAGGGACTTGCGCGATCGTCTATAAAAGGGGTCAGAACAAAGTACCGGATCAGGGAATCCGGTACTTTGTTCTGACCCCTTTTATCGCATCGATGCGGGCGGCGCGGATTTCCGCGCCGAGTTTCGCGCCCTCGAGCCCGCGCGCGACAATCGGCGCGACGTCGACAGCGCGCGCCGCCGCATGGACACCGCGCAGGTAGTCGACCTGAGGATAGTCCCGGTCTTCGAGTCCCGTACGCCCGCGCGCATCGGCTTCACACGCGAGCAGATATTGTCCGAACCGCTCCGGTCTGCGGAACGCGTCCAACGCTTCAAGCAACTCATGCAGCGTCTGCGCCTTGAGTTCGAGGGCGCGGTGGCAGTGCAGATGGTATCGGGCGACTTGCTCGCCGAGCGCGGCGAAGTCGCGCGGGATACGCAGGCGGCGCGCGAGCCCCCGGACGAGCTTTGCGCCGCGCTGTTCGTGGCCATGATGCTTCGGTAAAACGTCGGCCGGCGTGTTGCCCTTGCCGAGGTCATGGACCAGCGCCGCAAATCGCACCTGGGGGTCGTCGCTGAGCCGTGCGGCCTGCTGCAGCACGAGGAGTGTGTGGATGCCGGTATCCACTTCCGGGTGGTGCTTCGGCGGCTGTGGCACGCCGAACAGACGGTCTATCTCCGGGAACACCTTCGCCAGCGCGCTACACGCCCGTAGCACTTCAATGAATGCGTGCGGGTGGTCCGTGCCGAGCGCGCGCAGCGTTTCCTGCCACACGCGTTCGGGTACGAGGGCATCGACCTCGCCACGCTTTACCATCTCGCCCATCAACGCGAGTGTTTCGTCCGCGACTCGGAAACCGAGCCCGTGGAAGCGGGCCGCGAACCGCGCGATGCGCAGGATACGGACCGGGTCCTCGACGAACGCGGGGGAGACGTGTCGCAGGATTCGCGCCGCGATATCGCGCTGTCCGCCGTGCGGATCGATCAATTCGCCGTCTGCGCCCTCGGCGATCGCGTTGATTGTCAGGTCGCGCCGCAAAAGGTCGTCCTCGAGCGCGACGTCCGGCGACGCGTGCACCACGAATCCGCGGTACCCGAGCCCGCTTTTGCGCTCCGTACGTGCGAGCGCGTACTCCTCTCCGGTTTCGGGGTGCAGGAACACCGGGAAGTCGCGGCCGACGCGCCGGAAACCTCGGTCGAGCATGTCGCCCTCGGAGGCCCCGACGACGACGTAGTCGCGCGTGTTCGGGGGCAGGCCGAGCAGGCGGTCACGGACGGCGCCGCCGACGAGATAGGTTTCCATGCGCCAATGCTAACGATTTTGCTAGATTGGCGTCGTGCGCACGTTGCTGATCATGTCCCTGTTGCTCCTCCAGGGTTGTTATTACGGCCAAGCCATTCGCGGCCAGATGGAATTGCTGAACAAGCGGGAGCCGATTGCGGACCTGATTGCGGATCCCTCGACACCGGACGCGTTACGCGAGCGCCTGGAGCGTGCTCGTGCAATCAGGGCGTTCGCGAGCGTTGAACTCGGCCTCCCCGACAACGCGAGTTACACCACGTATGCGGACCTTGGGCGGCCCTATGCCGTCTGGAACGTGACTGCGACCGAGGAGTTCTCGGTGCAGCCCGTCGTGTGGTGCTTCCCGTTCGTCGGTTGCGTGCCGTACCGCGGCTACTTCAATGAGGACGCCGCGCACTCGTTCGCCGATCAGTACCGAGCGTCTGGGCACGACGTGCGCGTCGGTGGCGTCAGCGCGTACTCCACGCTCGGTTGGTTCAGCGATCCATTGCTCAACACGATGCTCGACCGCGACGAGATGGCACTCGCTGCCGTGATTTTCCACGAACTCGCTCACCAGAAGCTCTACGTGAAAGGGGACACCGCGTTCAACGAGGCATTCGCGACCGTTGTCGAGGAGGAGGGTGTGCGCCGGTGGTTGGCCGCGCAGGGTCGGGCCGACGCGATCAGCGAGTATCGCGCGCGCCGTGCGCGTAGCGAACGCTTCTCGGAACTGCTCCGTGCGACGCGCGATGAATTGCGCGAGCTGTTCGCGGGTGCCACGGCGCCGGAAGCGATGCGCGAGTCGAAGGCCGCTTTATACGATGCGCTGCGCGCCCGTTATCGACGGGTTCGAGAGGAAGAGTGGGGCGGCTACACCGGCTACGACCGCTGGTTCGAGCGCGCTCTGAACAACGCAGATCTTGCCGCCGTCGGCACGTACAACGACCGCGCCCCGGCCTTGCGAGAGTTGCTCGCCTCGCTCGACGGCGACCTAGCCGCGTTCTACCGCGCCGCCCAGGATTATGCAGCGCCCGACCGCAGGTAAGTCGGCGCAATGAGCGCAAGACTCGTCGGCGTGATACCGAGTTCGGCGAGCCCAGGGCCACCTCTGCAGACACTGTCCGCCTGTAGTGATCGCCAGTTGTCGCGCGTGAATGGCTTTCCGGGTACGAACTCGAGGAGCGCTGCCTGCAACTTGCCGAGCCAGCGCGGCAAGCCGATGATGCGCCGCTCGAGGCGCGATTCACGTGCCACGAACCGAACGAGCGCGCGTAATGTGTAGACGTCGGGGCCGCACAGCGTATAGCGCTGCCCGTGCGCATCATGGTCAGCGAGCGCATTCACGAACGCTTGCGCGACATCGCCGACGTAAACGGGTTGGAACCGCGCGTCGGGGCATGCGAGCGGAAAGAACGGCGCAACGCGCAGCAGGCTCGCGAAGCGGTTGGTGAACGAGTCGCCTGGCCCGAAGATGACGGACGGCTGGAAAACGGTGTAAGCGATGCGGTCGCCCGCGTGGACGCGCAACGCGGCCTCCCCCTCTCCTTTCGTGCGCAGGTACAAGCTCGGAGCATTCGCGGCGTCGGCGCCGAGCGCGCTCATATGGAGCAAGCGGCGCACGCCGGTGGTGCGCGCAGCTTGCGCAAGCTTGCGTGGCAACTCGACGTGCGCCCGCCGGAATGTCTCGCCACGGCCTTCGTTGAGAATGCCGACGAGGTTCACCACCGCGTCGCAACCGCGAAACAACTCAGCGAGCGCCGATTCGTCGTGTACGTCCGCGCGCACCACGCGCACGGTCGGAAGCACGCTGAGGCCCCGATGGCGGTGTGGATGGCGGGATGGGACCGTGACGCGGTGGCCGTCGCGCGCGAGGCGCGTGACCAGTTGGCCGCCGACAAAGCCGGTACCGCCCAGAACGCAGATGTTTCGGACCATGCTGCTACTATAACGGCTCGGAGGTCCGATGCCTTTTGTATCCATCAATCCAGCGACTGGAGTCGAATGCGCACGATTCGACGCGCTCGATGACGCGGGTGTGGAGCGCGCACTCGCGCAGGCGGCTCTAGCCGCACAGAAGTGGGCCGCAACGCCGGTCGCGGACCGGCTTACGTTGCTCGGATCCGCCGCTGCATTGCTCGACGAGCGACGTGATGCGCTCGCCGAGCTGATGACCGTGGAGATGGGCAAGCGGCCCGATGAAGCACGCGCTGAGATCGAAAAATGCGCACTCGCGTGTCGATTCTACGTCGAGCACACGACGGCGTGGCTCGCCGACGATGGCGTCGTGTCGGATGCAACCCGCAGTTACATCGCCCGGCAACCGCTGGGCCCGGTGTTGGCAATCATGCCGTGGAATTTTCCGTTTTGGCAGGTGTTCCGGTTTGCGGCGCCCGCGCTCGCGAGCGGCAACGTCGGCCTGCTCAAGCATGCGTCGAACGTACCGCAGTGTTCGCTGGCGATTGAACGTCTGTTCCGCGACGCCGGTGCGCCGCCCGGTGTCTTTCAGGCCCTGCTCGTCGGCTCTGATCGCGTGGAGCGGTTGATTGCCGACGCGCGCGTGCGCGCAATCACGCTGACCGGTAGTGAGGGCGCCGGGCGCGCCGTCGCCGCGCAGGCAGGCGCGCATTTGAAGAAGTGCGTTCTCGAACTCGGCGGATCCGACCCCTTCATCGTGCTCGACGATGCCGATCTCGATGCCGCTTCTGCGACCGCGGTCACCGCACGCTTCCAGAACGCCGGTCAGAGTTGCATCGCGGCGAAGCGATTCATCGTCCATGACACCGTGCACGATGCCTTCGCAGACCGCTTCGCCGAGCGAATCCGCTCGCTTGACCTCGCGCCGGTCGCGCGCCGCGACCTGCGCGACGACTTGCACGATCAGGTTCAGCGTTCGCTCGCGGCGGGCGCGCGCTGTGTGGCGGGGGGGAAGCCTGTGCCGGGGCCGGGCGCATTCTATGAGCCTACGCTCCTCGCTGACGTTCGGCCCGGCATGCCCGCTGCCGATGAGGAGCTGTTTGGTCCCGTCGCCGCGTTGATTCGTGTGCGAGACGACAACGACGCGCTGCGCACCGCAAACGGGAGCCGTTACGGCCTTGGTGGCTCGGTCTGGACTCGCGACATCGCGCGCGGAGAACGCATGGCGCGTGAGCTCGAATGCGGGCTCGCCTTCGTGAACGGCATGGTGAAGAGCGATCCGCGGTTGCCGTTCGGGGGCGTGAAGGCGTCGGGTTACGGGCGTGAGCTGTCGCGCGAGGGGCTGTACGAGTTCCTGAACGTCAAGTCGGTGTGGATTGGTTGACGTCTATTCGACGTTGAGCGTCCAGGTGCCGAGGACTTCGCCGTCGGTCACGACGCTGACCTGCCAGATGCCGGTCCACGCGGGCAGAAGCCGTTTACTCGACCACGCGCGCCAGCGGTCGGCGCCTACCGGAATCAAGACCTCGGCCATGACCTGGCCGCGGTACTCCCAGCGGTGGACGACTTCACGACCTTCGAGCCCCCGCAGTTCGGTGAAGAACCGCACGCGTCCGTCGCCGACCGATGCGGCGGGGAGGTCGTCGACCGGCTCGCGGTCAACGACGGCGCTCGTGAACTGGGCCCGCGCGACAGCGGGCCCCGCGGAAGCGGTGGGCGCGATGCAGACGAGCAGTACGAGCAGCAGTGTGAAGCGCATTGCGCGAGTATACGCATGAACCCGGAATTGCTGCTCGTGGTGCTTGGCGCGGGCGCGGCGGCCGGCGTGCTTGCCGGTCTGCTCGGAATCGGCGGCGGCTTCGTGTTCGTGCCGGCGTTACTGTTCCTGTTCCGTGCGGGCGGCGTTCCCCCGGAAGTGGCGATGCACCTGGCGGTCGGCACCTCGTTGGCGGCGATTGTGCCCACATCGGTGTCATCGATCGCGGCACACTCACGGGCACGGAACGTCGATTGGCTCGCGTTCCGCCGCCTGTTGCCGGGCCTCGTGGCCGGCGCGGCGCTCGGTGCGGCGCTCGCGTCCAACGTGAGTGGTGTTTGGCTCACGCGCGCGTTCGGCGCGTTCCTGGTCTTGGTCGCGGTACAACTCGCGTTCGACGCGCGCCCCTCGGCGCACCGCGAATTGCCACCACCCGCAGCGACCGCAGTGGCGGGCGGTGTGATCGGGACGCTGTCCGCGCTGCTCGGGATTGGGGGCGGCACACTGACTGCACCGTATTTGGTGTGGTGCAACCGGACGATGTTGCGTGCTGTCGGCACCGCCGCAGCAGCCGGCTTGCCGATTGCGCTGGTGGGGGCCAGCGGATTCGCCCTGTTGGGCTTCGTCGACTGGCCGGTGGCGGCGGGGCTGGGCGCGACGGCGATGCTCACCGCACCGCTCGGCGCGCGCCTCGCCTTCGCCGTTTCCCAGCGCGCGTTGCGCTGGGCGTTCGCGGTGTTGCTGGCCGTCGTCGCGATCGAGCTGCTCGCGGCCTGACCCGCACCGTCAGCGAATGACGATGAACAGCGCGCCGTTCCCCCGGCGTACGTTCAGCAGCAACTGCTGCTGACCCGGTGCGGCGAGCCGGCGTAGGTCCTCGACGCTCGTGATCGGCCGTCGGTTCACGGAAGTGACGACGTCGCCGGCGAGCAGCCCGTTGCGCTGCGCAGTACTGCCCTCTTCGACCTGCACGATCATCGCACCCTGCACGCGGCCGGACAGCGCCGATGTCTCGGGGATGTCGGAGAACGATGCACCGTCCAGGCCACTGTGCAGGGTGCCGCTCGTGAGCTCCGTCGCGGCGAGCTCTGAAATCGTGGCGGTCACCGTCTGACGACGACCGTCGCGCAGCAATTCCACGCGCACCCGCTCGCCGACGGGCATCATCCCGAGGCGGTTACGGAGTTCGTTGAGGTTGCTGACCGCGCGCCCGTTCAACCCGACGATGACGTCGCCGACCTGGATGCCGGCTTTCTCTGCCGCAGAACCCGACGCGACGCTCGAGACCACGACGCCCTGCGTTGCGTCGTCGAGTTCCATCGCTGTGGCAAGCTCCTGGCTCAGGTTCTGGATGGTGACGCCGAGCACGCCGCGGCTGACTTTGCCGTGCTCGATCAGTTGGCCCATCACATATTTGACCATGCTCGTCGGGATCGCGAAGCCGATGCCGATGTTGCCGCCCGAGCCGGACAGGATGGCCGTGTTGATGCCGACGAGTTCGCCGCGCAGGTTCACGAGTGCGCCGCCCGAATTGCCACGATTGATCGCGGCGTCGGTTTGGATGAAGTTCTCGTAGCTCTCTTGGCGCAGGCCGAGCGCGCGTCCGAGGCCGGATACGATGCCCGACGTGACCGTCTGGCCGAGTCCGAACGGGTTGCCGATTGCGACGACGAAGTCACCGACCTGCAGTTGGTCGGAATCGGCAAGCGGAAGCGCGGTCAGGTTGACGGCTTCGACCTTCAAGAGGGCGAGGTCGGTCGGTGCATCGGTGCCCACCACTTCGGCAGACAGTTCGCGCCCATCCTGTAACGTGATTGAAATCTCGGTCGCGTTCGCGACCACGTGGTTGTTCGTCAGTACGTAACCATTTTTCGCATCGACGACGACGCCGGAGCCCAAGCTCTCGAATGGGCGCTCCGACGGTTGCTCGGGCATGTTGAAGAAACGCCGGAAAAACGGGTCGTTGAACATCGGATTCCGCTGTACCTGCACCGTGCCGCTCGTCGAGATATTGACCACCCCCGGTGTCGCGCGCTGCAACATCGGCGCGAGCGAGGGTAATGTGACGCCGTCGAGTTGCCCCGGGATGGCGTCTGCGTGACTGACGGCGGGCGCCGCGGCGATGAGCGCGGCGATGAGCAGGTACTGGGGCTTCATTTTTGCGGAATCTCCTCGGAGCGAATGCCTAATCTTTCAGGACAAGCGGCGGGCCGTAAAGTTCGTTACAGTCTCGTTAAATGGGGGGCGTGTGGCGCGATTTAAAGGGCGGCAAATACCCTCAAAGCGCGCGAAAATCAAGGCCTCTTTTCTTCTTTAAGTGGATTCTGTAATACGCTGTTTTATATGATAAAAATACACCCTAAAAAGTCCTTGACAGGGTCAGGGTTCCCGCCTAGAGTTTAGACCTCGGGACACAAGATGTTGTGTCCCCCCGAAATCGAAACACAAGGGGAGCCGATATTCGGCCGAAAACCAGAAAAATAGGAGTCACCCCGTCAATGAAATCCGCCGTGAAGATCGTGCCTCAACCCGTCACCGACATCCCCGTTCAGGAAGCCTCTCAGGACATTTGGGACAAGAAATACCGCCTGAAAGCGAAAGACGGCACCGCCATCGATGCGTCGGTCGACGGAACCTGGCAACGCGTCGCGATGGCATTGGCTGAGGTCGAAGCGCCGGAGGTTCGGGAGCACTGGTTCGGCGAATTCCTGTGGGCATTGCGCCGCGGCGCGATTCCGGCCGGCCGCATCACCTCGAACGCCGGTGCGCTCGAGCACAAGCCGGCCACCTCGACCATCAATTGCACGGTTTCGGGCACCATCCGCGATTCGATGGACGACATCCTCGGCAAGGTCCATGAGGCCGGACTTACCCTGAAGGCCGGCTGCGGTATCGGTTACGAATTCTCGACGATGCGGCCGCGCGGCGCGTTCGTCGCTGGCGCCGGCGCATACACCTCCGGGCCGCTGTCGTTCATGGATATCTTCGACAAGATGTGTTTCACCGTGTCGTCCGCGGGCGGGCGCCGCGGCGCCCAGATGGGCACGTTCGACGTCAGCCACCCGGACGTGATGGATTTCATCCGCGCAAAGCGCGAGGACGGCCGGTTGCGCAACTTCAACCTGTCGCTGCTGATCACCAGAGAATTCATGGAAGCGGTCAAGTCCGACGCCGACTGGCACCTGACGTTCCCGCTGGCTGAGGCCGAGGCCGCGGCAACCGATTTGACCGACACGACGCACATCGTTTGGCGCGAATGGCCGACCACGGATGGCTATCTCGCGAACGACGAGGGCCTCGTCGCGTGCAAGGTCTACAAGACACTGCCCGCCCGCCGGCTGTGGGACATGATCATGGCGTCGACGTACGACTTCGCCGAGCCTGGCTTCATCCTGATCGACAAGGTCAATGAGATGAACAACAACTGGTGGGACGAGAACATCCGCGCCACCAATCCGTGCGGCGAGCAGCCGCTGCCGCCGTACGGCTCGTGCCTGCTGGGCTCCGTGAACCTGACGAAGTTCGTCGTCGAGCCGTTCACCGACAATGCGCGCTTCGACTGGGACGCCTACCGCAAGACCGTCGGTATCTTCACTCGCATGCTCGACAACGTGGTGGAAATCAACGGCCTGCCGCTCGACCCGCAACGCGGCGAAATCCTGCGCAAGCGCCGCCATGGCATGGGTTTCCTGGGCTTGGGCTCGACGTTGACCATGCTGCGCATGGCGTACGGCTCGCCGGACTCGCTCGAGTTCACCGAATCGGTGTCGCGCGAGATGGCGCTCGCGGGCTGGGAGTCAGGGCTTGAACTCGCGAAAGAGAAGGGCCCTGCGCCGATCATGCTTGAAGAGTTCGAGGTCACGCCCGCGATGTTGCGCAAGCGCCCGGACATGATTCGCGACGGTTGGAAGGCTGGGGATAGGGTTCCTGGCCGCATCCTGCACGCGCGTTATTCGCGCTACATGCAGCAAATGGCCGGCGTCGCGCCGGATCTCGTCGAGGAACTCGCTGAAGTCGGCGCACGCTTCACGCACCACAGCTCGATCGCGCCGACGGGCACGATTTCGCTGTCGCTCGCGAACAACGCGAGCAATGGCATCGAGCCGAGCTTCGCGCACCACTACTTCCGCAACGTGATCCGCGAGAACCGGAAGACGAAGGAGAAAGTGGCGGTGTACTCGTTCGAGTTGCTCGCGTACCGGCACCTCGTGAACCAGCAAGCGCTCCCGGGTTCCGCGGAACCCGCCGAGCGGCTGCCGGAATACTTCGTCACCGCCGAGGACATCACGCCGAAAGCGCACGTGGACATCCAGGCGGCCGCACAGAAGTGGATTGATTCGTCGATTTCGAAGACCGCGAACGTGCCGACCGATTATCCATTCGGCGATTTCAAGGACATCTACCTGTACGCGTACGAGCAGGGTCTGAAGGGGTGCACGACTTTCCGTTTCAATCCCGAAGCGTTCCAAGGGGTGCTGGTCAAGGAGAAGGACCTGAAGAACACGCTGTATCGGTTCAAGCTCGAGGACGGCAGCACCGTCGAACTGCGCGGTGACGAAGAAGTTGAATATGACGGCGAGATGCATACCGCCGCGAATCTGTTCGATGCCCTGAAGGAAGGGTATTTCGGCAAGCATTGAGGCCATAAGAATGACTGTGAAAATCGAAAAGAAAATCGTCGGCTATAACGTGGTGAAGCCGGACGACAAAGCGTCCGAACCGAAGAAGGCGACCCCGCAGGTCGTCGCAGGCACGAACGTGGTGCAGATGCATGAGCGGCTCGAGCGCCCGGATATGCTCATCGGCTCGACCTACAAGGTGAAGACGCCGGTCTCCGACCACGCGATGTACATCACGATCAATGACATCGTGTTGAACGCGGACACCGAGCACCAGCAGCGGCGCCCGTTCGAGATCTTCATCAACTCGAAGAACCTTGACCACTTCCAGTGGATTGTCGCGCTCACGCGCATCATCTCGGCAGTGTTCCGCAAGGGTGGCGACGTGACCTTTCTGGTCGAGGAGCTCAAGGCGGTGTTCGATCCGCGCGGCGGCTATTTCAAGCCGGGCGGCAGATTCATGCCGTCGATCATCGCCGAGATCGGTCATGTGATCGAGCAGCACTTGATCGCGATCGGCTTGCTCAAGGTCGACACACTCGACGAGCACCAGAAAAAACTCATCGCCGCGAAGCGCGCCGAGTTCGAGGCATCGCAGAAGCAGACCGATGCGTTCGTGCAGAGCGATTTCCCGGCCGGTGCGCAACTCTGCAACAAGTGCAGCACGACCGCCGTCGTCATGATGGACGGGTGCATGACGTGCCTGAACTGCGGCGATTCGAAGTGCGGTTGAGGTCGCTTCGGTAGACGCACGGCTCGCAGTACTTCTGATCCTGGTGTCGACGCCGGCATTCGGCGGCGGCACCTTGACGTTTTCCGGTGACATCCGCAGCGGCGTGCTCGGCAGTGAAACGCGCCTGCGCACCGGCACGATCGCCGAGGCGTTGAGTTGGCGCACGCGCGCGCGTGCCGGTGCCCATTTGCGCATCGGCACCGATTGGTCGTTGGTGGGTCGTGCTGCCGGTCGCTTCGACACCGAGCAGCGCGACCTCACGTTCGAGCTCGATTTCGACGCCCCCGGTCCCGGGGGGCTCGCCGATGGGCAGGCGACGATCGATACCCTGCACGTCCTGTACGCACCCGCTGACGGGCCGTGGCGCATCCGGCTCGGCCGGTTCCAGACCGCGTTCGAGCTCGAGGGGGTCGCGAAGAAATCACTCGACCGTCTAGACAGCCCGAGCTTCGACGTGACCTGGACCGATGGCGCATGGGTGGAACACCGTGGCGGAGCTTGGACCGGCCACGTCATCCTGCAATACAACGATGCAGACGGCCCGTCGAACGCGTTGCGGCGGCCGCTCGTGTTCGATGCGGGCGAGAGCCGCGTTGGTCTGTTTGCGGCGCTTTCCGCGAACGAACCGCGGGGTCCGCTGGTGCAGCGCGTGTTGACGGTCACTTGGCTGCCGGGTGCGCTACGGCCGTTCGGCCCCGGCAGCCCGCTGCGCGACGATCACCTCTCGGTCACTGCAAAAAGCGCGGCAGCGTGGCGCTTCGGGTCCGAGGGTACGCGATTGCTCGTGGCGGGCGAGGCGGGCTACGCGCGCAATACGCCGCGCCAGACGATCCTCGGCTCTGGCAATGACGACGCACTTCGATTCGGATGGCAAGTGTCGCTGAGCGTCATCGACGTGGTGCCGTCGCACAGCATCGGCATCGTCTATGGGCGTGTCGCCGACGGTTGGTTGATTTCGCCCGACTACAGCCCCAACCAGTGGGCGCTCGAAGCTCGGTGGCTTTGGCGCCTCAATGCCGCGTGGGCGGTCGACGCGCGCATCCGGCGCCGTGCCGAAATCGATCTTCCGTTCCCTTCGTTACACCCACGTCGATACGACGACTTCTACCTGCGGGCGACTTGGCGTTACTGATGCTATGCTTTGGGTTGTCTAAGCCAGATTCTTGGGGGATTACGTGGCGAGAGGCATATCGGGTTCATCGCTGGTCTGGATCGCTGTCGCAATCGTCGTCGGCGCCTACGCGGGCTGGCTCTCGACGCAGGTTGATGCTGCGCGCGAGCAGGCGGTCGCCGCCCAACTGCGCGAGCAGCGGTTGGTTGAGCAACTACAACAACTCGCGGCCCAGGTAGGCCCCCGCGAACGGACGACGGATGCGACGACCGAGGCGCTCACCGTAGCGCTGTTGCGCCGCCCCGACCTGATCCCGTTCGAGGCCCCGGTCGGGGGCGTGTTCTATTTTCTTGAGGACTCCGTCGAGGTGTTGTCAGACCGCTACGTGTACGTGGCCTGCGAGGACGGACACGTGATGTGCCATATGCTGTTTGAGTACGAGCGCGAAGGAAACGAAGTGTCGTTCCGGGTCATCGACGGTTACGTGCAGTAACGCGGACAGTTTTTCTTGACACCATAGGGCAAGCAAATCTGCCCTGTCCCCGCCCGCGGGCCGTTTTTAAACTGGTCCGCGATGAGCATCGCCACCCGCATCCGCAAAGCCCGCCTCGATGCGGGTTTCTCGCAGTCACATCTTGCAGAATTGATGCACGTGACACGCAGTGCGTGCAGCCAATGGGAACAGCCGGGCGGCACCGCGCCGCGTGGGTCCCGACTGCAGCGCCTTGCGACCGTACTCGGGGTCTCCGTCGAGTGGCTCGCGGCGGGCGGCGATGGCGCTGCCGACCCGCGCGCAGCGGATGCGCGCGCCGGCTACCGCAATGCGCTGAGCGCCGATGAACGGGAATTGCTGGACCGATACGCGCAGATGGACCGGGAAGGGCAAAAAGCGTTGCTTGGATTATTGAAGCGCCTGAAGCCGCTCCGCCGCTAGGCGATCGGCTCGACGCACGCGGGCTCGTCGAACTGCGGACGATTCACCGCGGTCGATACGGGCCAAGCTTCGATTGGCGCGTGGTTCCAGGTCCTGCACAGGAACTGTAAGCGTCCCGGTCCCTGCGGGTGTTCGTCCAGCCACTCTGCCCAGTCGCGGTCGCGCAGCAGCACCGGCATTCTGTGGTGGATGCGTGATGCGACGTCGTTCGGCGAAGTCGTCAGGATGGCAAACGTTGGCAGCGCGCCGGACTCGCGGGGCGGCGTCCAGAGGCCGGCAAACGCGAACGGAACGCGGCCGGCGAGCTGGAAGAACCATGGCTGTTTCGTATCACCGTCGCGTGCCCATTCATACCAGCCGTCCGCAGGGACCAGGCATCGGTACTTCCGGAAGCTGTCACGGAACATCGGTTTCTCGAGCGCGGTCTCAGCGCGCGCGTTGATTTGCGCCTTCGAGAGGTCACGTAGCCAGTGCGGCGCGAATCCCCAGAGCATTGCCTCCGGCGCAGCGGCAGCGCCGCCGCGGATGACCTCGCAACGCGTTCCGGGCGCGATGTTGTAGCGGGGCGGTTTGGCATGGCGGTTGACGAAGCGGCCGCACATCAGCGGCAGAACGGCCAGATTTGCCAGAACCGTCGGCACCGGAACCGGTCTTCGCAACCCTTGAGTTGTTCGGTGTAAATGCGTGCGTTGCGGTCGACGCGCTTCGCGATGTTCTGCAAGCCGCTCTTGCCGCGGTAGCTGCCGCGAGAGTAGCCACCGTGGCCTTCGTGGTACGCGAGGTAGAGCCGCTCAGCGTCGGACTTTGGAATGCCAAGCCGCTTGTGGCTTACGTCGTTGTACCACCCGATGAAGTCGAGCGCGTCCTCGATGTTGCTGCGCTGCGCCCAGCGGCGACCGGTCGCGTCGCGATAGTCCGACCATGCCGGGTCCTGCGCCTGCGCGTACCCGTAAGCGCTCGAGCTGCGGGGCAGCGGAATGAAGCCGAGGAACCAATCGCGGGGCGGCTTGACGTTGTGTCGAAACCCGGATTCCTGGCGGATGATCGCAATTTGCACCGGAATCGGTGTCTGCCAACGACGCTCGGCCTTCCGTGCGTCGTCGTACCAACCGGGGTATTCATCGAAAATTGCGCAGATGTTCTCCGTTTGCTTCGGCGGGGTTGCCGCGCAGCCGCTCGCGAGCCCGGCGGCCAAAGCAATGACGACGAAAATCGCCTGATTTTGTCGCATAGCGAACGATTCTATCCGAGTGCGCGCGCGCTCGCACCCGTAGTAAACTCAGTAATCTCACATGGAGGTTGGCCCCTTGGACCGCAAACTCATGCTATTCGTCCCGTACGTGCTCGCGTTCGCGACCGCCTGTGGCGGTAGCAGTTCTGACGACAACGGCGGCAATCCGAATCCGAATCCGACCGACCCGCCGATGTTCGCGGACATGAACGTGGTGCGCCATCCGATGGCGGCGACGCAGCCCGCCGACGCGCAGTCGCCATATTCTGCAAAGCTGCAGGACTGCGTGTTCTCCAATACGCGTTCCGTTTCATGCACGTTCGCGGACCTGCCGCTGCTCGGCGACGAGACCGACGACCCGACCATCGACGAAGTGATGGAACGCGTACTCGTCTCGCACCCTTGGATGGGGACCCGTTTTCGCGAAGTGCTCGAGGCGCTGCCCGATGACATGCGCCTGATGCTGCGGGCGATTACGGCGGTCGTGATCAGCAGCGACGTGAGGCCGTCATTCTACTGGACGCGTACCGGTGCGATTTACCTCGATCCGGAGACGCTCTGGTTGACGCCGGCCGAGCGTGCCACGATTCCCGACATCCCCGATTTCCGCAGTGGCTTCGGCGGAGATCTCCAATTCTCGATGCCGTGGCGGTGGGTGAAGGACAACGACTACGCGATGCGCAGCACACCTGTCGGCGTCGCGCGTGAGCTCGACGATATCTTGATTGGAATCGGCGCATTGCTTTACCACGAACTCGCGCATGCGAATGATTTTTTCCCGCCGGAGCAACAACGCAATCTGCCGCTGAACGTCGAAGTCTGGCGGGCAACCGCTCGCCCGAGCGTCAGCGACGATTTGCACGAACTCATGCCGCTGCAGTCGGAGGTGATGCGGGGGCTCGCGCGGGTGCGTTTCCACGGCGATACAGCGACCCCGACCCAGCGCGCGTATACACCCGCGGACGTTGCGGGCTTCTTCCGGGCGGATACGGCCCCCGCGTTCTACAACTATGCGTCGATCCGCGAAGACCTCGCGATGCTGTTCGAGTCGGTGGTGATGCACGCCCATTTCGGGGTGGAACGCGATATCGCGGTCACCAACAATCCGCAGGGCGATAACGTCACGGGGAATGACTACATCGTCGAATGGGGGCAGCGAAACCGCGTCGGTGACCCGGCAATCAAGGAACGCGCGCGGTATGCCGTGGCGAGGCTGTTGCCGGAAGTGAGTCTCGATGCGTACATCGATGCATTGCCAGGGCCGCGCGAGATGCGCCAGGGCGAGAACTGGAACCAGAACCTCGACCTCGACCCGGCCGCGCCGGGGCCGAAATCCGACCGCCCGTACCAGCCGGTGCAGGAACTTCCCGGCTACCACTGAGCGGGACGCGTTTTAGCGGTTGACCACGTCTGCCTGCGTGTCCGTGCGACCGGATTGGCGCGGTCCATTCAGCAGAGCTGCACCGACGGACTGAACAATCAGCGCGATTTCGTCGCTCGTGATCGCGAAGTGGGGGGTGAACCGCAAGGAATTGCGACCGCCGTGGATTACGCCGATTCCGTTCAGGCGCAACCATTCCTCGGTGCTGTTCACGCCAAAGCACCGGAACTCATCGGAAAGTTCACACGACAGCAGCAGCCCGGTGCCCTGCACGCGCGTAATCAGGCCGCCCAGCTGGTCGGCGAGTTCTGCGAAGCGTTCGAGGAATTCGACACCTCGCGCGCGGATGTTCTCGCGAATCTGTGGCGTCACCGATTCAAGGACCGCGACCGCGACGTCGAGCGCGCGCGGGTTGGCAGTCATCGTGTTGCCGTAGATGCCTGTGCGGTAAAGCCCGGCAGCGCGCTCGGTCATCGCGAGCACCGAAAGCGGATACTGGCCCGCGTTCAGCGCTTTCGAGTACGTCTCCATGTCGGGCGGGGCGCATTCTTCGAAGCCCGGGTAATCGACCAGCGACAGGTTACCGGTCGCGCGTAAACCGGCTTGTATGGAATCGACGAGGAGCAACGCACCATGCGCTTCTGTGAGCCGCCGCGCGGTGCGGTAGAACTCGGGCGTGACGCCCACGCCGGGGTTACCTTCGCCCATGACGGGCTCCAAGAAGAACGCCTCGATGAACACGCCGTCCGCTTCGGCCGCCGCAAAAGCGGCCTCGAGCTCCACGACGTCATTCGGCGCTACGGTGTGCAGCGTGCGGTCATCGCGGTAACTTGCAAGATGTTTCGTGTAACCGGCGCGCGTTGAATCCGAGTAACGCGCGGGCCGGTCGGTACGCCCGTGGAAGCTGCCACGCAAGCTCAGTAGGCGCACCGGCTTGCCCGCATGGCGGCCGCCCGCGTCGGTCATCAGCTTCGTGTTCACATCGGCGATGCGCGCCGCGACCGTGACGGCCTCCGAGCCGCTGTTCATGCACACAAACCGCGCGAACGGGCATTCGCCGCGGGTGTGCCCGATCTCTGCGCGCAATGCGCGCGTCAACCGCAGCTGCGAAACATTGGCGGTCATCACGTTGGCCATCACCTGCGGGCCGGACATTGCGGCGTTGATCGCTTGCGGATCGTGGCCGAAACCGAGCATTCCGTAACCGCCGGAGTCGTGCAACACGGCGCCGCAGCTCGTGATGATCCACGGCCCCGCCGCTGCGATCGCGACGTACGGATTCACCGCGTCGCCAGAGTAGAAATTCACCAGGTCGCGTTGGATCTCTTCGATCTGAACGGGCTCGTCGAGCGCGAGGAGTTCGGGAAACTCGGAAGCGATTGCGTCGCGTGCCGCGAGCCCCGCCATGGCCGCGCGCGTCAGTTCGGAATCGTTCGCGGCGAATCGGTGGATGTCGTCGTCGGCGAGGCCAACGGTGCGCGCCTTGCCGGCGCCGACGCGGATTTTCTGCAGAATTTCAATGATATCCATAAGGTGTAGAATTATCGCACAGCCACACCGGAGTCCGCCATGAATCGGCTCGCTGCGGCGCCGCCGGAGTTGCGCGAATGAATCGTGAATCGGAGTGGCGCACGAAATTGTCCCCGGAGGCCTACCGCGTCACCCGTGAGGGTGGCACGGAGCGACCGTTCAGCGGCGAATACGTCGACCATGATGTACCCGGCAACTACCGGTGCGTGTGCTGCGGCACCGCGTTGTTTCACGCCGAATCAAAGTTCGATGCGCACTGTGGCTGGCCGAGTTTTTACTCGACATTGGCTGGCGACCGGGTCATCGAGATAGCGGATACGAGCAACGGGATGGTGCGGACCGAGGTGCGCTGCGCGGCGTGCGACGCCCACCTCGGCCACGTATTCGATGACGGCCCGCAGCCGACCGGGCTCCGTTACTGCATCAACTCGGTGGCGCTGGCTTTTGTGCCCGACTGACGCGTCATTTGCGCTTCCCGAGCACGCGCCAGCCCGAGTTGAACACCTGTCGACCCTGCAGCAGCGCCGCAGGCCCTTCGTACGCTTGCTTCACGTCCGATAGCGAATAGACCGCGTCCGGGTCAGTTTGCGTGATCAACGCCAGCAGGCGGCGGATTTTACGGCGCTTAGTCACGATCAGTACGACTTCGCACGGTTGCCCGGGACCCGCGCTGCCAGCGAGTTCGATTGCCTTGAATCCATTGGCGCGCAAAGTCTCGGCGAGATGGCCGCTACCGCGGAACGACACCGCGCGCACCATTTCGCTGCCGATGGCGAGTTTCGATTCGAGCCAGATTCCGACGTAGTTTCCCGTACCGAATCCGCCGGCATAGGCGATGACGAGGTACCATTTGTCGAGATTGCCGAGCACCTGCGCGGACGCGAGCGTCCAGATGATCAGTTCGACGAAGCCGATGCCAGCTGCGAGCGCGCGGTAGCCGCGGAACACGACGATGGTCCGGACGGTCCCAAGAGAAACGTCGACAATACGCGCGAAGAAAATCGCGACGGGCAACACCCATGGGTAGGCGCTCAGAAACTCCACGGCGCCCAGTTTACTGGAAGCGCTGACGCGGAACAGCCAGCGATGTACGGAGAGCTTGAACGATGAGATTTCTATTGGCAATGGTGGGCGGTCTGCTCATCACACTCGCCATGCTCGTGATAGGGCTCAATTTTTTCGACGACCCGCCGAGCAAGGCGTCATTGCGCAAGGGCGTGGAAGTCGCGCCGTTACCCACGCACCACAAGGTGGATGTCGCCGAATGGGTGCGTGAGACACGCGGCGACCTGCCCGAGCCGATTGACGGCGAGCCGGTCGCACGCCTGCCCGCGCCGCCACCGGTGAAATTCCTGCGCGACGATATCGACGGATTCGTGCAGGTGCGCTTCACCGTGCAGCCGGACGGCAGCGCGTCGGATGTTCGGGTGTTCGGGGCGGTGCCCGCGGGATATTACGAGCAGCAGGCGATCGACCAGGTCCGTGCGCGGCGGTGGGAGCCGGGCGTCGACGGCGACGGCAATCGTGTGCCGCGCGATGCGACGGAAGTGGTCAGATTCACGCTCCCCGCGGATACGCCGCGGCGCGTAAATCGTTAATCACTCGGCAAGTACCATCGGAGCCCGATGCCAATGTGGTCGGAGCCGCCGTGCACGCCATTGAAAATGCCGAACACGCCTGAACGGTGGTGAATGCGTCCGAAAATACTCCATCTCTCGGCGGTCGCCGGCACGGCTTCGAACTCCAACGCCATATAGAACAAAAGCTTCGTGGCATCGGGGCCGGGTTTCCCGGTGCGTTCCAAGTAAGGCACCTCGGCTGCGTACGACAAGCCTGACCCGATCGCGAAGCTTGTGTGAATCAGGCCGTCCCACGGCCAGTCGGACCACCGGTGAAGCACCGCGACGTTCGTCTCGATGTGGTTTTGAACCCCGCTGTGGTGTAAGCCGAGTTGGACTTCGGCTTCCCAGCGACGCGACGGCGACGGACGCGATAGCGTACGACCGTAGTTGACGGCCGTGATCCACGCGTTCTCGAACGTGATCGGCTGCAGCAGTAGGATGTGGTCAGGCAATGGGTCCGCAGTGTACTTGCCCGTGTAGACCGACCACGACTGGCCATGCGCGTCCGCGTTGGCGGCCGCACAGGCGAGCATCGACAGAACGAGCAGGATGGAACGCACTATAATCAGCCTACCATGCGGATTCTCCATACCATGATACGGGTCGGCGACCTCGATTCGTCCCTGGCGTTTTACACGGAAGTGCTTGGAATGCACCTGATTCGGCGCCACGAATATCCCGAGGGCCGATTCACGCTGGCATTTGTCGGTTACGGCGACGAAGCCAATAGCGCGGTCATCGAACTCACGCATAACTGGGATACGACGGGTTATGAACTCGGTGACGGATTTGGCCACATTGCGCTTGCCGTCGATGACGCTGCAGCGGCTTGCGAGCGCATCCGGGCGCGCGGCGGCCGCGTCGTGCGCGAGGCAGGCCCGATGAAACACGGCACGACGGTCATCGCGTTCGTCGAGGATCCGGACGGCTACAAAATCGAACTGATCGAGCGTAAGGGCGCCTGACGATGGCTGCCCGGGCCGATTCCCCGCTGACGCTTGTGGGGCCTGCGGGGGCAATCGAGGCCGCCCTGACCGAGCCTGATGGGGCCGTGGCGCCGGACACCTTCGCTGTGGTCTGCCATCCGCACCCCCTCCATGACGGCACGATGGACAATAAGGTCGTGCATACGCTGGCCCGCAGCTTCGCGAAGCGCGGAGTCCCGGCGATCCGCTTCAATTTCCGCGGCGTCGGCGGTAGCGCGGGCGCCTACGATGCCGGCGACGGCGAAGTCGAGGACACGCTCGCGGTGTCCGCCTACATGCGCGAGCGCTTCGGCGATCGGCCGGCGTGGCTGGCCGGGTTCAGCTTCGGAAGCTTCGTGGCGCTGCGCGCCGCGACGCGCGCGCCGTGCGCCGGACTCGTCATGGTCGCGCCCCCCGTGCAGCGGTTCCCCTTCGATCAGGCGCTCCCGGATTGCCCGATTCTCGTCATCCAAGGGGACGCCGACGACGTGGTCGATTGCGCCGACGTCCAGGCATGGGCGTACGCGGCGAAGCCTATGCCACGGTTCGAATTGCTTCCGGGTGTCGGTCATTTCTTCCACGGTCATTTGAACGATTTGCGCAAGATTCTGGAGGCCTTTCTCGGCGATGCTTGACACATTGAAACGGTATTTCGAGGGGCGACTCGCAACGGCCGAGCACGACGATACCGGCGTCGACGCAGTCGAACTCGCGACCGCCGCGTTGTTGGTGGAGATGCAGCGCGCAGATTTGGTTGCCGACGAACTCGATGAAGCCGAAATCCGCGCGCTGCTTGCGCGCCATTTCTCGCTCGACGATGAGGCGGTGTCGAACCTCATTTCGCTTGCGAACGATCGCGCCGACCACGCGGTGTCGCTACATGAATTCACGCGTCTGATTCACGACCGTTTTGATACCGCTCAGAAAACGACCGTCGTCGAAATGTTGTGGCGCGTCGCGTTCGCGGATGGGCGCGTGGATGCACACGAGGAACATCTCGTGCGCAAGGTTGCGGACTTGCTTTACCTGCCGCAGGTCGCCTTCATAAAGGCGAAGGAGCGCGCAAAAACACCCTGATTTACCGTAAAAAAAGGCCAGAACCTCACGGCCCTGGCCTCGTTGCACAAATCGGGATACCCGATCAGGCCATTTCTTTCAGGCCCTTCAGCGCCGTGACCTTGACCACGCGACGAGCTGGCTTTGCCTTGAACGTCGCCGGCTCACCGGTGAACGGGTTGATACCCTTGCGCGCCGGAGTTGCGGGGCGCGTGCGCACCGTGATCTTCATCAGGCCCGGGACTGTGAAAACACCCGGACCACGCTTGCCTACATTCTTCTTGATCAATCCGCTGAGCGAATCGAAAACGGCGGCGATGTCTTTCTTGGTCAGATCGGTCTGCGACGCGATGTGGCTGTAGATTTCGGATTTCGTCGGGGCCTTTGCAGCTGATGCGGCTTTCTTCGCGGTTTTCTTCTTTCCGGCCATGCGGAAGTTCCTCCTGGGTTACTGGGTTTTTCAATTTGCCGCACGCGGATGAAACGGCGGTTGCACGATTTTTATACTAAAACAGCCGTGGCAGCAACAAACGGCAGAATTGCAGCGCAATGAGCACGAACAGAGGCGAGAGGTCCAAGCCGCCGAGCGGGGGAATAATGCGCCGCGCGGGGCGCAACAACGGCGCGTTCAGTTGGTGCAGTAACGACATCACCGGGTTGTGGACGCCTGGATTGATCCAGCTAATCACCGCCTGGATGACGATGGTCACGATGTAAGTGAGCAACACGAGGTCGATGAGCTGATAGACGGTGGCGGCCAGCAGCGCGACCGGCGTGTACGGCGAGTCCAAGATGACCAGAACGAGCCAAATACCGATCAGCTTCACGAGCACCATCGCCACGAGGGCTGCGACGTCGATACCGCCGATACCCGGAATCACGCGCCGGAGGGGGAGCAACACCGGGTCAGTGATTTGGACGAGCGCCCGACTGAATGGGTTGTAGAAGTTCGCGCGTACGAGCTGCAGAAGGAATCGCAGCAGGAGCGCAACTGTGTAGAGGTGGAACAAGGTATCGATCAGGTACGCGAACGGGTCGGTCATCACTGGCCACCGTACTCGTCCGCGAGCTCGCGACTGCGTTCGGTCGCCGCGCGGACAGCGCGCGTGAAGGCGTCACGGAGGCCGCTGGCTTCAAGCTCGGCGACGGCTGCGGCCGTCGTGCCGCCTGGCGATGTGACCTGCCGCCGCAGTTCGGCGACGTCACCGCCGGCAGCCGCCATCTCAGCCGCCCCGCGTGCGGTCTGGCGAGCGAGCGTTGCGGCGACGTCCGCCGGGAGTCCGGCTGCGACGCCGGCCGCTTGCAGCGCCTCGGTGACCAGAAAAAAGTACGCAGGCCCGCTGCCGGAGACGGCAGTCACCGCATCGAGCTGGTCCTCGTTATCCACCCACGCCGTCTCGCCCACTGCGCCCAGCAGGGCGGTCGCGCGTTCGCGCGCGGCTTCCGGCAAGCCGGGCGCGGCATACAGCACGGTCATGCCGAACCCAATCAGCGCCGGCGTGTTGGGCATGCACCGGACGAGGGACGGCCCGGCGCCAAGCCACCGCCGCAAGTCGCCGCTCCGGATACCGGCCATGATGGAGATCACGACCGCGTGACCATCGATTCGTGAAGTGATCGCCCGCACCGCCTCGGCCGCAACTTGCGGCTTCACTGCGACCACGACGAGATCGGCGCCATCGACGGCATCGCCATTGCTGTCGGTGCAGGCGACGCCGAATTCGGCGTCGAGACGCGCGCGTCGCTCAGCCGACGGCTCGCCGATGCGGATGTTCGCGGCGGCTACGCCGGCTTCCAGCGCGCCGCCGACCAGCGATCGGGCCATATTGCCGCCCCCCACGAAGGCGAGCGTCAGGTTGTCCAGGGAGCTGGGGTTCATCGGGACAGCATAGCGCGTCAGTTGCGCGCACCAAAGAGCGCGGTGCCGATGCGCACCAGTGTCGCGCCCTCGCAGATTGCCGATTCGAGGTCGGCCGACATCCCCATGGACAGCGTGTCGATTCCAGGATGGCGAGCGGCGAGTGCGTCAAAGACGCGCCGGATGCCCGCAAACGCGCGCCTCTGCGCCTCGGGGTCGTCGACCGGACGTGGAATCGCCATCACGCCGCGCAGTCGTAAGCCCGCGAGAGAGGCGATTTCGTCAGCGAGGGCCAGCGCGGCCTCTGGTGGTACGCCAGCCTTGCTCGCCTCTCCATCGACGTTCAGCTGGATGCAGACGTTCAAGGCGCCAAGCGCGACCGGTCGCTGTATGGAGAGCCTGCGCGCGATGTGTGAATTATCGAGTGTCTGCACCCATGAAAACCGCTCCGCAATCGCACGCGTCTTGTTCGATTGGACGCGACCGATGAAGTGCCACTCGGCGTCCGGCGCCGCGTCCATGTGGGCGAGGCCTTCCTGAAGGTAGTTCGTTCCAAATGTGCGCAGACCTGCCCGATAGGCAGCGGCCACAAGGGACGGCGACTGCGTTTTTGTGACGCCGAGCAGGTTCACGCCGCTCGGCGCCCGGCCACACGCGTCCGCCGCGGCCGCTATGCGTCGCCGCACCGCCGAAATATTGGCCGCCAGGTCATTCATATTGCTTAACACCATGCTTCGCTATACTTTAGCGAAAACGGGGGATTCGTATGGATATTGCGCAGTTGCTGCAGTTCTCGGTGAAGAACGGCGCGTCCGACCTGCATTTGTCGGCCGGGGTCCCGCCGATGATCCGCGTCGATGGGGACGTCCGGAAGGTCAACGTCCCGGCGCTGGACCACAAACAGGTCCATAGCCTCGTTTACGACATCATGAACGACAAGCAGCGCAAGGACTACGAGGAGTTCCTGGAAACGGACTTTTCGTTTGAAATCCCGGGGCTCGCGCGCTTCCGCGTGAATGCTTTCAACCAGAACCGTGGCGCCGGTGCGGTGTTCCGGACGATTCCGTCGACAATCCTGTCGCTCGAACAACTGAACGCGCCGAAGATTTTCCAGGAGATTTCGGACAATCCTCGCGGGGTCGTGCTTGTGACCGGACCGACGGGCTCGGGCAAGTCGACGACGCTCGCCGCGATGGTGAACTACAAGAACGAGACCGAATACGGCCACATCCTCACCATCGAGGACCCGATTGAGTTCGTCCACGAGTCGAAACGCTGCCTGATCAACCAACGCGAAGTGCACCGCGATACGCTCGGTTTCAACGAGGCGCTGCGCTCGGCGCTTCGCGAAGACCCGGATGTCGTCCTCGTCGGCGAAATGCGCGATCTCGAGACGATTCGCCTCGCATTGTCGGCCGCTGAGACCGGGCACCTCGTCTTTGGTACGCTGCATACCAGTTCGGCGGCCAAAACCATCGACCGCATCGTGGACGTGTTCCCCGCGGCCGAGAAGGACATGGTGCGAGCGATGCTGTCGGAATCGCTGAAGGCCGTGATTTCTCAGACCCTGTTGAAGAAAGTCGGCGGCGGTCGCGTCGCGGCGCATGAGATCATGATCGGCACGCCGGCCATCAGGAACCTGATTCGCGAGGCCAAGATCGCCCAGATGTACTCCGCGATTCAGACAGGCCAGGCGAGCGGTATGCAGACCCTTGACCAGAATTTGCAGGACTTGGTTAAAAAGGGCGTGGTGACGAAGCAGGAAGCGCGGCTGAAGTCCGCGAACAAAGACAACTTCCAGTAAGCGAGGGGGCGGCATGGAACGTGACCAGGGCATCAAGTTGATGCAGGAATTGCTGCGGACCATGGTTGGCCGTGGCGGCTCCGACCTGTTCATTACCGCCGCATTTCCTCCTGCGATGAAAATTAGCGGTGAGATGACGCCCGTCACCGACAAGCCGCTGACGCCCGAGCAGAGTTCCGTCCTCGTACGCGCGATCATGAACGATCGTCAATCAAAGGAATTCGAGGCGTCTAAGGAATGCAATTTCGCGATCATGCCGCCCGGAATCGGGCGATTCCGCGTCAACGCCTTCGTCCAGCAAGGGCGCGTCGGCGCGGTGCTCCGCACAATCACGACCGACATCCCTGACTTCGACAAACTCGGCCTGCCGCCCGTGCTGAAAGATGTGGTGATGACCAAGCGCGGGCTGGTCATCCTCGTCGGCGGTACCGGCTCCGGTAAGTCAACGACGCTCGCCGCGATGATCGGCTACCGTAACAAGAATTCGAAAGGACACATCATCACGATTGAAGACCCGGTCGAATATGTGCATCCGCACCTCGGTTGCGTCATCACGCAACGGGAAGTGGGCGTCGACACGGAGAGCTGGGAGGCCGCGCTGAAGAACACGCTGCGACAGGCCCCGGATGTGATCCTGATCGGCGAAATCCGCGATCGCGAGACGATGGAACATGCGATTGCGTTCGCCGAGACCGGTCACCTTTGCTTGTCGACGCTACACGCGAACAGCTCGAACCAGGCGCTGGACCGGATCATCAACATGTTCCCGGAAGAGCGACGCACGCAGCTGCTGCTCGACTTGTCGTTGAACATCAAAGGCTTGATTTCGCAGCGTCTGATCATGAAGAAAGGTGGCAAGGGTCGCGCGGCCGCCATCGAGATTCTGCTGAACTCGCCGTTGATCTCGGACATGATTTACAAAGGTGAGATGCACGAAATCAAAGGCATCATGGCGAAATCGCGCGAACTCGGTATGCAGACGTTCGATCAAGCGCTGTTCGATCTCTATGAAAAGGGTGATATCGGCTACGAAGATGCGCTGCGGCAGGCGGATTCGCAAAACGAGCTGCGCCTCAAGATCAAGCTTGAGAGTAAGCGCGACGACAAGCCCACCGGCGAAGGAGGCGCTGCACTGGAGATGGTCGAGGAAGACGAGGGGAGCAAGCTTTGAACATCCAGCCGTTCCTGAAGTTGATGGTCGAAAAGAATGCCTCCGACCTCTTCATCACGACCGATTCCCCGATACGAATCAAGATCGAAGGCAAGCTGATCCCGGTTGGCAAGACGGTCATGACGCCGGAGCTCACGCGCGCCGCGACGCTGGGCATCATGGATGACGAACAGCGCGCGGTGTTCGAGGAAGAACTCGAGCTCGACTTCGCCATCGCGGAGGAAGGCCTCGGGCGCTTCCGGGTGAACGCCTTCCATCAGCGCGGCCGCGTTGGCATGGTATTGCGTTACATCACGGCGGAAGTCCCGAACATCCACGACCTCGCTGTGCCCGAAATCTTGCAGGAACTGATTCTGGCGCGGCGCGGCCTGCTCCTGATGGTCGGCGCGACCGGCTCCGGCAAGTCCACGACGCTCGCGGCGATGATCAACCATCGGAACGACACGTTGGCGGGGCATATCCTGACCATCGAGGACCCGATCGAGTTCGTACACCTGAACAAGCAGTCCATCGTCAACCAGCGCGAGGTCGGGCAAGACACGAAGACTTATGCGCGCGCGTTGAAGAGCTCGCTGCGTGAAGCGCCCGATGTGATCCTCATTGGCGAGATTCGCGACCGAGAGACGATGGAAGCGGCCCTCGAGCTTGCTGGCACCGGACATCTCGCGATTTCGACGCTGCATGCGAACAATGCGCACCAAACGATGGACCGTATCGTGAACATGTTTCCCGAGGAGATGCACAAGCAGCTCTTCATGGACCTGTCTCTGAACCTGCGTGCGATCATCTCGCAACGACTCGTGCCGACGAAGGACGGCCGGCGTTGCGCAGCCGTCGAGGTGATGCTCAACACGCCGCATACCGCGGAGTTGATCCTGCAGGGCCGAATCGACGAGATCCGCGAGTCGATGGAATCGAGCCCGGAGAAAGGCGTGCAGACCTTCGACATGGCGTTGCACCAGCTCTACAAGGACGGCCGCATCGACATGGAAGAGGCGCTCAAGAATGCCGACTCGCGTGCGAACCTCGAGGCGAAGATCAACTTCGGTTAGAGCGATGGCGACCGTTTCGGTGGCGGCCTGCTGCGACGGCCGGACCGAACTCGCCGCTGCCGCTTCCCTCGACTGCGCGGCTGATTGACTGCCGTCTTGGATGACCTGGTCTACCGCGGCAACTTTGTACGGCGCCTTCGATTGAAGGGCTTACCTACGGCCGTCTCGGTCGCTCCCGGCGAGTTGTCCGTCCGCTCCGCTGGCCGGCTGCCGTCGTGCCGCCAAGGTTCGCCGTGTCGCGTGGCTCCGCGTCGCGATAGTTGAGCCACCCACGTTAGCCCGCCGCCGCGGCGTGGACATCGCTCGCGGCGAGATTGGTCAAAAGCAGGCGGTTACCATCCTCTCAAGGTTGCTATGGCCTTTTGACCACACGAGCCAAGAGCGCCATGTCCAAAGCCGCGGCGACCAGGCCACTGCGGCTAGGCGTCGAACATCACCACGGCGCGGGAATCGAACACGGGACCGTCGACGCATACTCGCTTCATCGCTGGACCGGATTCGGTCCTGACCTCTACGGTGCAACCCGCGCAACCACCGACCGCGCACGCCATGTACTCCTCGAGCGACATTTGGCATGGCAGGTCAAATTCGCGCGCAAGCGCGGCGGCCGCGCGCAGCATCGGCGTCGGTCCACAGGCGAGGATTTCGACTTCCGCGCGCGCGGCATCGTCGAGGGCGGCCAGCCACGCGCGCGCGGCATCCGTGATGTAACCGTCGAAACAACCGGGATAGCCCTGCAGACTCGCGAGGCGCGAGGGAACGCCCCACCCCTCAAGTAACGGCATGCAGCCGATGACGTCTGCGGGCAGTCCAGGCACGATGATCGACGAAGGCTGCACCTTGAACGGGAACGGAACTTCCGAGCCCATCATTACGAGCGGCTTGATGCGCGCGCGCAGCGCGTCTGACGCGAACACCATCGGCGGGATGCCGACGCCGCCGCCGAGCAACAGCGGCCGTGGACGGATCGGGTCGAGTCGAAACGGCGTTCCGATCGGCCCCATCACGCTCAGCACGTCCCCGGCCTTGCGCTGGGCGAGCAGCCGCGTGCCTTCGCCGAGGACCTTGTATAAGAACTCGACCCAACCCTCCTTGGGCGAGGTACGCATGATGGACAGCGGGCGGCGCATCGGCAGCGTCGGGTCGCAGGTCAGATGTGCAAAGCTGCCCGCACGTGCACGTCGCGCGATTTCCGGCGCGTGCACGCGCAGGATCCATTGGTCACCCGGATGCCCGACCTGGGCGAGCACCTTCGCGTCGGTGACGACGATGGTGCCGCGGTGGAGTTTCATCGGTTCGCGACCCACTCAAGCACGGCCATGCGGACGGGTACGCCGAGTGCGACCTGGTCGAGAATCATCGAGTCCGGGCCGTCTGCGACGTCCGAGGCGATCTCGACGCCCCGGTTGAAGGGCCCGGGATGCATTACGACGGCGCCCTTCGCCGCGCGCGCGAGGCGCGCGCGGGTCAGGCCCCATTCGGCGTGGTACGCGGCGTCGTCGGGCGCGCCGCCAGCGGCCATCCGCTCGCGCTGTACGCGCAGCATCATCACCACCATCGCGCCGCTTATTGCGTCGTCGAACCCGTCGGCCAGGCGCGCGCCCTGAAAAGGTGCGTCAGGCAGCAACGATACAGGCCCGGCGACGCAAACCTCGGCGCCCAGGCGCGAGAGCGCGATGGCCGAGGAACGCGCGACACGCGAGTGTGCGATGTCGCCGATGATGGCGATGCGCAGCCCGGCGCAGTCCCCGAATCGCCGTTGAACCGCCAGCGCGTCGATCAAGCCCTGTGTCGGGTGCTCTGAACGGCCTTCGCCCGCGTTCACGAATGACGGCGCGTGATTGCCGAGCGCGGAAACCGCGGCCCGAAGAATACCGTCGTCACGGTGGCGGACAACGAATGTGTCGACTTGCATGGCCTGGAGCGCCCGCACAGTATCCACGAGGGTTTCGCCTTTGCTGGTCGACGAGCGGGGAATGTCGAGGTTGAGCACGTGTGCGCCCAAGCGGGTGGCAGCGAGTTCGAACGATGCACGCGTGCGCGTGCTGGGCTCGAAGAAAAGATTGGCAACCGTGCGGCCCGTGAGCGACGGCGGTGGCGGCGCGGCGTCGAGGGCGTCGGCCCGCTCAAGCAATTGGTGGAACGATGCATCGTCGAGGTCGGCGAGGCCGAGCAGGTGCCGCGAACCGGCGTCAGTCATCTCGCGCATCCCCCTTGTCGTTGTGCGCGGCCGCGAGCCATCCGGTCAGGATGACGGCGGCCGCTGCAGCATCGATGTCGGCGCGCCGGACCCGGCGATGGTCACCGCGTCCGCGCCGTTCCACCAGCGCGTCGTGCGCCGCCGCCGACGAGAACCGCTCGTCGGTCGTGTATACCGGCAGCCGGTAACGCTGCCCGAGTTGGTCGCCGAAGCGCTGCGCGGCGGTCGTCACGGCGTGCGCCGAGCCGTCGGCATTATACGGGACGCCCAGTACCAACGCCGCAGGCGCCCAATCCGCAATCACGCGGTCAATCGCGGTCCAGTCTGGCTCCGCGTGGTGCAGTACCGTCGTTACCGGGCTCGCGGCACCCGTGGCGTCGCTGCCGACCGCGATTCCGATTCGCTTCAGCCCGAAATCGAAACCCACATAGGTCCGGTTCATGCGTGTCCTGCGCCGCCGCCGAGCAAGCGGATGTCCACGCCGAGTGACTCCGCCGCCCGATGCCATCGCTGCGCAACCGGCGTCGCGAACAAAAGGTCCGGTTCGCAGGGCGCGTGCAGCCATGCATTTTCTGCCAATTCCTGCTCGAGTTGCCCCGGCCCCCACCCGGCGTAGCCGAGCGCGACCAAGACGCGCGGCGGGCCCGAGCCGGCGGCAATCGACTCGATGATGTCGCGCGATGCGGTCACCGAAACGTGCCCATCGACGCGCAAGGTCGCGTCGTATTCGCAGCCCGCGTCGTGCAAGACGAAGCCGCGGTCCTCCTGCACAGGCCCGCCGTGGTACACGGGCAGGCCCGCAATGAGAGCGTTGTCGGACGCGAGCCCATATTGACTGAGCACTTCGGCGAGCTGCATGTCGAGCGGGCGATTCACCGTCACGCCGAGCGCGCCGTACTCAGTGTGTTCGCATAGATAAGTGACCGTGCGCGAGAAGTTCGGGTCAGCGAGGGCGGGCATCGCAATCAGTACGTGGCCGGCGAGGCTTCCGTGCGTCACCGTCGCGGTTCCAGTGCGCGCACGGATGACGTGGTGACGCCGTCGCCGAATTCCCAGATGAACGCGAAGCGTAAGACGTCGACCTCGCGTCTGAGCTCGTCGGGGAAGGGTGGGAACGGCACGGCCATGTACACGATTTTGCGCGCAGCATCGTCGAGCACACGGTTACCGGATCCGCGACGCACCCTCAGGTCGTGAACGGTGCCCGCCGCGCCGAGCGCGACCTCGAGCTCCAGCGAGCCGCTGAGCCCGCGCCGACGGGCCTCGTCGGGATAATTCAGGTTGCCGACGCGTTCCACGCGCTCGCGCCAGCTGTGGATGTACGCCGCATACAGCACTTGCTCGGTGTTCACGTTGATGAACAGTTCTCGCGGCGCGCTGCTGAACGCGAGCGCGGTATGGGACGAGATGTCGGCGGGGATGCTCGGCAATTGGATCGGAGCGCCGGGTGCACTCGGCGCTGCGCTGCCTGCGCCGGCGCGCAGGGCGAGGGCGACGCGCGTGTGTCCGGGGTGCGTGGTGGTCACAACCGGGTCCGCGAGCGCGGCGGCGCGCGGCCGATCGTCATCGGCGACATCCTCGAATTCGCCTGGGCGCCGAGAGGGACCGCGCCGTTCGGCCGCCGTCGCGGCGGGGTCGCCGATGTTCGCGTCGGGGCTGCGTGCGCGCATGGGGGTGTCGATGTTGCCGCCGCCGCGCTGTGCGGCATCGGCGAGATAATCGGCTTCTTCCGGTGCTTCGTCGGACGGAGCATTGACGAGCGTTATTTCAAGCGTGTGTTCGCCCTGTGCGCTGAGCGACGCCCCCGCTGTGAAGCGCACGCCGAGGATGACGAGGCCATGCAATAACACCGCGAAGCAGACGGTGGTGACCAGCCGGTCGCGCGCGGTAACGCGGTTCGTTAATACTTCAGCGTGCATCGGCCCTCACAGGCAGGCGGTCGACGATGGCTGCCGCGATTATACCGGTCGCGACCCCGCTCGCCGTCGCCACGGCGAGCAGCACGGGCGCGAGGCCCCACAGCCCAGGATGCGGAATGAACAGAAAGTAAGCGGTCGACAGTTGCGCGAGCATGTGCGCAAGCGCGGCGGGAACCGCGTATCCGACCGGTCCGAGGACCGCGCGGCCGAGCGCATGCGCGGCGGCGAGCGCCAACATCGCGGCGACCGCGCCTGCGGCGCTCAGGACGAACGTCGGGCCGAGAAAAGTACCGAGCAACAGACTCCCGCCGACGACGCGCAATGCGCTGACCCAAGCGGCAGCGACGACGCCGTGGCGCAACAATACGACGAGTGCCACGACGTTCGCGAGCCCCGGCTTCACGCCTGGCAGCGGCGCGGGGAGGCCCGCTTCGAGAAGGTGCACGCTGATGGCGAGCGCTGCGTAGAGCGCGAGTTGGCGCTCAGTAATTGATTGCGTCATAGCGCTCATCGCCTGCGCGCAACAGGATGCTCACACCGTTCGGGGCGCAGGCGGCGAAATCTCCGCCCACAGCAAGCCAGCCAGCGGCGATACAGACTCGGTTCCGGCACGGCGCTTCGGCGAATCGCGCGCGACCGCCGACCAACTCGATTTCGCTGGTGCCGATGAAGCCCTCGATGGACACGTGCTGGTTGTCCGTGAGCGCAAGGGTCACGTTGCCAGTGGGGCTGCGGATCTCGGCGACGCGCGCAGGCGTTGTCGGCGTCCACGTCCACACCGTGACGGCACCGACGAGCGCGGCGGCCGCAGCGACGACGAACCAATCAGCGGGTCGCAACGCCATCCGGAAGCGACGCACGGCGGGCGAACGCAGCGGTTGTCTCGATGCGGCCATCGGGCGTCACTCGCATGACGAAGTCGATGCCCAGCTCACGCGCGACGCGCGGCCAGTCATCGCCGGCAACGAACAGCGCGGTGGAGGCCGCATCAGCGGTAGCCGGGTCGCGGTGCACTACCGTCACGGAGGCCGTGGCGCGTGCGGGGTGCCCGGTGCGGGGGTCGAAGAGGTGGTGGTAAGCGATGCCGTTCCACTCAAAGCGGCGCTCATAGTCGCCGGACGTGAACACGGCCTCGCCAGTGCGAAGATCGAGGCCCGCGATTACGCCGAGCCCATGCGGGTCGCGTACCCCGACCCGCCACGGTCGTCCGCCAGCGTCTCCGAGCGCGGCGAGGTCGCCGCCGGCGTCGACCAACGCATCCGTGATGCCAGCCGCCCTGAGCGCGTCAATCGCGGCGGCGACGGCTGCGCCCTTCGCGACCGCGCCGAGGTCGATGCGCACACGCGACTCTAGCGACGTAGCGATTTCCACATCGTCCGGCGGCGGCCCGGGTGCGCGTTCGCCGTCGTGAAATCCCCAAAGCTCGACGAGCGTGCCGAGCCGAGGTTCGAACAGGCCGCCGCTCGCGCTCGCGATTTCGTCGGCGCGCGTGATGAGCGCCGCGAGTTCTGCCGACGGCGTTGCCGTACCGTCATTGACGCGCGCGAGCTCGCCGCCGCCCCAGCCGTGCCAGTCGCGTGTCGCGGATTCGAACACGGTGCGTGCGCGCTGCAGCGCAGCGACACGCCGGCCGTCGTCGGATTCGCGGACCGTGACCTCCACCAACGTGCCCAGGGCCGGGAACCGGTCGGAGTCGGGTGGCGTGGGGCGGGTACATGCGGGCGCCGCGCAGGCGAGCGCGACGGTGAGGGCAATCAGGCGCCGCATCAGCCGCGCCGTTCGTCGAGCGTGTCGAACAACATCCCGGCGATGTTCAGCCCGAAAGCCTCGTCGAGTTCGCGCACGCACGTGGGGCTCGTCACATTGATTTCGGTCAGGTAGTCGCCGATGACATCGAGCCCGACAAACATCAGCCCCTTGTCGCGCAGCGTGGCGCCGACCTGCGCGCAGATCCAGCGGTCGCGATCGGAGAGCGGAATCCCGACGCCGCGCCCGCCCGCCGCGAGGTTGCCGCGCGATTCGCCGGCGGCTGGAATTCGCGCGAGTGCGTACGGCACGGGCAGCCCGCCCACCAGCAGGATGCGCTTGTCGCCCGCTGCGATTTCCGGGATGTAGCGCTGCGCCATCACGAAGCGGGTGCCATTGTCTGTGAGCGTCTCCGCGATGACGCTCGTGTTGGGGTCGCCGGGCGTGACGCGAAAGATAGACGCGCCGCCCATGCCGGACAGCGGCTTCATGACAGTGTCGCCGTGTTCGGCCACGAACGCGCGTAGCCGGGGGATGTCCCGCGTGATCAACGTCGGCGCGCAACACTGGGGAAACCAACTGATGAACGCTTTTTCGTTCACATCACGCAGCGCGGCAGGGGCGTTGACGATCTGAGCGCCAGCGAGCTCCGCGCGCTCGAGCAGATAGGTCGCGTACACATATTCGGTATCGAACGGCGGATCCTTGCGCATCAGCACGATGTCGGCGAGCTCATGGAGCGCACCGTCGCTCGACTTGCCGAACGCGTACCACGCTTCACGTGAATCGGTGACTGTGATCTCGCGTGCGTTCGCGCGACAAACACCGTCGACGAGATACAGATTGGCGAGCTCGATATACAGGAGCCGCGCGCCGCGGCGCTGCGCTTCAATCATCATCGCCAGCGTGGTGTCCTTCCACGGCTTGATAGCCGCGATCGGGTCCATCACGACGGCGACGGTCATGCCCTTCATCTCAGCGGCTGCCGAATTTCGCGATTTCACGCGCTGCCGCAGCGAGCGCGAGGCGGGCGACAACGCCGTAGCCGTAGAAGCGGTTAGCGCAGGCATCGGGCGCCCGCGAATGGTCCGGGGTATTGCACGGCTCCGCGAATGCGAGGGGTTCGAATTGCATGCCGGGCGCGTTCAGGTTGTCCGCGGCGCCACGCCCCGTGTGGACACGATAAAAGCCCCCCACGACGTAGCGGTCAATCATATAGACCACAGGCTCTGCAGCCGCCTGCTGCTTGCCCCAAGTCTCGAGCGTATAGACGCCTTCCTGGATGATTGCGCCGGAGACTTCGCGGCCCTCCTTGCTCGCGGCCATTTTCGTCCGCTGCTTGCGGTTGAGTTGCCGCACTTCGTCAGCGCTCCGGACCATCATCACCGCCATCCCGTAGGTACCGGCATCGGCCTTCACGACGACGAAGGGTTCGTGGTCGATGCCGTAATCCGCGTACTTCGCGCGAATCTCGGTCAATAACGCGTCGACGTTGCCGGCGAGGCAATCTTCCCCTTCACGTTTCATGAAATTGATTTTCCCGCAGTTGCGGTGCAGCGGGTCGACCAGCCACGGGTCGATGTCGAGCAATGCAGCGAACTCTCGTGCGACGTCGCTGTATAGCGTGAAATGTTCGGACTTCAAGCGGTTCGACCAGCCGACACCGAGCGGCGGGACCACAGGCTGTCGCAGGCCCTCAAGGACCGCCGGGCGACCGCCGGACAAGTCGTTGTTCAGAACGATTGCGCACGGCCGGAAATCGCCCACCATCAGTCGGTCGCCGTCGCGCCGAACGGCCTCCATGGACAGTTCGGTGCCTGAGTGCGACACGACCGTGCGGTCGCCGTCGAGCGAGCCGATACGCACCTCGTAGCCCGCCTTGCGCAACAACTCCGTGAGCCGCGCCACGCTGTCGAGGTAGAACAGGTTGCGCGTGTGCGCTTCTGGTATCACGAGTACCCCGTTCGCGGTCGGACACGTGCGCTCAAGCACGGACTGCAGGGCTTGAATGCATAGCGGCTCGGTCTCGGGGCCGAGATTGTTGAACCCGGCCGGGAAAAGGTTGGTGTCGACCGGCGCGAGCTTGTAGCCGGCGTTGCGCAGGTCGACCGATGCGTAGAACGGTGGCGGCGTGTCGCGCCATAATTGTCGGAACCACCCCTCGATCTGGGCTTGGCTCTCCAGCAGGGTGGTCTCGAGTTGCCGGAGCGGGCCGTCGAGGGCGGTGTTGAGATGCGGAACCGACTGCAGATGTTCTATCGCCATGCGCATACTATATCCCGGCTTGCGATATAGTGATTGTCTATGAACGAGCAAACCGCACAGGACGGCCGCCCGATCAAGGTCATGGTCGTCGACGACAGTCGGACCATTCGGAGCACCGCCGAAGTGCTGCTCGGCAAGGAAGGCTACACCGTCATCACGGCAGAGGACGGGTTCGACGCCCTTGCGAAAATCGCCGATGACCGGCCTGACGTGGTTTTCGTCGATATCATGATGCCGCGCCTCGACGGTTACCAAACGTGCACGCTGATCAAAAGCAATCCGAAATATCGGGAGATTCCGGTCATCCTGCTGTCGAGCCGTGACGGAGTGTTCGATCGCGCGCGCGGCAAGCTGGCCGGCTCGGAACATTACCTCGGAAAACCCTTCTCGCGCGAAGAACTGGTCGAGGTCGTGCGGCGCCTCGCCCGTGGCCAGAACGGCTAATTCAGCGACCGACCACGGCCGCCAGGCGGTCGCGGCGCTGCTCGAACAACTGCGCGCTGAAGCGGCTGCGGCGCTCGCGACCTGTGAGCGATGGTTCGACGGCGACGATGAAGCGTGTCCGGCGCTCGGCGCGTCGCTCGCTCAGCTCGAACAGGTTGCGCGGCTTGCAGGGCTCGATGGCCTTGCGGCGCTGGCGGGCGAATGCCGCGAGTCCACGGCGACGATGGATGCCTCGTCGGCAGGGCGGCAGGCGATTGCCGAGGGCCTCGTCGCGCTCGGCGGCCATCTGGCCAATCTCGCGCCGGGCGATGAAGCGCCCGTCTCGCACTACATCGCAGACTTGAACAAGCTCCGCGTCGCGCGCGGCGCATCCCCGATTCCCGAGAGTGACCAATTTATCGACCGTCTGGTCAGGGGTGGCCCGTATGCGCTGCCGACGCCGTCGGGGGGCGCAACGGGCATGGCGCAGTACGCGGTTGCCGCGCGCGTCCTGGAACCCGCCGGCAAGATATTCACCGTGTTGCGCCGCGACGGCGACCAGTCGTCGGCGCTCGAGGCGCTGCGCAAGCTCACGGGCGGGCTGGAGCGTGCCGCGCGCGAGCCGGACGAACTCCTGCCGTGGTGGATTGCGCGCATCCTCGTCGACCACTTGCACGCGGGCCGTCTTCCGCTCGACGCCGCCGCCAAGGCGCTGCTCGAAGCGCTGAAGCCGATGATCGCGGCACTGGCGGAAAAGCACGCGCCGGTCGACGGCGCGCAGTGGACGTATCGCGCGTTGTTCCTTTTGGCCCCCCTCGGGCGTGCCGACGAGGAACTGGGGCGCATCTTTGACGTCTTTGCATTGGACCCGCCGGCTGCGGACACCGGGCCCGCACGGGCGACTTCGTCTGCCGGCACGGCGCGTAGCGCAGTCGCAGATGCTGCGCGGGAGGAACTCGCACGCGTACGCGATGCGTTTGACGTGTTCCTGAGGTCGGGTGCGGCTGATACGAACCTGCTGAAGCCTGCAGTCGCACGACTGGACGGCATCGTTGCCCCGTTACAGGTCGCCGATCTCGGCGACGCCGCAGAACTTCTCGCGGACGCGCGCACCTCATTGGCGGCGCTTGTCGACGGTCAGCCGCTCGGCAATGCCGCGAACATGATTGCGGACCGCCTGTTGCAGGCCGAGGAATTGCTTGGCGCTGGCGCGGAAGGGCCTGCGGACAAGCTGCGCGCAGAAGCGCTGCGGGCACTGGTGGACGCTGCGAACGATGTACTCGCCAGCGTGCGCCAAGCGCTGTTTGAGGCTGCGGAAATCGACGACCACGAAGCACTCGGCCAAGTTCCTGCGTCGCTCGCGAATTTCGCGGGCGCGCTTTCCGTCGCGGGGCTCGGGGATGCCGCGGCGCTCGCCACCGACATTGCAGCGGCAACCGATTTGATCCCGAGCGATCGTGGCGCGCTCGAACTGCTCGCGGAGGCGATGGTCTGTCTCGAGCTCTACCTCGGTGCACACCGTGACCGGGACAGCGTCCCGCCAGAGCTACTCGACCGCGCCCGCGAAGTACTCGGCCGTGCAGTCCCCGAGGGTGCGCTGGCGAAGCGCGCGGCGGCGGAGGCGGAGCCGCCGATCGTGGGCGAAGACAGCGATCCGGCACTGCTTGAGATCTACCTTGAGGAGGCGCGCGAGTGCGTCGCCACCGCACGCACGCAGTTTGAACAGTGGCGGGCCCAGCCCGACGACGCGGGCACCCGGGTTGACCTGCAACGTGCCTTCCACACGCTAAAGGGCAGCGGACGCATGGTGGGCGCGCTACGGACCGCCGAATTCTCGCGCAGTTTCGAGGAAGTACTTGAGCGCGTGGAGGCCGAGTCGGCGCCGGTGACGCCCGGCATCGTCGACCTCGTTGGCGCAGCGCTTTCGGTGCTGCCGGCACTCCTTGAGCAAATTGAGAGCGGTCGCGAAGTCGGCGTTCCACTGGTTCCGCTGCAGAAAACGGCGGGCGGAAACCTCGCGGCGATCGATGTCGGTAGCGGCGCGAGTGTGCTCGCGGCGACTGCGGCACGCGAAACAGCAGTCGTGCACCGCTGGCTCGATGCCGTGGCAGCGGGCAATGGCTCTGGCGCGGTGCCGCCCGCGGTCATCGACGCGTTGCAAGAACTCGAGGCCGTTGCGCGCATCGTGGCCGATGCAGGAATCGGCGAATCCGCGCGGGCGCTGCGTGAACGCCTCGAGGGTGCAGCCGGCATCGATGACGCACTGCAGCGCGACGTGACGGCGGTGCTCGATCGGATGCATGCGCAGGCGGCACCAACGGGCTCAGGCGATGGCGTCGATCCTGGAACCGCGGCCGCATACCACGATGAGGCCCATGCGCTGCTCGACCGGATGGGCGAGGCCTGCGACGCGCTCTTACGGGATGCTGCGGACGCCGACGCGGTGCTGTCGATGCAACGCATCTTGCACACGCTCAAGGGCGCGTCGCGCGCGGCGGGCTTCCGTGCACTGTCCGATGTCGCGCACACGCTTGAAGCGGTGCTTCGTGCGGTTGCACAAGAGCAGATGGTCGTTACGCCGCGATTAATCTGGACGCTACAACGGGTCTTCGACGCGATGTACGGCATGCTCGAGCCTGGCACCGCCGAGCGCGCGGCAGAACGCGCAGGCAAGGTCATCGACGAATTGAGGCAGCTTTCGGGCGATGATCGCTCGCTGCCGCCCGCGTCAAGCGGCGCCGACCGCCGTCGCCGCCCGCGCGTGGCTGCCGAGAGCGAGCGCGTGCGCTCTGACCAGTTCGACCGTGCGCTTGTCCGCGCGCTTTCGCTCGGACTCCGCAGCAGTGAACTCGACCGGAAGCTTCGCGAGCAAACGATGTGGGATATGGCGACAATCGGCGATGCGCTCGCCGCACTCGCGGCGGACGCGGCGGCGATCCGCGACCTCTTGGTCCGGGCGCGCGTCGCGCCGCTCCATACCCACGCATCGCGTTGGCGTCGGACCGTTCGCCAAGCGGCCGAGGACACCGGCAAGGAAGTCGAGCTTCGTTTTGAGGGTTCCGATAATGAGCTTGATCGACGCCTGCTCGACGCGCTCGTAATGCCGCTCGAGCACCTGCTGCGTAACGCGGTCGCGCACGGAATCGAATCGACGTTCGCACGCCGCGCCGCTGGCAAACCCGCCTCAGGCGTCATCATCGTCCGCGCGATTCCGGACTCGCAGGGCGTCAGCATCGAAATCGACGACGACGGTGCGGGCATCGACGTGGATAAAGTGCGACGCGTCGCGCGAGAGCGGGGGCTCACGGTCTCGGATGGCGAGTTGTCGATGGCAAAACTACTTGGCATCCTCACGACACCCGGGTTCTCGACCGCGGCCGCGGTGACACACGCGTCGGGTTACGGCATGGGCATGGATACGGTCGCCGCGGGAATCCGAGAGCTTGGAGGCCGACTTGAACTCATGACGACGCCGGGTCAGGGGAGTCGGTTCATCCTCCATCTGCCCAACCCGTCCCCGGTGCTCGCGGTCGAACTCGTGCGTGCCGGCAGCGCGCTAGTTGCATTGTCACCGGGCGCCGTCGTGGCGACGCGCGCGGTCGAACAGGGTGCGCAGTCTGTGCAGCACGACGGCGAAGAGTGGCCGCTACTCGACCTTGCGGGTTGCCTCGGTCTCGACGGCGCCCAAGCCAGTTCCGATGCTGCGACAGTCGTCCTATTGCGAAGCAATAACCTCGGCGTTGCGGTCCTCGTCGACGAACACCTTGGGCACGTGGAAACCGCGATGCATCGATTGCGGCCCGGCGACTTACGCGAGGGGGTGTGCGTCGCCGGCGTCGGCCTTCTCGATGGCGGGCGACTGGCAACCGTACTGAATATCGACGCCGCAATCGCCGCTGCGCCCGGCGCACTGAAGATTCGACCATTCGCGTTCGTCGCTGACGACTCGACGACAGCGCGGGATGAGGTAATTCGCAAGCTTGAACGGCAGGGCTGGCGCGTCGAGGCCGTCGAGGACGGGACCGCCGCGAAGGCCGCGCTCACCCGCGCTCGGCCTGAGCTCATCGTGCTAGACATCGACATGCCGGGTTCCGACGGCCTGGCGGTCGTCGAATGGCTACGTACGCAGCCCGAGCATGCGAGCACCCCGGTGATCCTTTGCAGCGCACGGCTGGACGACGCGCGCCGTGACCGTGCGCGTGCGCTCAGCGTCGCCGCCTGCGTGACGAAGCCATTCGAAGGGACTGAATTTGAGGACGCGCTCTCCGGCCTCGGCACGTCACGCGCCTGATAGGTCTCCATAAAGCGCCTGTAATGCCGCGAGCGCCGCGACGCCCGCCGTTTCCGTGCGTAGGACGCGCGGCCCGAGGCGCACCCCGGTGCACCCTGCGGCGCGTGCCGCCACCAGCTCGCGGTCGCTGAAGCCGCCTTCCGGTCCGACCAAGAGCGTGAAATCGGGCGCGAGTGAGGCGAACTCTCTCAGCCCGTGCGCCGCAGCCGGATCGAGCACCAACGCGGCTGTGTCCATTGTCTCGAGCCAAGCGGCGAGCGGCTGCACCGGGTCGAGCACAGGTACTCGGTTGCGCCCCGATTGCTCGCACGCGGCGACCACCACGCCGGACCAGTGCGCGACGCGCTTCGCCGTGCGTTCGCCGCTGAGGCGCACGGTGGTGCGCTCGGCCACCACGGGCACAATGCGCGACACACCGAGTTCGACCGCTTTTTGCAGCGTCCAGTCCATTCGTTCACCGCGGGAGATGCCCTGTACCAAGGTCACGAGCAACGGCGATTCGGTCGGCGCGACTCGCGCACGACCGGTGCGCGCGCGCTGCTCACCGATAAGCACCGCGGGCCACTCGGTGCCGCTGCCGTCGAAGACGGTGAATGCGTCGCCGTCACTGAGGCGCAACACGCGCACGAGATGTCGCGCGGCGCCGGGCATGAGCTCGAACTCGGTATCGTCCGCAAGCGGCGCAGGGTGGTGGACGCGCGTGTTTCGCATGCGTCAGTCCCGGGTCGCCACGTCGATCGCCTCGCTCGTGACCTCGGCCAACATCGTCAGCGCGGCGTCGTCGATGACATAAGGCGGCATCCAATAGAACACGTCGCCGATGGGTCGGAGCAGCACGCCGCGCGTCAACGCGTGGCGGTAGCCGCGCAGGCCACGTCGCTGTTGCCAGGGGTACCCCTCGAGCTCGATCGCGAGAATCATGCCGGTCTGCCGGACCTCCGCAACACGCGGATGCGCCGCGAACGGCGCGGCAAGTTCGGCCATGCGTGCGGCGGTCGCGCGGTTCCGTTCGAGTACCGGTTCGTCGCGGAACAGGTTGAGCGTCGCGAGGGCAACGCGACACGCGAGTGGGTTGCCGGTGTACGAGTGCGAGTGCAGGAACGCGGTCAGGTTCGTGTAGTCGTCATAGAAGGCCTGATACACCGTGTCGGTGGTCAGCACGGCGGACAACGGCAGATAGCCGCCTGTCAGGCCCTTGGAGACGCACATGAAGTCGGGCGTGATACCCGCTTGCTCGCACGCGAACATCGTACCGGTCCGGCCGAAACCGACGGCAATCTCGTCGGCGATCAGATGGACGCCGTAATGGTCGCACGCGTCGCGCAGGCGCTTCAGCCACGCCGGATGATACATCCGCATGCCACCCGCACACTGCACGAGGGGCTCCACGATCACCGCGCAGACTTCACCTGCGTGTTGCGCGAGCGCGCGCTCCATTGCGTCGAAGCGCCGCAGCGAGCACGCCTCCCAGGATTCCCCGGGCTCGCGAGTGAAGCAATCGGGCGTGTCGACGCTGAGCGTATCCATCAGCAGCGGCCCGTAGGTCTCGCGGTAAAGCGGTACGTTGCCAACAGCGAGCGCACCCAATGTCTCGCCGTGATAGCTATTCGTCAGCGAAATGAAGCGTCGGCGCTCACCGCGGCCGCAATTGCGCCAATAGTGGAAACTCATCTTCAGCGCGACTTCGACCGCGGATGAACCATTGTCCGCATAGAACACGCGATCGAGCCCCGGTGGCGTCGCGGCGACCAAGCGTTCCGCGAGTTCAATCGCCGGGGCGTGCGAGAAACCCGCAAAAATCGCGTGTTCGAGCGTGTCGACCTGGTCCTTGAGCGCGGCGTTGATGGTTGGGTTCGCGTGGCCGAACAGGTTCACCCACCACGAGCTCACGGCGTCCAAGTAGCGATTGCCGTCGAAATCCTCGAGCCAGACGCCATCGCCACGACGCAATGGCGTGAGCGGCACCTGCTCGTGGTCCTTCATCTGCGTGCAGGGGTGCCACAGCACCGACAAATCGCGCTCCGTCCAGTGGCTGTTGCCGCTCATCGGATGCACAACCGCGCGACCACTTCACCGATGAGTTCGCGCGTCGGCGTGAACCGCGCGAGCGACAGGTATTCGTCCGGCTGGTGGGCTTGCGCAATGTCGCCGGGACCGAGCACCACGACGTCCCCGGCGATCTCGGCGAGGAATGGGCCTTCGGTTGCGAACGCGACGGCGCCGGCGGGCTCCCCGGTGAGCTCCTCGACGACGCGGACAATCGGCGCCGAGGCATCGGTTGCAAGCGCGGGGACGCCGCCGAGCAACGCGGCAAACTCGATCTGGAACGGTGAATCCGCGAGCGCATCTTCGACGCGTGCGCGGAAGTCCGCGCGCAGCGCGTCCGGGTCCATGCCGGGCAATGGGCGCAAGTCGAACTGGAGTTTGCATGCGCCGCAGATACGGTTCGGATTGTCGCCGCCGTGGACGTGGCCGAAATTCATGGTCGGCATCGGCACGGCGAAGGTATCGTCGCGGTGGTCGCGCTGCAATGCCGAGCGCCAATCCGACAGCGCTGCGATGACGGTGTGCATGCCGTCAATTGCGTTCGCACCGAGGCCCGGATCGCTCGAATGCCCAGCGTGCCCGACGACGCGCACTGATTCCATCAGGATACCCTTGTGCGCGCGCACCGGTTTCAACCCGGTCGGCTCGCCGATCAGTGCGTGTCGTGCGCGCAGCGGACCCGCTGCCGCGAGGGCGCGCGCACCCGACATGGTGCTCTCTTCGTCAGCCGTCGCGATGAGGATGATGGGCGATGACAGGCGCTCGACGTCGACCCAGCGCAGCGCATCCAACAGCAGTGCGAAAAAGCCCTTCATGTCGGACGCGCCGAGCCCGTAAACGCGGTCGTGTGCGAAGGTCGCGCGGAGCGGATTGAAATTCCACAATCCTTCGTCCCACGGCACGGTGTCCGTATGTCCCGCGAAGACCAGACCGCCGTCGCCGCGGCCCAGCGTGGCGACGAGGTTGAACTTGCCAGGCGCGCCGTCCACTGCCGTGACGTCGGCGGTGAACCCGAGATCCTGCGCCCAGCCCGCGAGGAGATCCACCGTTGCGCGATTCGAACTGTCGTAAGCCGGTATCATGCTGCTGACGGACGCAGCGGCGAACAATTGGTCGAGCATCTGTTCGAGTGGGGGAGGGCGAAGCGCGGACATGGCAGCGATTCTATCAGCGATTGAAATCGACGACGGCTGGGTCCGGGGCGCGCGGCGCGTGCCTTCGCCGAACGCGGACGCGCGCCCACCCGGCGTCGAAATCGCGCTTGTCATCGTACACAGCATCAACCTGCCACCCGGCGAGTTTGGTGGACCGTGGATCGAGCGCCTGTTCATGAACACGCTGCCGGCGTCTGCCCACCCGTATTTCCGCGAGCTCGTGGCCGCCCGGGTGTCCGCGCATGTCTTGGTACAGCGTGACGGCTCGCTCATCCAGTTCGCACCCTTCGGAGCGCGCGCATGGCATGCGGGGGCGTCGACTTGGGCGGGCCGCAGCAACTGCAATGACTACTCGGTCGGAATCGAGGTCGAAGGCTGCGACGACGTACCGTACTCGGACCGGCAGTACCGTCGACTCGCCGCGCTGGTCGCCTCATTGCGGCGGGTCTACCCCACGATTGCACCGGACGCCGTGGTCGGCCACAGCGACGTTGCGCCGGGGCGAAAGACCGACCCAGGCGCAGCATTTGACTGGGCGCGCTTCCAAGCGGCAGGATTGACGGCATCATGAACTTCCTCGCACTGGTAATCGCCCTGCTGATCGAGCGCCTGCTCGGTGACCGTGAGCGGCTGCGGGACCCGCACTGGTACCACGCGTACGCCGCTTGGATCCAGCGGACGCTCGGCCCCGGGACATGGACCGGCACGCTCGGCGTGCTGTTGCTGATTGCGCCACCCGTTGCGCTGGTTGGGTTCCTATTCGCGTTGCTGGGCGGGGCGCTGCTCAGCATCCTCGCGCTTGCGTTCAGTGTCATCGTCTTGTTGTTTTGCCTTGGCCCACGGGAACTCGATGCAGAAGCCGGCCACTATGTCGATGCCATCGAGGTCGGCGACGACGCCCGTGCGGCGGCACTTGCTCACGACATCGCGGGCGACGTGGTGCCGGCGGGCGGCGCCGCCCGTAACCTTGCTGTCGCGCAGGCGATCCTGATCGAATTCAATCGGCGTTCGTTCTCGGTGATTTTCTGGTTCGTCGTGCTAGGACCGATGGGTGCCGTGCTGTATCGACTCACCCTTCTCGCCCGCCGTGATGTGGATGGCGGCCGCTGGACAGAGCCCGGCTTCGCCGCCGCGGCCCTCCGCCTGCAAGGCATCCTCGAATGGTTGCCGGCGCGGCTGATCGCGTTGGGCTTCGCGCTCGTCGGCAGCTTCGAAGACGCTATCACCGACTGGAAGTCGTATTACACACGCAAGTCCGATCTGTTCTGGCAAGTGAACGACGATGTCATCGTCGCGACCGGGCGTGGTGCATTACGGTTCGGTGACGCGAGCGAGGCGGACGCGGGCAACGCAGCCGCGGGCATCGGCGCGGTACGCGCTGCAATGGCCCTAACGCTCCGCACGCTGATTTTCTGGATCGCGCTGTACGGTCTTCTCACGATCGCCGGGTTCGCCGTCTGACGCCTACGCTGCTGTTCGTCGTCGCGTTGGCGACGGCCTCGCCCGACCTTCCCGACGCGCCGCGTATCGTCGTGCTTGCCCCGCACTTGGCCGAGCTCACGTACGCGGCCGGCGCCGGCGACCGGCTGGTCGCGACCGTTGCGTTCAGCGACTTCCCGGGCGCGGCCACGGAATTGCCCGTCATCGGCGACGCGTTCCGGATCGATTTGGAGCGCCTGGTCGCGACGCGCCCTGACGTGGTGCTTGCATGGGACGGCGGCACACCGAAGGCGCTGATGGAGGAGATCGCCGCCCTCGACATCCGCGTGGTCGCGTTGTCTGCAGGTACGCTCGCGGATATCGGTACGAACCTGCGTAAAATCGGTGCGCTCGCTGGCACGAAACAGGCTGCATACGCGGCCGCTGATCGTTTTGAGGCGCGCCTCGGGACACTGCGCAGCGATTACGCCGAGCGTGCGAGTGTGCGCGTGTACTACCAGGTCGCCGATCGACCGTTGTTCACGATCGGCGGCACGCATTCGCTGAATGACGCAATTTCACTCTGCGGTGGTGAAAACGTATTCGCGGCGATTGACCACCCTGCACCTGCGGTCGACATCGAGTCGGTGCTCGGGCGAGACCCGCAGGTCATCGTAGGCGGCTTGCACCCACTTCCGGCGGCGGGAGGGCTCGGCGCGCTAGCAGCGTGGTTGAAATGGGACGGCGTCGCCGCCGTGCGGGCCGGTCACGTGTATCCGCTGGACGCGTCACTGATGGGTCGTGCAACTCCGCGGCTGCTCGACGGCGTGGCGCGTCTGTGCGACTTGATCGACCGCGCGCGCTAGTCGAGCGGCTTGCTGCTGCCGCGCCACAGCACTTCGCTGCCCAACTCGTCTCGCGACAGGACGCGCGCGACTACGAACAATAGGTCGGACAGTCGGTTCACATAGCGCACGAGTTCGGGATTCAACGTCGCGTCGCGCGAAAGCGTCACGATCCGCCGCTCGGCGCGCCGGCACACCGTACGGGCGAGGTGGCACGCAGCCGCCGCGCGTCCACCACCCGGCAGGATGAATTCCTTGAGCGCAGGGAGGTCTGCGTTCAGCGCATCGAGCGCCTCCTCGAGGCGCGTGACCCGGGCCGCGTCGACCAGTCGCATGCCAGGCATGCACAACTCTCCGCCCACGTCGAACAAGTCGTGTTGAACGGCCTCGAGCTCGGTGCGCACACGGTCCGATACGGCCGGCTCGGCGAGAATCATGCCGATGATGCTGTTCAGTTCATCCACGGTGCCGTACGCTTCGACGCGCACGCTGTCCTTGTCGACGCGCCCCCCGTCGCCGAGGCCGGTGGTGCCGTCGTCTCCGGTCCGCGTGTAAATCTTGCTGAGTCGGTTACCCATGTCGCGAGTCTACCAGTTGGTCCAGCGCACGCGCCCGTACAGTGCGCGGCCCGACTGTGCGAACCCGAGCGCCGTCTCATAGTGGGCGTCGAGTGCGTTCTCAACGCGGAAGTCCGCGGTCCATCGTCCACTGAAGCGCCATTCCGCGGACAGATTCACAAGCGCGTAACCGGGTATGAAGTCCGGGCTGAACCCAGAGTCCTTACGCTTGCCTGTCAACAACACGTCACCGCCGAACGACCAAGCGTCGTTCAGGCGCCATTGCACCGAGCTCTGGGCGCTGCGGCGCGCGCGCCGTGGCAGCGGCTCTGCGGTACCGAGGTCGAGCGGCTGCTGGATGACGAACGACTGACGCCATACCCAACGGTCAGCGCGGTGCGTGACGGTGAGCTCGCTGCCGCGGATGCGCGCCCGGTCAATGTTCTCCAAGGCGAACGTCGCGAGGTCGAACGTAATGAGATCGTCGATCCGATTCTCGAACAACTGCCACGACAGTCGAGTGCGCTCACCCACTCGGCCGCGTAGGCCGACTTCGAGGTTGCGCGATTTTTCCGGCTCAAGCGCCGGGTTACCGCCGAAGCCGAACCGCTGCGTACTGTCGGGCGCGCGGAAGGCGGTGCCGGCGCCCGCCACAATGCCCCAGCGTTCTGACAGTGATCGCCCGACCTCTGCATTGGAGGAGAACCGCCCGCCGAACGCATCGTGGTCGCTGTGCCGTACCGCGACCAGCGCTCGATTGCGCTCGCCCTGGTGCTGCCACTGCGCGAACACGGCGCGGGTCCGCGGCGTCTCGTCGAACGCTGCGCCAAATACCTCCGCGGTCGTGCGCTCGCGCGTCACGGATGCGCCCGTGGTTAGTTCGTGCGCGCTCGCGATCTGCCAATCCGTTTGCCAATCGACATTGGTCCGCGCCGTGGCGGCGAAATCAGGCGACTGCCGTTGCCGAATTTCGTCATTGGCGCGCGAAATGCGCACCAGCGTTCGGTACCTGGTGGTCGACCATTCCGCCTCGGCGGCCGTCACGTGGTTGTCGAAGTCCTGGTCGACCGGCGTGCCGAAAAAGTCGACATATTCGACATTGCCTGTCGCTTGCCAGCGGCGCACCTCGGTTCGGAGGGCGTCGCCCTGGTAGCCCCCGTGCGCGTGCACGGTGTGATTCTGGTAGCCGCGCGCGATGGTGCTGCCGATGATCGGCGGAAATCCATCGGTCTCGAGTGTGTCTGCCCGCAGACCGCCAAACCAGACGGCCGACCGACCTTTGAACGAAGCGCCCGCGGAGCGCGTTCCGTGGGCACCGATGCCAAGCTCCGCGTCGACCGTGACTGGCGCCGTCGCGCGGCGTGTGATGATGTTCACGACCCCGCCGATGGCCTCAGTGCCGTAGAGCGTCGAGCGCGGTCCTTTGACGATCTCGATCCGCTCGATGTCGGCCGGGCGCACGTGGTGGATGGCGGCGGCGCCAAGCGTGCCGGGATTCACGCGCACGCCATCGACGAGCACCTGGGTATGGTTGCTGTTGGTGCCGCGCACGAACAGCGACGCTGCCTGGCCCGGGCCGCCGTTGCGGCCAATCTCGATGCCGGCGTGGAACCGCAGCGCCTCGGCGACGTCAATCGTCGCAGTACGTCGAAGTTCATCGCCGGTGATGACGATGACGGGTGCAAGCGCGTCTTCGAGTGAGAGCGGCGTGCGCGTCGCGGTCACCGTGACCGTATCGTCCAGATCCATCACGGCGTCGGCCGTGAGTGAAAGCGGAAAGCACAGAAAAGCCGCGAGCGCGGCGCGATTGAAAGAACGCATTTTCATTTCCCCCAGCGTGCCCGTCCGCACGCGTCATGGATGGTGGCTGCGTCAGGCCGGTCTCCGGGCTCACGAGGCGGCGAGGAGTCTCGCCCTGCGTATCGCCTTCCCGCGGGAGCGGTGGCTTCGTGATACGCAATACTCGTTTACCGTTGCGGGGGCAGCGCCGGGTTCTCACCGGCTTCCCGTTGTTCCACGTGAGTGGAACGCCTGAGGCACTTGCGACTGTAGGTGGGCCGATTGGGCGTGTCAACCGTGTATTCTTCGTCTATGGAAGCGGCATGGTTGGCGGTCGCGCACGCTGCAGCGGATGCTGCCGACAAGGTGCTCGCGCATTATTGGGATGAAGGCGTCGACGTTCGACTCAAGGGCGACGCGTCGCCGGTCACGCTCGCCGACGAGGAAGCGGAAGCCGCGATCCGTGCGGTGATTTGTGCGGCGTTCCCGGAGCACGGCTTTTACGGCGAAGAGGGCGAGGCTGAGCGCACCGACGCGGAGTTCGTCTGGCTCGTCGACCCGCTCGACGGCACGAAAAGCTTCATTCGACGGCTCCCGTTCTACTCGACGCAAATCGCGCTGCTTCGGAACGGGCAGCGTGTGCTGGGCGTATCGAACGCGCCGCGGTTTGCCGAGCGCACGCATGCTGTCGTCGGCGGCGGCGCGTGGATGGCGGGCGAGCGGTTGCATGTATCTGCGACCGAAGCAATCGGCGACGCGTCGCTCTCGACGGGGAATCTGCGTACGCTCGCTGCGTCTGATGGCTGGCTTGGTTTCGGCGACCTCGTCGCACGTGTGAACCGAATCCGTGGTTATGGCGACTTTTTTCATTATCATCAGCTGGCGGCCGGTCGTCTCGACGCGGTGCTTGAATCGGACGTGAACATCCTCGACATCGCGGCGCTCGCAACGGTCGTCGAGGAGGCGGGCGGTCGCGTGACGGACCTATACGGCGAGCCGATCAGGATGGCGTCTACGTCGGTCCTGGCGACGAATGGATTGCTGCACGACGAAATATTGGAGGCGCTGTGGAATTGATGCTCTATCAGGTGGATTCATTCACGTCGAAGCCATTCGCGGGCAACCCCGCTGCCGTGTGTCCGGTGGACGAATGGCCGGAAGACCACCTGCTGCAGTCGATTGCCGCGGAGAACAACTTGTCCGAAACCGCGTTCGTCGGGCCGGGCGAGAACGGACTCGCGATTCGCTGGTTCACGCCGACCGCAGAGGTCGACCTGTGCGGGCACGCGACGCTCGCGGCGGCCCGCGTACTGTTCGCGCGTGATGCCGTTGAGGGCAGTCGCGTCGATTTCGAATCCCGCAGCGGTGTGTTGTCCGTCACCCGCCTCGAGGATGGGCGACTGGAGATGGATTTTCCGGTGTGGCCGGCGGAGCAATTCGAGGTCACGCTAGGCATCGCGCAGACGCTCGGCACGGTCCCGCAGGAGTTGTGGCTCGCGAAATACTACATGGCTGTGTTCGAGACCGAAGAGGAAGTGCGCGCGTTGAAGCCGGACATGAATCGCGTCATGCAGCTCGACTCGACCGGGCTCATCGTGACGGCGCCGGGCCGGGACGTCGACTTCGTGTCGCGGTTTTTCGCGCCGCGCGTGGGCGTGCCCGAGGATCCGGCGACGGGCTCCGCGCACTGCGTGCTCGCGCCGTACTGGGGCCAACGCCTCGGCAAGACCGCGCTGCGCGCGCGTCAGGTGTCCAAGCGCGGCGGCGACCTATGGTGCACCCTCGACGGCAGCCGCGTCCGCATCGCGGGGCACGCGGTCGAAGTGATGTCGGGAGTGATACGGATCGTCTGATCGAGCCAATCGAGGATTTGCTGACCGACGAGGTCTTGGCGAATGGTGATGTCGAGATGTCTCAGGTCATCGTGAATCCAGAGCGTCGAGCCGTCCATCGCATCATGGAGCCGCTGCGCGTGCGCGACGGGCACGACGCGATCATCGGCGCCATGGATAATCATCACCGGCGCGAGGATGTCATTCGCGACACTTTCAGGGGAAATGCCGTTCATCAAATCGTTGCCGATTCGCTCGCCTGCGCGCTCGATGCCGCGGGCGAGCGTGCGATCCGGAATCATGCGTCCGAACGGAACCACCACGTCGGCTCCGGTCTGAATGACCTCGCCGGCGTTTGCGTAGGCGGCCAACGTCACCACCGCGTCGAGTCGCCGATCGACGCTCGCCCAGTGCAGCGCCGCCGCGCCGCCGTACGATGCTCCGAAAGCGACGAGCGGGCCGACGACGAGCTCGCGCTCGTACAGTGCGTTCGCGAGAGCTTGCAAATCACGACCGTCGCCCGGCCCCCACGCGCGTTCATCACCACCCGATTCTCCGTGCCCGCGTAAATCGACGAGCACCGTACGCCAGCCATGCGACGCGAGGTAGACCGCCCACGACACCATTTGCAAACGGTCCATGCTGAAACCGTGCAAGAGGACGGCGGTCCCGTGGATCGGTGAGCCGTCCGCCGGTGCCGGGCGGAACTGCGTAACGCTCGACCCCAACACGACACCGTCCTCGATGTAGCGCAATGTGAGTCGCAAGAGACCTTTGCCAGCGTCGCCGGGCTCATCCCCCGGCGCGAACCACGTATTCAAAAATTCACGCTGTGCGGGGTCGATAACGCTGGCGCGCAGTTCGATACCATCATCCATCGACAGTGCGAGTTCGCGTTCAGCGAGTAGGTCCATCGGCGTCTGGCCGTGTTCGTTCACGGGCATCTCAATCAACCCCCGATCGCGGGGCGCATCGACGAGCTGACCGGCGATGTAACCCGCGCAGCCGGAGAGGCCGGAAACGAGGCTCACGAGTACGGCGGCGAACAGTCGGCGAGGCATTTGCATGGCGGCGCAGGATGCCGACCCCGCGCCGTTGCGTCAAGTCTCGGCGCCGTCAGCGCGGTTGGTAGACCGTGCCGCCTTCCCACGGAATCGCGGCGACGGGTACGCCGAACAGGCGCTGCAGGTTATCCGCGGTCAGAATGTCGCGCGTCGCGCCAAGCAGCGTCTCGCCATCGCCGAACATCAGCAGCAACGAATCGCAGAACCGCGCGGCGAGGTTCACATCGTGCAGCGTCATGGCCACGCCCTTGCCGCCGTCTTGCGCGTAATGCGCGAGCATGCGCAGCAAGTCAATTTCGTGGTGCAGGTCGAGATGGTTCGTGGGCTCGTCGAGCAGGAACAGATCCGGGTCCTGCGTGATGACCGTCGCGAGCGCGAGGCGCTGGCGCTCGCCGCCCGACAGTGTGTTCACGGCGCGGCGTTCGAGATCCGCGAGGTCGACCGCCGCGAGTGCAGCGCGCGCGAGCCGGATGTCATTCGCGCTCTCCCATTGCCAGAAATCGAGGTGCGGGTGGCGGCCGATGAGCGCGGTTTCCAGCACGAGCGCGGGAAACGGATCGTCGTGTTCCTGCATCAGGAGCCCGACCTGTTGCGCGATGCGGCGGCGTGATAGTTGATCGAGCGCCGCGCCGCGTAGCCGTAGTGCGCCGGCGTCGGCATTGCGCAGGCCGGCGAGCGTGTGTAACAGGGTTGTTTTACCGACGCCGTTCTGGCCGAGGATACCGAGGCACTGCCCCGCGCGCACCGTGAAGTCCATGCGCTCGCAGACGCGTTTGCCGCCAATGCTGACAGAAAGCGCCTGCGCTTCGAGCAGCGGGGTCGGCGCGTGAGCGCTCATTGACGCGCTCGATGCAGCAGATAAAGGAACAACGGCACGCCGATCAGTGCCATCACGACGCCGACCGGTAACTGTTGCGGCGCGAGCACGGACCGCGCGAGTGTATCGGCGACCATCAGCAACGCACCGCCGAGCAACACAGAGCCCGGCAACAACCGCCGATGGTCGGTTCCGGTCACCAGGCGCAGCATGTGCGGGACGACAAGGCCGACGAAGCCGATTGCGCCTGCGAGCGTCACCGCCGTAGCGGTCAGCAACGACGCGAGTACGTAGAGTCCGATGTTCAATGGGCGCACTGCGACGCCGAGCGCGCCGGCCTGTAGCTCCCCGCGCGCGAGGATGTTGAGCTGGCGCGCGAACGGGAACGCGAGCACGCAGCCGAGCGCGAGCACGACGAGTGCAGCCCACGGCGGCGCCGTCCGCGACAGGTCACCCATCAGCCAGAACAGCATAGAGCGCAGGCTCGTGTCCGGCCCGAGGGCAAGCAGCAGGCTGATGAGCGCGCCCCAGCCGGCGGCGAGTACGACGCCGGTGAGGAGCAGCCGCGCCGGCGTCCAGCCGCCGCGGCCATGCGCGAGCGCGAAGACGAGCAGCGTCGATGCGAGCGCACCGCCGAACGCGCCCGCGCCGATCCACGCGCCGCCCAAGCCGAGCATGATTGCGCCGAGCGCGCAGACTGCCGCACCGCCAGACACGCCGAGGATGTACGGGTCTGCGAGTGGGTTGCGCAGGAGGACCTGCATCAGCGCACCGGCGAGCGCGAGCAGTGCGCCGGTCGCGAAACCTGCGAGTGCGCGCGGCAGCCTGAGCTCAAGCACGACGGTCTGTGCGAGCGGCTCGCCGCCGCCGAACAGCGCGGACACCACCTCTGCGGGCGTGAGCGCGACGCTGCCCCAGCCCAGCGCAGCGATGAACGCGGCAGCGAGCAGGACGGCCAAGGCGCCGTAGAAGGGCAGGGCGGAAACACGGGGCATCAGGCGGAGCAGGTTAAACCACAACATGCCAAAATGCAGCGAATGATTGACGCCGACGGATTCCGTAGCAACGTAGGCATCGTGCTGTGTAATGCCGAGCGCAAGGTGTTCTGGGGTCAGCGCGTCGGCCGCGGTGGCTGGCAGTTCCCGCAGGGTGGTATCGCCGACGGCGAGTCGCTGGTCGACGCGATGTACCGCGAGCTCGGTGAGGAGATTGGGCTCGGCCGGGATGATGTCGAGGAACTCGGCCGCACGCGGCGCTGGCTTCGATACCGCCTGCCGCCGAAGTACCGGCAGCGGGCCCGCCACCCGCTGTGTATCGGGCAGAAGCAAATCTGGTTCCTGTTGCGCCTCGTCGCCGACGAGGCGGCGATTCGGCTCGACACCGACACCCCGGAATTCGAGCAATGGCGCTGGGTCGACTACTCGGTCCCGGCCGAGGAAGTCATTTTTTTCAAGCGACGGGTGTACCAGCGTGCGCTCGAGCAATTTCGTTCGATTCTTTTTGAATAACGCTATTGCGAACGATTCGTATTTAGATTAAGGTTCTCTACCAGTCACTCACTGGTTACAAGGAACCTCGTCATGCCCCATCGTATTTCCGCCGTTGCCGCCGCGTTGCTCAGCGTCGTCGCCACCCCCCTGTTCGCTCAAACCGTCACGGAATTCAATCGCCTCTCGGTCGTCGGCAACCGCGACGAAATCAACCGCATCGCCGGCTCTGCGCACGTCATCTCCGACGAGGAACTCGAGCGCTTCTCGTATTCCGACATCCACCGGATCCTTCGCGTCGTGCCGGGCCTGTACATCGTCGAGGAAGAGGGCCTCGGTCTGCGACCGAATATCGGCATGCGCGGTTCGGGGACGGATCGCAGCTCGCGCATCACGCTGCTCGAGGATGGCGTTCTCGTCGCGCCCGCACCGTATGCGGCGCCTGCCGCTTATTACTTCCCGACGGCGGCGCGTATGTCCGGCGTCGAGGTTCGCAAGGGCTCGGCGTCGATCAAGCACGGCCCGTATACAGTCGGTGGCGCATTGAACCTGCTCTCAACGCCGATTCCTGCCGAGTGGTCGGGCGAGGTCGCCGCGGACGCCGGTACCGACGGCGCGCGGAATCTGCACGCGTGGCTCGGCGGCGATGCCGACGGATTCGGGTGGCTGGTGGAAACGGTGCAGCAGAGCACCGACGGCTTCAAGCGGCTCGACACGGGTGGAGACACCGGTTTTTCGCTGTCCGACTACCTCGTCAAGTTGCGCTACGCGCCGATTGACAGCGACCACGGGCTCGAACTGAAACTCGGCGCGACGCGCCAGGACGGCGATGAAACCTATGTCGGCCTGACGCTGGATGACTTCGAGGCGACGCCGTATCGACGCTACGCGGGTTCGCAGCTCGATCATATAGATACCGAGCACGAGCAGTACCAGCTGCGCCACGACTGGCGCATCAACGCCGACGTCGACTTGACCACCGTGGCCTATCGAAATGATTTCGCACGGGCGTGGTACAAGCTCCAGAGTGTCGGCGGCCTGGGCGCGGCGGCGGTGCTTCGCGATCCGACCACCCACGCCGCCGAGTACGCGTGGCTGACCGGCACGACGAGCCCGGACGATGCGCTCGTCATCCGCAACAACAATCGTGCGTACTACGGCCAGGGCATTCAGAGCGTGCTCGGATGGCGCGCCGCCCTGGGTGACGTCCGCCACGACGTTGAGCTCGGCCTGCGGGTGCATTCGGACGAAGAAGACCGATTGCAGGAAGACGACGGGTACCGGATGGACAACGGTGTGATGGTGCTGACGAGCGCTGGCGCGCCCGGCAGCAATGCGAACCGCGCGGCCGAAGCCGAGGTCGTCGCGCTTTACGTGCAGGATGAAATCCGCGCAGGTCATTGGACGATCACTCCCGGCCTTCGCCACGAGCGCATCCGCGGCACGCGCACCGACTTTGGGGCGAACGATCCGACACGCGCGGCCGGCCCGACCGGTATCCGGCGCAGCAGCGCGAACATCACGATCCCCGGCATCGGTGTGAACCGCGAGATCGGCGGCGGCCATTTCGCATTCGCGAGCGTTCACCGCGGGTTTACCCCGTCGGCACCGGGTAGCACTTCCGACGCCGAGGAGAGCACGAACTACGAGTTCGGGTGGCGCTGGTCGCGCGGCTCGGCGCGTGCCGAGGTCGTCGGCTTCTACAATGACTACACGAATCTCGTTGGAACCTGCACGGCGTCTACCGGCGGCGGTTGCGTGATCGGTGACCAGTTCGACGGCGGCAAGGTCGCGATGCACGGGCTCGAGGCACAAGGCGGCTGGCGTTGGCAGGCCGGCGGGTTCCAGATTCCAGTCAGCCTCAGCTACACCTTGACTGACGCAGAATTCGAAACCAGCTTCGTCAGCGCGTTCGGCGAGTTCGGCACCGTGGAACGCGGTGACGAGCTCCCGTATCTCCCGCCGCATCAGGCGCGCCTCGGCGTCGGCGTTGAAAAGCCGCGCTGGCAGCTGCACCTCGGTGCGTCATGGGTGGACGAGATGCGGACCACGGCGGGCACTGGGCGCCCGCCGAGGACCGAACGTACCGACAGCTATCTGGTGCTCGACGTCGCAGGCCAGATGCAGCTGCGGCCGAACCTCGCGCTGTATGCGCGCGTGGACAACCTGCTGGATAACGAGTACCTCGTCGCATGGCGGCCAGCAGGCGCCCGTCCCGGAAAGCCGCGCTCCGTGATTGCGGGCGTTCGCTGGGGGTTTTAATCTAATTGACAATCATTCGCATTCGTAATTAAATAGGCGCATGTACATTTGCATCTGCAACGCCGTGACCGATCGTGAAATCAAAGCCGCGCGCGAGCGCGGCATCACGACGCTGCCCGAGTTGAGCGCGGCGACCGGTGCGACCGCATGCTGTGGCGCCTGCGTCGAGGAAGCGCACGAGTTGCTCACAGGCGATGGCCGGTGCGAGCGCGACGATTGTTGTAAAGCGGCTTGACGCATTGCCCGCGCTGCGCGGGCTTGCTATAAGAACGCGATGAAAGGCGACCCCAAGACCATCGCGCACCTGAACAAGGTCCTCCAGAACGAGCTCACGGCGGTCAATCAGTATTTCCTTCACGCAAGGATGTTCCGAAACTGGGGCTTGAAGTCGCTCGGTGAGCACGAGTACGAAGAATCCATCGACGAAATGAAGCACGCGGACAAGCTCATCGAACGCGTGTTGTTCCTCGAGGGTCTGCCGAACCTACAGGACCTCGGCAAGCTGTCGATCGGTGAGGATGCGGTCGAGTGCCTGCGCGCAGACCTGAAACTCGAACGCGCAGGCATTCCTGACCTCAAAGCTGCCGTCGCGCACTGCGAAGGCGCAGGGGATTACGTGTCGCGCGAGTTGTTCGAGGACATTCTCGAGAATGAAGAAGAGCATATTGACTGGCTCGAGACGCAGCTCGACCTCGTCGAGAAACTCGGGCTCCAGAACTGGTTGCAATCGCAGATTTAAGGTTTCACCACTGCGAGCAGCACGATCGCGACCAGCAACACGCCCGGGATTTCATTGAACCAACGGAACCAGCGCGCCGGGCGCCGATTGCGCCGCGCGCGGAATGCGCGCATGTAAGCCCAGCACCCGCCGTGATACGCGACCAGCAGCGCCACGAGCGCGAGTTTCGCGTGCAGCCAGCCCGCATTCGGCAAAGCCGTCAGCCAGTAGCCGACCAGCAACCATACGCCGAAAACAAGGGTCAGCACGGCGCCCAGGGTCATGATCGCGAACAAACGCGTTTCCATGGTGCACAGCCGCTGGTGGCCGGGCTCGTCAACGCAGTCGGCGTGGTACACGAACAGGCGCGGCAAATAGAATAGGCCAGCGAACCACGTCACCATGAATACGATGTGCAATGCCTTCAGCCACAACATACGCTTATCATAGCGGTATGAGCGCACCCCGGCTGATCGTCCGTGTCCACGACCCCAGCCGCTTCGCGGTTCGGCTCGCACTGGTCGCCGTCCTCGTCATCGTCACCGGGTGGGCGTTGTTCGCGGCCGGCAGGACCGCCGCCGAGGAGGACCGCCGCATCGCGCGCGATGCTGAGCGCGCCCACGAGGAAGCCACGGCGCTGATTCGCGACCTGCGCGAACAGCTTGCGGTCGCCGAACGTTCGAGCCAGGTCGATCGGCAGGCGCACGACGAGTTGCGCCGGACGCTTGATGGACTCAACGGCGAAATCCTGCAGCTGCGCGAGGAACTTGCGTTCTACCGAGGCATCGTCTCGCCGTCCGATGCGCGCCGCGGCGTCCGGATCCACGACCTGGAAATCGACGGCGCCGGTGACGCGTGGCGATACCGCCTGATGTTGATCCAGGCGATGCAGCATGACCGGCAAGCGCAGGGCAATGCGACCCTGACCGTATTCGGTACGGCAGCGGGCGGACCTGCGAGCATCGAAGTCAACGCCGAGGGCACGCCGTACGACTTCCGTTATTTTCAGGGCCTCGACGGTGATATCCTGCTGCCGCAGGGGTTCACGCCCAGCCGTATCGAAGTCGTGTTGCGTCCGCGCTCGGAGCGCGACGCTGCGATACAGCAGACCTTCGAATGGCCGGGCGCAGTCAACGTTGGGGGATAGGCAATGTGGGGTTCGTCCAAGCATAAGCGTCAGGCCGCGCGAATCGACACGCTGGTCGGCCGCAATACAGAGGTCGTCGGCGACATCGCGTTCAGCGGCGGACTTCATGTCGACGGGCGCGTGAACGGCAACGTCGTCGCGACGACCGATACGAACGCAATCGTCAGCATCAGCGAGCACGGCGAAGTCGAGGGCGAGGTCCGGGTCCCTCACGTCGTCGTGAACGGCAAGGTGCTTGGCGACGTGTACGCGTCGGACCGACTCGAGCTCGCGCCAAACGCGCGAGTCGCAGGAAACGTTTTCTACAACCTGATCGAGATGGCGGCGGGCGCGGAGGTCAACGGCAAGCTCGTCCACCAGCCCGGCGGCCCAAAGCTGCTCGAGCTGCATCGCGACGAGGCTGACCGCGGGAGCGGCACCGGCACGGTATAATGGTGACCATGAACACGCCAGCAATCCAGAACGCACCGCCGCCGCTGGTCTTTACCGACGCTGCGGCGCAAAAGGTCAAAACGTTAATTGACGAGGAAGAGAACCCGTCGCTGAAGCTGCGCGTCTTTGTTTCGGGCGGAGGGTGTTCCGGTTTCCAGTACGGATTCACCTTCGACGAGGAAATCGGCGAAGGTGACATGCAGGTCGAGAACGCCGGCGTGACGCTCCTCGTTGACCCCATGAGCTTCCAGTACCTGGCCGGTGGTGAGATTGACTACGCCGAAGGACTCGAAGGCGCGCAGTTCATCATCCGCAATCCGAACGCGACCACGACCTGTGGCTGCGGTAGCTCCTTCTCCGCCTGATGTAGGAGCGGCGCCTTCGCGCCGCGATTCCTCAAAACTGCCTCGGCGGTAACCAGACCCCCCCTAATACTGCGGAGTGCGTCGCGCCCGTCACACCCGTGAGCCCCTGCGGCGAGCGTGCGTGGATGCGTTCGCGCGCCAGCCACGCAAACAACATCGCCTCGACGAAATCCGGAGCGACGCCGTGCGCCGCCGTCGACTCGACGGGTAAAGGCGCCGTGAATGAGGCGATACGCCCCATCAAATGTTCGTTGAAAGCGCCGCCGCCGCAGACCAACAGGCACGCCGCGTCACGGGCCTCGCGTCCGACGGCATCCGCGACGAGCGTCGCCGTGAGATCCGCGAGCGTCGCCTGCACGTCCGCAGGGTCCGCGCCCTCGTCGCCGAGAAGTCCGTCGAGCCACGCGGCGCTGAAATACTCGCGGCCGGTGCTTTTCGGAGGCAGCCGCGTGAAATAAGGATCGCTCCGGAGCCGCGACAACAGCGCTGTGATCGGTCGGCCGCTTGCCGCATAAGCGCCCTGCGCGTCATAGGGGCCGCATCCATTGCGGCTGGCCCAGACATCGAGCAGCGTATTCGCCGGGCCGACGTCGAATCCCGTTACGGACCCGTCGCCCCGTAATACCGTCAGGTTGGCGATGCCACCGAGATTGAGCACCGCGCGTGTTTCCGACGGATGGGAGAACAGCGCGGCGTGGAACAACGGCGCGAGCGGCGCGCCTTGACCGTCAGACGCCACGTCCGCGCGACGAAAATCCGCGACAACGGGGATCCCGGTGCGCGCCGCGATGCGGTTCGGGTCGCCGACCTGCAGCGTCGACGGCGTCGATTCGTCGGGAAAGTGACCGAGCGTTTGGCCGTGGCTGCCGATTGCCGAAACTGCGGCGGCCTCGACGCCGGCCGAATTCAGCAGCGCCGCGGCTGCATCGGCGAACGCATCGCCGATGCGCGCGTCGAGCCGGGCGAGCGCCGCCAGCGGACACTGCTGTGCCTGAACAGCCGCCTCGATTTCGGCCCGCAGCTCATTGGCGTACGGATAGGAGCGCGCGTGCACGAGGGTCGCTTCTGGGCCTTCGTCACTGAATTCAACGAGTGCGGTGTCGATGCCGTCCGCGCTGGTCCCGGAGATCAGCCCGATGAACAACGCGCTCACGGGTGCTGCCTCAACCCGCGTCGGCGGGTTGACCGATGGCGAACTGGCGGCCCTCGATCGACAGCACCTGCAGATGGGCGAGTAGCGGCGTCGCGTAGGTGGCGAAGCGCGCGTGGTGTTCGGCCGGCAGCGGCGCCGCGTCGGGTAATTTAACCGTGACGGGGTTGCGGTGCACGCCGTTAAGACGGAATTCGTAATGCAGGTGCGGACCGGTTGCGAGCCCCGTCATGCCGACATAGCCGATTAGCTGCCCTTGCCGCACACGGGAGCCGGTCGTGACCCCGGATGCGAACCGCGACATGTGGGCGTACAGCGTGGTGATGTTGCCGCCGTGCTGGAGTTCGACAGTATTGCCCGTGCCGTTGCGGTTGCCACGGAACACGACCCGGCCGTCACCCGCCGCATAAATTCGCGTGCCTGTAGGTGCGGCATAGTCGACGCCACGGTGCGCGCGAATCCTGTTCAAGATTGGATGGCGACGGTTTGGGTTGAAGTTGGAGCTGATTCGAGTGAAATCGACAGGCGCCCGCAGGAAAGCCTTGCGCATCGCAAGCCCTTCGGGTGTGAAGTAATCGTCGTTGAAGCGGACGGCCTTGTATCGGTTGCCGCGGTTCACAAATTCAGCGGCGAGGATGTTGCCGTCGCGGAGTTTTTCACCATCACGATAGATCTCCTCGAACAGCACCGTGAAGCGGTCACCGGCGCGGATGTCGAGCACGAAGTCGATGTCCCATCCGAAGATCCGGGCGAGGTTCATCGTGAGTGCGTCCGAAAGGCCTGCGTCACGCGCTGCGAGGAACAACGATGACGAGATGGTGCCCTCGGCGAATCGCACGCGCCGTTCGATCGGCAGTTCCGTCACTTCGCTGCGATAATTCTCGCCCACTCGCGCGACTTTAAGAATACGTGCTTCGTCGAGCGGGTATTCGACCCGAACCAGTTTGCCATCCACGTCGCGTACGAACGACAGCACCTGATTCGGCTTAAGGTCAACGAGCCGACGTGCGTCGACCGAGGAATGGACGACGGCGTGCACGTCCGCGGGCGTCAGGCCGACGCGGCTGAAAATGCGCGCAAGGCTGTCGCCGGGCCGGACGGTGATGGTGGTCGCTTCCGGCGCGAGTCCGGGCACCGAATCCGCAACCGCCGAGAGCATGGCTTTTGCGGGCAGTTGGAGCGCGAGTTCGACGTTCGTGTCCATGCGGCGTGAAGCCGAAGCCTGCAGGCCGACGAACATCACGAGCATCAGCGATACGGCCGCCGCGGCAACTGGCTTATAATTCCGGACATTCATTGAGCGGAGTTATATCCCGCAGGCGCGCAACGGGTCAATAAAGAATATGAAACAGACTGATGAACTGCGCCGCGGCGCCGCCGAGATTCTCGTCGACGCGGACTTGGATAAAAAGCTCGCCCTTGGCCGCCCGTTGCGCGTGAAGGCGGGTTTCGACCCGACCGCACCGGATCTTCACCTCGGTCACACCGTATTGCTGAACAAGATGCGTCAATTCCAGGATGCCGGGCATGAAGTCATCTTCCTGATCGGCGACTTCACCGGCATGATTGGCGACCCGAGTGGTCGCAACGCGACGCGTCCGCCGCTGACCCCCGATGAAATCGCGGCGAACGCGCGCACCTACGAGACACAGATATATAAGGTGCTAGACCGTACACGCACCAGGATCGATTTCAATTCGCGCTGGATGGGCAAGATGGACGCGGCTGACCTCATCCGGCTCGCTTCGCGCCATACCGTCGCACGCCTGCTTGAGCGAGACGATTTTTCGAAGCGTTACGCCGCGAAGGAGCCGATCGCCATCCACGAACTGCTCTATCCGATCGTGCAGGGATATGACTCGGTCGCGCTCGAGGCCGATGTCGAACTCGGCGGGACCGACCAGAAATTCAATCTGCTGATGGGGCGACAGCTCCAGGAAGCCCACGGGCAGCCTCCCCAGGTGGTGTTGATGATGCCGCTGCTCGAGGGCACTGACGGCGTGCAGAAAATGTCGAAGTCGCTGGACAATTACATCGGTATCGACGAACCCGCGGACGAGATGTTCGGTAAGGTGATGTCGATTTCGGACGAACTCATGTGGCGCTGGTTCGAGCTCTTGAGCTTTCGGCCACTCGCCGACGTCGCCAAACTGAACGCGTCCGTCGCCGCGGGCGCGAACCCGCGCGATGCGAAATTCGAGCTTGCCGAAGAGATCGTCTCGCGATTCCACGGCACCGCCGCGGGGCCGGCCGCGCGCGATGCCTTCGTGCGGCGGTTCAGCCAAGGCCAGTTGCCGGACGAGGTCCCCGAAGTCACCCTCGAGGGCGCGCCGCTGAAGTTGCCCAACCTCATCAAGGCGGCGGGCCTCGCGGCGAGCACCTCCGAGGCACTGCGCCTGATCTCACAGGGGGCCGTGCGGCTGGACGGCACCCGGGCCGACGCCGCTGACCGCGAATTTTCAGTCGGCGAAACGGTGCTCGTCCAGGTCGGAAAGCGCCGGATCGCGCGCGTCACCGTACAGCGCTAAATAAGGGGGTTGACCCCTTGCCAAAACCCGCTAGAATGCGCGTCCCTGCAGCGATTGCAGCGCGGTTTTCCACACATAAAACCTGTTGACGAGCCCCCCAAACCATATATAATGGTCGGCTTGCACGGGCTAAGGCCTACGCTCTTTAACAACTTGAACTAGACAACTTGTGTGGGCGCTCGCGTCGATGGTTTGTACGCAAACCGATGTGATGTGAGTGACCATTTTGTAAATCTTTAAGTCAGTACATTCTGATTTAAGGGGTCAACTTCATCGAATGGACTGGTTGCCCAAAAAGCAACCAATCAGTTCCAACTGAAGAGTTTGATCCTGGCTCAGATTGAACGCTGGCGGCATGCTTAACACATGCAAGTCGAACGGCAGCGCGGGCTTCGGCCTGGCGGCGAGTGGCGGACGGGTGAGTAATGCATAGGAATCTGCCCAGTAGCGGGGGATAGCCCGGGGAAACCCGGATTAATACCGCATACGCCCTACGGGGGAAAGCGGGGGATCTTCGGACCTCGCACTATTGGATGAGCCTATGTCGGATTAGCTTGTTGGTGAGGTAACGGCTCACCAAGGCGACGATCCGTAGCTGGTCTGAGAGGACGATCAGCCACACTGGGACTGAGACACGGCCCAGACTCCTACGGGAGGCAGCAGTGGGGAATATTGGACAATGGGGGCAACCCTGATCCAGCAATGCCGCGTGTGTGAAGAAGGCCTGCGGGTTGTAAAGCACTTTCAGTAGAGAAGAAAAGCTTACGGTTAATACCCGTGAGTCTTGACGTAACCTACAGAAGAAGCACCGGCTAACTCCGTGCCAGCAGCCGCGGTAATACGGAGGGTGCAAGCGTTAATCGGAATTACTGGGCGTAAAGCGCGCGTAGGCGGCTTGGTCAGTGGTGTGTGAAAGCCCTGGGCTTAACCTGGGAACTGCATGCCATACTGCCAGGCTTGAGTATGATAGAGGGAAGTGGAATTCCAGGTGTAGCGGTGAAATGCGTAGATATCTGGAGGAACATCAGTGGCGAAGGCGGCTTCCTGGATCAATACTGACGCTGAGGTGCGAAAGCGTGGGGAGCAAACAGGATTAGATACCCTGGTAG
>JBBEAN010000015.1:0-244730 GCA_040882865.1 Gammaproteobacteria bacterium
AAGGCGCCGCTCCTACAACCTTGGCACCTGTAGGAGCGGCGCCTTTGCGCCGCGATCATCTTTTGGTGCTGAAGAAGGCTTTCAAGAGCGCAGCAGACTCGGCCGCGAGGACGCCACCCTCGTGGGTCGCACGGTGGTTCGCGGGGTTCGTGTCGAGCAGCTGAAACACGCTGCGCACCGCACCGGTCTTCGGATCGTCGGCGCCGTAGACCAAGTGGGCAATGCGCGCATGGATGATCGCGCCGGCGCACATCGCGCACGGCTCGAGGGTCGCGTACAGCGTCGCGCCGGTGAGGCGGTAGTTCTTTTCGCGCGCGGCGGCTTCGCGAAGCGCGTGGACCTCGGCGTGCAGCGTCGGGTCGCAGCCGGAGATCGGGTGGTTCCAGCCCTCGCCGAGCGCTTCGCCATCGCGCACGATCACCGCGCCGACCGGCACCTCACCCGCTTCGCCCGCGCGTGCAGCGAGCTCAAGCGCGCGCCGCATCCAGTGCGCATCGTCATCGCTCGTCTGTACTCGATATCGCGCCGGTTTTTCGCTCATTCCCACTCGATGGTGGCGGGCGGCTTGCCGGAGACGTCGTAGACGACGCGCGAAATGCCGTCGATCTCGTTGATGATGCGGCGCGACACACGGTCGAGAAAATCGTACGGCAGGTGTGCCCAGCGCGCCGACATGAAGTCGATGGTCTCGACCGCCCGCAGCGCAACCACGTATTCGTAACGACGTCCGTCGCCTTGCACGCCGACCGACTTGACCGGCAGGAACACCACGAAGGCTTGACTGACCTTGTCATACAGATCGGCCTTGCGGAGCTCGTCGATGAAGATGTGGTCGGCCAGGCGGAGCAGGTCCGCATATTCTTTCTTCACCTCGCCGAGGATGCGGACGCCGAGCCCGGGGCCAGGAAACGGATGCCGATACACCATTTCGTGCGGCAGACCGAGTTCGACGCCGACGCGACGCACCTCGTCCTTGAAGAGTTCGCGCAGCGGCTCGACGAGTCGCATTTTCATGTGCTCGGGCAGACCGCCGACATTGTGATGCGACTTGATCAGGTGCGAGCTGCCCGACGCGCCCGCGGACTCGATCACGTCCGGGTAGATGGTGCCCTGCGCGAGCCATTTGACGCCCTTCAAGGTGTGCGATTCCTCATCGAACACTTCGATGAACGAGCGGCCGATGATCTTGCGCTTCTGCTCGGGGTCGGTCACGCCCGCAAGCGCGGCGAGGAAACGAGCCTCCGCATCGACGCGGATCACCCGCACGCCCATGTGCTCCGCGAACGTCGCCATCACCTGGTCGCCTTCGTGGTGGCGCAGCAGACCGGTATCGACAAACACACACACGAGCTGGTCGCCGATCGCCTCGTGCAGCAGCGCCGCGGCGACCGACGAATCGACGCCGCCCGACAAGCCGAGCAGTACCTGGTCGGCGCCGACTTTCTCGCGGATTGCGGCAACGGCGTCGTCGATGATGTTCGACGGGTCCCACAACGGTTCGCAGCCGCAGATTTCGCGTACGAACCGCTCGAGGATGCGTCCACCCTGCCGGGTTTGCGTGACTTCCGGGTGGAACTGGATGCCGTAATAGCCGCGCGCGTCGTCGGCCATCGCCGCGCACGATTCTTCGCGCGAACGGCCTGTGAGCTCGAAACCCGGCGGCAGCGCGGTGACCGAGTCGCCATGGTTCATCATGACTTCGAGGACAGGGCGCGCCTGGTCGTCGACCGCGTCCTCAATGCCGTCGAACAGTCGCGACGACGCGAGCACGGTCATCCGCTCGACACCGAACTCGCGGTGCGCGCCGGAGTCGACCCGGCCGCCGAGCTGTGCGGCCATGTCCTGCATGCCGTAGCAAATGCCGAGCACCGGTACGCCGAGTTCGAACACGGACGCGGATGTTTTGGGCTTCGCGTCGCCGACGACCGACTCGGGTCCGCCGGAGAGAATCACGCCGCGCGGCTTGAATTCATCCAAGTCTTCAGCGGAGATGCCGGGGTGGCGGATTTCGCAGTAGACGCCCGCTTCGCGAACGCGGCGGGCGATGAGCTGAGTCCACTGCGACCCGAAATCGAGGATCAGGACGCGGTGGGCGTGGATGTCCTGGGTCATTCGGTGCGGTAGTTCGGCGCTTCCTTGGTGATCGTCACGTCGTGTACGTGACTCTCGCGGAAGCCGGCGCCCGTGATGCGCACGAAGGTCGGCCGCGTCCGCATCTCGTCGATGTCCCGGCAGCCCGTGTAGCCCATGGACGAGCGCAGCCCGCCCATCAGCTGGTGCACGATCGCGACGAGGCTGCCCTTGTACGGGACGCGCCCCTCGATGCCCTCGGGCACGAGCTTCTCGACCTCGTCAGTCGCATCCTGGAAATAGCGGTCCGACGAGCCATGTTTCTGCGACATCGCGCCGAGCGAGCCCATGCCGCGGTATGACTTGTACGACCGGCCCTGATACAGCTCGACCTCGCCCGGAGACTCCTCGGTGCCGGCGAACAGCCCACCGATCATCACGCTGTACGCACCGGCGACGATCGCTTTCGACACATCGCCCGAATAGCGGATACCACCGTCGGCGATCAGCGGGATGCCTTCCTTCGCGAGTTCGCGCGCGACGTTCGCGACCGCGCTGATCTGCGGCACGCCGACGCCCGCGACGATGCGCGTGGTGCAGATCGAGCCGGGCCCGATGCCGACCTTCACCCCGTCGGCGCCCGCGTCCACCAGCGCGCGCGCTGCGTCCGCGGTCACGATATTGCCGCCGATGACCTGCATGTCGGGGTAGTGCTTCTTGATCCACGAGACGCGGTCAAGCACGCCTTTCGAATGGCCGTGCGATGTATCCACGACGATGACGTCCACGCCGGCAGCGGCGAGCGTGGCAACGCGCTCTTCGGTGTCGCCGCCGGTTCCCACGGCGGCGCCGACGCGCAGGCGGCCCTGCTCGTCCTTCGACGCGAGCGGATAATCCTTCGCTTTCTGGATGTCCTTGACGGTGATCATGCCGCGCAGTTCGAAGCGGTCGTTGACCACGAGGACTTTCTCGATACGGTGCTTGTGCAGCAGGGCAATCGCCTCATCGCGGCCGGCGCTCTCGCCGACCGTCACGAGCTTCGCCTTCGGCGTCATCACTTCGGACACCGGCGCGTCGTAGCGCGTTTCGAAGCGCAGGTCGCGGCTCGTCACGATGCCCGCGAGTTCCTTGCCGTCGACGACAGGGACGCCGGAGATATCGTGCTTCGCGGTGAGGTTCAGTACGTCACGGATCGTCGCGTCCGGGCCGACCGTGATCGGTTCGCGGATCACGCCGCTCTCGAATTTCTTGACCATGCGCACGTGCAGCGACTGCTGATCCGGCGTCATGTTTTTGTGGACGATGCCGATGCCGCCTTCCTGCGCGAGCGCAATCGCGAGACGACCCTCGGTCACGGTGTCCATCGCGGCGGAAATGACGGGGATGTTCAGCGAGATTTCGCGGGTCAGCTGCGTGGCGAGCGACACATCGCGCGGGAGAACGTCCGAGTACGCCGGCTGGAGCAGAACGTCATCGAAGGTGAGCGCTTCTTCGGCCAGTCGCATCGCGGTATCCGCCTCGGTAAATCGACGTAGTATATCATTGTGAGCATGGAGACGGAACGCGAAATCTGGACCGTGTCGCGGCTGAACCGCGAGGCGCGCCTCCTCATCGAGACCGGCTTCCGTGTGGTCTGGATTGAGGGAGAACTCTCGAACATCGCCCAGCCGGCGTCCGGTCACCTGTACTTCTCGCTGAAAGACGCGTCTGCGCAACTCCGCTGCGCGATGTTCCGCAGCCGCCGGCAGCTCCTCAAGTTCAAACCGGCCGACGGCGCGCACGTGATTGTCCGCGGTCGTGTATCACTCTACGAGCCGCGAGGCGAGTTCCAGTTTGTCGCCGAGCACATGGAGGAAGCGGGCTCCGGCGCGCTGCAGCGCGAGTTCGAGAATCTGAAACGGCGGCTCGGCGAAGAAGGCTTGTTCGATGAGGCGTTGAAGCGCGCGCTGCCTGCGATGCCGACGCGTATCGGCGTGGTCACCTCTCCGACGGGCGCCGCGATCCGCGATATCGTCAGCGTGCTCGAGCGACGCTTCCCGTCCGTTCCGGTCATCGTCTATCCCGTCCCGGTGCAGGGCACGATCGCGCCGGCACGCATCGTCGCGATGTTGCGTACCGCAGGCGAGCGCGCCGAGTGCGACGTACTGATTCTCGCCCGCGGCGGGGGCTCGATCGAAGACTTATGGGCGTTCAATGATGAGGGCGTCGCGCGTGCGATCCGCGCATGTCCGATTCCAATCGTGACCGGCATCGGCCACGAGATCGACTTCACCATCGCGGATTTCGCCGCGGACCGTCGCGCGCCGACGCCGTCGGCAGCCGCTGAACTCGTCGTCCCGGACCGCGTCGAACTGCGACGCCGACTGTCGGGCATGGCGCGCCTCGCGCAGCGCCGGATGGTGCAACAGATCGTGCGCGACGGTGAGCGCGTGCAATGGCTGGATGCGCGCCTGAAACAGCTGCACCCAGGCCGGCGCCTGCAGCAGCAATCCCAGCGGCTTGACGAGATGGACCAGCGGCTGGCGCGCGCGCTGCGCGCTCGCCTCAACGCCGTCCGCGAACGCCTGCGCAACGTTGGCGGCGCCCGGCTGCAACGCGCGTGGGACCGGCGCCACGAACGCGCAGGCGTGCGGGTCGCGGGCGCGGCTCGGGCGCTGCACGCGATGAGCCCGCTCGCGACGCTCGCGCGCGGGTACGCGATCGTGACGATGACCGACAGCGATGCGGCGGTTACCGACGCGCGCCGCCTCACGTCCGGCGACACGTTGCGCGCGCGATTCGCCCGTGGGCAGGCCGACCTGACCGTTACATCCATCGAACACGGAGACGAATGATGATTGAAATGCTGGTCGCGGCCTCGCTGCTCCTTCCCGCCCACGCGCCGGTGCCCGGCGGGGTTGCGGTCATTGCACTTGGAGCGCACGCACAGCCGCCGGTCGTCGAGTATCGGAACCGCCGCGTGCTCGCGGTCGAAGGCGACGAGGGCTGGGTCGCGGTCGTGGGCATCCCGTTGTCCGCGGAGCCGGGCGCGCACGAATTACGGGTCGGCGGGAACACGCTCGTGTTCGATATCGACGACAAGGCCTACGAGACGCAGCGGCTGACCATTGCCAATGAAAGGATGGTGAACCCGCTACCGGAAGACATCGCTCGCATCAATGCCGAGCGGCCGCGGCTGCAACGCGCGCGCGCCACCTTCTCGCCGCACGCGCCGTCGTCGTTTCGTCTCGCCCCGCCCGCGGAGGGTCGGCGGTCGAGCGCATTCGGGCTGCGACGGGTCCTGAACGACCAACCGCGCGGTCCGCATTCGGGCATCGATATCGCCGCGCCGACCGGCTCGCAGATCCAGGCGCCCGCACCCGGCACCGTGATCGAGACCGGCGAGTTCTATTACACCGGCAACACCGTGTTCGTGGATCATGGCCGCGGATTCGTGACGGCGTACTACCACATGGACAGCGTCGGGGTCGCGCCCGGGGATACCGTCAACACCGGCGACTTGCTCGGCACGATTGGGGAGACCGGTCGCGTCACGGGTCCGCACTTGCACTTCGTGGTGCTGCTGAACGGCGAGATGGTGGACCCGGATTTGTTCCTGCAATAGAGGTTCAGATGGCCGACGTCGCGGCTTAGGATATCGAGAGATGTCCACGCCGCGGCGCACGCGTTTGTACCCCGACCATCGCGGCGCGAAGGCGCCGCTCCTACAAGGGACGCACGGGGTCAGGCACCAACGGGACGCATCGCGGCGCGAAGGCGCCGCTCCTACAGTTGGAGCCGGGTGTAGCGAGCAGCTAGGCGGCTACTTCTTTTTGACGTGCTTCAAAAGGCGCTTGCGCTTGTAGGCCTGACGCGGCGTGAGTGTGTTACGCCGGCCTGCGTACGGGTTGGTGCTCGATTTGAACTCCACTCGCACGGGTGTGCCGAACAGGTTGAACTCCTCCCTGAACCGGTTCGCGAGGTAGCGACGGTAGGAGTCCGGCACCGATTCTGTCTGATTGCCGTGGATCACGATGACCGGCGGGTTGCGCCCACCCTGATGCGCGTATCGCAGCTTGATGCGGCGGCCTTGGACTTGCGGTGGCTGGTGCTGCTGCACCGCGCGCTCCAGCGTGCGCGTGAGCACTGGCGTCGACAAGTCGGTGTTCGCAGCCGCCCACGCCTCGCGCACCGACTGGAACATCTCGCCGACCCCCGAGCCGTGTAGCGCTGAGATGAAATGCACACGCGCGAAGTCGAGGAACGGCAGCTTCAACGACAGTTCAGTCTTGACCCCTTCGCGCTCATCCGGCGTCAGGCCGTCCCATTTGTTCACCGCGATCACGAGCGCACGGCCGCGCTGGACCGCGAGCCCAAGCAAGGTCGCATCATGCTCGACGATGCCGGTGCGCGCGTCGAGCACCATCACGACGACGTGGGCGCTGTCGATCGCCAGCAGCGTTTTCACGATCGAGAACTTTTCGAGCTTGTCGTCGACGCGTGACTTACGCCGCAGACCCGCCGTGTCGATCAGCGTGTACGACGCCCCGTCGCGCTCGAATGTGATGTAGATGCTGTCGCGAGTCGTGCCCGGCTCGTCGAAAGCGAGCACCCGTTCCTCGCCGAGCAGACGATTCACGAGCGTGGATTTGCCGACGTTAGGACGGCCAGCGACGGCAATGCGGATTCGCTGCGCGTCTGCGGCCTCGACGGCCTCAGGCGACGCGGGCGGCAATCGCGCGAGGACCGCCTCGATGAGCAGCGCGACGCGGTCGCCGTGCGCGGACGAAATCGCGACCGGATCACCGAGCCCGAGCGCGTGGAAGTCGGCCGACGCGACGTCCGCGTCGAGGCCTTCAGCCTTGTTGACCGCGAGCCAGACGGGCTTGCCGCTACGTCGCAGTCGTTCCGCGATCGCGTCGTCGGCCGCGGTCCGACCGCCGCGCGCATCGACGAGGAGGATCGCGGCGTCCGCTTCGTCGATCGCGCGCAGCGTCTGCTTCGCAATCGCACCGTCCATGCCGTCCGTGTTGCCGGAAAGCCCGCCCGTGTCGACGAGCAGGTAGGGCCGGTCACCCACTTTCCCGAAGCCGTACTGGCGATCGCGCGTCAGGCCTGGAACGTCTGCCACGAGCGCATCGCGCGTGCGCGTCAGGAAGTTGAACAGCGTGGACTTGCCGACGTTCGGGCGGCCGATCAGCGCAACGACCGGGAGCATGGCGGACGGCCTATTCGGCGCCGACGCGGAATGCCGTCAGCGTACCGCCGGCTGTCTGCACAAGCAGCCAAGGCCCGAGCGCGACCGGTGCCGAATGAATCGCGCCGGAGCCCGCGCGCGCGCGCGCGACGAGTTCGCCCGAATCGCGCGCGAGCAGATGTATCCAACCATCGAAGTCACCGACGGCCACGGCATCGCCGACGACCAAGGGCGCGGTCAATGACCGCGCGCGCATCGCGGGCTGATGCCAGGTTCGTGCGCCGTTCAAGCGGTCGAATGCGCGGACCTCGCTGTCCGCGTCGGTCACGTACACCGATGTCCCGTCGGCGGCCAAACCGGCGCTGCTCGACAGGTCTTGCGACCAAAGTACGCGGCCGGTCTCCCGCGCGAGCGCGACCAAGCGGCCCTGATAGCTGACCGCGTACACGTCGCGGCCGATGATCCGCGGCGTCGCGTTCACATCGACCATGCGTTCAATTTCGGTGCGACCGGTCGGTGTGACCACGGGTGTTTCCCAGACCAGCTGCCCGTCCCGCACCTGCAGCGCGTTCACGCGGCCGTTGTCGTACCCGGTGATCGCCATTCCTTCGGCGACCGCAAAACCCGCCGACCCGCGCAAGACCAGCGACGGCATGGTCTGCTCGTGTACCCACAGCTGACCGCCATCGGATGCATCCAACGCGTGCACGCGCTCATCGGCGCTGCGCACGAGCACGATCTGTCCTGATACCGCGGGCGCGGCAAGCACTTCGCTCGACACGCGTCGGCGCCACCGGACCGCTCCGGTTGCCGCCTCGAGTGCGATTACGGAGCCGTCCGCGCCGCCGACCACGACGAGGCCGCTGCCATGACCCGGCCCGCCGGAAAGGGGTACATCGAGGTTTTCGGCCCAAATCCGCCGGCCGTCTTCGACCGAAATCGCGACGACCAACCCGCCGTTACCCGCGGCGAACAAGCGCTCGCCGTCGAAGACCGGCGCGAGCGCGACACGCTTGTCGGCGTCGCCACCGAGTCCGGTCGACCAGAGACGCTTCACGGACAAGGTCGCCTCGAAGCCCACGAGTTCCGCAGGCGGCTCAAGGTTGCTCTTCGCTGCGCAGCCGGCGGCGAGCGCCATCGCAATTGCCAGCGCGATACGGCGCATCATGCGCCCTGCGCCGGCGTGCCGGCGCCGAGATTGTCGAGCTTCATCTGCAACATTGCGCGGTCGGCGATACCGTCTCCCGGCGCCGCCATCGCATCGCGGTACGCGGCGATAGCGGCGTCGGTGTCGCCGCGACCAGCTGCGATGTCACCGCGCAGTTCGCCGTACATCGGCGCGTACCGGCCTGTATCGTCGCGCGTGACGAGCGCCGCCGCGGCGTCGAGATCGCCGGCGGCAAGGTGGACGCGCGCAAGGCGCAGCCGCGCGAGGTGCGCGGTGTCCGCGTCGTCAGTCGTCTCGATGACATCGCGCAGCTGCGCAACGGCAACATCGATGTCGCCGCTGATGACCGCATTCCGTGCGACGTACAGTGCCGCCATATCGGCGTACGGCGTCGAAAGGCGCACGTCGCGGATTTCGCGCGCGAGTTCGAGCGCATGTACGTAGTCAGCGTTCGCACTCTCCACGATGAGCTGCTCGTACGTATCCGACGCGAACGTGAGCTGCGTTTCGCGCCATTCCGCCCAGTAGCGCCAGCCATACAGGACCGCCGCGCCGAGCGCGATGCCGCCGATGATCCAGGGGCCGTTCTCTTTCCACCAACGGCGGAGGTTCTCGACGGTTTCGTCATCTGTCGTATACGGGTCCACTAAGCTCTCCAATCATCCAGGTATTTCGTGAGCGCGTCCGCGAGCGCATCCTGCGCAACTGTCTCCTGCGCCGCGTCGTCACGCAGCGGCTTGATGCCGATTGTCCCGGCGGCGAGCTCGTCATCGCCGAGCACCAGCGCGATACGCGCGCCACTCTTGTCCGCCTTCTTCATCTGGTTACGGAAGCCGCCGGCACCGCAGTGCAGTACAAGCCGCACGCCGGGCACCGCATCGCGGATGCGTTCGGCGAGCACGAGCGCCGCGCTCGCCGCCGCATCGCCGACCGCGACGAGGTAAGCGTGCGGCGACGCGTCCGGAACTTGGATGTCCGCACGCTCGACAAGGGCGACCAGCCGTTCGACGCCGAGCGCCCAGCCCACAGCCGGGGTTGGGCGCCCGCCAAGAAGCTCGACCAGCCCGTCGTAGCGGCCGCCGGAACACACCGCGTCCTGTGCGCCTAGCTGAGTCGTCGTCCACTCGAATACGGTTTTCGTATAGTAGTCGAGGCCGCGCACCAATCGCGGGTCCAATACGAATCCGACACCCGCGGCCGTCAGCAGTTCGCACAATCGATCAAAATGCGCACGCGACCCGTCGTCGAGGTGGTCCTGCAGCGACGGCGCATCTGCGAGGATTGGCTGCACCGCGGGGTGCTTGCTGTCCAGGATACGGAGCGGGTTCCGGTCGAGCCGTCGACGGCTGTCCTCGTCGAGCACGGCCGCGTGCTCGGAAAAATACGACTGCAACGCCTCGCGGTAGGCGATGCGCGACGCCGGCGTTCCGAGCGAGTTCAAGCGCAGCGTGAAATCGCCGACGCCAATCTGTTTGAGCAGGCGGGCCGACAGGACAATGATTTCGGCGTCGATATCCGGACCATCAAGGCCCAGCGCCTCGGCGCCGATCTGGTGGAACTGGCGGTAACGCCCCTGCTGCGGGCGTTCGTGCCTGAACATCGGACCGGCGTACCAGAGCCGCCGCACCTGGTTGTGCAGGAACCCGTGCTCGATACCTGCGCGCACGCAGCCCGCGGTCGCCTCCGGTCTCAGCGTGAGGCTGTCGCCGTTGCGGTCGTCGAACGTGTACATCTCTTTTTCGACGATATCGGTGACCTCACCGATTGCGCGGGCGAACAGCTCGGTCCGTTCGACGATCGGTAGCCGGATTTCCTCATAGCCGTAGGCGGCGAATACCTCGCGCGCGCAGCGCTCGACCCACTGCCAGCGCGGCGACTGCTCCGGCAGGACGTCGTTCATCCCGCGCACGCCTTGCGTGGTCTTCGTCATGGCGGGTCGATCGAAAAGCGCGCGACATTGCCGCTGCGGTTATATCGGGATTGATCGAATCGGCGACCATCCACCTCGATGTCCACCCCGGGCGAGTTCCCGAGGAACACCGCGAGTGGCGGCTCGCCCGCGACTTCGACAACTGAACCGGCGCGCGCGAGATCGAAGTACAGGCGCGTCCCGCTCGCATCGACGATTTCGGTCCACGATTCAGCGCGGTACGTGAATCGGACGGCGATGTCCGACGCAGCGGTCGGCGCGGGGACGCGTTCGGGCACAACTTCGGGTACGCGCTCGGGCACGACCGTGTCGACAGCTGCATCTGCAAGGACTTCAATCGGATCGGCAATGGGTTCGTGTACCGGTTCGCTCGCGACGCGGGTCGGCGGTGCCTGTACGTCTGGCGTCGGCGCCGGTCGTGCGTACCACCACAGAACCACCATCGCGATGGCGACCAGCGCCACCAACCAACTCACGAGTGCGATGCGCCGATTGGATGACGACTCGATGCCATCGCCAGTGCCGCGCCGGATAACGAGCGGCGGAGGTACCGCGCCGTCCACGGCGGCGGTGTATTCGGCGATGCAGTCCTCCGCGGGAATCCCGAGAAGGCGCGCGTAGGCGTTCAGGTAGCCCTTGACGAAGATCGGCGCCGGCAAGGCGGCGAAGTTGTCGGCCTCAATTGCCTCGATGACCGACGGGTCCAGACGCAACCGTGTTGCCGCGTCGCGCACGGACAGGCCGCGGCGCTCGCGCGCGGAGCGCAGGCGGTCGCCCGGTCCCGCACGTCGGCTGTCGTCAACGCCCCCGTCCACGCTCCGCTTCCTGAAGCAAGCCGGCTTCGGCGCTATCCGCGAAGTCACTGCGCAGGCGCGCCGCGAATACGGCAGCGGCGACATCGTCGCCGAGTGCGCGCTCGATCCGGTACCCGAGCCACTGGCCCGTCGCGGAGCGCGGCGCCACAGCATGGAAGCGCTGGAGGAAAGCGCGTGCCTGGAGCGCATTGTCGGTATCGAAACTCATTTGCGCGAGTTGCCACAGTGCGTCCGGATGGCGGTCGTTCACACGCAGCGCCTCTCTCAGGAATCGCTCGGCTTTCTCGATGTCGCCGCTGCGCCGCGCGCAGAGCCCGGCGTTCGTCCACGCGACCTCGGGCGTGCCGTACTCAGGTGAGCGCGCCGCGCGCAGTAGTTGCCGCTCGGCCTCGCGCATACGGCCCTGCTCACACAGAAACGTTCCGTAGGTGTTCTGTACGTCGGGGTTGTCACGACCGTACCGCAGCGCGAGCTTATAATGATGTTCCGCGCGCTCGGGCTCGCCATAAATCGAGTGCGCGTAGGCGACCGCGGTATGCGCGTCGGCGAGCTTAGGATCCTGCTCGAGCGCGCGGTTCAGCTTTTCGAACGCGAGTTCGCGCCGTCCCTGCCGCATGTATTCAAGCCCGAGCTGCACATTGAACTGCGCTGCCTCGCGCGGCGAACCTGCGTTCTCGCCAACGTTGCTTGTCACGCAACCCGCGAGCGCGAACAGCACGGCGACCGGAATGCCCTTCAGCAACGTGCTCATGATGCGCGCCGCTCCGCACGACGGCTCTTGTCCTGGACCTTTCCGGCGAGCTGTCCGCACGCCGCATCGATGTCATCGCCACGCGTGCGCCGTGTGATCGCTGTGTAGCCCTGCGCCATCATCAAGTCGCGAAACCGGTTGATCCGTGCCTGCGGGGAACGCTTGAAACGCGTCATCGGGAATGGATTGAACGGGATCAGGTTGATTTTGGATGGGATGCCGTGCAGCAGACGCCCGAGTTCGTACGCATGTTCATCGCTGTCATTGACGCCATCGAGCATCACATACTCCCAAGTGACATGCATCTGGTGTGGTTGCTGCGCTACGTACTGGCGGCAGGCATCGAGCAGTTCCGCAATCGGGTACTTCTTGTTGATTGGCACCAATTGGTCACGCAACGGGTCGTTCGGGGCGTGCAGCGACACCGCGAGCGCGACGTCGCAGGCCTCGGCGAGGCGCTTCAACGCAGGGACCACGCCGGCGGTCGACAGCGTGACACGACGCTTCGAGAGGCCGTACGCATTGTCGTCCAGCATGACACGGATCGCGCTGACGACGTTGTCGAAGTTCGTGAGCGGCTCGCCCATACCCATGAAAACCACGTTCGTGATCGCGCGCTGGTCCTCGGCGCGCTTGTGACCGAGTTCGCGCGCCGCGAGGAACAGCTGGCCGAGAATCTCGGCCGCAGTCAGGTTACGGTTGAATCCTTGCTGCGCGGTCGAACAGAACGCACAGTCGAGCGCGCAGCCGACTTGGGACGAGATGCACAGCGTGCCGCGCTCATCCTCAGGGATGAACACAGTCTCGATGGCATTACCCGCGTCCATGCGCAGCAGCCACTTGCGCGTGCCGTCGGCCGAGTGCTGCTCGGTGATGATCTCCGGCGCGCGCACTTCGGCGATTTGTGTGAGTTGCTCACGCAGTGCGACCGACAGGTCGGTCATCTCTGCGAAATCCGTCACGCCGCGCTGGTAGACCCACCGCATGATCTGCACCGCACGGAACGGCTTTTCGCCGAGCGCGGTGAAGTACTCGACGAGCGCCGCGTGTGGCATGCCGAGCAGATTGGTGCGGATGGAGGCGGTCATGTCAGCGGGTGCGCTTGCACACCCCTTCCGGGAAGAAGTACTCGATTTCCTGCGCGGCGGTCTCCGGACCGTCGGAGCCGTGCACGACATTCTCGTCAACCGTCTTCGCGAAATCCGCGCGGATCGTCCCGGGCGCGGCGTCCTTCGGATTGGTCGCGCCCATCAGGTCGCGGTTCTTCGTGATCGCGCCCTCGCCCTCGAGCGCCTGCACCATCACCGGGCCGGAGACCATGAAGCCGACAAGATCCTTGAAAAACGGGCGCTCGCGGTGGACCGCGTAGAACCCTTCCGCCTGTTCGCGCGAGAGCTGCACCATGCGCGCGGCGACCACCCTCAGGCCGGCTTTTTCGAAGCGCGAGTAAATCTCGCCGATCAGGTTTTTGGCGACGCCGTCAGGCTTGATGATGGAGAGGGTCCGTTCGATTGCCATCTTCTTGAAACTCCGGTCAGGTGAAACCGGTAATGTTAGCAAGAATCAGGCTATCGTGAACGATTCGCCGCAGCCGCAGGTGCCCGCAACCTTCGGGTTATTGAAGCGAAATGCCTCGTTCAACCCTTCCCGTACATAGTCGACCTGGGTTCCATCCATCAGCTCGAGGTGCTCGCGCCGGACTACGACGCTGACCCCCTGGTCCTCGAAAACCGCATCGGCTTCGGTGACCTCGTCGGCGAAATCGATGGTGTACGCGTAGCCCGAGCAGCCGGTCTTCTTCACACCCAGCCGCAGCCCCATGCCACGCCCACGCTGCTCAAGTTGCTTGCGGACGCGGTCGGCCGCGTTTTGAGTCAATTCAATACTCATCGTTGTTCCTCTGTGGCGGCTGCGCGCAGGGCGTCCTCGACGAGGAGCGGCGCGTACAGCCGGTCAATCGGTAATTGGAGCGGATCCGCGAGATTCCGGACATCGACGGCGCGCGCGTCCGCGAGGGTACGACCCCGTACCCATTCCGCGACCAGCGAGGCGCACGCGATGGTTGCCGGGCAGCCCCATGCCTTGAATCGCGCGTCGGCCACTGTGGCGCCGTCGCAGCGAAGTTCGATCCGGATGACTGCGCCGTGGTGTTCCGAACCTGCCTGCCCGCGGCGCACACCCTCGGTCTCGCCGAACGACCCCGCACCGCGCGGATTGTCGAAGTGGTCGAGCAGCTGCGGATTGGGCGTCATCATCACGACGCGGCCTGCAGCGCGCAGAAATCGCGCTCGCCCTCGTACAGCGGTGACAGCGCGCGCAGCCGATTCACTTCGGCGACCACGCGCTGCGCGGCTTCATCAACCTCGGCCTCGGTGGTCCAGCGACCGAACGAGAAACGAAAAGACGCGTTCGCAAGCGCATCGTCGCGGCCCAGCGCACGCAATACGTAGGACGGTGCGGCCGCCGCGGAGTTGCACGCCGACCCCGTGGAAAGCGCGAGGTCGCGCAGAGCGAGCAACAGGGCGTCGCCGTGCACACCGCCAAAGCTCAGGTTCAGGTTGCCGGCCACGCGGCGGGTGCGGTCGCCGTTCACGCAGACGTCCCGGAGTCCGGCGATGCCGGCCGCGAAGCGTTCGCGCAATGCGAGGATCCGCGGCTGCTCGGTCGCCATCGACTCGCCGGCAAGGTGAAACGCCTCGCCCATCCCGACCAACTGGTGCGTCGCGAGCGTGCCCGACCGCAGGCCCTGCTCATGGCCACCGCCGTGAATCATCGCCTCAAGGCGCACTCGCGGCTCGCGGCGCACGTACAGCGCGCCGGCGCCTTTCGGACCGTAGACCTTGTGCGCGGAAAACGCCATCGTGTCGACCGGCAACGCGGCGAGGTCGATGGGCAGCTTGCCGGCGCTTTGTGCTGCGTCGACGTGGTACAGCACGCCACGCGTGCGACAGACCTCACCGATCGCGGCGATGTCGTTGATGACGCCGATCTCGTTGTTCACGTGCATGATCGCGACGAGCACCGTGTCGGCTTCGATGGCGTCGTCCACCTGCTCGGCCGTGATGATGCCGTCGAGCCCCGGCGTCAACCACGTGATGCGCCAGCCGTTCCGCTCGAGCCACCGGCAGGTGTCGACCACCGCTTTGTGCTCGGTTCGGCTGGTGACGATGTGACGACCGCGGTCGCGGTGGAACCACGCGATGCCTTTGATGGCGAGATTGTCCGATTCGGTCGCGCCGGAGGTCCAGACGATTTCGCGGGGGTCCGCGTTCAGCAGCCCCGCGACCTGCAGTCGCGCATCTTCAATCGCCGCCCGGGCCTCGGCGCCGAATGCGTGTGTACTCGACGCCGGATTGCCGAACACGCCGTCGCGCGTCAGGCATTCCGCCATGCGTGCTGCGACGCGCGGATCGACCGGGGTCGTAGCCATGTAATCGAGGTAAATCGGCATCTTTCGCATTGTACCGCTACCACCCGCCGACCGCCCCCGCGTCCGCCGACAACACCCCTTGCAGGGCGCCCAGGAACGCGTCGACTTCGCCCGTGCTCGTGGTCTCGCCCACGCTCACGCGCACGACGCCATGGTCCCCGGCGCCGAGCGCGCCCATGGCCGCGAGGACGTGACTGGGCTCGCGGCGTCCGCTGGCGCACGCCGAGCCGCTCGAAACCGCGAATCCCGCCCGATCGAGTTCCAGCAGCAGCGTTTCGCCGTCGATGCCCGACACGGTGAATTGCACCGTATTCGGTAGGCGCTCGGCATACGGCGCGACAACCTGTACACGGGCGGCCTCGGCGAGGCCAGCCTCGAGTCGGTCACGCAAGCCGCGCGAATGGCGCGCACGCGTCGAAAGCTCTCGAGCGGCGATTTCGGCCGCGGCGCCGAAGCCGACGATCAGTGCGACGGGCTCGGTGCCACCGCGCCGGCCGCCCTGCTGACCCCCGCCGGTGTTCTGCGATGCGAGCGACAGCGCCGGGTCGACAATCAGCGCGCCGACACCCTGGGGCCCATACAACTTGTGCGCGGATACCGAGAGCAATTGGGCGCCGACCGTGCGCAGATCGACCGGCACCTTGCCCACCGCCTGCGCCGCGTCGCAGTGGAAAGGGACGTCGGCCGCACGACACCGCGCCGCGATGTCGGCGACGGGCTGCAGCACGCCGGTTTCGTTGTTTGCCCACATGACCGAGACGAGCGCAGGCCGCTCGGCTAGCGCACCGTCGAGCGCCGCGAGGTCTACCACCCCATTGCGCGAGACCGGCAATTCCACCGCGCGCCCGAGCTGACGGGCCGGTTCGCGGACCGCTGCGTGCTCGATTGCACTGATGACGATTGCGCCCGGACGCGCGTCCGCGATGCCGCGAAGGGCGAGGTTGTTCGCCTCGGTGCCGCCCGACGTGAAAATGACCGCGGCGGGGTCTGCACCGACCAGCACGGCAACCTGCGCGCGGGCCTTGGCCACCGCAACGTGCGCATCGCGGCCGAAGCGGTGGACGCTCGCGGCGTTCGCGGGGACGCCGAGCCATGGGAGCATCGCTTCGCGCACGCGCGAATCCAGCGGCGTCGTCGCATTGAAGTCAAGAAAGGTCGGGGTCATCGATGTCGGGCAGCTTCGCGTCCGGCACTTCCGCGCCGAGTCGGCGCAACGCTGCGCACATCTGCTCGATTCGCTCGTCGGTCAGGTGGATGTGGTCGAGCATGTCGTTGATCGCGTGCGCGACCGGGTCAGGCATGTCGCGCACGACGCCGTATGAATCGAAGCCGATCCGACGGGCAACCGCTGCGCGGCGGTCGTCGTGCTTTGCATCGCGCGTGACGACAATCTGCCCCGGCACGCCGACCACGGTCGCGCCGGCGGGTACGTCCCGCACGACGACTGCGTTCGAGCCGACGCGCGCATTGTCGCCGAGCGTGATCGGCCCCAGTACCTTTGCGCCCGCGCCGATCACGACGCCATTGCCGAGCGTCGGATGGCGCTTGCCTTTTTCCCGACTGGTGCCGCCGAGCGTGACGCCGTGGTACAGCGTGCAGTCATCCCCGATCTCAGCCGTCTCGCCGATGACGACGCCCATGCCGTGGTCGATGAAGAACCGGCGGCCAATCCGCGCGCCAGGATGGATCTCGATGCCGGTCAGCCAGCGCGCGAGCATCGACCAGAACCGCGCCAACCAACGCAAACCCCAGCGCCAGAGTCGATGGTAAAAGCGATACATCCACACCGCGTGAAGGCCCGGGTAGGTCGTCGCGACCTCGAACGCATTGCGCGCGGCGGGGTCCCGGTCGAATACGATGCGGACGTCTTCGCGGAGGCGGCTGAACATGGTCGTCGATTATACGGGCCCGCGATGCTTCTTACCGGTCGGCTGCTCGATTGACGACAAGAGCCCGCGCAAGATGTTCATTTCGTTGTCGTCGAGCTGCGCGCGATTGAACAGGCGTCGCAGGCGTCGCATCAGATGACGCGGCGCATCGGGGTCCAAGAAGCCGGTCGCGACCATCACGCGCTCGAGGTGTGCGTAGAGTTGCTCCATCTCGTCGGCCGTCGCGAGTCTATCGATATCGCGGCGCGAAGGCGCCGCTCCTACAGGTACCCGAGCTGTGGGAGCGACGCTCTCGGCGTCGCGATTGCTGGATAAATGCGCCACTCGGATTTCATAGGCGACCACCTGCACCGCGGCTGCGAGGTTCAACGACGAGTAACCCGGATTCGCGTCGATAGTCACGAGCGCGTGGCAGCGCTCGAGCTCCGCGTTGTCGAGCCCGGTTCGTTCGCGCCCGAACACCATCGCGACGCGCCGGCCGGCAAACTCGGCGGCGATTCGTTCCGCCGCGGCGCGCGGGGTGAGCGTCGGCCATTCAATGGTCCTGCGGCGCGCGCTCGCGCCGATGACGTACTCGCAGCCGGCGAGCGCTTCGTCGAGGCTCGCGTGTACCGACGCCGCCGCGAGCAGGTCCGAGGCGCCCGCGGCTCGAGCGGTCGCTTCGGCGTCCGGGAATGTGCGCGGCTCGACGAGAGCGAGCGTGGATAGGCCCATCGTTTTCAGCGCGCGCGCAGCGGCGCCGATGTTGCCGGGGTGCGACGTGCCGACGAGCACGGTACGGATGTGGTCCAGGGGCTGCATACGCTTATGTTAAACTACCGCCCTCCATGCACGCCCTGCTCAACATTGCGGTCCGCGCGGCGCGCGCAGCCGGCGTCGTCATCATGCGCCATCACGGACGTATCGACGAACTATCCATCGAGTCGAAGCAACGCCACGATTTCGTCTCTGAAGTGGACCGACTCGCCGAACAGGCCGTCATCGACACGGTGCTGAAGACCCATCCGCAGCACGGTTTTCTAGGTGAGGAGACCGGCCGGCACGGCGGCGACGAGTACGTGTGGATTATCGATCCACTGGACGGCACGACGAATTTCCTGCACGGCTTCCCCTCGTTCGCGGTCTCGATCGGCATCCAGCACAAGGGCCGCATCGAGCATGGGGTCGTTTACGATCCGCTCAGCCAGGAACTCTTCACCGCGTCGCGCGGCGCCGGCGCGACCCTCGACGGCAGGCGCATCCGCGTAACCGCACCGAGGGGCCTCGAAGGCGCGTTGATCGGGACCGGCTTTCCGTATCTCGAGCATCAGGACGTCGACGCCTTCATGGACATGCTGCGTGCGGTGATCACCAAAACCGCTGGAGTACGACGCGCGGGCGCGGCGGCATTGGACCTCGCTTACGTCGCGGCCGGCCGACTCGATGGTTTCTGGGAACTGGGCTTGAAGCCGTGGGACATGGCCGCAGGCGCACTGCTGATCCAGGAAGCGGGTGGCATCGTGGGCGGAATCGACGGCGGCACTGATTTCATGGAATCGGGGAACGTCGTCGCCGGCAGCCGTAAGGTGTTCGCGGGCCTCGTCAAAGAATTGAAGCCGTACGCCGCGCGGATGACGCGCGACGCTTAGGGCATCGGGTCGTCGATGCCTTCTTTCTTCGGCGGCATCAAATCCTGCTTGCTCACGCCGAGCGCGATCAGCGCGGTGCTCGCGACATAGATCGACGACCCGGAACCGATCACGACGCCGAAGATCAGCGCCACGGCGAAGCCGTACATCACCTGCCCGCCGAGGAACAGCAATGCGCTGAGCACGATGAGCGTCGTGACACCGGTCATGATAGTGCGCGACAGCGTCTGGTTCAGCGACGTGTTGATGACCTCGAGCGCGTCCGCGCGCCGGAGCGTGAGGAAATTCTCGCGGATACGGTCGTAGATGACGACCGTGTCGTTCAATGAGTAACCGATGACCGCGAGCAGCGCCGCGAGAACGACGAGGTCGAACTCGATCCGCATCAGCGAGAAGAAGCCGAGCGTCAAGACCACGTCGTGCACCAGCGCGACGATCGCGCCCAGTGCGAACCGGTACTCGAAGCGCAGCGCGACGTAAATCAGGATGCCAATCAGCGACAGCAGCATCGCAAGCCCGCCCTTCTCCTTCAGCTCGTCGCCGACCTGCGGTCCGACGAATTCCACACGGCGCATCTCGACGTTTGCATCATCTGCGCGCAGCTCGCGAAGTATCTCGTTGCTGACGGCTGCGGCGTCTGTGTTGTCCGGGGCGATACGGATCAGGACCTCGCTGGTTGTGCCGAAGTGCTGCACGATCGCGCCGTCGTAGCCGGTCTCGGCGAGCGTCGCACGGATGCCGTCCAGCTCGACAGACTCGGGATAACCGACCTCGACGACGAGCCCGCCCGTGAAGTCCACGCCGAAGTTGAGTCCGCGTACGAACAACAGCGCGATGCTCGCAACGATCAGGAAAGCGCTGATTGCAACCGCGACCTTGCGGTGGCCGACGAAGTCGATGTGCTTGTTGAGTTTGAACAGTTCCATGATTTCGTCCTGTCAGACCGGCAGCTTCTGTAACCGGCGTCCGCCCCAGACGCCATTGATGAGCGCGCGCGTGCCGATGATGGCCGTGAACATCGATATCACGATACCGATCGCGAGCGTAACGGCGAAGCCCTTGATGGGGCCTGTACCGAACGCGAACAGCATCGACGCTGCGATGAGCGTCGTGACGTTGCCGTCAAGGATTGATGAGAACGCCTTGTCGTAGCCCGAGTGGATCGCCGCCTGCGGCGTGTTGCCGGTGCGCAATTCCTCGCGTATCCGCTCGAAAATAAGTACGTTCGCATCGACCGCCATGCCGACCGACAGGATCATGCCCGCAATGCCGGGCATCGTCAGCGTCGCGCCCGGTATCAGCGACATGATTGCGATGATCAACGTGAGGTTGGAGAACAAGGCGACGCACGCGACCATCCCGAACAGGCGGTAGTACAGCGCCATGAAGATGAGGATGCCCGCGAAACCGATGACCACGGCGTTGAAACCCTGCCGGATATTGTCGGCGCCCATGCTCGGGCCCACCGTCCGCTCCTCGACGATGTCCATCGGCGCCGCGAGGGCACCCGCGCGCAACAGCAGCGACAGGTTCCGCGCTTCCTGCGGCTGGAGCCCGGTGATGCGGAAACGCGGCCCGAACACGCCCGCGATGTTTGCTTGGCTGATTACGACTTCTGAAGTTGTCCGCACGCGCTCGACCTCGCCGTCCGCACGCTCGCGCAGTTCGGTCCTGTTCTCGATCATGACGACCGCCATCGGTCGGTTCAGATTCTCACGCGTCGTCTGCGTCATCCGGCGCGCTGCGGTCGCGTCGAGGTTGATGAACACCGCAGGGCTGCCGGTCTCGGAGTCGATGCCCGAAGCCGCACCCGTGAGCTGGTCGCCGGTCGCGATGACTTCGCGACGCAACAGGACCGGTTGGCCCTGTTGATCCTCGTAGAGGCGCGCCTGAACCGGCACGCGGCCGCTGCGCTGCGCCTCGTATGGGTCACCATCGAGATACACGAGTCGCCACTCGAGCGTCGCCGTCGAACCGAGGATTTCCTTGGCGCGTGCGGTGTCCTGTACGCCGGGCAACTGCACGACGATCCGGTACTCGCCCTGACGCTGCACGATCGGCTCGGCGACGCCGAGTTCGTTCACGCGGTTGCGTAGCGTCGTGATGTTCTGTTCGACTGCGAACCGGCGTACGTTTTCCTGCTCCGCCTCGCGTAACGACACGACGATGGCATCGTCGCCTGCCGGTTCCGCGACGAGTTCGGCGAAGGCGCGTGTAATCTCGCGCTCCGCGCGATCACGGTCGGCCGGGTCGCGGAACGTCACGCGGATGCCGCCCGACTGCTGTTGGCTGATGAGGCCGTAGCGGATGCCCTGGTCGCGCAGCAGTCCGCGCAGGCTGTTCTCGAAGCGCTCCTCGGCCTGAGTCACCGCGGCGTCGAGGTCGACCTCGAGCAGGAAGTGCACACCACCGACGAGGTCGAGGCCGAGGTTCATCGGATCGCCGCCAATCGCGCGCAGCCACGCTGGGGTGCGCGGTACGCGGTTCAATGCAACGACCCAGCCCCGTCCGAGCTCGGCGCGCAACGCATCGAGCGCGGTCAACTGCGCTTCGGTCGAATCGAAGGTCGCGTAGAGGAGCCCGTCACGCGTATCGAGCGACTGATACTGCGTGCCCGTGTTACGCAGCGCGTCCTCGACGACCGATATCGTCGCGCGATCGATTTCGACGACATTCGCGCGCGACACCTGGACCGCGGGGTCGACGCCGAACACGTTGGGCAGCGCGTAGAGCAGACCCAGCGCCACCACCAACAGAACCAGTGCGTTCTTCCACGCGGGGAACCGGTTGATCATCAGTCGAGGCTCGCGACCGTGCCCTTCGGCATGATGGTGCCGACCATGTGGCGCTGCACGCGCACTTGGACCTGGTTCGCGATCTCGACGGTCAGGAACGCGTCATCCACCGCGATGACGCGGCCGAGCAGGCCGCCCTGCGTGACGATCTCGTCGCCGGCTTTCAGCGCGGCGACCATCTCGCGGTGCTGCTTCGCGCGCTTCGTTTGCGGACGGATGATTAAGAACCAGAACACCGCAAATATCAGCACCAACGGCAGCAGCGACATGAATGGGCTCGGCTGCGGGGTCTGGGCGGCGGTGGCGAGCGCGTCAGAAATGAAGAAATCCATGGGAAAGTCCGTTATTGGGGGAAACCAGCGGACTATTATGGCACAGGCGCGGCGTCCCGCATCCGGCCCGCCCTGAACCCCTGGGCCCACGCCTCGAACCGCCCCGCCGCGATCGCCTCCCGCATCGCCGCCATCATCGACAGGTAGAAGTGCAGGTTGTGCGCGGTCGCTAGGCGAGAGAACAGAATCTCTCCGCAGCGTTCGAGGTGGTACAGGTATGCCGCGCTGTAATGCCGACAGGTTCCGCAACTGCATGCCGGGTCGACCGGACCTGTCTCTTCGCGCCAACGCGCGTTCCGGATGCGGACCTCGCCGCGGCTCGTGAACAAATGCCCGTTGCGCGCATTCCGCGTCGGGAGCACGCAGTCGAACAGGTCAACGCCGCGCCGGACGGCCTCAATGATGTCGTCAGGCGTGCCGACACCCATCAGGTAGCGCGGTCGGTCGGCGGGCATTGCGGGCATCAGCGCATCGAGCACCGCGAGCCGTTCGTCGGCGCGCTCGCCGACGGAAAGCCCACCGATTGCGTAGCCATCGAAGCCGATGTCCACGAGCCCCGCGAGCGACTCCGCGCGCAGCGCCGCATACATGCCGCCCTGCACGATGCCGAAAAGCGCGGCCGGGTTGTCGCCGTGCGCGTCGCGCGAGCGACGACCCCAGCGCAACGACAGCGCCATCGACTCGCGGGCGTCATCCTCGGTTGCGGGATACGGCGTGCACTCGTCGAAGCACATCACGACGTCCGCGCCGAGCTCGCGTTGCACGTGCATCGAAGTTTCCGGCGACAGGAAGACCTTGTCGCCGTTGACCGGCGAGCGGAAGTGCACGCCCTCTTCCGTGAGCTTGCGCATGGCTGCAAGGCTGAACACCTGGAAACCACCCGAATCAGTGAGGATTGGCCGCTCCCAGTGCATGAAGTCGTGCAGGCCACCGTGTGCGCGGATGACCTCCGTGCCCGGGCGCAGCATCAAGTGGAACGTGTTGCCGAGCACGATGTCGGCCCCGAGGTCCACGAGCTCCTCCGGCAGCATCGCTTTCACCGTTCCGTAAGTTCCGACCGGCATGAACGCAGGCGTCTGTACCGCGCCGCGCGCGAATTCGAGAACGCCGCGACGGGCGGCACCGTCAGTCGCGGACAGCGAAAATTTCATGGTAGGAGCGGCGATACGAACATGGCATCACCATAGCTGAAGAAGCGGTAGCGCTGCTCGACCGCGTGGCGGTACGCAGCCATCGTGTGAGCGTGGCCCGCGAACGCCGAGACCAACATCAGCAGCGTCGATTCCGGCAGATGGAAGTTCGTGACGATCCGGTCAACCGCCCGGAACGAGTAGCCGGGCGTGATGAACAAGTCGACCGGCGCGGCGAGCGGTCGCAATTCGCCACCGGCCGCAGCCGCTTCAAGGCTGCGGACGGCCGTCGTGCCGACGGCGACGACGCGCCCGCCCCGCGCGTGCGCTCTCTCGACAGCGGCGCACGCGTCCGTGCCGACTTCGGCGTACTCGGCGTGCATCTGATGGTCGACGATACGCTCGGCGCGCACCGGCTGGAACGTGCCCGCGCCGACGTGCAGCGTGACGAAACAGTGCTCGATGCCCCGGGCGGCGAGCGCCGCGAACGTCGCGTCGTCGAAATGCAGACCCGCCGTCGGCGCGGCGACCGCGCCCGGCACGCGCGCATACACCGTCTGGTAGCGCTCGTGGTCGGCCGGCTCGTCTTGCCGTTGGATGTACGGCGGCAGCGGTACGTGACCCGCGCGGTCGAGCAGCGGCAACAGCGGCTCGTCGAACGTCAACTCGTAAAGATCGTCACCGCGGCCGACGACGGTGGCCATCGCGCCGCCGTCGCAGTGGAGAGTGGCCCCCGCACGAATCGGCTTGCTCGCGCGGGCGTGGGCGAGCGCCGTGCACTCATCGAGAATCCGCTCGACGAGCAGTTCGACGCGTCCACCGGTCGGTTTCGTCGCAAAGAGCCGGGCTGGAATCACGCGTGTGTCGTTGAACACCAGCAGGTCACCCGGCTCCAAAAGCTTCGGCAGGTCGCGGAACATCCGGTCAGCCACTGCGCCGGTAGACCCGTCGAGCGTCAGGAGCCGGCTTTCGCTACGCTCCGGCAACGGCCGTTCGGCGATCAGATCGGCGGGTAGCTCGTAATGTAATTCGCGGCGCAGCATGCGCCGCGAATTCTACCAATTACCGGTCTGGCAGGGTGACCTTCAGCGTCTGCTTGCGCCGTTGCCGCATGATTTCGAGCTCGGCCTCTTCGCCCGCCGCGTATGAGCGCAGGATGCGCGCGGCGTGCGTCGCGGACTCGGGTTCGCGCCCGTCGATCGACAGGATCACGTCACCCTCCTTCAACGTGAGCGGGTTCTTGTCACCAACGCCGACGACGAGGAGCCCTCGGTCCGTGTTGAAGTAATCGCCTAGGCCTTTGTTCACTTTGACGAACTCGTAGTTGCCGAACGAGCGCAGGCGCGCGAGCGCGGCGATCCCCGGCATGTCGGGGATGTCAGGCATCGTGAATGTGCGCATGCCGTCGGGCGTACCGAACGCAAATGACATCGCCGCGGGGCGCTCGTCGAGCGTCACCGATGCCGTGCGCGTGTCGCTACCGCGCCGATATTTGACCGTGACGACGTCACCGACTTTCGCGTCGCGCAAGAACTCGTCGATGAGCGTGGTGGTGGTCGCGCCGGCGAGCGACTTGCCGTTCATTTCGAGCAGCAAGTCGCCATCCTTCAGGCCCGCTTTTTCGGCCGGGCCCTCGGACGCCGTGCTCCGGATGACGAGGCCGTCGCGCCGATCCGGGCCGAGAATCACGCCGAGCCGCACGGGCGGCAGATCGATCGAGCGGAACTCGAACTCACGCATCCAGCGGTCCGCCTCCGCTGCCGAAAGCTCGGCGAACTTTCGCGCGGCCTCCGCGAGGTCTCGCTGCGCCTGCTCGATTTCCGATCGGTCGGTTCCGCGCTCGGCAGGCGGCGGCGTGGCCGCCGGCGGTTGGGCGGATACGATCGGCGCGAGAATCAGCGCACCGGCGAACATCAGGGATTTCGTGATGCAAGTCATGTCTTCATTCCTCCATCAAAAGGCGTATTGGCCGCTGGTCGCGTGCACACCGACCAGTGCTTCCATCAAATCCACACGCTGCCGCCACAGCTCGGTCGTCGCGGGTGATTCAAGCGACGCACGCTGCAGATGCACGTCGAGCTGCGCGATGCGGTCCTCGAGTGCCACGATCGTGCCCGCGGTCTGTAGATCCAGGACGCGCGTCGTCGGCGCGATCGCCGTCAACGCCGCGTCGAGGTCCTGCGAGTGCGCGACGAGGCGTGCGACTTCGGACGTCGGTGCCGGCGCGTCGACGGGTCGCTGCAGGGTGACCAACGCGACGGCCATCACCAGCGACGCCGCGAGCGCCGTGCCGAGCATCGGTAACCAACGGAGGCGGCGCGCACGGCGTCCGCGTTCGGCCGCGATGGCCGCCCACACGCGCGTTGGCGGCTCGAGACCGGGCAGCGCCCGGAGCTGCTCAGGCAATCCCTGTGGCTCGTTCACGGTAAGTTTCATCGTCGTTCTCCAGCAACGCGCGCAGTCGCAAATGCGCGCGTGACAGTTGTGATTTCGAGAAGCTTTGGCTGCGCCCAACGGCGTCCGCAATCTCCTGGTGCGTCCACCCCTCGACGTCGTGCAACCACACGACCGCGCGTGTGAGCGGCGGCAGTGCAGCGAGCGCCTGCTCGAGGTCACGCGCAAACAGGTGAGGTTCAGACCACTCACCGTGGTCGTCGGACTCCCAGGCGACCAGGGTCGGGCGCGACCGCTCGCTGCGCATCCGCATCAGGACGCGGTTCACCACCAAGCGGCGTAGCCAACCCCAGAACAGTCCATCGCCGCGGTAGCTGCGTAGCGCGCGCGTGAGGTCGAGGAAAACGTCCTGCAGCACGTCCTCAGCAGCCTCGCGGTGGCCCAGCATCCGGGCCGCGACTGTGAACGCTGGTGCCGAGTAAAGCCGGTACAGCGCCTCGAACGCGGCATCATCGCCGGCAATCACGCGCTGCAGCAGGCCCTCGGGGGGCTCCGGGATCGGGTTCAGTGCCATATAGAGAGCATAGATGCGCGGCAGCCAAAAAGGGTCGCACCGTTTATACTGGGCGGCCTTTGCGGGGCCGGGATGGCGGAACTGGTAGACGCGCCGGACTCAAAATCCGGTTCTGGTGACAGAGTGCGAGTTCGATTCTCGCTCCCGGCACCACCCCGCTCGATGACACAAGCCGACCATGAACTATTGCAGCGCCTGCGGCGCATCGATCATCGTCCGCATTCCCGCCGGAGACACGCTACCCCGGCATTGCTGCGACACGTGCGGCCAAATCCACTACCTGAATCCAAAAATCGTCGTCGGCTGCATGCCCGAGGCCGACGACGGGCGCTTGCTGCTGTGCCGGCGCGCGATCGAGCCTCGTTCGGGCTTCTGGACGATGCCCGCCGGCTTCATGGAGAACGGCGAGAGCGTCACCGAAGCGGCGCAGCGTGAAACGCTGGAGGAAGCGTGCGCGCGCGTCGAATTGCTCGGTCTGTCGACGATCGCGAGCGTCGTACGCGTGAATCAGGTCCACATGATGTATCGCGCGCGGCTGCTCGACGGCGAATACGGCGTCGGCGACGAATCGCTCGAGGTGCGCCTGTTCGACGAAGCGGACATCCCTTGGGACGAACTTGCGTTCCGGAGCGTGACCGCGGCGTTCAAGCACTTCCTCGAGGATCGTTCGAACGGCGTGTTTTCGACGCACCACGTGGACCTGCGGTAGGCGCCCCGACCATCGCGACACCGAGAGTGTCGCTCCCACTTTAGCTTTAACGCCAATGCCGCGGCGTGGACATCTCTCGCGGCGAGATTGGCCAAAGGCATTGGTTGCCGACCTTGCAAGGTTGCCATGGCCCTTTGGCCACACGAGCCAAGAGAGCTATGTCCAGAGCCGTGGCTTCGGTCGGTTGCCGCAAGGTGTTAAAATTCGCGGCAGCATTGGGGAGCCGCCATGACCTTCGTCGTCACCGAAAACTGCATCAAATGCCGCCACACGGACTGTGTCGAGGTGTGCCCGGTCGACTGCTTCCACGCGGGACCCAATTTCCTCGTCATCGACCCCGATGAGTGCATCGATTGCACGCTGTGCGAGCCGGAATGTCCGGTGAACGCCATCTATGGTGAGGATGACTTGCCCGCGGACCAGCAGCATTTCCTCGCGCTGAACGCGGAGCTTGCGAAGGAATGGCCGGTGCTCACCGAGCAAGAACCCTCGCCGCCCGACGCCGACGAGTGGGACGGTAAACCGAACAAGCTCCCGTTGCTGGAGCGCTGAGTGCACGCGCTCCCGCCCTGGGAGAGCGCGCTCGAAGCCGTCGCGGCACGCTGCGCGGCACTGCTCGCCACGCGACCGCTGCCCGATCTTTCCGATGTCCTCGTCATCGTCCCCGGCTTGCACGCGGGCGCCGCGCTACGCTCGCGAATCCGCGAGCTCGCCGCACGCGACGCGTTCATCGCGCCGGCGTGCCACACCCTCGCATCGCTCGCGGGGACCCTCGCCGGCGCGCGACGGGTCCGTGAGCAACGCGCAAGACTCCTGTTGCTCGATGCATTGCGGCGCCATCCGACCATCGCGGCCGGCAATGACCTTTGGACGCTGGTAGAGGCACTGTTGTCGCTGTTCCGCGAACTCGACGACCAGCAAGCGGCCTTGCCTGGCGATGCCGATGAGCTTGCCGAGCGGCTGCGCGTTGCCTATGGCGATGGCGCGCCCGAGGCGCCATTGCGGCGCGAAGCGCAGCTCGTCACGACCCTCTGGCGCGCCTGGGTCGACGGCCACGGGGACACGCCGTGGACCGGGGACGCCGCGCTCGCGGTCGAAGCGCTCGAGCAGTGGCGCGCGGGCGGCGGCGCGAAGCTGCTTGTCGCGGGTCTCGACCGGATACCGCCGGTGCTCGCGCCGACGCTCGAGCACGCGGTGGCCGCCGGCTGGGCGGAAGTCTGGTATGGCGGCCCGTTCGAAACGGACGCTTTGCCGCCCGACGCCGTGCACGCGCTCGCGGCCGCTGCGCTCGCGCCGACCTCCGGCGATTTCGCCGAACGCGCGCATGCGCTGCACGCCTCAATGCCGTCGCCGCCCGACGTCGACGCGTGGTCCGTGCTGGATGCCGACAGTCCGGAACACGAAGCGCGTGCCGTCGACCTTCAAGTCCGCCTTTGGTGGCTGGCCGGCCATCGCCGTCTCGCGCTTGTGACCGAAGACCGTAAGCTCGCACGACGCGTACGCGCGTTACTCGCGCGCGCCGGCATCCCGCTCGCGGACACGGTCGGCTGGGCGCTGTCGACGACCAGCGCCGCGGCGTCGCTCGAGCGCTGGTTGGAGACGGTTGAAGAGGAATTCCGCGCCAGCCCCCTGCTCGATGTCCTGAAGTCGCCGTTCTGCGCGCTCGATCCCGACCGTGCGGCGCAACTACAGGACGCATGGTTGTTCGACGAGGGCGTCGTGCGGAATGAGCAGACCGCGCGCGGACTCGCCGCCTACCGCAACGCGATTCGCCGGCGGCACGGGCGCCTGCCGGACGCGTGGGGCGCCGCGGTTGCCGAGCGCCTGCTTGCCATGGTTGACCGGATCGAGAACGCCGCCGCGCCCCTGCGGCGCTACGCTCTCGGGTCGCGCGGTGTACCCCCCGCAGAGTTGATGACGGCGCTGCGCGAGAGCCTCGCGCGCGCGGGCCTGTCGGCGGGCTTCACCGCGGATGCCGCGGGGCAGCGTGTACTCGAGGAAATCGACTCGATGGTGACCGCCGCCGCCGGCGCAGAAACGACGATGACCTGGCGCGAATGGCGCGCGTGGCTCGCGCGCACTTTGGAGCACGCGAACTACCGCGTCTCGGGGTCCGATGGCGTACAACTTATGTCGCTCGCCGCGGCCGCGGACGGCGCGTTCGACGCGCTCATCATCGCGGGTGCAGACGATGACCATCTACCCGGCCGTGCCGCCGCGCATCCGTTCTTCAATGATGGGGTTCGCGCCGACCTCGGTCTTGAGACCTGGGCCGACGTGCGTGCACTGCGCGCATGGCAATTCCGGCGCGCGCTCGCGCTTGCGCCCCGGCGGCTCGTCACATGGTGCCGCGAGGATTCGCAGACCCGACGGCTCCCGAGTCCGTGGCTCGCAGCGATGCGGACTGTCGCGGGCCTCGCGTGGGGCGCCCTGCCGGCGCCGCATGCGCTGACCGCGCTTGCGCGTAACGACCACGCGCTCGTGCGCACGCACGACGGGTTTCCGGCCCCCGCGAGGTCAGCGCGCCCCGCGGCGCAGCCGGGGCGCATCCCGCTACGCTGGAGCGCGACAGCCCATCAGGAGTTGATCGACTGTCCGTACCGTTGGTTCGCGGCGCGCCGATTGCAATTGCAGGCGCCGGACCGCGTGCGTGAGGCGATGACCAAGCAGGATTTCGGCAAGCTCGTTCACCGCTGCCTGCAGGCCTTCCATACGGACTTGCCGCGGCTGCCCGGCCCGTTCAGCGCCGTCGTCACCGTCCAGAATCGTGACGCTGCTGAACGGTTGCTGCACGAGATCGGCGTCGCGGTGTTCGCCGCGGAAGCGCCCGACGATTTCATCGCACGCACTTGGCTCGCCGCGTGGGCCGGCGCGATACCGTCGCTCGTCGGTTTCGAAATTGAACGTGCGGCCGCCGGGTGGCGTGTGGTCGGCGGCGAGCACAAATTCGAGCGGCAGCTCGGCGCGATCACGCTGCATGGACGCATCGACCGCCTCGAGGAGAACGGCGCGGACCGTGCAGTCATCGATTACAAGACGGGCGCTGTTGCGAGTCGCCGCGCGGTCGCCGATGGCGAGAACGTCCAGCTCACGACGTATGCGCTCGCGATCGACGCTGTGCGCGAGCTGTACTTCGTCGGCCTCGACGGCGCTGCGACCGGTTTGCCCGGCGGCCGCGAATCGCGCCCCGTTGATGAATTGCTCGCACTCGCCGGTGGGCGGATCGAAGCCCTGGCAGAAGCGTTGCAACGCGGCGCCCCGCTCCCGGCGAATGGCGATATCGCCGCGTGCCGCCATTGCGCTTACGACGGACTGTGCCGCGTCGGCACGTGGGACGAGACATGAGCGCCCTCGTCGCAGCCGATCCCACCCGCAGCGCAAGCGTCCTGGCTTCGGCCGGTACGGGCAAGACCTGGCTGCTCGTGACGCGGACGGTGCGCCTGTTGCTTGCAGGCGCGGAACCCGGCGGCATCCTTGCGGTGACATTCACGAACCGCGCTGCCGGCGAGATGTTGGTGCGCCTGCGCGAGCGCTGCGAGGCGTTCGCCATCGCGTCCGACTTGGAACTCGACATCCAATTACGTGAAATCGCGGTTTCCCCCTGCGATGCGTCGCGTGCCCGCGCGCGTGCGTTGTATGACCTGCTACTGACCACGCCGTGGCCGCCTCGCATCATGACCTTCCACGCGTTCTGCCAAGACTTGCTCGCGCGCTTTCCGCTCGAGGCCGGCGTGGCACCGGGATTTGAACTGCTCGCGAACGAGCGCGAGCTCCAGGACGCCGCGTGGGACGCGCTGGTCGCAGATTGCGCGCGCGGCGGCGACGTCGCAGATGCGCTTGCGTGGCTCGCCGCCGAAGCGGGCAGCCTCGATGGTGCGCGCCGTTGGTTGCGACACTTCATGATGCAGCGCGCGGATTGGTGGGCGTGGACGGACGGCGCCGATGATCCGCTCGCGTTCGCGCTCGACGAATGCCGCCGCGCGACCGGCCACGAGAGCGACACCGGGGATGACCTTTTCATGCCGCGGTTGCGCAGCCGGGTCGGGCGCCTATGTGCGCTTGTCGGCAAGGCGCCCAGCCATCACATCAAAGAATCGCTGACGGCATTGACCACGCTGCTCGCGGACCCCGGCGCGACTGTCGTCGACCTTTGCGCAGCGTTACCCGACTTCCTGTTCACGAAAACGGGCAACGAGCGCCGCAAAGCGCTCGCGAACAAGGCCGCGATGGTCGCGCACGGCGACGAAATCGAAGCGCTGCACGGGGAGCTCGCCGAGACACTGTCGGACTGGGCGCTGGCGGCGCTCAACCGTCGTTGGTTCACCGCAGGCGACGCACTGCTCGCGCATTATCAGCGCTTGAAAGCGGAAGCGCGCGTGCTCGACTTCGGCGACCTCGAATGGCGCGCGTGCCGGCTACTCACGGGCAGCGACTCAGCGCACTGGATCCAGTATCGACTCGACCAACGCATCGACCACCTGCTCGTGGATGAATTCCAGGATACGAGCCCGACGCAGTGGCGCATGCTCCGGCCGTTGCTCGATGAGATCGCCGCAGGCGACGCGGGCCGAGCGCGTAGCGCGTTCATCGTTGGCGACGAGAAGCAATCGATCTATGGCTTCCGACGTGCCGATCCGCGCCTGCTCGGAACCGCATCTGCGCTGCTGACCGAACGCCTCGGTGCGGCGCCGGTCACGCTTGAGGGGTCGCGCCGCTCAGCGAGCGCGGTCATGGATTTTGTGAACGCGGTATTCGGCTTCACGCACGACACCCACCACCCGGCACGCGCAGGCCGGGTCGAATGGCTTGAGGTGCCCGACGCTGAGCGCGCCGAACCGGTGCCCCGTGACGGCTTGCGTGACCCGCTGACCACACCGCGCTCGCCGGGCGAGGAACTCCGGGGGATCGCGGAGGCGCGCATCGTCGCCGCGCGCATCAAGGCGCTGGTCGAGCAACGAACGGTGGTTGACGGCGAGCACGGTCCACGCACCGCCGGTTGGGATGACATCATGGTGCTCGTCCGCAAACGGACGCGGCTGCCTGCGCTTGAACTTGAACTGCGTCGGCACGGTATCCCGTATGCGAGCGACAGCCGCGGCATGTTGCTCGAGCGCCCGGAAATCGGCGACTTGATGGCGTTGCTCGAGTTTCTCGCGGCGCCGTGGCACAACCTGCGACTCGCACGGCTGCTGAAGTCACCGTTGTTCGGATGCAGCGACGGCGAATTGCTGTTGTTCGCGCCCGAAGATCCAGACCGCACAACGCACACCGACTGGTTCGGGCGGCTGATCGAGCTTGCGGGCGCCGACTGCCCGCCGTCGCTCGCGCGTGCGGCGCGCCTGCTCGGCGGCTGGCGTGCGTTGGCTGACTCGGTGCCGGTGCACGACTTGCTCGATCAAATCTTCGCCGAGGCCGACGTACTCACGCGCTACGCCGCCGCAAGCCCCGCACACCAGGCGGCGTCCGTGCGTGCAAACCTGTTGCAATTCCTTGACCTTGCGCTCGACGCGGATGCCGGCCGCTACCCGACGCTCCACCGCCTCGTCGAGCGCCTTGAGCGCACGCGAGAGGCCGACGCACGCGAACGCGAATTCGACGACGCGCCCGTGGATTCGAACGATGGCCGCGTGCGCGTGATGACCATCCACGCAGCCAAAGGGCTCGAAGCGCCAATCGTCTTCGTCGTGCAGACGGACCTCGAGGGCGGCCGCGGGGACGGTGTACGCGCGTGGGTCGATTGGCCGCCCGCCGCAGACCGGCCGACGCAAATCCTGTTCGCGCGCGAGCGCGGCCATGACACTGTGTTGCGGGCCCTGCGCGAGCGTGTTGCAGGCCTCGAATCCGCGGAGTCGCAGAACTTGCTGTATGTGGCGCTCACCCGCGCGCGTCAATACTTGTTCGTCTCCGGCAGCGGTGGGGACAGCGGTTGGTACCCCGCGCTGCGCGCTGTGTTCGCGACACGCGATTTCGCACCTTTTCAATCAGGGACTGCAGGGCGCCCCGGCCAGGCCGACACGCTGGTGGATACGCCGGTCCCGAAGTCGCTGACGTGCGCGATCCAAGCGTTGCCGCCCGCACCGCCGACGCGCGCGGCGCTCGACCCAGACGCGGTACAGCACGGCGTACTCGTGCACGCCGCGCTTGAGCACCTACACCTCGGGGAAACGGCCATGCGCGCAGCGCTCCTGCGCATCAGCGGCCTGCCCCCCTCCGACGCGCTCGTCGAGCGCGCGCTCCAGGCCGCCGTACGCGTGCACACGCATCCGGATTGCGGCTGGCTGTTCGACGCAGGACGCCCACAGCAAACCTGGAACGAGGCACGCTTGAGCGCAGGGGGCGATTACGGCGTGATTGACCGGCTGGTCGTGACCTCAGACGAGGTCTGGATCGTGGATTACAAGACCGACCGCGGCGGCGTCGTGCGGCCAGAGCACCGTGCGCAGTTGGCGCGTTATATCGTGCTCGCGCGAGCGCTGTGGCCGACGCACCGCGTGCGCGCGGCGCTGCTGTTTACGGGGCTTCCGCGGTTCGAGGAGATTGCAGGGCTTTGAGTCGATCGAGCTCCGCGACGAGTTTCGCGGTCTCGAGGTAGCCAGGGATCAGCATGCCGCCATCGGTGATCAACGTCGGCGTGCCGGTCACCGGCACGGACCGTCCGAGCTCGAAATTCGCGATGGTCGGCGTTTCGCACGCCGGTGCGGTCACGCGCTTACCGGCCTTCGCACGCGTCAGCGCTTCATTTCGGTCGGCGGAACACCAAACGTGGTCGGCTTTCTTGGCGGACTCCGTGCCTGGCCCATTTCGCGGATAAAGCAGGTACCGTACGCGAACGCCACGCGAGCGCAGGCCATCAATGTCCTCGTGCATGGTGCGGCAGAAGCCGCAGTCGATGTCAGTGAACACCGTCACGGTGTGCCGCGTGGCGCCCGTCGGCTCGAAAATGACCATGCGCGACTCGTCGAGCCCAGAGATCCAGCGGGCGCGCACGTCGCTGAGGCGGCTTTCCGTGACGTTGGCCTGATTCTCCAGATCGATCATCTGACCATTCAGCAGGAATCGCCCGTCGGCACTCACGTACACGATGCGCGCGCCGACCATCACCTCATACAGGCCCGGAACAGGAGACTCGCGGATGTCCTGCGCTTCGACGCCAGGGAGCTTCGCGGCGAGTTCAGCGCGCGCGTCCACCGGTGTCGCAGGCGCACCGGCGACGGCTGCCATCAGGATGAGTTCAATCATGGGGCTCCAAGTCTAGCAGCTATCATCCGCGCGGATGATGGTCCGCGTGGACCTGTTTGAGGCGTTCGCGCGCGACATGCGTGTAAATCTGCGTCGTCGACAGGTCGCTATGTCCCAACAGCATCTGCACCGCGCGTAGGTCGGCGCCGTGGTTCAACAGATGCGTCGCGAACGCATGCCGCAGCGTATGCGGAGACAGCCGCGTAGCGATGTCGGCCGCAGCCGCGTATCGCTTGATCAGGTGCCAAAAAGCCTGGCGTGTCATGTAGTCGCCTCGCGACGTGGGGAACAGATAGTCAGACACCCGTCCGCGGAGAAGTTCCGGGCGCGCCTCGCGCAGGTGACGCTCGAGCCAGGCCTGCGCCTCTTCGCCGAGCGGCACCAGCCGCTCGCGATTGCCCTTGCCCACCACGCGCACGAGCCCCTGGCGCAGGTTCATCTGGTCGAGCCGAAGCTGCACGAGCTCGGTGACCCGCAGCCCGCTCGAGTACAGCACTTCGAGCATCGCGCGGTCCCGGATTCCGAGCGGCTTGTCGGTCGGCGGCGCGTGCAGCAACCGCTCGACCTCGCCTTCGGTCAGGGATTTCGGCAACGGCCGTCCGAGGCGCGGCATGTCGATCCGCGCGCTCGGATCGTCCGCGATCCGGCCTTGCGCGACCTGATGGCGGAAGAATCGGCGGATGCTCGAGAGCTGGCGGGCGGTCGAGCGCGGGCGCGCACCGCCCTCGACTCGCGCGGCGATGTAGCGCATCAACTGGTCGCGTGTCGCGTTGTTGAGCGCGGTACCCGACTGTGCGAGCCAGCGCGCGAGTCCCGCAAGATCCGCGCGATAGGCGGCGAGGGTGTTCTGCGACAGCCCGCGCTCGCTCCAAAGCTGGTCGAGAAACTCGTCGATTTCGCGCATGCCGGTATTGTACGCTGCGACCGATGGGTCGGATCTTCGAAACGGTATGGGGTGTTTGGGCATTGGCGGCGTTAGCGCTCGGTGGACTCGGCGCGGCGCTCGTGGTCGCCGTCACGCCGGGGCTCGAACGACGGCGGCACGTCGCGCGAACGGTCGCGCGCGCCATTTTTCGTGTCACGCGGACGCCGGTGGTCGTCGAGGGCATCGAGAATTTGCCAGCGGGCCCGTGCATTGTTTGCGCGAACCACGCGAGCTACGTGGACGGCGTGCTGATGCAGGCCGTGCTGCCGCCGCGGTTCGCATTCGTCGTGAAGAAGGAAGCGAGTCGAGTCCCGTTCGTCGGCTTGCTGTTGCGGCGGATCGGTACTGAGTTCGTCGCGCGCTTCAACGCGCGCGAAGGCGCGGCGGATACGGCGCGCCTCGTACGCCACAGCGGCGGCGGCAATTCGATGTGTGTCTTCCCCGAGGGCACGTTCCACCCCGAGCGTGGCTTGCGGCGTTTCCGGATGGGTGCGTTCTACGCGGCCACGCGCGGCAATTTGGCGGTCGTCCCGACGGCGATCACCGGTACGCGCGAGATGCTTCCGGCCGGTCGCTTGCTGCCGCGCCGAAGCGCGCTGCGCGTGAAATTCTCACCACCGCTCGTCTCGACGACACGTGGACGCGACGCTGCACATGCGCTCGCCGATGCCGTGCGCGAACGCATCATCCTCGATTGTGGCGAGGACTGCGCGCAGCAACTCGATTAGTGCTCCAGGTCAAGTCCCTTCGCGGAGCGCCCGCTCGATTCGAATCTGGTTGTTGATGTAGTTGATCCACTGTTGCGCGCCGCGTCGGCTGTCCTCGTGCTTCGTCGCCTCGCGCATCGCGCGCAGGGCGGCCGCATGCTCGTCGCGCTCATAAGCGGCCATGCCGATCATCATCCACGCCCGACCGGGGTTTTTCAGCCCGCCTTTGTCGACAGCGTTCTGCGAGGCGCGCTGCACGCCGGCCCAGTTGTCCTCGGCTGCATGCAATTGCGCTTCGCGAACGTACAGCTCGCCGTCATCGGAGAGCGCGGCGGCTTTTTGCAGCGCCGCGATCGCGCGGCCGTTTTCCTGCGCCATTTGGTACGACTGCGACAGTAGTTCCCAGTTCTCTTTCGTCGGCTCCACGATGCCGTCATCGATACTGCGCTGCAGAATACGGGCAGCGGTGTACGGCGCTTCGCGATACAGGTAATAGCGAACCAGGTTCAGGTGCTTCGACCCTTCCTTGAGCAGGCCCTTCTGGAACGCCATCGAATAGACCGCGAGCGAATCGTCCTCGCGGTTGAGCTCCGACGCCAGGATTCCTGCAAGCTGTTCCCAGTATTCCGGCTTCTCCGGCCAGAGCGCGATCAATTGCGCGAGCACGTTCGCGGCTTCCTCGTATTCGTCGAGCTCGCTGTGCGCCCACAGCTTGATGCGATGCATGTTTTCCTGCGGCTTGTCCGACACGTCAATCGCACGCTGGGCCCATAGCAGTGTGTTGCGGAAATCTTCTTTCGTCGCATACGCGACGGTCATGATCTGCAGCGAATCGAAGGTCGGCTTGTCCTCCCAGTAGAAATACCGCCGCATCAGTTGGATGACGGACTCCCAGTTTTCCTCCTGCGCCTCCAGACTCGCGAGCATCAACAGGGCCTGCTGCGTGTCGGAATGCGGCAAGACCTCGGCGTCGAGCGCGATGTTCGTCTCACGGATTGCTTCGCGGTTGTTCTCCATCATCGCGTGCACGTGACCGGTGTAACGATGAATCGTCGCTTCCTCGTAGGGCGAGAGGCGGCGCGTCTGTCCGAGTTGCTGCAGGCGAGCGAGCGCTTCGGCGTAGCGCTGCTCGCCGATGTCCTCGAAAATCGAGGTGATGATGTTGAACGTGCGCTCGGTGAGCCCGGTCTGGCGCTTCGTGCGGTCAGGCTCCGCCACCGATCCGGGAATCCGGTATTTCGGGACCGGCGTCTCGTTTTCGTCTTGCGCCATGAGCGCCGTCGGCGCGAGCATCGTGGCGCCGACGAGCGCCGCAACGAATCCCTTGAAGAATGCGTGCTGCATCAGGCCCCATCCATCTTGAAGTCAATGGTATAGCCGGCGCGCGATGAAATCGCCTCGCCGTCCTGCACTTTTGGCTTGAAGCGCCAACGCACGATTGCACGCAGCGCCTCGCGGTCGAAGATGCCGCGCCGCGGGTGCGCGTCGACGACTCGCGCATCGCTGACCGAACCGTCCGGGTTGATCGTGAACTCGACTCGGACCCAGCCCGCGAGACCTTGCATCAGTGCATCGCGCGGGTACTGCGGCGGAATCGCCGCAACCGGGATTGGGTCGCCCTCCTGCAGGTTGCCGAGCCCGAGACCGCCCGCGAGGCCGGTGTCGGCCGCAGGCGCGCCGATGCCGATGCCGCCGAGGTCCGGCCGGAGCTGCTGCTGCTGCTGCATCGGCGGCGGTGGCGGCCGCTCCTCGGGCTGCGGCGGCTGCGGCGGCTCACGCTGGCGTTCCTGGGTCTCCTCGTCGCGTTTCACGCGCACGATCTCGACGTTCATGCGGTCCTCAGGCTTCTGGAGGTCACCCTCTTGGCCGCCGATCAGGAACTGCATGAACCAGAAGAGCGCGAGCGTGACGAGCACGGAGACAACGATCGCGACTGCAAGCCTCATTACTGGTCCTGCTCCGAGGCGATCGATACGGCCGGCGCGCCCGCAAGGCGCGCCTCATCCATCACTTCGACCAGTACGCCCGTCTCGGACGCGGTGTCGGCGATGATCACGACGCCGCCTTCCGGATTCTCGGCAAGCGCGCGCTCAACGTTCGCGCGGACCGCGCGGATGTCGATGCGCCGCTTGTCGAACCAGATGTCGCCCTCGGCGCTGATCGCGATCAGGATCGGCGGGCGATTCTGCTGCTGCGCGGTCTGCGCATCCGGGCGGGTCACGTCGATCCCGGTCTCGCGGACGAAGGTCGCAGTCACGATGAAGAAAATCAACATGATGAACACGATGTCGAGCATCGGTGTGATGTTGATTTCCGCTTCTTCTTCCTGTTGAACGTGTGAACGTCTCATGGGTTCTCAGAAACCTCGATTAGTCTTCATGACGCAGGCTGTCGGCGAACCGCATCGCCTCGTCCTTCGCGTAGTGGTCCAAGCGTGCAGCGATCGCGAGGCCGGACAGCGCGGCGACCATACCGGCCATCGTCGGCACCGTCGCGGCGGACACGCCGCCGGCCATCAAGCGCGCATTGCCGGCGCCCGTGTAAGCCATCACGTCGAACACCTGGATCATGCCGGTCACGGTGCCGAGCAATCCGATCAGCGGGAGCACGCCGATGCACGTCTTGATCAGCGGCAGGTATTGCATCAGCTCGATCTGAACGTCGGATACCATCTTGTCGCGGATGCGTTTCGCATACCATGACTCGGTGTCCTGACGTGCTTTCCACGCGGCGAGCACTTCTTCGCGCCGCGCGGGATAGAGCTTTCGGTAATACCACATCCGCTCGAGCAGGAACGTCCACATCAGCGCGGTGACGAAGAACACGCCCCACAGGACGTCTCCACCGAGCTCCATGAAGTCCCGGATCAGCGTCAGCGATTCATACAGCCGATACATGCTGGGCTCAGCTCCGCTTCTCGGCCGTCGCGGCGATCAAGCCCGCGCTCTGCTCTTCGATGATCTGCACGAGGCGGCGGCTCTTCGCGGCCGCGAACGCATGCAGCAACGTCAGCGGAATCGCCGCGACCAGACCCATCACCGTCGTGACCAACGCGGTCGAAATACCGTCGGCCATCAGTTTCGGATCGCCGGTGCCGTACAGCGTGATCGCCTGGAACGTCACGATCATGCCGACGACGGTGCCGAGTAGCCCGAGCAGTGGTGCGACCGCGGCGATCAGCTTGACGAAGCCAAGGCCTCGGTCCAGCGGCGGCACTTCGCGCAGGATCGCTTCGTCGATTTTCAGTTCGAGCGTCTCGAGGTCCGCGGTGCGGTTGTCGTGATACATCGCGAGTACGCGGCCCAGCGGGTTGTCGGTGTCTGGCGTATCGCTGTTCAGCTGACGATTGATCTTGCCGCCGACGATCGTCAACTGGATGTAGCGGTACAGCCAGACCAGCAGCGCGATCGTCAACAACGCGATGATGGTGTAGCCGACCGGCCCGCCCTGCTGCACGCGTTCCATGAAACCCGGCGTCTGGATCAGCATACCGAGCAACGCACCGCGCGATGGGTCAATCACCACCTGCACGATCTCGCCCGGCTCAGCCGAGGTCAGGTCGTCGGCCATGTCCGTGTAGCGGTCGGCCGGCTGGCGCGGGAGTTCGGTGAGGCGCCCGGTATCCGCCGAGAAATTGAGGAACTTGTCGCCGGTGACTGAAGTGAACACGCCCATGCGGACGACTTCCGCTTCGTATTGCTCGCCCGAGGGCGACATGACGGTCGTGGTAAAGCGACTTGTCTGGCCCGATTCCGTCATTTCGGTCAGCAGCGCGACCCACAGTTGCTCGAGCTGCGCCATCGACGGGAGCTCGCGGCTCGCCGCGAGCTCCGTCAAGAACTCGGTGCGACCCGGGTACTCGGCCGACACGAGTGAGCCGCCGATCAGGCCGCGTGCCTCGCCGGCGACGAGCCGGACCACGCCGAACAGCTCACCGAACTGGCCGGTCCGCTGGTTCAACAGCGCGTTCAGCTCGTTTAAACGATTGTCGTTCTCGTTATACGTGTTGCGCAGCTGGTTCGCTCGGCGCTCTTGACGCTGCAGCTCCGCACGCGCCTCGGCGAGCATACGCTGCTGCTGGTTGCGGTCCGCGAGGAAACGCTGTTCGCGCTCTCGGTTGACTTGCGCTTCACGCTCGCGATGCTGACGCACCTCGTTGAGCAACTGGTTGAGCGCTTCGGGATTCGCCTGCGCCGGCGCGATCGGTGCGACCACCGCGAGCAGCAGGATTGCGGTCAGAAACGCTTTCATCAGTTTGCCTCCGGAGCGGTGATCGGTATCGCGAGCAAATCAGGCGCCGCGAGGCGCTGGGCCATGCGGATGCCGTCGTTGACCGGTGTCCGGTATTCATCGCCGAGCACGGCCCACTCATTGTTACGCGAGTCCCAGAAGCCGGTTTCGCCCCGATCGAGCGTCTGGTAGAGCAGCGCGAGACGGCCGATGCGCAGGAAGTTGACTTCGCGTTCGGTGCCGCCGAAATCGAGCATCCCTGAATACGTGTCCATATTTCGCGCGTAATCCATTTCGATCGTGTACGCCTCCATCAGGCGGCGATACCGCTCGCCGACGGCGACGTTCGCGTCGTCCATCAGGCTTTTGATGTTCTCAACGCGGTTGCGCCGCTCTTCCGGCAAGAATGGCGCGTCAAGCTCCACGAATCGATCGAGTGTGTCGACCATCCGCACCATCAATGGCGTGATGCCGCGCTCGATTTGCTCGAACTCGTCGATCTGTCGCTGCAGGCTCGCCATCTCGCGCTCCTGATTCGCGACTTGACGCTCCATTTGCTCGTTATAGATGCGGAGCTGCTCGATTTCTTCCATCGCGGCGCGATATTCATCGAACATGTCGCGCGTCTGGTCGGCGAGCCGGTCAATCTGGGCCTGGCTCCGTGCGGCATCGGTGTCGGTTTGCACCTGGACCTGGATGGCGGAGCGCAGCGTTTCCGGCGTCGCGACGGCGGCCGGTGCAATCAGCAGCCAACTAGCTGCTGCGACCGCGAGGTGCAGTCCAATCTGGCGAACATTAGGCATAGCTGTACCTTGTAAGGGTCAAAGGAAATGACGGGATGTGACAAAACGAGTTATAGCAGGGCTTCTCGGATTTTTGCAAACTTTCGGCCCAAATCCCAAGCGCCCCGGGCGTTCGTCTGCCGTGCTGCGGTTTTCGCCACGTCATGTGGGGATTGTTGCGTCGGCGCAACATTTTGGACGAAGGTCGGTTTGCCCCTGATTTAATCGGGATTGGCGTGTTGACACCGATACAACATCGCGTTCTAATCGAGTCGGGTTGGCGACTGTTGTATGCCAAACACCACATGGCTGTGACGGTACACGGTGGCATGACAACCGTGAACGGTCGCGGTAACGGGTACCCGGCACAAGTTCGTAATAAGAGCCGGGCACAACTTCAGAGGAGTTAGTACATGAAGACAGCAACTACGTTTGGAGCGAATGCGCTCCGGTGGTCGGTGTCGCTGGCGCTCGGCGTCGGCATGACATCCACCGCTGGTGTCGCTTTCGCGCAAGACGCGGATGCAGACGACGAGGACCTCACGGGTCGCGTCGAAGTCACGGGTTCGCGCATCAAGCGTGCGGACATCGAGGGCGCGCTTCCGGTCACGGTCATCGACCGTAACCAGATCGAGCTTTCCGGTGAGACGTCGGTCGCCGATCTGCTTCGCAACACCACCTTCAACAGCTTCGGTTCGTTCCGTCCGGCATCGGGTAGTTCGGCGCAGAGCTGGGCAGGCTTGAGCCTGCGCGGTCTCGGCGAAGGCCGCACCCTGATCCTGATCGACGGCCGTCGTGCTCCGGTTGCGCCGCAGATTGGTGGCGCACAGGACTTGAACACGATTCCGCTCGCAGCGGTTGAGCGTATCGAAATCCTGTCCGACGGCGCATCGGCCATTTACGGCACGGACGCAATCGGCGGCGTGGTCAACATCATCACCCGGAAGGATTTCACCGGCGTGCAGATGACCTACGGCATGGGCAAGCCTGCTCAGGAAGGCGGCGATACGGAAGAGGGTTCCATTCTCTTCGGCGCGTCGAGCGACCGTGGCAGCGTGATGGGCGGCGCTTCGTTCAACAAGCGCGACATCGTGTTCCAGCGGCACCGTCCTTGGTCCACAGGTGGCGCGTCCGTGTACGGCAACAACCTGCTGTACTCGGGTGGTGGTGTGCGTGCGTTCGGTTACGTCGACGATCCCGTTCACGGGTCAGCGTACCCGGGCGCGTGCGACATGCCGGGATACTCGCTGTCCGGCACGGGTGCCACGACTCGTTGCGTGTTCGACTTCACGTCGACCGCGGCGGACGAAGCGTCGATCAACAACTCAGCCGCGTTCATCCGCGGTAACTACCGGATCAACGACATCTGGTCGACCTACTTCGGCGCAGGCGTCACGCGCGTGAAGTCGTTCGGTCGGTATGCGCCGGTTCCGGACTTCGGGTTTATCCCGTCGGGTACGCCGAACCACCCGTACGATGGCGATCCCGCCGGTCCGTACTACGATCCGACCCACCCGGCCTTCGGTGAAGACCTCTACGTCTACCACCGTTACGCCGCACTGGGTAACCGCGACGCGTTCATCGACTCCAACGTCTACGACGTGGGCTTCGGCTTCCAGGGCACCATCGGCATGTTCGACATCGATGTCGGCATGCGCCGGAACGAGTTCAAGTACATCGACCTCGGCCGGAACTACCTGGTCCGCGCGACCGCGCGGAACTTCATCGGGAGCGGCCAGTACGACCTGTCCGACCCGTTCGGCAACCCGCCCAGCATCCTGAATGCGATGAAGGCGACAATCAGCCGCGAGAGCCTCACCCGGCTCGAGGAGCTGTATGCGATCGCGAACACCGATCTGCCGTTCGAAATGTCGGGCGGCGTGGTTGGCTTGGCCTTCGGTGCGGAATACCGCGAAGAAGACTACAGCGACCAGTACGACTCGCTGTCGGAAGCCGGCCAGATCGGCGGCTCCGCGGGTAACTCCGCAGGCCTCGGCCGTGACGTCACCGCGATGTTCTTCGAGGTGCTGTTGCCGGTCATGCCGGACCTCGAGGTCTCGGTTGCCGGTCGTCACGACAAGTACAGTGACTACGGCAGCGACTTCTCGCCGAAAATTTCGGCGCGTTGGCAGCCGATGGACACCGTGACCCTGCGCGCTTCGTATGGCGAAGGTTTCGCGGCTCCGACGCTGGACTTGCTCAGCCTGTCGCCGTCGTCGTCCGCGGACTTCACCACGGACGAGGCGACTTGCGTAGCCTTGGGTCTGACCTTTGACGACGGCACTTGCTACAACGCCCAAGGGAACGCCCAAAGCCCGCAGGTCACGATGTTCGTCATCGCGAACCCGAACCTCGGTTCGGAGCAGTCGAAGCAGTTCTCCCTCGGCGGCGCATGGGATGCCAACGAGTGGCTGAATCTGTCCCTCGACTACTACAACATCAAGATCGACAATCGTATCTCGGGCATCACGCTGAATACGATCATCAACTGTCTCTCGGGTGCCGTGCCGTGTCCTCCGGGCGTTTCTGCCCTGCCGACCGCGCCGTTCGTCCCGGGTTTCACGGGTGACCCGGCGTTGGGTCTTGGTATCGCACGCGACCCCGCAACCGGCCGGATCATCGGCGGTCAGCGTGGCTTCGTGAACCGCGGTAACGTCGAGACGAGCGGTCTGGACCTGAATGTTCGTACCAACTTCGCCTTCGGCGCATTCGGTACCCTTCAGAACCAGCTGCAGATCGGCTACGTGCTGGACTACACGCAGGATGGCGGCACCGACTTCGTCGGTACGTCCGGCGTGCCGGAAATGCGCGCGATGCTCGGCAACGCATGGAGCTATGGTGACTTCCAGGTCGTCTTTAACTCCAGCTACATTGCGAGCACCGACAACGCGGCCGGCAACGGCACGACCAGCTCGTGGCTGACGCATGACCTCCAGGTGAACTACCACGCTCCGTGGAATGGTCGCCTGACGGTCGGCGTCGACAACCTCACGGACAAGGCTCCGCCGCTGGATGGCGCGCTTGCCCGCGGTTTCGACACGTCGCTGTACGATCCGTATGGCCGCGTGCCGTACATCCGCTACACCCAAACCTTCTAAGACTTCGGTCTTGTGGTTGGAAAGGGGCCCTTCGGGGCCCCTTTTTTTTGCGGCGCATCGCGACTGTCAATCCTCGAATCACCCCGCGGCCGCTACGGGCTGCGCACCTCGAGCCGCTCGCTGTCTGTTCTTAAAATCCTCAGGTGGCCTCCGGGAACCCGACTCGCTTTCGAGGTGCGAGCCACGCTTCGCGGCTTCGCGGCATGCCCAGCACGCCGTCGCTTGGGTGCTACAGGTGGGAGCGGCGCTCCGCGCCGCGATTGGTTGGTATCCTTCACGCATGGGGGCATCCGAACGGCAGCAGGCGTGGACGCGGTACTGGCAGAGCGGCGCATTGCACTCATGTGCCGGTTCTTATGACGGGAACTACGGCGGCGCGATTGCGGCGTTCTGGCACGCGCGCTTCGCCGACGTGACGGCGTCGATGCGTGTGTTGGACCTGTGTACGGGCAACGGTCCGCTGCCCGCGTTGCTACTCGCTCGGTTCGACGGCCAACCGGCGCCGCGCATCGACGCGGTCGACTTCGCGGAGCCGCGGCCAGCCTGGGCGAACGCCGACCGCATCACTTTCCACGCGCGCACTTCGATCGAATCGCTGCCGTTCGAGGACGCGGCATTCGACCGCGTGTACAGCCAATTCGGGTTCGAGTACGCGGACACCACTCGCGCCCTCGCGGAAGCGCTGCGTGTGCTCTCTCCGAACGGTGAGCTCGCCTTGGTCTGCCACCACGCCGGGTCATGGCTCGCCGAGGTCGCGGCCGAAGAGGTCGCACATCTCGAGTGGCTCACGGCGAACGACGCGCCCGACATAGCAGCCGCCGTCGCGCCTGCGGCGGCACGCGGCGGCATACCCGCCGCAATGGCGGACACCGCGTTCGATGCATTGATGCGCGCGCTCGCTGCGCGCGCTCGCGTAGCGAGACTGCCCGATGCCCTCCATGACGCGGGCAACGCGCTCGGCGGGCTGGTGGAACTCGCTGCGGCGCGCGGCGAATCCGCGGCCTGCGCGGCCGCCGAAAGCTGGCGCACGGCCATCAAGGATGCGCGCTTGCGCTCGTCGGAACTCGTGGAACACGCGCTGGATGCGGACGCGGTCAACGCGCTCGCCACCATGTTGCGTGGCGGCGGCCGCGGCTGTGAGGTCGGAGAACTGCGGGAGGGCGATTATCTGGTCGGCTGGACGGTCGTCAGCCGATGATTTGGGTCTGCCAATGCTCGTCCTGCTCGGTCAGCGCGTAGAGCGCCTCAGCCTTTCGCGTGATCTCTGCGCTGGCCGCCGTGAACACCTTCGGATCGTCAGCGCTTCGGCCGACCGACTGCGATTCTGCGAGGCGCGCGGCCTGCAGCTGCCACTTCATCGCAAAATGCTTCGCCGCCTCACGCGCCGACGTCGCCTGCTTCAAAGCGAGGTGGTCGGTCGGGATGTCGCCGGAGATCACCCAGAACGCTTTCGCCGGGTTTGATTTCGACGTGACCGTACCGATGCAAAGCCGCCCCGGCAACGCCCAGGCAATCGCGACCTCGACCTTGCCGTCGATCAACGAGTGCTTGAACAAGTGGGTCGCGTGGCTGTTCAATTCCTTGCTCAGCCATGCCTCATACGCGGCTTGCGCCTGATTTTCGTTTTCGGTCATATCGGTCCCTGGTTGAATTACATGTTGCGGCGATAACGGCCACCGACCGCGTACAGCGCGTTCGATATCTGGCCGAGAGAACACACCTTCACGGTCTCAAGCAATTCCTCGAATACGTTGCCGCCGGTGCGGGCGACTTGCTGCAGCTTGGCGAGCGCTTTCGGCGCCTCGTCCGCATGACGCGCCTGGAATGCGCGGATGTTGTCGATCTGCTGGCGCTTCTCTTCCTCGGTCGAGCGGATCAGCTCGACGGCCCCTTCCCCGTCAGCCGTTTCGTCGGCGTCATGCGGCTGGAACGTGTTCACGCCGACGATCGGGAGACGGCCGTCGTGCTTCAGCGCTTCGTAATGCAGACTCTCTTCCTGGATCTTGCCGCGCTGGTACATCGTTTCCATCGCGCCGAGCACGCCGCCGCGCTCCGAGATTCGCTCGAATTCCTGGTACACGGCCTCCTCGACCAGGTCCGTGAGTTCTTCGATGATGAATGCGCCCTGCAATGGGTTTTCGTTCTTGTTCAGGCCGAGCTCGCGGTTGATGATCAGCTGGATTGCGAGCGCGCGCCGCACCGACTCCTCGGTCGGCGTCGTGATCGCTTCGTCGTACGCATTCGTATGAAGGCTGTTGCAGTTGTCATACAAGGCGTAAAGCGCCTGTAGCGTCGTGCGGATGTCGTTGAACTGGATTTCCTGCGCGTGTAGCGAACGGCCGGAGGTCTGGATGTGGTACTTCAGCATCTGACTACGCGGCCCCGCGCCGTAACGTTCGCGCATCGCGCGCGCCCAGATGCGGCGCGCGACCCGGCCGATCACCGCGTACTCGGGGTCCATGCCGTTCGAGAAGAAGAACGACAGATTCGGCGCGAAGCTGTCGATGTCCATGCCGCGCGCGAGATAGTACTCGACGATGGTGAAGCCATTCGCGAGCGTGAACGCGAGTTGGCTGATCGGGTTAGCGCCCGCCTCGGCGATGTGATACCCGGAAATCGAGACGCTGTAGAAATTCCGTACGCCGTTGCCGCTGAAGTACGACTGCACGTCGCCCATCATGCGCAGCGCGAAGTCCGTCGAGAAGATGCACGTGTTCTGCGCTTGGTCCTCTTTCAGGATGTCGGCCTGTACCGTGCCGCGGACCTGCGACAATGCCTGCTTGCGCATTTCGGCATAGGTCGCTTCGTCGACGACCTTGTCGCCGGCCACGCCAAGCAGCCCGAGGCCGAATCCCTCGCTACCGCGCGGCAGCGAGCCGCTGTATTCGGGGAGGTCACCCGACGGGAACGCGGCGCCAGCCGTCTTCATGTGGCGCTCGACCTGCTGGTCGATCGCGGCGTTCATGAACATCGCGAGGATGATCGGCGCGGGCCCGTTGATCGTCATCGACACGGATGTCGTCGGCGAGCACAGGTCAAAGCCCGAGTAGAGCTTCTTCATGTCGTCGACGGTCGCGATCGACACACCGGAATTACCGATGCGGCCGTAAATGTCGGGCCGCTCGTCGGGGTCTTCGCCGTACAGCGTCACGGAATCGAATGCGGTCGAAAGACGCGTCGCGGGTTGCCCCGCCGCGACATAATGGAAACGGCGGTTCGTGCGCTCCGGCGTGCCCTCGCCGGCGAACATGCGCGCCGGGTCCTCGGCGAGCCGGCGGTACGGGTACACGCCCGCTGTGTAGGGGTAATGGCCCGGCAAGTTTTCCTCGGCGAGGAAACGCAACAAGTCGCCCCAATCGCGCGATTTCGGCACCGCGATTTTTGGCACTTTCAGGTGCGACAGCGATTCGGTGTAGTTCTCACCGGTGATCTCGCGGTCGCGCACCGTGTACGCGTAAGTCTCGGCGCGCACCGCATCGCGCAGCGCCGGCCATCCGCGCAACAGCTTTAGCCCCTCCGCCCCGATCGCCTCCAGCGCCTCGTTATAGGCTTCGTATAACCCGGGCGCCGTGGGAGCGACGCTCCGCGTCGCGATTTGCTGGGAATCTGCAGCTTTCTCGAACGGAGCCGGCAACGCCTCATCCCGCAGCGCCTGCATCGCCACCCAGCACCCGTACGCCGTGCTCGCTGCCTCTGCCTGCGCATCGATTGCACGGTGCACGCCACGCCCCTGGTCCGCAATTTCCGCGAGGTAGCGCACGCGTTTCGGTGGAATCAGCGCCTCGCGGCCACTACCCTCGACCGGCAGGTCGAGGTCCGTGCGCCACGCGGCCGCATCGAGGCCGAGCTTCTCGACCATGCGTGCGACGAGCGCAGTGAACAAGCGGTTCACGCCGGGATCGTTGAACTGGCTCGCGATGGTCGGATAGACCGGAATCTTGTCGTCCGGCACCTTGAACGCGACGCGATTGCGTTTCCACTGCTTTCGCACGTCGCGCAACGCATCCTCGGCGCCACGTTTCTCGAATTTGTTCAGCACCACGACCTCAGCGAAATCGAGCATGTCGATTTTCTCGAGCTGGCTCGCCGCGCCGTACTCGGACGTCATCACGTAAATCGGGAAATCCACGAGGTCCACGACTTCAGAGTCGCTCTGGCCGATGCCCGCCGTCTCGACGATGATCAGCCCGAAGCCACACGACTTCAGGAACTGGATCGTGTCGGTCAGGATCGCGCTCGTCGCGGCGTGTGCGCGACGCGTCGCGATTGAGCGCATGAAAATGCGCTCATCCGCCAGCGTGTTCATGCGAATCCGGTCACCGAGCAGCGCGCCACCGGTGCGACGGCGCGTCGGGTCGACTGCGAGCACCGCAATGTCGAGGTCCGGATACGCTTGACGGAATCGGTTCAACAACTCGTCGGTGAGGCTCGACTTGCCGGCGCCGCCGGTGCCGGTGATGCCGAGCACCGGCGGTGTGTTCTCGGTCTCGCGCCACGCGCGACGCAGCCCGTCGAGAACGCGGTTGCCCCCTTCCGTTTCGTCCTGCTCGAGCAGCGAGATGGTTCGGCCGAGCTGCTGGTGCGCTCCGGGCGCCGTGCGGCCGGGCTTGAAGGCGGGCCGCTGCCATGCGCGGATACGCGCATAAACATCGTCGATCATGCCGTCGAGGCCCATGCGCATGCCATCGCCCGGTGTATAGACTTTTTCGACGCCGTACGACTCGAGCTCCGTGATTTCGTGGGGCGCAATCGTGCCACCGCCGCCGACGACGATTCGGACATGTTCCGCCCCCGCGTCGCGCAGCATGTCCACCATATACTTGAAGTACTCCATGTGACCGCCTTGATAAGAGCTCACGGCGATGCCGTCGGCGTCCTCTTGGAGTGCGGCGCGCACAATCTCCGCGACGGCGCGGTTGTGCCCGAGGTGGATGACCTCTGCGCCGTGAGCCTGCAGTAGCCGCCGGATGATGTTGATCGCGGCATCATGGCCATCGAACAGGGACGCGGCCGTGATGAAGCGCAACGGGGGGGTTGCGCCCGTGGCGGCGTGCTCCAGGGGCTTGGCGGCGGTGCTCATTCGCGGATTATAACGAACCTAGTTTATAATCTGGCGGCTCCACGCCCGCATCTGGGCCAATCACCCCGAAACCAGGAGGACCCTCGATGGAACTGTTCGCCACTGTGGAAACGATGGGCCACGAGCAAGTCGTTTTCTTCCACAGCCCCGACAACGGGCTCAAGGCGATCGTCGCCATCCACGATACGACCCTCGGTCCCGCCCTCGGCGGCCTCCGCATGTGGCCCTACGCGAGCGAGGGCGAGGCGTTGATGGACGTCCTCAGACTGTCGCGCGGCATGACCTACAAGGCCGCGGTCTCCGGCTTGAACCTCGGTGGCGGCAAGGCCGTACTGATTGGCGACCCAGGCAGCAAGAACGAGGCGATGTTCCGCGCGCTCGGCCGCTTCATCGATTCGCTCGGCGGCCGCTACATCACCGCCGAGGACGTGAACACCAGTGTCCAGGACATGGACCACATCTTCCAGGAGACCGACCACGTCGTCGGCGTCCACCCGGTGCACGGCGGCTCAGGCGACCCGTCTCCGTTCACTGCATACGGTACGGTCCGCGGCATCCAGGCATCGCTGAACCGCAAGTACGGCCATAGCGACCTCGCAAAGGCGAGCTACGCAGTCCAGGGTGTCGGCCACGTCGGCATTCATGTCGTGAAGGCGTTGTGCGAGTCGGGCGCGAAAGTGTTCGTCACCGACATGAACAAGGACAAGGTCCAGGAGTGCGTCGAGGTCGGCGCCGAAGCCGTCGGGCTCGATGACATCTATGACGTCGACGCGAAGGTGTTTGTGCCGTGCGCGCTCGGCGCCGTGGTCAACGAGGAGACGATCCCACGATTCAAGTTCGAGATCATCGCGGGGGCCGCGAACAACCAGCTCGCGAACGATGAGTGCGGTGACGAACTCGACAAACGCGGCATCGTCTACGCGCCCGACTACGCAATCAATGCGGGCGGCCTGATGAACGTGGCGATCGAGCTGCAGGGCTATGATCGTGAACGCGCGATGCGCATGGTCTCGACGATCTACAACAACATCGAGAACATTTTCCGCTTCGCGGAACGGGATGGCATCCCGAGCTACCGCGCGGCCGACCGCGTCGCCGAGGAGCGCATCGCCGCGCTAGGGAAGGTCAAGATGCCACACGTCCGGCAATTGACCAACCGACTCGCCGGCCGCACACGCAAGTAGTGCGGGGCCTGTGATGGCATTCGACGTCAGCCTCGGAGAAGACCTCGACCTGTTGCGCGATACCGTACGGCGCTTCGCCGAGGCCGAAATTGCTCCGCGTGCCGCCGAAATCGACGCGACCAACGAAGCCCCGTACGACCTGTGGCCAAAGCTCGGTGAGCTCGGCCTGCTGGGCCTGACCGTTTCCGAGGAATTCGGTGGTTCGGGTATGAGCTATCTCGCGCACCTCGTGGCAATGGAGGAAATCTCGCGCGCTTCCGCGTCCGTGGGTCTCTCGTACGGCGCGCATTCGAACCTGTGCGTGAACAATATTTACCTGAATGGCAGCGACGAGCAACGTCGTCGCTACCTGCCAAAACTCTGCAGCGGAGAATGGGTCGGTGCACTCGCAATGTCCGAGCCCGGCGCGGGTTCCGACGTGGTCGGCTCGATGAGCTGTACCGCCAAAGCGGACGGCGACGATTGGGTCGCGAACGGCAACAAAATGTGGATCACGAACGGCCCGCGCGCCGACGTCGTGGTCACCTACATGCGGACCGCACCGAAATCGCAGGGCTCGCGCACAATCACCGCATTCATCGTCGAGAAAGGGCTCGCCGGCTACTCGACCGCGCAAAAGCTCGACAAGCTCGGCATGCGCGGCTCCGACACCTGCGAGCTTGTGTTCGAGGATTGCCGGATTCCCCGCGCAAACGTGCTCGGGGATATCAACGAGGGCGTACTGGTCCTGATGAAGGGCCTCGATACCGAGCGGCTCGTGCTCTCGGGCGGCCCACTCGGCATCATGCAGGCCGGGCTCGACGCCGTGTTGCCGTATGTGCGCGAGCGTGAGCAGTTCGACCGCCCCATCGGCAGCTTCGGCATCATCCAGGCGAAAGTCGCGGACATGTTCACGATGCTGCAATCGGCGCGCGCATACAGCTACCGCGTCGCGCAGCAGTTCGACGACGGCCGCAAGACGCGCATGGATGCGGCAGCCTGCCTGCTGTATGCGTCTGAGTGCGCGGTGAAAGTCTCTCTCGAGGCCATCCAATGCCTCGGGGGCAACGGCTATATCAACGAGTATCCGGTGGGCCGCCTGCTGCGAGACGCGAAACTGTACGACATCGGCGCCGGTACGAACGAGATCCGGCGCATGCTGATAGGGAGAGAATTGATCAATGGTTGACCCCGTCGTCATCGTCGCCGCACGCCGCACCCCGATCGGCTCGTTCCAGGGCGCGCTCGCGGCGCTGTCCGCGCCGGAGCTCGGCGCAGCGACCATTCGCGCCGCGCTTGCCGACAGTGGGCTCCCCGCGGATGCGGTTTCGGAAGTCATCATGGGCTGCGTATTGCCGGCTGGCCTCGGCCAGGCGCCCGCGCGCCAAGCCGCGCTTGGCGCCGGGCTACCGGTCGGTGTCGGCTGTACCACCGTCAACAAAGTGTGTGGCTCCGGCATGAAGGCCGCGATGTTCGCGCATGACCTCCTCATCGCCGGGAGCGCGGAAGTCGTCATCGCCGGCGGCATGGAGTCGATGACCAACGCACCGTTCCTCGTACCGCGCGGCCTGCGGATGGGCCATGCCGAATTGCTCGACCACATGTTCTTCGACGGGCTGCAGAACCCGTACGACAAGCAGATGATGGGGATGTTCGGAGACCAGTGTGCGGACAAATACGGCTTTACCCGCGAAAAGCAGGATGCGTTCGCGATCGAGTCGGTGAAGCGTGCGAACCGAGCACTTGCCGAAGGCGACTTCGTCGACGAAATCGCTCCGGTCATGGTGAAGACGCGCAAGGGTGACGTCGAGGTCGCGACCGACGAGGAGCCGCCGCGTTGCAACATCGAGAAGATTCCAACGCTCAAAGCGGCATTCCGGCGTGACGGCGGCACAGTGACCGCGGCGAGTTCATCGTCGATTTCCGACGGGGCTGCCGCGCTCGTGATGATGCGCGAGAGCACCGCCAAGGCGCGCGGCCTGGTCGTGCTCGCACACGTCGTCGGCCATGCGGGCCACGCGCACGAGCCGGGCTGGTTCACCACGGCTCCGGTGAAGGCCATCTCTTCGCTGCACGAGAAGCTCGGCTGGAGCGCCGACACCGTCGACCTGTACGAAATCAACGAGGCGTTCGCCGTCGTCACGATGGCGGCGATGCACGAGCTTGGCCTTGACCATGCGAAGGTGAACGTCAACGGCGGCGCATGCGCGCTCGGCCATCCGATCGGCGCGTCCGGCGCGCGACTCATGGTCACGCTGTTGCATGCGCTGAAGCGCCGCGGCTTGAAACGCGGCATCGCTTCGCTCTGTCTCGGCGGCGGCGAGGCGACCGCCATTGGACTCGAGATCGCGTAAGCGCCGGAGCCGCCGATGCCAGTGATCCGTTCTGCAATCGACACCGGCTCGCCCGAATTCGCCGCGAATGCGGCGCACCTGCGCGGCCTCGTCGCGGACCTGAAAGAACAACTCCGCGTCACCGCCCTCGGCGGTAGCGAACGCGCACGCCAGAAGCACCTCGACCGCGGCAAACTCCTGCCGCGAGAGCGCGTGACCGCCCTGCTCGACCCGGGAAGCCCGTTTCTCGAAATCGCCCCGCTCGCGGCGCACGGCCTGTATGGCGGTAACGCACCGGCTGCGGGGCTCGTGACCGGCATCGGACTGGTGCACGGCCGCGAAGTCATGGTCGTCGCGAACGACGCCACCGTGAAAGGCGGCACGTACTATCCGCTGACCGTGAAGAAACACCTGCGCGCCCAGGAAATTGCGCTCGAAAACGCGCTACCGTGCGTGTACCTCGTCGACTCCGGCGGCGCATTCCTGCCGCTGCAGGATGAGGTGTTCCCCGACCGAGACCACTTCGGTCGCATTTTCTACAACCAAGCCCAACTCTCGGCCGCGGGCATCCCGCAGGTCGCCGTCGTGCTCGGCTCGTGCACCGCGGGCGGCGCATACGTCCCCGCGATGTGCGACGAAGCGATCATTGTCCGGAATCAGGGCACGATTTTCCTCGGTGGGCCGCCACTGGTCAAAGCGGCGACCGGTGAAGTCGTCGATGCCGAAACGCTCGGCGGCGGCGATGTGCATAGCCGCACCTCCGGCGTCACCGACCACCTCGCCGACGACGACGCGCACGCGCTTTCAATCGCGCGCGACATCGTGCTGCACCTTAATCGCCCCGCCGCCATGTCGCTCGCGACGCGGCCCGCAACCGAACCGCTGTATCCGGCCGAGGACCTGTACGGCATCGTGCCCCAGGACACGCGCTACCCCTACGAAGTGCGTGAGGTCATCGCGCGCCTCGTCGACGGCTCCGAATTCCACGAGTTCAAGTCGCTGTATGGCAAGACGCTCGTCACCGGCTTCGCACACCTGCACGGCTACCCTGTCGGCATCATCGCGAACAACGGCATCCTGTTTTCGGAATCCGCCCAGAAAGGCGCGCATTTCATCGAACTGTGCTGCCAGCGCGGCATCCCGCTCGTGTTCCTGCAGAACATCACCGGCTTCATGGTCGGCAGCAAATACGAGCACGGCGGGATTGCGAAGGATGGCGCGAAGATGGTCAACGCGGTCGCGACGGCGCAGGTACCGAAGTTCACCGTGATCGTCGGCGGCTCGTTCGGCGCGGGCAACTACGCGATGTGCGGCCGCGCATACGGCGGCCGCATGCTCTGGACCTGGCCGAATGCGCGCATCTCGGTGATGGGCGGCGAGCAAGCGGCCTCGGTGCTCGCGTCCGTGCGGCGCAGCGACGACGATGAGGAATCGTTCAAGGCGAAAATCCGCGAGCAGTACGAAACCCAGGGCCATCCGTACTATGCGAGCGCGCGCCTCTGGGATGACGGGGTGATCGACCCTGCGGACACGCGTCGCGTGCTCGGCATGGCGATTGCCACGGCGACCAACCGCCCGTGGCAAAAAGGGATGCACCACGGTGTTTTTCGGTTCTAACATCATGAAAGAACCGGTTGGAGCGACGCTCTCGGCGTCGCGATTATCATGAACGGCGTCAACCTTTCAACGAGCACCGGCGTCTCGACGATCACGCTCGACCGGCCGGACGTCCACAATGCGTTCGACGACACGTTGATTGCAGAACTCACCGACGTATTGCGGCGCATCGACGCCGACGATGCGACGCGTGTCGTCGTGCTCACCGGCGCTGGCAAGTCGTTCTCGAGCGGTGCGGATCTCGGTTGGATGCAGCGCATGGCCGGGTACGACGCGGGCGCGAATCGCGCCGATGCGCTGAAGCTCGCCGAATTGATGCGTACCCTCGATACGCTGTCGAAGCCCACAATCGCGCGCGTGAACGGAGCGGCGTTCGGTGGCGCTGTCGGCTTGGTTGCGTGCTGCGACATCGCCGTTTCGCTCGACCTCGCAAAGTATTCGCTGTCTGAAGTACGTCTCGGGCTTGTCCCCGCCGTCATTGCACCGTACGTCGTTCGGGCGATCGGTGCGCGCGAGGCGCGCCGCTGGTTCCTGACCGCAGACGCGTTCGATGCCGCGACTGCGCAGCGTATCGGCCTTGTCCATGAAGTCGTGACTGTTGCCGGTCTCGACCACACGGTGTCACGCCAGGTCGAGTTGTTGCTTCGCGGCGGCCCGACGGCGCTCGCATCGGCAAAACGGCTCGTCGCGCGGCTGTCGCCCACCGTTGATGAAGCCCTGATGGTTGAGACGGCCGAATTGATCGCGGCACTTCGCGTCTCGCCCGAGGGACAGGAAGGCCTGACCGCGTTCCTGGAAAAACGCAGCGTGCACTGGATCGATGTTTAGCAAGGTATTAATCGCCAACCGCGGCGAAATCGCCTGCCGGGTGATTGCGACCTGCCGGCGCCTCGGGATTCCGACGGCCGCGGTCTATTCAAACCCCGACCGCAGCGCCCGCCACCGTCATGCGGCTGACGAAGCGGTGGCGCTCGGGGGCGCACTCGCCGCGGAGTCATACCTCGACGCGGACAAAATCATCGCGGCCGCGCGCGCGACCGGTGCCGACGCGATCCATCCCGGCTATGGGTTCCTGTCAGAAAATGCCGCGTTCGCGCGACGCTGCGAAGCGGAGGACATCGCGTTCATCGGGCCATCCGCGGACACGATCGACGCGATGGGGTCAAAGATTGAATCGAAGCGGGTGATGGAAAAAGCTGGGGTGCCTTGCGTGCCGGGCTACCACGGCGCGTCGCAGGACGATACGGCGCTCGCGGACGAGGCACAGCGGGTGGGCTTCCCGCTGCTGATCAAGGCCAGCGCGGGGGGGGGCGGTCGCGGCATGCGCATCGTGCGCGACGCCTCGGGCTTCGACGACGCGCTCGCGGGCGCGCGCCGTGAGGCGCTCGCCGCGTTCGACGACGACGCCGTGCTGCTGGAGCGCTTCATCGAACGTCCCAGGCATATCGAATTCCAAGTGTTCGGCGACGCTCACGGCAATGTCGTGCATCTGTTCGAACGCGAATGCTCTCTACAACGCCGTTATCAAAAAATCGTCGAGGAGTCGCCATCGCCGTTTCTCGACGACGCGCTCCGCACGCGCATGGGCGACGCCGCGGTCGCCGCAGCGCGCGCCGTGGGCTACCGGAATGCGGGTACCGTTGAGTTCATCGTGTCGCCGAACGGCGAGTTTTTCTTCATGGAAATGAACACGCGGCTGCAAGTCGAACACCCGGTCACCGAACTGGTCACGGGCCTCGACCTCGTCGAGTGGCAGCTGCGCGTCGCCGCAGGCGAGCGGCTGCCTCGAGCGCAGGGCGATCTCGCTCAGTGCGGGCACGCCATTGAGGTCCGCATCTACGCCGAGAACACCGAGCGGGATTTCATCCCGACGACCGGCCGTATCACCCGGGTCGTGTTCCCTGTGGACGAGAATGTGCGCATCGATACCGGCGTCGCCTCCGGCGACGAGATCAGCGCGTATTACGACCCGATGATTGCGAAGCTGTGCGTGAGCGCGCCGAACCGGAAGAAGGCCGTGCAGCGGCTGCGCGAGGCGCTCGATGCGACCGCAGTGTTCGGGCTGGTGACCAATCTGCCGCTGCTGCGCGCCATCGTGCGCGAGCCCGCGTTCTCCGACGGTGCCGTCGACACGGGTTGGGTCGAGCGGGAAATGGACGCGCTACGCGTCGGCGAGCCACCGACGGCCGTGCTCGCGGCAGCGGCCACCGCGATCGATACCGGCTGGCGTCGAAATGCGATGACCGCGCGACCCACCGATCCAGGGTCCCCGTGGCTCGCAACCCAACCCGTCGAACTGGCATTCAGCCCGCGCGGGCAGGCGGAACCGGTGTGGCGGACCCGACCGTCGTCCGTCGATGCCGAGGTGCTGACGCACGGCCGCGAGGTGCAGGTCGCGCAGGGCGGCGGCTGCTGGGAACTCGAGTATCGCCCGCCGTTCGCGCCACGCGTGCAGGTCGGCGACGACGAGGCGCATCCGGGCGCACCGATGCCCGGACGCGTCGTCTCGGTGCAGTGTGAGCCGGGTCAGCGGGTGTCCCCCGGCCAGGTCCTGTTGGTCCTGGAAGCGATGAAGATGGAATACACCTTGCAGGCGCGCACACACGGCGTTGTCGCACACATCCATTACAAGGTCGGCGACATGGTGGATGCCGAGGTGCCGCTCGTGGACATCACACCCGATGAATGAAGAATACTTCCGCATCGTCGAGGTCGGCGTTCGCGACGGCCTGCAAAACGAGTCGCAGGTCATCCCGACCGCGACGAAGCTCGATCTGATTGCACGGCTCGGCGCGAGCGGCCTGAAGACCATCGAGGCGACGAGCTTCGTCAGCGCGAAGTGGGTCCCACAACTCGCCGACGCGGACGAGCTGTACCGCGCGCTCGAGCGCCTTCCCGACGTGCGGTACCCGGTACTCGTGCCGAATGAGAAGGGCATGCAACGCGCCCTCGCCGCGGGCGTCCAGGAAATCGCGGTATTCACGGCTGCGTCGGAGTCATTCAACCAGAAGAACATCAACTGCTCGATCGCAGAATCGCTCGCCCGCTTCGAACCGGTGATGGCGCTCGCGCGGCAACATAAAGTGGCGGTGCGTGGTTACGTATCGTGCGTGTTGGGCTGCCCGTATGAGGGCGAGGTCGCAGTCGACGAGGTCGCGCGCGTTGCGCGTGCGCTGCACGACATGGGCTGTTACGAGGTCTCGCTCGGCGACACCATTGGTGTCGGCACCCCGCTGAAGGCGCGGCGCATGGTTGAGCGCGTCGCGGAGGACGTCCCCGTGGACAGGCTCGCCGCGCATTTCCACGATACGTACGGCCAGGCGCTCGCGAATCTCAGCGCGTGCATCGAGGTCGGGGTGCGTACCGCCGACGCGTCGGTCGCGGGCCTCGGCGGATGTCCCTATGCGCAGGGCGCGAGCGGCAATGTCGCGACCGAGGACGTCGCGTACCTGTTACAGGGCTTGGGTTTCGAGACAGGCATCGACCTCGTCGCGCTCGTGGAAGCCGGCCGTTTCATCACGGGGGTGCTCGGCCGTGAGCCTGCGAGCAAGCTCGGCAAGCTCTCGGCAGAATCCATCCGCCGCTGGACGGCGCACAAGTTGTAGGAGCGGCGCCTTTGCGCCGCGAAATAGAGATGAGGAAATGCGATGAAGTTCGATAACTCAGTCAAAGCCATCATTTCCGGCGGCGTCTCCGGCCTCGGCCTCGCCGTCGCGGAACGCGTCGTTGCCGCCGGCGGTCATGCTGCCCTGCTTGATGTGAACGCCGACGCGGGCGCTGCGGCCACCGAGAAACTCGGGAAACGCACGCTGTTCGTACGCACCGACGTGTCGGTTGAATCGCAGGTCAACGACGCAGTTGCGCAGGCCGTCGACGCGTTCGGTGGCGTGAACCTCGCGGTGAATTGTGCCGGCGTGCTCGGGGCCGGCCGCGTCCTCGGAAAGCAGGGACCGATGCCGACCGACAACTTTGCAAAAGTCATTCACATCAACCTCATTGGCACGTTCAACCTGTCGAAGGCCGCTGCGCAGGCGATGGAGGCGAACTCGCCGGACGAGGATGGCCAGCGGGGGCTGATCATCAACACCGCGTCGGTTGCCGCCTTCGAGGGGCAGATTGGGCAGGCCGCGTATTCGGCGTCGAAAGGCGGCGTGGTCGGTATGACGCTGCCGATGGCGCGCGAGTTCGCGCGCATCGGCGTACGCGTCGTCACGATCGCGCCCGGCATTTTCTGGACGCCGATGATGGAGGGCATGCCGCCCGATGTGCAGGCCTCGCTCGGCAAGCAGGTGCCGTTCCCGTCGCGCCTGGGGCGTCCCGACGAATACGCGACACTCGTCGTGTCGGTTTGGGAGAACAGCATGATCAACGGCACGACCATCCGCCTCGATGGCGCGATTCGTATGCAACCGAAGTAACCGAATGGATACCGCGCGCGAGGTGATGGAATACGACGTCGTCGTCGTCGGCGCGGGACCCGCGGGCCTCGGGTGTGCGATCCGGCTGAAGCAACAGCGGCCTGAACTCACGGTCTGCGTGCTCGAGAAAGGCGCAGAAGTCGGCGCGCACATCCTGTCCGGTTGCGTGATGGAGCCAGCGGCGCTCGATGCGCTGCTGCCCGCGTGGCGGGAATCACCACCGTCCGTGTGCGTTCCGGTCACCGCCGATGAGTTCTCGCTGCTGACTTCGACACGCCGCATCCGATTCCCGACGCCGCCGCAACAACGCAACCACGGCAATTTCATCGTCTCGCTCGGTGGCCTATGCCGCTGGCTCGCGACCCAGGCAGAAGCGCTCGGCGTCGAGGTTTTCCCGGGATTCGCCGCCGCGACGCCGCTGATTGAAGCGGGTCGCGTGCGCGGTGTGCGCGTCGGCGACATGGGTCGCGAGCGTGATGGCTCACCTGGGCCCAACTACGCGCCAGGCGTCGACATCTTTGCGGGCGTCACTGTCGTCGCCGAAGGCTGCCGCGGTTCGCTCGCCAAGTCGTTGATCGCCGAGTTTGACCTCGGTGCCAACAGCCAGCCACAGACCTACGGCCTCGGTTTCAAGGAGCTCTGGCAACTGCCGCCGGGGCGCACCCAGCCTGGCCTCGTGCAACACACGATCGGCTGGCCGCTCGACAACGCGACCTATGGTGGCTCATTCGTGTACCACCTCGACGACGACCGCGTGTACGTCGGCTTCGTGGTCGGTCTCGACTACACGCATCCGGACTTCAAGCCGTTCGATGCGTTCCAGACGTTCAAGCACCACCCGTCGGTGCATTCACTGCTCGATGGCGGCGAAATCCTGTCGGCCGGCGCGCGCAGTCTGATTGAAGGTGGTATCCAATCGCTGCCGCAGTTGGACATGCCCGGCGCGATGCTGGTCGGCGACGCCGCTGGCACGCTGAACGTGCCGAAAATCAAGGGCGTGCACATGGCCATTCGCACCGGCATGCTCGCGGCGGAACACTATGCCGATGCGGAACGCGCAGAGGGCTTCGACGCGGCATGGCGCGCGTCGGCTTCCGCGCGCGAGCTGCACCGCGTACGTAACATCCGCCCCGGGTTCCGGTGGGGACTTTGGACAGGGCTCGCGAACGCGGCGCTCGAGACAATCACTTTCGGCAAACTGCCGTGGACGCTCGCAAATCACGACGACTGGACAGTGACGCAGATGCAGGATCGCGTCGACGCGCTCCCGGACAGTGGCGCTGTTCGCGACCTGCCGCCGCGCGACCGGCTCGCATCGGTGTTCTTCGCGGCGACCGCGCACGACGAGAACCAACCGGTGCACCTGAAAGTCGCGGACACGAACATCTGCGTCGACCGCTGCACGGTCGAGTACGGGAACCCCTGCACGCGGTTCTGTCCCGCTGGGGTGTACGAGATGGTCGACGAAGGCGATGGGCGACGTCTGCAGATCAATGCAGCGAACTGTGTGCACTGCAAGGCGTGCGACATCAAGGACCCGTACGCAATCATCACCTGGACGACGCCCGAGGGCGGCTCGGGGCCGAACTACCAGAATCTCTGACGGGGCTCTCGGCGCGGCGACGAATTGCCACGGCGCCGGGTACGGCTCGCTCAGCTCGTGAGAAGTCACAAACCGACTTCTATCTCGCTTCGCGAGGTACCCGTCGCCGAGCTTACGTCGGTGGCCCGACCAATCAGGGGTCACCGACCGAGGTTGATATAATGACCGCATGAAAATCTTGGTAACCATCAAGCGCGTGGTCGATTTCAACGTCCGCGTCCAGTTAAAACGTGACCAATCCGGCGTCGTCACCGACGGCGTGAAGATGGGCATCAATCCGTTCGACGAGATTGCGCTCGAAGAGGCGCTCCGCATCCGCGAGCGCGGCGAGGCCGAAGAGGTCGTCGTCGTGTCGCTGGGCGGCGCCGAGGTCCAGCAGCAGCTCCGCACGGCGCTCGCGATGGGTGCCGACCGCGCGATTCTGGTTGAAACCGCAGATGCGCTGCAGCCGCTCGAGGTCGCACACGCACTGAAAGTGCTCGTCGCACGCGAGGACCCCGGCCTCGTGCTGATGGGCAAGCAGGCCATCGATGACGACGCCGCGCAAGCTGGCCCGATGCTCGCCGCGTTGCTCGATTGGCCGCAAGCGACATTCGCATCCAAGCTCGACCTCACCGGCGATACCGCAACCGTCGTGCGCGAAGTCGATGGCGGTCTCGAGACGCTTGAAGTCGACCTGCCCGCCGTCGTCACGAGCGATTTGCGCCTGAACCAACCGCGCTTCGTGAAGATGCCTGACATCATGAAAGCGCGCAGCAAGCCGCTCGAAACCATCCCGTATGCGGACCTAGGGGTCGTCGCGCAATCGCGCCTCGAAACCGTCACGCATGAGTCACCGCCGAAGCGCAGCGGGGGTCGACGCGTCGCCGATGTCGCGGAGCTCGTCGGCGAGCTCCGCAAACGGGGTGCGCTATGAGCCGCACGCTGATTGTTGCCGAGCACGACAAGGGCGCCCTGAACGTGTCGACCGCGCGCGCCGTCGCCTGCGCGACCGCGCTCGGCTTCGACATCGATATCGTCGTGTTCAGCGACGATGGCGCGGCCGTCGCGAAAGCTGCCGCGGCACTCGTCGGCGTCACGCGGGTGCTCAACGCGGACGCGCCACACAATGCACACGCGCCTGCGGCGGTCCTCGCGCCACAGATCGTCGCGCTCGCGAAGGACTACAGCCATGTCCTCGCACCGGCGACGACGTTCGGGCGCGACCTCATGCCGCGCGTAGCCGCGCTGCTCGGTGCGCCGCAGGTCACCGATGTGATGGAAGTCGTGGATGCGCGCACGTTCAAGCGGCCGGTGTATGCGGGCAATGTGATCGCGACCGTGCGAGCACCCGATGGCTGTCCCGTCGTCGCGACCGTGCGCGGCGCTTCGTGGCCCGCGGTCGATGAAGGTGGCGGCGCGCCGGTGGAGGCAATCACGGTCGACGCCGATGTACCCACGCATACGCGCTTCCAGGGCCTCAAAGGCGCCGGCGACGACAAGGTGGACTTGCAGTCGGCGGCGCGCGTCGTCGCGGGCGGTCGTGGCGTCGGCAGCAAGGAAAACTTCGAGCTCATCGCGAAATTCGCGGAGCGCATCGGCGCGGCCGTCGGCGCGTCGCGCGCGGCGGTCGACGCCGGGTTCGTGCCGAACGACTGCCAAGTCGGGCAAACCGGAAAAATCATCGCGCCTGAGCTTTACATCGCGGTCGGTATCAGCGGCGCCATCCAGCATCTGACCGGCATCAAGGACGCGCGGACGATCGTCGCAATCAACAAGGACCCGGACGCGCCGATTTTTGAGGTGGCGGACCTGGGACTCGTCGGGGACCTCTTCAAGATACTGCCGGAGCTCGAGCAGGCGCTGGATGGCTGACGCCGCCTGGCAACCACCTCAGACGCGTGCCGCTGCATCCAACATGCAGCGGTTTTTAGAACACGTGCGCGATGAGTACGCGCCGGAAGTCGCGAACTACGCCGGTCTTTGGCGCTGGTCCACCGCCAATCCAGAACGCTTCTGGCCGGCGGTGTGGGCGCACTGCGGCGTCGTCGCGTCGACGACATGGTCGCGCGTGCTCGACAAGCCGGAGGCGATGCCCGGGGCGCGCTGGTTTCCCGGCGCGAGGCTGAATTTCGCCGAGAATCTCCTGCGTTACCGCGATGACCGCTCCGCGCTCATCTTCGTCGGCGAGAACGGTGAGCGACGTGAACTCACCTACGCGCAACTTTACCGCGAGGTCGCGCGCGTTGCCGCAGGACTGCGCGGCGCCGGCGTGGTTGCGGGCGACCGCGTCGCAGGCTTTCTCCCGAACCGCCCCGAAACAGTGATCGCGATGCTCGCGACCACCAGCATCGGCGCGATCTGGTCGTCGTGCTCCCCTGACTTCGGCGCGAACGGCGTGCTGGACCGCTTCGGACAGATCGAGCCACGCGTACTGTTCACCACGGATGGTTATTTCTACAACGGCAAGAAAATCGATTCGTTGCCACGAATCTCGGAAGTGGTGGCTGAACTTCCATCCGTGCGTCGCGTCGTCGTGGTCCCGTACGCCGACCCCCAACCGGACACCACCGCCATCCGGGACTCGGTCGCCTGGGCGGGGTTCGGCGACACATCGGTCGAACTCGTGTTCGAGCAGCTGCCTTTCGACCACCCTGTTTATGTCATGTACTCATCCGGTACGACCGGCGCGCCGAAGTGCATCGTCCACGGCGCGGGTGGCACGCTGTTGCAACACTTGAAAGAACTCGCCCTGCATACGGACCTGAAGCGAAACGACCGAATCTTTTACTTCACGACCTGCGGCTGGATGATGTGGAACTGGCTTGTGAGCAGCCTCGCGGTCGGCGCGACGGTGGTTTTGTACGACGGCTCGCCGATGTTCCCCGATGCCGACGCGATGTGGCGCCTGCTCGCCGACGAACGCGTGAGCGTGTTTGGAACGAGCGCCAAGTATCTCGCCGCCGTCGACAAGGCCGGCGTGCGCCCTGGTGCGGACCACGACCTCGCGGCGCTTCGAACCATTCTATCGACGGGTTCGCCGCTCGCGCCGGAGAGTTATGATTGGGTCTATCGCGAAGTGAAGGCCGACCTGCTGCTTGCGTCCATTTCCGGCGGCACTGACATCATCTCGTGTTTTGCGCTCGGCAACCCCCTGCTCCCTGTCTATCGCGGCGAACTCCAGTGCCGTGGGCTCGGCATGGCAGTCGCGGTGTTCGACGACGCCGGCCGACCGGTCGTCGGCACGAAAGGCGAGCTGGTGTGCACGCAGCCGTTTCCGTCGATGCCGGTCGGCTTTTGGAACGACCCCGACGGGCGCAAGTACCACGCCGCGTACTTCGACCGCTTCCCGGGCGTCTGGTGCCACGGCGACTACGCCGAACTCACCGAGCACGGCGGGGTCGTCATCCACGGTCGCTCCGACGCCGTGCTGAATCCGGGTGGTGTGCGCATCGGCACCGCCGAAATCTACCGCCAGGTCGAGAAGCTACCGGAAATCCTCGAGTCGCTTGCGGTCGGGCAACGCTGGGGCGACGACGTGCGCGTGGTGCTGTTCGTGCGCCTGCGGGATGGCGTGGCGCTTGATGACGCGCTGCGGCAGCGCGTGCGGGACGTGATTCGCAAGAACACGACGCCCCGGCACGTGCCGGCGAAAATCGTCGCGGTCCCGGACATTCCTCGCACCATCAGTGGCAAGATCGTCGAGCTCGCGGTGCGTAATGCGATCCACGGCGAACCGGTCCAGAACACCGACGCGCTGGCGAATCCGCAGGCGCTCACCCACTTCCGCGATTTGCCCGAGCTCCACACCGATTGAGCGTCATCGATGCCTACCGCGCAGCGCTCGCGGACGGCACACACGAAGCGGACCCCTCGCAGGCCGATGCCGCGCAGGCGCTCGCAGATCTTGAGGCGCGATTGCTCAAGGACCGAGTGTGGGAGCGGCGCCTTCGCGCCGCGATTGGCCTCGGACGCCATCAAAGCCCGGTCGAAGGCCTTTATCTTTGGGGCGGCGTCGGCCGAGGCAAGACCTGGCTCATGGATTTGTTTTTTACGAACCTGCCGATCGCCGACAAGCGGCGCGTCCATTTCCATCGCTTCCTGCGGGAAATCCATCGCGCCTTGAGACGCCTCGGCGAGCGCCGTGACCCACTCCAGCGGATCGCCGCGGACATCGCAGCCGATACGCGCGTTCTTTGCTTCGATGAATTGTTCGTCTCGGACATCGGCGACGCGATGATTCTCGGCACGCTGTTCGAGGCGCTGTTCGAGCGCGGAGTCACGGTGGTCGCGACATCGAACTTGCCGCCATCAGAGCTCTACCGCGACGGGTTGCAGCGCGCACGGTTCCTGCCCGCTATCGCCGCAATCGAGCGCCACATGCGCGTGTTCGAGTTGACGGCCGGCACGGATTTCAGGTTGCGCGCGCTCAGCCAGGCCGCGCTGTACCGGCATCCGGCCGGTGAGACCGCTGACGCCAGCTTGGCGGAGGACTTTCGCCGCGTCGCGGGCACCCATGGCGAAGCGGACTGCTCGCTTGACGTCGAAGGCCGGACCCTCCCGACGCGCCGCTGCGCGGACGGCGTCGTCTGGTTCACCTTCGACGCGCTGTGCAGCGGCCCGAGGGGGCCGTCGGACTACATCGAGATTGCCCACGATTTCCATACCGTGCTCGTGTCCGGCGTGCCGAGGATGGACGAGACGATGGAAAACGAGGCGCGACGCTTCGTCACCCTGGTGGACGAGTTCTACGACCGGCGCGTCAAGCTCATTTTGAGTGCGACCGTGCCGCTGCTTGAGCTGTATGGCGGGGACCGGCTACGCTTCGAGTTTCAGCGGACCACGAGCCGCCTGCAAGAAATGCAGACACACGACTACCTTGGGGAGCCGCATCTTGGCTAGGCCGACGCAAACCATCCAGGCGATGTTCGCGACACCGTTCGTGCAGGTGCAGATGCCCGACGCCGCGCCGCTGCTCGCGGAGCTGCGCGCGCTGTTCCTCGCGCGCGAGACCGACGAGTACCGCTACCCGCTCGAGCGCGCGACGCAACGCGGCGTGTATGAAAGCCGTTTTGACTTGTTCAAATGGGACGACGCGCCGGTGAAGAAGATGGTCGCGTTCTGTCATGGCACCCTGTCGAGCGTCGTGATGCGAATCAACCAATATACGGAAGCCGAGATGGACAAACTCGACTTCCATTACGAAGCTTGGTTCCACGTGACACGGACCGGCGGCTTCCAGGGTCTTCACATCCATCCAAACGCATCGTGGTCAGGGATAATCTGCGTTGACCCGGGCGATTCACCGGAAGACGCCGATTACAGCGGCGTGGTTCGATACCACGATCCGCGACTTCACATCACCATGCATGAAGACGCCGGCAACCGGCAGCTGGTGCCGCCGTTCACGACCGGCGGCTATGACGTCCGGCATGCGCCCGGTCAATTGATCGTCATGCCCTCCTACCTGCACCACGAGATCTTTCCGTATATGGGCAAGCGTCCGCGTATCGTCGTCGCATTCAACTGCGCCATCACGCGCAAGCCCTGAGCTCATTGGACGCCGCGTAACCGGGTCGCGTGCGCGACGCGCTGGACCGCGACGATGAAGGCGGCCTCCCGCAGGCTGCATCCGTGCGTCAGGGATGCTTCGTGGACCACGCTGAATGCCTTGCGCATCAAGCCATCGAGTCGGCGCCGAGTCTCGTCAAGCCCCCAGTGCATGTACTGCATGTTCTGCACCCATTCGTAATACGAGCAGGCGACGCCACCCGCGTTAGCGAGAATATCGGGCACAACGAGTACGCCGCGGTCACACAGAATGCGATCGCCGCCCGGCGTCGTCGGCATGTTCGCCCCCTCGACGACGAGCCCAGCACGGACCGCATCCGCATTGTCCGCCGTGATGACCTCGCCGATCGCTGCAGGAATGAGGACGTCGCAATCGAGTGCGAGCAGCTCGGCGTTGGTGATGATGGAAAGCTCGCCATCGCGGCGCGAAGCGCCGCTCCCACGACCATAGTCAGACAGAGTGCCACCTTCCGCGACGTGCAGGCGCAATGCCGTCACGTCGATACCGTCGCCCCGCAACACCCCGCCGTAGGCATCGGACACCGCGATGACCCGTGCGCCCGCATCGTGCATGAACTGCGCGGCGTGCGTGCCGACGTTACCGAATCCCTGAACCGCGACGGTCGCACCGCGAATCGGCTTATCTTGGAGTTTGAGCGCTTCCTCGGCGGTGACCCAGCAACCCCGGCCGGTGGCTTCGTTGCGCCCCGGTGCGCCGAACAGCTCGACCGGTTTGCCGGTCACCACGCCCGGGCTGAACTTATGGAATTTTTCGTACTCGCTCATGATCCACGCCATTTCGCGCGGACCCGTGTTCATGTCGGGCGCCGGGATGTCGCTTGTCGGCCCGATGATTTGGTGGATGGACTGCACATACTTGCGCGTGATGCGCTCGAGCTCGCCGTCGCTGTATTGCGTCGGGTCGATGCGTATACCCCCCTTCGCGCCGCCGAATGGCACGTCGACGACGGCGGTCTTCCAGGTCATCAGCGACGCGAGCGCCAGCGCATGGTCTGCGTCCAGGTCGGGATGGAAACGCAGGCCACCCTTGTAGGGTCCTCGCATGTTGTTGTGCTGGACCCTGAATCCGCTGAACGTGACCGCTTCGCCGGAGTCGCACTCGATTTGTATCGAAACCTGGACCTCGCGCTGCGGCGCGAGCAGGATCTCACGCATGTTGGACGGGACCTCGAGGGTCGTCATCGCGCGATTCAGGAACTCGTTCGTTGCGCCGATGGCCGTCATGACGCTTGCCTCCGCACCGCGAAGAACGTGTCGATCAGCCGCCGAGCGATGCTGAGGTTGGACGGGATACGCGCAGGCAGCGCGTCAGACGTGAACCAGCCCGCGTCGAGAATCTCGACGCCGTCGGGTGAAAGGTCCCCGGACTTCCACGCCGCCGTGAACCCGACCATCAGCGAATGCGGGAACGGCCAGGGTTGGTTGCCGAAATAGCGGATATCTGACACTTCGATTCCAACCTCCTCGTGCACCTCTCGGGCAACGCATTCTTCGAGCGTCTCGCCGGGCTCGACGAATCCTGCGAGTACGCTGTACATGTTCTCGGTGTGATGGGCCGCGTGAGCGAGCAGGCACGCGTCCCCCTTGTGTACGAGCATGATGACCGCGGGCGATACACGTGGGAACGCGGCATACCCGCAAGCGCCGCACGCGCGCGACCAGTTGTCCGGGTGGCGCGCAGTTCGATCGCCGCAGCGGCCGCAGAATTGATGACTACGATCCCACTCCGCATACTGGAGCGCCCGTCCCGCGACCATCAGTGCATCGTCATCGAGCTCGCCCAACACACCGCGCAAGCCCGCCATCTCCCAACCGTCCGAGAGCGTGCCCTCGACGGGCTGCGCGAGGACGAAGCAGCCTGCACGCCCATGGTGACCGAAGCAGAACGGATCGTTCGGTGCGATTCCGAGCATGGGGAGGTCCGCGAAGCGCGGCAAGGTCGCTCGACCGCCGTGGCGCCGAACCAGCAGCTTGCCCTCGCTGCACACGAAACACAGCGCGCCCGCGTCCGTCAGGGGCTCCCCGTGTATACAGGCCTGGAACGTCACAACGACTCGAAATCGTCGACCGCGAGCGCCTCACGCCGCGCCAAGTCGGCATCCTGCAGACGCGCCGCGTCATCTGCTGTAATCGCGCCCGCCGTGACCGCGGATTCGACCTGTTCCGCGAGCGTACGGCCCGATGCGACCTTCATTTTTACCGCGTCCGCAAGTGTGCGACGCGCGGCCTCTGTCTGACACAACTGGTTCAACGCATCTTCGAGGCGGCCGAGATGCTCGCGCGTCGAGCGCGGCAGATACAAGCCCGCCGTAAGGCGGTCGCGCGTCGACGACGGCGCGAGCAGGATACGCGCGATTTCGTGGTCGAGCCCATCCGACGGCCTGCGAAAATCGAGGCCCCATGGGAACACGAACCAGCGCAACACCGCTGCGAGCCATGGCGGCTCCATGTTGTCGAACAATTCGGTGAACGCGCGCTCGGCGCGGTGCAGCGCGTCTTCGCACGCCCAAGCCACGAGCGGCAGGTCACCGGCCGGCGCACCGCTCGCGTCGAAATGCTTCAGCGCCGCGGACGCGATGTAGAGCTGGCTCACGATGTCAGCCATGCGCGCCGACAACCGCTCACGCCGCTTCAGCTCGCCTCGCAGTGTCAGCAGCAACAAATCCGCGGTCACCGAGAATGCCGCGCTGAGACGCGTCAACTGCCGGTAGTAGCGTGCGACGGGGCCCGCACGCGGCGCGCGCGCGAGCGCGCCACCGGTCAAGCCGAGTAATACGGTGCGTACCCCGTTGCTCATGGACAACCCAATGTGGGAGGTAACGGCGCGGTCGAACGTTGCGGCGCCCCGCCCTCGATCCGTGTCGTTCGCCGCGTTCAGTTCCGCGAGCAGATAGGGATGGCAGCGAATCGCGCCCTGGCCGAACGTCATCATGCTGCGTGTGAGGATGTTCGCGCCCTCAACAGTCACCGCAACCGGTGGAAACTGGTGCAGCAGCCCTACGACGTTGCGCGGGCCGAGGCACACACCGGCGCCGCCGTGCACATCGAGTGCGTCGGCGATGACCTGACGCGCACGCTCGGTCATGTTGTACTTCATGATTGCGGAAATTACCGGCGGCTTCTTGCCATCGTCGAGCGCCGCGAGCGTCACGCGCCGCGCGGCATCCATCGCGTAGGTATTGCCCGCTATGCGTGCGAGCGCCTCTTGCACGCCCTCAAAGTAGCCGATCGGCGTCCTGAACTGGCTGCGGATGCGAGCGTACGCGCCGGTCGCGCGCGCGGAAACCTTCGCGGCCGCCGTCGACAACGCGGGCAGCGAAATCGATCGTCCATCGGTCAGGCACTCGATCAACATCCGCCAGCCCTGCCCCGCATACTCCACTCCACCAATGAGTGCGTCGAGTGGCACGAACACGTCGTGTCCGCGCACGGGGCCGTTCATGAACGACATGTGCATCGGATTGTGGCGACGACCGGTCTCGACGCCCGGCGTGGAGACGGGAACGAGCGCCAGCGTGATGCCGAGTTCGCTTCGCCCTGTATCCAGGAGACCGTCGGGGTCAATCAGCTTGAAAGCGAGACCGAGCACGGTCGCGACCGGGCCGAGCGTGATGTAGCGCTTGTCGAAGTCCAGCCGGACACCGAGCACGCCGTCTCGCTCACAGACGATGCCGGTGTCGGGAATCGCCCCGGCATCGGACCCCGCCTCGGGCCCGGTCAGCGCGAAGCACGGAATCTCGTCACCGGCCGCGAGCCGCGGCAGCCAGTATCGCTTTTGCTCGTCGGTGCCGTATTTGAGCAACAACTTGCCGGGCCCGACGGAGTTCGGAATCATGACCGTCAGCGCACCGCTGATGCTGCGCGTCGCGAGTTTCATGATCACCGACGCATGGCCGGTCTGCGAGAACCCCTTGCCGCCGTACTCCGGCGGAATCACCATGCCGAAGAAGCCCTGCTCTTTCACGAACGACCACGCCTGCGGCGGGATGTCGTGCCGGACGTGGTTGTCGCGCCAGTCATCGAGCATCGCGCAGAGCTGCTCGGTCGGGCCTTCGAGGAACGCGCGTTCGGCTTCGCTAAGGGCGCGCGTCGGTGAATCGAGCAGCGTCCGCCACTGCGGATTGCCGCTGAAAAGCTCCGCGTCCCACCACGTTGAGCCGGCCTCCAAGGCCTCGCGCTCGGTGCGCGAGAGGTCTGGCATCGACGCGCGGTAAAACGCGTATAGGCGATCGGAGAACAGTCGGCGACGTAGCGTGGGAGCCCAGACGACGACGAGCGGAGCCGCGAAGGCGAACCAAACAAACGCCTTGATCCACCCGGCGGCGGGCGAGAGTTCCGAATAGACAAGCAGCACCGCGAGCAGTACGCCGGTCCACGCTGCCCGCGATGCGTGTACGTACGCGAGCGCCAGCAGCGCGAACACAAATACCAGCCACCACAGCAGCGCGATCACTCCGCGTCCGCCTGACGCTCGGGCGCCGCGTCCTGAAACGCCGAAAGCCCCGCGCAATGCGCGTCGATGCGCACGAGCGTCGGGTATGCGTCCAAGTCGACAGCGAAGCGGCGTGCGTTGTACATCTGGGGCACGAGGCACAGATCCGCGAGCGTCGGCCGCTCGCCGTGACAGCACACGCCGGTCCGAGGGTCGCTGGCGAGCATCGCCTCAAGCGCCGCGAAGCCTGCGTGCATCCAGTGGTGCATCCACTCCCGCTTCACGGCATCGTCCGCGCCGAAGCACGACGCGAGATATTGCTGCACGCGCAGGTTGTTCAAGGGGTGAATGTCACAGGCGATGATTTGCGCGAGCGCGCGCACCCGCGCGCGTCCCGCCGGTGAGCGCGGCAGCAGCGGCGGCTCCGGGTGCGTTTCGTCGAGGTACTCGATGATCGCGAGCGATTGCGCGATGGCCTCGTCGCCATCAGTGAGCAGTGGTACGAGGCCCTGCGGGTTCAATCGCCGGTACTGCTCGGCGTGTTGCTCGCCGCCGTCGCGTAACAGGTGGACCGGGACCGCCTCGTACGGCAGCGCCTTCAGCGCGAGTGCGATGCGCACGCGCCAGGCTGCCGTGCTACGGAAATACGTATGGAGCGCGATGCTCATTCCGGCTGGTACCGACGAACCTCCTGGTCGATCGCGCCGAAGATCGTTGCACCTTCATCATCGAACATCTCGATGCGCACGCGGTCGCCGAATTTCATGAACGGGGTCGTTGCCTCGCCGTCGCGGATGATCTCTAGCACACGCTTCTCGGCGAGGCACGACGCGCCGCGCGCTTCGTCCTGGTTCGCGATCGTGCCGGAGCCGACAATGGTGCCCGCAGCCAAGAATCGCGTCCTCGCCGCATGGGCGACGAGTTCGCCGAAGTCGAACTGCATGTCCTCGCCGCACTCGGGCTCGCCGAACAATTCATCGTTCAGGTGCGTGATGAGCGGTCGGTGAAGCTTGCCGTCGCGCCACGCGTCGCCGAGCTCATCCGGCGTCACCGCGACCGGCGAGAACGCGCTCGCCGGCTTGCTCTGCAGGAAGCCGAAGCCCTTCGCGAGCTCTGCGGGGATCAAATTTCGCAGCGAAACGTCATTCACGAGCATCACGAGTCGGATGTGGCCGAGCGCCGCATCCGGCGCCACAGCCATCGGTACGTCGTCGGTGACGATGGTGACTTCCGCTTCGAAGTCGATGCCATAAGCCTCATCGGCGGCCAGCACAGCGTCCCGTGGACCGATGAACGTGTCGGAGCAGCCCTGATACATCAGCGGGTCGTGCTGGAAACTCGGCGGCATCTCGGCGCCACGCGCACGACGCACGCGCTCTACGTGCGGCAGGTAAGCCGAACCGTCGACCCATTGGTACGCGCGCGGCAGCGGCGCTGCGAGGTCAGCCTGGTCGAGTGCGAAGGCCCCGGCAGCCTTGCCGTCATTCAATCGGTTGTAGATTTCCGCGAGGCGGGGGGACAACGACTCCCAGTTGTCGAGTACGACCTGCAGCGTCGGGGCGACGGTCGCCGCTACGACCGCGTGCGACAGATCGCGCGACACCACAACCAAGGTGCCATCGCGGCCGCCCGCTTTCAGGGTTCCTAACTTCATTTGGACTTCGGCTTCCAGCTGTCGACGTAGCCGGTCCACTCGACGGACTCTGCGTCCGTGTGAACCTCGAGCGCATCGCGCGAGTCGACCATCACGGCGACCTCGTTCGTCCCTTCGCTTTTCTGCTCGAGCATGTTCTTCAATGCGCCGGGGTGCGGCCCGTGCGTGAACCCGCACGGATGCATCGTGATCATGCCCGGGTGGATGTTGTCGCGCGAAAAGAATTCGCCACGGTGGTAAAAAATCACTTCATCGTAGTCATCGTTGTTGTGGAAGAACGGGATCTTGATCGCGTCGGGGTCGGTCTCGAACGGACGGGGCACGAACGTGCAGACCACGAAGCGGTTCGCGACGAAGGTCGTATGTGCGGACGGCGGAAGATGGTAGCGGTGGCTCATCAGCGGGCGGATGTCCCGCCAGTTGATGCGGACCGGCACCAGGTCACCCTTCCAGCCGATTGCATCGAGCGGGTTGTACGGGAACGTGATCGTGGTCAGCGCATCGCGTCGCTTCACGACGACTTTCCACTCCTGCTCGCCTTGCTGCGCCCGGAACGCGTCGTCGAGGGCCGGTGTGTCGAGCATGGCCTCGTCAAAAATCGCGTGCGGACCTACCAAGCCCTTGTCCGGGAGCATGTAGCTCGAGTTCGTCGCTTCCAGCAGCAGCAGGGACATCGGTGACGTTGCATCGATGCGCCACATCGTGCCGCGCGGTAACACCACATAATCACCGTCGCGCAACGTGAGGTGCCCGTAATCGCAAAAGAGCTCGCCGGCGCCGCCGTGCACGAACAGCAGCTCGTCGCCGTCGCTGTTGCGCACCAGATGGTCCATCGCGCCGGGCAGGTTCCACGTGCGGAACTTGAGGTGGGCGTTCCGCAGCAATGTCTTCGCCTGCCACGGCGACGGGCCATGGTCGGTGAACTTCGTGGTGTCGAACGCACGCGGCCTCAGCGGCCCCTCGAAGTCGGTCCAGCCGGTCGGCGGACGCTGGTGATACATGTGCGTCGCCGGGCCGAAGAAGCCCTCCTTGCCTAGCTCGCGTTCAAACGTGCCGTCGGGCAGTTTCGCGTGCGCTTGCCGCGATGAGTCGCCCTCGACCTTCGGAAAGCCGATCCAGCGTTTCAAAGGACGCCGCGCTCCATCTGATCCCGCTCGATTGCCTCGAACAGCGCCGTGAAGTTGCCCTCACCGAAGCCCTCGTTGCCCTTGCGCTGGATGATTTCGAAGAACAGCGGACCAATGACGGTCTTCGTGAAGATCTGCAGTAGCAGCTGTTTCTTCGTCTCCGCATCCGCGTCGATGAGCAGCTTGTTCTTCTGCATGCGCTTCAAGTCTTCGCCATGGTCCGGCACGCGCTCCTCGACCATCTCGTAATACGCATCCGGCGTATCGAGGAACGGTACGTCGCTCTTGCGTAAGGCTTCAACGGTCTCGTAGATATTGTCCGTGAACAGCGCGATGTGCTGGATGCCCTCGCCCTTGTACTCATTCAGATATTCAACGATTTGTGATTTTTCGTCGCCGGACTCGTTCAGCGGGATGCGGACCTTGCCGTCCGGGCTCGTCATCGCCTTCGATACGAGGCCGGTTTTCGATCCTTTGATATCGAAATAACGGATTTCTCGGAAGTTGAACAGGCGCTCGTAGTAATCGGACCACTGCTTCATGTTGCCGAAGTAGACGTTGTGGGTCAGGTGGTCGATGAAAGTGAGACCGGCGCCTTTTGGACGCTGGTCGACACCTGGAATCGGTTCGAACTCGGCGTCGTACGCCGAACCCTTATCCCCGTAGCGGTCCACGAGGTACAGCGCAGCGCCGCCGATGCCGTCGATTGCGGGCACGGAGAGCGCAAGCGTCTCGGGCTTGTGCTCGACCGGCTTCGCGCCGAGCGACAATGCGCGCTCATAGGCTTTCGCGGCGTCCTGCACCCGGATCGCGAAACCCGGTGCGCCGGGTCCGTGCTGCGCGGAGAAGTCGGACGCGAAGCTGTCCGGTTCCTCGTTCACGAGGAAGTTGCAATCGTTCTGCCGGTACAACGTCACTTTTTTCGACTTGTGGCGCGCCACTGCGGAAAAGCCCAAGCGCTTCATCAGTGCGTGGAGTTCGGTGGCGTCAGGGGCCGAATATTCGACGAACTCAAAGCCGTCTATACCCATCGGGTTCGTGGTCGTATCGGTCATGGTGCGCATTCCTCCAACGAAACAATCATTATAGCAATGCAGGGCTTGCCTCCGGAAACCGTTTCCGTTCAAATACTTCGATGAACGCACTCACACGCATTGCCATCCCGTCCGTCCTCGTTCTCGTCGTCGCTGCCTGCAGCGCGGAACGCGAGCCCGTCGCCGTGAAAACGGACCCAAACGCGGAATTCGCTGCCTACGCGGTCGAACTCGTCGACCGGTTTTTGGACCGCAGCCCCGAGTGGTCGATCTACGCCGGGCGCTATGACAACGCCGACCGCGTCACGGTGCCGGATGAGGCACGCCGCGCGGACGACCTCGCGTTCGTCAATGCCGAGCTCGCTGCGCTGGACCGGTTCGACCCCGACGCACTGGATGCTTCCAACCGCACCGATTACGCGCTGATTCGCAACCAGCTCGAGAGCGCGCGCTGGTATCAACTGGAGTTCAAGGGCGGCGAATGGATGCCGTCCAACTACAACGTCGCGGGCCCAATCGCCCTTCTCCTGAACACGGAGTACGCGCCGCTCGAAGAACGGCTCCGCGCGGTACTGTCGCGGCTCGAGTACGTACCCGCGTACTACGAGGCGGCGCGAGAGAACGTGAAGAATCCGACCGCCGAACACACTGAGCTCGCGATGGTGCAGAGCCGCGGCGCACTGTCCGTTTTCGGCGATGCCCTCATCGATCGCGTGAACGGTTCGGCGCTCACCAATGATGAAAAGGCGCTGTTCACCGAACGTGTCGCGGCAGCGCGCGCCGCCATCGGCGGCTGGATTGCGTGGCTTGGAGAACTCGACGGCGAGCGGCCGTTCCGCATTGGCGAGGCACTTTACGAGCAGAAATTCACGTATGACATTCAGTCTGGGTACACCGCACGCGAGCTCTACGAGCGGGCGCTCGCGGAGAAGGAAAAGCTGCATACGACCATGGACGGGATTACGGTCGAACTATGGCCCGAGTACTTCCCGAATACCGAGATGCCCGATGACCGGCTCGAGCGCATCGGGCTGATGATCGACCACCTCGCGGCGCGGCATGTGTCGCGCGACGAGTTCTTCGGCGAGATCCAGCGCCAGATTCCGCTACTCGCGGCATTCGTCGAAGAGCACGACCTCCTCGATCAGGACCCGTCAAAGCCGCTGATTGTGCGCGAGACACCCGCATACATGCGGGGTAGCGGCGCGGGCGCGTCGGTCAGCGCACCCGGGCCGTTCAACCCCGGCGCCGACACGTTCTACAACGTCACGCTGCTCGACCGCTTCACCGACGAGCAGGCGGAGAGCTACCTGCGCGAGTACAACCACTGGATCCTGCAAATTCTCAATATCCACGAAGGGATTCCCGGCCACTACACGCAACTCGTGCACGCGAACAAATCACCGAGCATCGTGAAGGCGATGTTCGGTAACGGCGCGATGGTGGAGGGCTGGGCGGTGTACGCCGAGCGCATGATGCTGGAGAACGGCTACGCGGCGGACGAGCAGCCCGAGATGTGGCTGATGTACGGTAAGTGGAACTTGCGCGTCGTGTGTAACACCATTCTCGACTACGCCGTGCACACGCAGGGCATGACCGAGGACGAAGCGCTGGATCTTTTGATGCGCGAGGCGTTCCAGGAGCGTACCGAGGCGACCGAAAAGTGGCGCCGCGTGAAACTGTCACAGGTTCAGCTGACCAGTTATTTCGCGGGCTACGCGGAGATCTACGATTTCCGCGAAGCGCGGAAGGCGGAGCTCGGCGACGAATTCGACCTGAAGGCGTTCCACAACGAATTCCTGAGCTACGGCCGCGCGCCGGTGCGCGTAATCCGGGACCTCATGACCGACTAGCGGCGCTCTTGGCGCCGCGATGCCGTCGGTGGCGGCCTGCTGCGACGTCCGGACCGAACGCGCCGCTGCCGCTTCCCTCGACTGCGCGGCTGATTGAATGTCGCCAAAGTCGACCGCTTCACCGCGACTACTTTGTGCGGCGCCTTCGACCTCGCGGCTTACCCAGTCCCGTCTCGGTCGCTCCCGGCGCGTTGTCCGTCCGCTCCGCTGGCCGATCACTGTAGGAGCGGCGCCTTTGCGCCGCGATTAAAGCTCGGTGCGGACCTGGATGAGTTCGGGGAAGAATGCGATGTCCAGCGCCTTTTTCAGGAAGCCGACGCCCGACGAGCCGCCGGTTCCTGGCTTGAAGCCGATGATGCGTTCGACCGCTTTCATATGCCGGAACCGCCACAGCTGGAAAAACTCTTCGACGTCGACGAGCTTCTCGGCCATCTCATACGCGGCCCAGTATTCCTCGCGGTTCGTGTAGACCGTCCTCATCACCGCAACGACGCCCGGCGAGGATTCATACGCTTGCGTCCAATCGCGCTCGACGCGGTCGGAGGGCACGGGTAGCCCCTGCCGGTGCAGATAGCGCAGGAACTCGTCGTACAGACTGGGCTGTTTCAGCAAGCGTTGTAACTCTTGGTAGCTGTCGGGCTCGTGGGTGAACATCTCGGCGAGACGCGTGTGCTTGTTGCCAAGAATGAACTCGAGCGCGCGATACTGGTAGGACTGGAATCCTGACGCGGCCTGCAGTACGCCGCGGAACTCCAGGTACTCGCTCGGCGTCAGCGTCTCAAGCACTGCCCACTGGTTGAACAGTTGCTGCTGAATCTGCTTGACCCGAGCGAGAATCTTGAAGGTCGGCTCGAGCTCATCCCGCTGCACCAGCCGGATGGCCGCACGCAGTTCGTGCAGCAGCAACTTGATCCACAGTTCGGAGGTCTGGTGCTGAATGATGAACAGCATCTCGTCGTGGTGCGGCGGGTCGCTGAGCGGGTGCTGCGCGGTCAGCACTTGCTCGAGGCTGAGATAGCCGCCATAGGTCATCGTCCCGGCCAGGTCCAGCGGGATGCCCTTCTCGAGTTCGCGCTCGCTCATCGCCTCTCCAATCGTCGGTTTTGCTAGAATGTGCGGCCCGTGCGTGATTCTACCTGACGGAGTTTGCTCCTTGACCATATCAGCGAAGTTCGAGATCGAGTACCTGCAATACCTTGATCCCGATGGAAAAGCGGCGTCAAAGCTGCCGAAATTTGCCGGTGACCGCGAGACGATGCTCTCGATGTACCGGCTGATGTCGACCGTGAGGGTCTTCGACAAGAAGGCCATCGCGCTGCAACGCACCGGCCAGCTCGGTACCTATGCGTCGTGCCTCGGCCACGAGGCGGCCCACGTCGCGATCGGCGCCGCGATGAAACCCGAGGATGCGTTCTTCCCGATGTACCGCGAGTACGGCGCGCAATTCGCGCGCGGCGTGAAGATGGAAGAAGTTCTGTTGTTCTGGGGCGGCGACGAGCGCGGCAACAATTTCTCAGGGCCGAAGCATGACTTCCCGTGGTGCGTACCGATCGCGACTCAGTTTCACCACGCGGCCGGTGCGGCGATGGCGTTCAAGTACCGCAACGAGAAGCGCGTCGCCGTGTCGGTCATCGGCGATGGCGGCACCTCGCAGGGCGACTTCTACGAGTCATTGAACGCCGCGGGCGCTTGGAACCTGCCTGTCGTCTTCGTCGTCGCGAACAATCGATGGGCGATCTCCGTGCCGCTCGAGCTCCAGACCTCATGCGAGACGCTCGCGCAGAAAGCGATTTCGGGCGGCTTCCAGGGCCTGCAGGTCGACGGCAACGACATCATCGCGATGCGCGATGCGATGGACACCGCGCTCGCGAAGGCCCGCAAAGGCGGTGGCCCGACGCTCATTGAGGCGATGACCTACCGCCTGTCAGACCACACGACCGCCGACGACGCACGCCGCTACCGGAAAGAGGAAGAAGTGCGCGAAGCCGAGCTCAAAGAGCCTTTGATTCGTATCCGCAAATGGTTGATGGACAAGAAGTGGTGGTCGCAGAAGGACGAAGACGCCTTGCTCGAGGAAGCGGCCGCGCAGGTCGACGAGGCCGTGAAGGTCTACCTCGCGAGCGGTAAGCCACCGGTCGAATCGATGTTCGACCACCTGTTCGAGAACATGCCGGAATCACTCGCCGAACAGCGTGAGATCGCCATCGCGGAGGCCAAGCACCATGGCTAACGTGACCCTCATCGACGCTCTGAACATGGCGATGGCGTGGGAGATGGCGCACGACGACAGCGTCGTCGTGCTCGGCGAGGACGTCGGTATCAACGGCGGCGTGTTCCGCGCGACAGCTGGCTTGCAGGAACGCTTCGGCAAGGAGCGCGTGCTCGACACGCCCCTCGCCGAAGCGCTGATCGCGGGCGTGTCGATCGGCATGGCGGCCCAGGGCCTGAAGCCCATCGCTGAAATCCAGTTCTCGGGATTCATCTACCCGACCGTCGACCAGATGATCAACCACGCGGGCCGGCTGCGCAGCCGCACGCGCGGCCGTATCCATGTGCCGATGGTGCTCCGCGCACCATCGGGTGGCGGCATTCACGCGCCTGAGCACCATTCGGAGTCCAACGAGGCGTTCTTCGCGCACATGCCGGGCATCCGTTGCGTGATTCCGTCGTCGCCGGCGCGCGCCTACGGCCTGCTGCTCGCCTCGATCCGCGACCCGGACCCCGTGGTTTTCCTCGAGCCGACGCGCATGTACCGCATGAACAAGCAAAGCGTCGAGGACAATGGCGAGGCGCTGCCGCTCGACACCTGCTTCATCTTGAAAGAAGGTACGGACGTCACGCTCGTCAGCTGGGGCGCGATGATTTTCGAAACGCTGCAGGCGGCAAAGAAGCTCGAGGAAGACGGCATCAGCTGCGAGGTGATCGACCTCGCGACCATCAGCCCGATCGACGCAGAGACCATCCTCGAGTCGGTCGAAAAGACGGGCCGGCTCGTGATTATCCATGAGGCACCGCTGAGTTGCGGTGTCGGCGCCGAGGTCGCGGCCATTGTCGCGGACAAGGGCCTGTTCTATCTGCACGCGCCGATCCAGCGCGTGACCGGTTACGATGCGATCATGCCGCTGTTCAAGCTCGAGCATGATTACATGCCGAGCGTGAACCGCATCGTCGGCGCCATCCGCAAGACGCTGGAGGATTGACCGCATGAAGACCTTCAAACTGCCCGACCTTGGCGAGGGCCTGCCCGAAGCGGAAATCGTCTCTTGGCACGTCAAGGAAGGTGATGCCGTAAAGGTCGATCAGCCACTCGTGTCTGTCGAGACCGCAAAAGCGGTCGTCGACGTGCCGTCGCCGTACACCGGCAAGATTGCGAAACTGCATGGCGCCGAGGGCGACGTGATTCCGACGCATGCACCGCTGGTCGATTTCGACATTGACGGTGACGCGCCCGAAGCCGACTCCACGCTCGCCGACACGCAGGACCCCGAAACCGCGCCGACCGAGCCCGTGAAGGAAGACAGCGGGACGGTGGTCGGCAACATGCCGACCTCCGATGACATGCTCGAGGAAACGGCCATTATCGGGCGCCGCCGCAAGGACAAGGCGCCGGTGAAGGCGGCGCCGTCCGCGCGCGCGCTCGCGAAGGAGCTCGGTGTGGACATCGCGCGGTGCGCGCCTAGCGGCCGCAGCGGCGTGGTCACCGCGAAAGATGTCCGCGCGGCGGCTGACGCGCCGCAGCGGCCCGAAGGACGCACGCCTTCGACACCCGCCGGGCCCGCTTGGACCGCGCCCGCGCGCCGCACCGACGTCGCGTACGGTACGCCCGAGAAATTGCGGGGCCCGCGTCGTGCGATGCATCAGAGCATGAGCGCTTCGCGCGATGCGGTCATGCCGTGCACGCTGTTTGACGACGCGGACATCCATGCATGGATGCCGGGCCAGGACATCACTGCGCGCGTCATCCGCGCGATTGTCGCGGGCTGCCGTGCCGAGCCGGGCCTGAACGCGTGGTTCGACGGCGACGCGCAGACCCGTACGCTCCACGAGCACGTCGACCTCGCGATGGCTGTGGATACCCCCGATGGCCTGATCGTGCCGGTCCTGCGCGGCGTGGACGCGCTCGACGCGGCCGGCCTGCGCGGTGCCATCAATGACGTCAAGGTCTCGACCCGGGATCGCACCGTGACCCCGGCCCAGATGAAGGACCCCACCATCACCTTGTCCAATTTCGGGATGATGGCCGGCCGGTATGCGACGCCCGTCGTGGTGCCGCCGCAGGTCGCGATTGTGGGCACCGGCGGCATCCGCCATGACGTCGTGCCGGTCCTCGGCGGCATCGAAACGCACAAGCGCATCCCGCTGTCTCTGACCTTCGACCACCGGTGCATCACCGGGGGCGAAGCATGTCGCTTCCTGGCGGCCATGATTGCCGATTTACAGCGGCCTTTTTAAATAAAAATAACGGGGTAGAATACGCGGCCATGCCCGCGAAATCGCACGATCCGAAAGCCGCCTTGCTGGGCGAGGTGGTCGCCCTGCTGGATTCGTCATTGCCCGCCGATGAACGGTCGATGTGCGAGGATTTCATTCGCAAGTACTACCGTGCCGTCGCCCACGATGACCTCGTGGAGCGCGGTGCGCAGGAACTGTTCCACTCTGCAATCAGCCACTGGTCGTTTGCGATTAAACGGAAACGCAAAACGCCGAACGTCCGGGTATTCAATCCGGACCTGAAACGCGATGGCTGGGAGTCGACCCACACCATCGTGGAACTCGTCAACGACGACATGCCGTTCCTCGTCGATTCCATCGGCATGGTGATGAACCGTCACGGGCTGATGGTGCACCTGACCATTCACCCGATTTTTTACGTCGCGCGCGACAAGACCGGCAAATTCACCGGTGTCTTCAACGCCAGTGAACCGGACGATGGCACCGTCGCCGAGTCGTTCATGCACATTGAAATTGACCGGCAGACCGAAGCGGAGGCGCTCGACGCGCTCGAGCAGGACATCCGCAAGACGCTCGCGGACGTGCGTGCGTCCGTCGAGGACTGGAGGGCGATGCGTGCGCGCTGCCATCAAGTTCTCGAAGCGCTGGACACGGATCCACCGCCGCTGAAGGCTCAGGAAATCGAAGTCGGCAAACGCTTCCTCGAGTGGCTCGAGAACGACCACTTCACGTTCCTCGGCGTACGAGATTACGATCTCATCACCGACAACGATGAATACATCCTGAAGGTTGTCCCCGGTACCGGGCTCGGCATCCTCCGCAGCACCGAGAACCCGGGGCAGCCCAGCTTCAACGTCCTGCCAAAAGAAATCCGTGCGCGTGCCCGCGCGCTGGAATTACTGATCATCACGAAGGCGAACTCGGTCGCGACCGTGCACCGCCCCGGCTACCTCGATTACATCGGCGTCAAGCGATTCGACAAGGACGGCAAGGTCTGCGGCGAGACGCGGTTCCTTGGTCTTTTCACTTCGAGCGCGTACAACAAGAGCCCTCGCGACATTCCCCTGCTGAAGCAAAAGGTCCAGCAGGTGATGGAGCGCGCTGGCATGCCGGCGGCGAGCCATTCCGGCAAGGCGCTGATGAACATCCTCGAGACCTTCCCGCGCGATGAGTTGTTCCAGGCCTCGGTCAACGAGCTGTACGACATCGCGATTGGCATCCTCCAGCTGCAGGAGCGCCAGCGCACGCGCCTATTCATGCGTCGCGACGCGTTCGGCCGATTCTGGTCGTGCCTGGTGTTCGTCCCACGCGACCGCTACAACACCCAGATTCGCGAACGCATCCAAGCGGTGCTGATGGATGCGCTGAAAGGCGAGTCGATCGAATCCCAGCCGCGCCTGTCCGAGTCCGCGCTCGCGCGGCTCCACGCCGTCGTCCACACGAAGCCGGGTCGCCCCGCGAAGTTCGACCACCGCGAAATCGAGGACCAACTCGTCATCGCCGTGCGTTCGTGGCACGACGAATTGCGCGATGCGCTCATCGAGAAATTCGGCGAGGAGCACGGGCTGCACCTCTTCCGCGAGTACGGCGAATTCTTCCCGCCCGCGTACATCGATGACGTGACGCCGAAGGCTGCTGCGTTCGATGTCGAGCGCCTCGACCGGCTTAAGGCGGACCTTGAACTTCCGCAGTCGTTATACAAACCGCAGAAGAGCCCGGAGGGTATGCTTCGCTTCAAGATATTCCGCAACGAGTCGCCTATTCCGTTGTCGGACGCACTGCCGATGCTCGAGCACATGGGGCTGCGCGTCATCAGTGAGCGCCCGTACGAAGTCGACCTCCCCGATCGCACGCTGTGGATCCAGGACTTCGACATGGGTTACAGCGGTAACCGGCCGCTCGAGGAAATCCGCGACATCTTCCAGGAGGCGTTCTACCGTATCTGGCGCGGTGACGCGGAAAATGACAGCTTCAATCGGCTCGTTCTCGCCGCGAAACTTTCCTGGCGTCAGACCACGCTGCTGCGTGCGTACTGCAAATACCTGCTGCAGACCGGCTTGCCGTTCTCTCAGCAATACATGGAGCAGACGCTGTCCGCGAACGCCGGCATCGCTGCGATGCTCGTGGACTTGTTCGAGGCGCGTTTCGACCCGTCGAACCGTGCCGAAGCGGACAAGCGCGCATCTCGCTGCATCCGCGACATCGAAGGGGCGCTCGAGTCGGTCGTGAGCCTCGATGAGGATCGCATCCTGCGCGGATTCTACGGTGTCGTCATGGCGACGCTGCGGACGAATTTCTACCAAAAAGGCGCGGACAGCGGCCCGAAGCCCTACGTGTCGTTCAAATTCGACCCGTCGCGCATCCCGGAGCTGCCACTACCCCGGCCGATGTTCGAGATTTGGGTGTACTCGCCGCGCGTCGAGGGGGTGCACCTGCGCGGGGGCAAGGTCGCACGCGGTGGGCTGCGGTGGTCAGATCGGCGTGAGGATTTCCGGACGGAAGTGCTCGGCCTGATGAAGGCGCAGACGGTCAAGAACACCTTGATCGTCCCCGTCGGCGCCAAGGGTGGCTTTGTTATGAAGCGGCCGCCGCAGACCGACAGCCGCGAGGCCGTGATGGAGGAAGTCATCGCGTGCTACAGCACGTTCATCCGGGGCATGCTCGACATCACCGACAACCTCATCGACGATAAGGTCGTGCCACCTACGGACGTGCTGCGTCATGACGAGGATGACCCGTACCTCGTCGTCGCCGCCGACAAGGGGACCGCGACGTTCTCGGACATCGCGAATGCGATTTCGACCGAATATGCCTTCTGGCTCGGCGATGCGTTCGCATCCGGTGGCTCGAACGGCTACGACCACAAGAAAATGGGCATCACGGCGAAAGGCGCATGGGAGTCCGTGAAGCGCCATTTCCGCGAAGTCGGAATCGATACCCAGACCACCGATTTCACGGTAGTCGGCATCGGCGACATGTCGGGCGACGTGTTCGGCAACGGCATGTTGCTGTCCCGGCACATCCGTTTGAAAGCGGCATTCGACCACCGACACATCTTCTTGGACCCGAACCCCGACGCAGCAACGAGCTTCGAGGAGCGCGCACGCCTGTTCGCGTTGCCTCGTTCCAGCTGGGCCGACTACGACGTCTCGCTGTTGTCAAAGGGCGGTATGGTCGTTGCGCGCAGCGCAAAATCCATCCGCGTGTCCGACGAGGTCGCGGCTTGGCTGTCGCTGAACGTCGGCTCGTTGATCACGCCGCAGGAACTGATTCGGAACTTATTGAAGGCGCCGGCCGATTTGCTATGGAATGGCGGTATCGGCACGTACGTGAAGTCGTCCGACGAGTCGAACGCCGACGTCGGCGACCGGGCGAACGACGCAATCCGCGTCAACGGCGAGGACTTGCGCGCGCGCGTCGTCGGCGAAGGCGGCAACCTCGGCTGCACGCAACGGGGCCGCGTCGAGTACGCGCTGAACGGCGGCCGCATCAACACTGACTTCATCGACAACTCAGCTGGCGTCGACTGCTCTGACCATGAAGTCAATATCAAGATCCTGTTCAACGCGATTGCGCGCGACAAGCGACTGAGCACGACACGTCGGAACAAAATGCTCGCGGCAATGACCGACGAGGTCGGCGACCTCGTGCTGCGGGACAACTACATGCAGACGCAGGCAATCACCATCGTCGAAGAGCACGCACCGAACCGGATTGAGGAGCATGCGTACCTGATCCGTCAACTCGAGCGGAGTGGTCGCCTGAACCGCGCGTTGGAATTCCTGCCGACGGACGACGACATTGCGCAACGGCGCGCGGCTGGCCGTGGCCTGACGCGCCCCGAAATCTCGATTCTGCTTGCGTACGCGAAAATCACGATTTACGAGGCACTACTCGGTTCCGACGTGCCGGAAGACCCATACCTCAGCGGCGAGCTCGAAGGCTACTTTCCAGAACGCCTGCGAAAAGGCTACCGCGAGCAGATGCTCGGACATCGCCTGCGTCGCGAAATCATCGCGACCCACATCACGAACAGCATGGTCAATCGGATGGGTCCGACGTTCGCGCACCGCATCCAGGAAGAGAGCGGCACCGACGCGTCGTCGGTCGCGCGTGCGTACAGCATCGCCCGGGAGGTCTACGGCGTTCGCTCTTTGTGGAAGGCGGTCGAGGCGCTCGACAACCAGGTGCCGTCGACGGTCCAGACCGCAGCCATCAGCCAGACGCAGCGCCTCATCAAGCACGGTACGCATTGGCTGCTCGAGCGCCGCGGCAGCCTCGACATCGCGCGCGCCGTGAAGCGATTCAAACCCGGCATCGCAGAACTCATCGACGCACTGCCCGGCATCCTCGCCGAGTCGGATGCGACCCTTTACGACGAGCGTTGCGAGCAGTACATGGGATTCGGCATCCCGCGCGCGACCGCGCGCCACATCGCAGCCTTGCGCGTGCTGTATCCCGCGCTCGATCTCGTCGAAGTCGCCGCGACCGCGAAAATTTCGGTCGTCGACGTCGCGCGGGTGTACTTCATGCTCGGCGCAGAACTCGGCCTGGAGTGGGTGCGCGACCAGATTGAATTGCTGACCGTCAGTGGCCATTGGCACGCGATAGCGCGCGGCACGTTGCGCGACGACCTGTACGCGCAACAGCGCACGCTGACGGCGCAAATACTCGCCGGCGACCGCAAGCTCGATGCCACAGGACGCCTGGAGTTGTGGCTTGAGGAGAACGCATCGGCCGTGCAGCACCTCGAGCGGCTGATCTCAGACATGCGCACGGCGGGCCATCACGATTTCGCGACGCTGTCGGTCGCGCTCGGTGAGTTGCGCCGCCTCGCCCAGGGCACTTAAGCCGCTACGCGTTTATCCCCGCAGACTCCCTTGCGCTCCCGGAGTGAAGAACTCCCGACCGCCTGGTTCGTAGGCAGAGAGATTGTAACTAACTGTTTTTACTAGCCACGTTCGTGGGGCGCCCATTGCAAATCCCCGCAACGAACCGCAACCGACTGCAACGCATCCCCGCAAAATCCCCACAGCGTGGTTGGTACCGGCGCTGAACGTGCCGCTCTAGGTACCCCAACAATGCAGAGCGACAACGGATTGTTAGGCGTCAGGCGCCGACGCATCGGAACGCTCTACCCGCCACGGCGGGTTAAGGCGATTCTCCCCCGCAAAGTACAGCTTAATTTTGTTCCCTGAAGGGTCATGCAGTACCGCCTCGCGCCAGAGATATCGCATGTCGGTCGGCGGCTGGTCGAAGACGAACCCGCGCCCAACCAGTTCCGCGACCCTCATATCAAGGTCGTCGAGCTCGAAGTAGATAACGCTATTGTTGGACCCGGCGTCGTCTCGAAGCGCCAGCGAAAACGTTGCGTCTCCGTCCGGGCAGGAGAACCGAGCGTAGTGCGGAGTGTCGACAATCTGGACAAAACCGAGTTTTCGGTAGAAAGCCGAAGCGTCCTCCATGTCTGTCACTGGAAGAGTTACTTGGTTCAGCCTCATTGTGCGTCTTCTTGACGTGTACGGCGGCTGATGATTAAAGCGAGCACCGTAAGAATGATGGCGAGGCCAAACCCAACCACGCCCAAGTTGATGTCGAAAATAGTAGCCGGATTAAAGACATGAGTGGCATTGATCTCTAATGCAGGAACCGCAAAGGCGTAGAACACGATTCCGACAGTAACCAGAATTCTTGAGAGCACAATTTTCTCCTTCTTTAGTGCGCGCAATCTACTGTTCCTCGAGTGCCCAACCGACGCCGAGTAGTGACACGACGAACAGCATCATGCAGACAATGGCAGACGCAGTTCCAAACCCTCCCACAAGCCACTCGCGTGCGAATTGCGCCAGCAGCGGCGAAGGCAGCAACGCCAACCAGCCCAGTATTCCGCCGGCCAAGGCCGCGACCGGCAACAGCCCAAATCGGTGCCGCCGACGTATGGGAAGCGTTCGCATCACCCGCTCTGTAAAGCCGTTGTCGTTCACCGCGCCGGCGAAGGCGCGGCGCAGCAAATCGTCGAGGTCTTGTTCGGAAATTTCGTTCATTTAAATTGCTCCGTTGACTTCGAGGTCGGACTGGGCGCCCAGTCTTGCAGTAATTCCCGCAGCTTTGCCTTGCCTCGTGCGACATGGGTTTTCACGCTACCCAGCGGCATGTCCAACACCAGTGCGGCCTCCTCGTGGCTGAGCCCGAGCTGCACGCAGCACAGCACCGCAGCCTGCTGGTTGAAGGATAGACGGCGCAGGGCGGCATCAATGTCGAGGCCGAGCTCATGGGTCGGTGTCACGACGCCGGGCGCGTCGCCGAGGTGCTCGGTAAGTTCCCGCTCCTGCCGCCTACGATGGCCTTGGCTGCGCCAGTATTGCTGGAAGCAAGAGTAGGCGATGCGGTAAAGCCAAGTGCTGAAACGCGATTCGCCGCGGAACTGTGCCAGCTTGCGCCAGGCCAAGACGAAGGTTTCCTGTGCGAGGTCGTCGGCCAGTGCCGGGTCGTCGCCAAGGAGGCGACGCAACTGGGCACGGACCAATCCCTGGTGCCGGCGCACCAGGATTTCGAAGACGCGGGCGTCGTCGTTCTGAACGGCCCGTTCGACCAGAGCCGCATCGATGCGCGCCTGCGCATCGAGATCACCCATGCATGACGCCGCGACGGGCAAGAAACCAATTGCCGAGGTAACCAAGGCCGAGCGCAATCGGCAGGATGCCGAGGCCCCAAAGCTCTGCGAGGCGGTGCCCGGCATGGTAGTCGAGAGGCAGCGACACCAGTGTTGCACTTAGGCCGATGCCGCCCGCGAGGAGCACCAGGGCGCGGCGGCGGTCGCACTGCTGTGGCGTCACCTCGCCCGGTATCGTCGTCGGCAGCGCACTGCCGGACTCGGCGATTTTCAGCAGGAACTTGTAGCGCATATCGGCGCGGGTGCGTCGATAGCGCAACACCAAGGCAATAATTACTATCGGCGGCATGAGTACCAGCGCGGGAATGACAACCATCGGAAGAATGTCCATGTACTCTCCTCAAAATTGATTGGGGCAATTCAGCGGTTATCGGCAAATGACGCCGGCACCTGTGCGTGCAACCATTCACGAATCGCGGTCGCGGCACGATCTTGATTGGCCAATACGATGATGACCAGGCCGTCGTCAGGATAGTAGAGAAACTCGGCCGAGATGCCAGGCGCACCACCGTTATGTCCTATCCAGCGTCTTCCAGACGTATTGCCAACGCTGAACAGATAGCCGTAGCCAATCGGGCCTGGCTGGATGTGGGCCTCCCAAAGGACGTCGAGTTGTGCACGCGTCAGCAGACGCTCATTCATCAGGGCACGTGAGAAAGCGTGCAAGTCGCGGGCCGAGGCGTAACCGCCGCCGGCGGCTGAACCGCGCACGCTGAGGTCCTGGCGATTGTCACGCCAACCCTCATCCGTCATGACGTAACCGGCGGCAAACCCTGCGTCCAGGTTGTCACGCCGATAGTGATCAGCGTTCCTCATACCGGCCGGCTGGTAAATGTGCTCGCGAACGTACTCGTAATAGTCGCTGCCACTGAGCGCCTCGATGATCAGGCCGAGAATCACCGGGCCACCATTGCTGTACTCGATGCCTTGGCCTGGCTCGAACAATAGCGGCTGGTCAATGAAGGTGTCCAAGAACGCCTGTTGACTGTCAAGCTCATCCTTACGAGCGTCATGGGCCTCGTTCCAGTAGGAGCCAACGCCGGAGGTGTGCGTTAGCAACTGATGGATTGTCACACGGTCTCGAATCGTCTTGTTCGGAAAGTCCGGCAGGTGCCGCCCGACGGTGTCGTGCCAATCCAGCTTTCCGGCCGCCTGCAGTTGAGCAATCGCAATAGCGGTGAACATCTTGTTGATCGAGCCTAAGTTGATTGGGGTGTCCAATGTGTTGGCGCGACCGGATCCGAGATCAGCCATCCCAAAAGCGTTGGCATAAACCAGATCATCACCGTGTGCCACCAGCACTGCTCCGGAGAACCGGCCAGCCTCGAACTCCGCATCCAGGCGAGCGCCGATCACAGCCGGAAGCTGCTCCGGGTCGACCGCAACGACCTCCGGGGGCAACGGTCGGACAGCGAAACGTTCGATCTGCCTCGGATTAGTTTCGGTTAGTGTCAGCTTTAACGACAGGCGCCGGCCGTCGGCCATGGTGTATTGCAATTCGCCTCCCATTCCGTCCTCACCGCCGAGCACCTTTGGCGCCGGCAGAGACGAGACTTCCGGCCCCAAGACCTCGGCGAGCATCGCGAAGGTCTCTAAGAGTTCCTCATCACCATTGCGCTCGCGCAATTCCTGACTGAAGTGAGTCTCCAGCAACGGCTCCCGATCATCCACCTTAGCGGCGACCGTCTGCCAGAATTGCGACGCCTGCTCTTCGAGTTCCGCCTGGGGCACTAAGGCCGTAGCGGCGAATGCGGCGAAGCCGATTGCCACTGCCCAGGCGAGGGCGACCCACCTAACTCCAATTCCCTTGTATTCGACCATTGCCATCTCCAAGTTCACCCCGCTGAATTGCGGCGCTTCTAAACCTTGGATGCTGACCAACGATGATTTGGATTCAACCGACGTGGTGGATTTCGCGGTCGAGAGATCTAACTCGGTTCCTGAGTGCCAAAATCGACTGTCACGTAGGTTCCACCCTTAGCACTACACTGCCTACCTTCCGACCTGAGTCAACGCGTCGGTGCGCGGGGACGACATCCGTAAACGGAAGGCGACAATCGATTACCGCCTTCAAATCTCCCGCCGCCGCTCTCGCCGCCAAATCGCGCAAACAGCGGTAACGACAGCGCCCGCGTGGCTCGCGATTTGTACCATCGCATTCCCCACAGCGCCAGACGCGCCATTAATCAAGACGGACTCACCTGCACGAAGTTTCGCCTTCCGCAGAAAATGCAGCGCGGTGGTGCCCCCGAAAGGGAGAGCTGCGGCCTCATCAAATGTTAAGTTCGTTGGAATCAATGCGACGGCGGAATCTTGGTTGACGCACACGAACTCGACATGCGCGCCCATCTTGCCGCCGGATATTCCGAATACGCGGTCGCCGACCACGAAACCGTCAACCATAGGCCCTATCGCATCCACGACACCTGCGAACTCGGTACCCAGTACGGTGTTTCTCGGTCGACGGATTCCAAACGCACAGCGCACTATCCAAGTGAAGCCGAACGGCACTCGCATAGCACGCAATCGCGAGTCGGCGGCGGAAATCGTGGTTGCATACACCTGAACCCGGACTTCGTTATCTTTTGGGTTTGGTCGCTCGACCTCCTCGATCCGGACAACTTCCGGTGGTCCATACCGGTGGTGGGTGGCCGCCTTCATCATCAAACCTTCTTTCAACACTCAGAGGATTTCGAAGCATACGCGTGTTTCCGACGGACCATATACAGATGATTTCGACGCACCTTCTGATCAACGCGAAGCTCAGCCGTGCTCGCGATATTCATGCTCGGCGAAGCGCAAATGGCTTGAAGTTTTTGTGGGGATCCCCGCAGCAATCCACACTCGCGATGTGGGGAGCTGCGGAGCGAACTAGGTAACTTATTGATGTAATTGGCGCGCCCGGAGAGATTACTCGGCCGCTACGCGGCCTCGCCCTTCGGGCCGCCGCGCTTCGCGCGGCGTTGTCTCGCCGGCTACGCCGGCTCGGCTCGAACTGAGGAGCACGAATCAAACCCTAGGACACACCGTGCAAACGAAAAAGGGCCCCGTTGGGACCCTATTCCGTTTGCTTGGCGCGCCCGGAGAGATTCGAACTCCCGACCGCCTGGTTCGTAGGCAGAGAGTGAGATCGTAACTAACTGTTTTTAAAAGCCACGTTCGTGGGGCGCCCATTGCAAATCCCCGCAACGGACTGCAACAGGCTGCAACGCATCCCCACAAATCCCCCACATCGAAAGTGGTACTGATTACGGGGGGAAGGTCAACGTTAGGATCGTGGAACTCGGTCCGTTCGAAACGTTCGGGCTTAGTCGGAAGCTGTCGCGAGCGCCACTCGATGGTTGGAGACTCTACAAGTTCGGAAGCGGTGGCGGGAAGTGGCGTCCCAACGGCACTTCCCGGAAGTATGGATGAGAAAATCAATAATGATAAAAGCCAAGCGCGATTCATGCGAATCCCTCCATGGTGGGTGGTACTCCGTACGAGCGACCGTATTTATCCTGTGGCTCCTTAGGGGAAACCATTACCCCACCTGCTGTCAAGGGGAATCGGTCCCAAAGTTTGTCCGTCAACGCACACTACGATCTCTCAACGCGTCAAAATTTCTCCTTGGAAGACGCGATAGTCGAAAACTCAGCTCTGAAGAATCTGCTCTCTAAAAAATGTAACGCCCGCGGTTGCCGGCAAACGTCGGAAAATGTGGTTCTATCGCGTTTGACCCAACTCGCTACCTCAACGGTGAGCGTGCAATATGCGCCGCCAATGACTTCATCGCTGGCGCGCGTGAAACGTACGTCGTGAAAAAGTAGCAGCGTTGCGGGCTGATTAGGCGGCGCGACGAACTTTGAGATCGACGCGAAGCCCGGCCCTACTTGCGATATTCACGAGCGCGTCGATACTGAATTTTTCAATTCGACCTCGAAGTAAATCGTTCAACCTAGGCTGAGTAATTCCAAGCGCCTCGGCTTTCGCTTCCTGTGTACCTTTGTTGCGTTCGACGCTCTTCTGCAATGCAATCATGAGCTCTGCCCGCGCCCGCATATTCGCTGCGTCTTCTTGGGTGTTTTCCAACGCATCCCAGACACTTTTGTGCTTCCTACCCATATCGCCTCGTTACCTCAAACATCGAATTCTTGGACGGGACTGATTATATCCAATATGATATAGACGATGCGCGGCCGAGCGCAGATGGCTTGAAGTTTTTGTGGGGATCCCCGCAGAATCCCCACAGTGTGACGTGGGGACTTGCGGGTGAATTCACGTAACAACTTGATTTAATGGCGCGCCCGGAGAGATTCGAACTCCCGACCGCCTGGTTCGTAGCCAGGTACTCTATCCAACTGAGCTACGGGCGCATTGCGAGGGGCGGATTATCGTCAATGCCGGTACGCTGGGTCAAGGAAGCGGGTAATCTATTCGACATGACCAGACCGATATTGCTCGTTATTTTCGCCGCCTTCGTTGTGGCCTGTGCAACCTCACCGACCGGGCGCAGCCAGCTGATGCTGGTTTCGGGGTCACAAATGGCGGAAATGGGCGCCGCGGCCTTCGCGCAGATAAAGGAGCAGCAACCGATTTCCCGCGATGCACGCGCCCGCGCTTACGTCCATTGCGTCACGAACGCGCTCACGGCGGCGATTGCGTCGGAACAGCGGTGGGAAGTCGAGCTGTTCGAGGATGAGTCCGCGAACGCCTTCGCCCTACCGGGAGGCCACATCGGTGTCCACACTGGCCTGCTCGCCGTCGCGAAGACCGACAGTCAGCTCGCTGCGGTAATCGGTCACGAAATCGCCCACGTCGTCGCGCAGCACTCCGCCGCCCAGGTTTCGAACCAGATGGCGACGCAGCTCGGTGTGCAGGCGCTTGCCGGTGCGTCGGGCATGAGCCCGGAGCTCATCGGGATGGGTGCAAACCTGTTGCTGGTGATGCCCTACGGTCGCCGCGATGAGTCGGAAGCGGACAGGCTCGGGCTGACTTACATGGCCGAAGCAGGGTTCGATCCGCGCGATGCTGTCGCGTTGTGGCACAACATGAGCGCACAGGGCGGTTCGCGAAGCGCCGAATTCCTGTCGACGCATCCGTCACCGGAATCACGGATCACGGAATTGGAGGCGCGGATGCCGACGGTGTTGCCGCTGTACGAATCGGCGCGCTCGCAGGGGCGGCGGCCAAGCTGCAGCCGGTAACCTTTCGAATCCGGATAGCACTGCGTTCTGAATTGGCGGAGAGGGAGGGATTACTCGCCGCCTTCGGCGGCTCGCCCTACGGGCCAGCTTCGCTGTTCACCGGGCTCCGCCCGGTGTCGAACCCGCATCTTTTATATCGAGGGTTCGAATCCGGATAGCACTGCGTTCTGAATTGGCGGAGAGGGAGGGATTCGAACCCTCGATAGGGGATAAACCCTATACTCCCTTAGCAGGGGAGCGCCTTCGACCACTCGGCCACCTCTCCAAAGGCGGGCATTATAGCCTAGCCCGTCTCGCCTGCGCCTTCCTGCTCGCGCTTGATTCGCTCGTAAATTTCCTCGCGATGAACCGCGACTTCCTTTGGCGCGTTGACGCCGATGCGGACCTGGTTACCCTTGACGCCGAGCACCGTGACCGTCACTTCGTCGCCGACCATTACCGTCTCCCCGACTCGCCTTGTCAAAATCAGCATTGTCCTTCTCCTTGCGCTCAATCACTGTAATTTCTTCTTATTGTTATTGTTTTGCGAGACCGAAGGCCTCGTGCAACGCTCGAACGCCGAGTTCGAGATACTTCTCGTCGACGGCGACGGAAATCTTGATCTCCGACGTCGAGACGAGGTTGACGTTGATGCCCTCGCGCGCCAACACCCCGAACATCCGGCTCGCGATGCCCGCGTGCGACCTCATCCCGACGCCGACCAGCGAGATTTTCGCAATCCGTTCGCTTCCAACCACTCTCTGCCCACCGATGCCGGCCAGATTGCGCTCCAGTATCGCACGAGCGGGCTGAAAGTCCGTACGATGAACCGTAAAGGTCAGGTCCGTCAAACCCTCGCGGGGTACATTCTGGACAATCATGTCGACTTCGATGTTCGCATCCGAGATTGGACCCAGAATGAGGTAAGCCGCGCCGGGCGCGTCCGTGACGCCCACCACCGTGAGCATGGCCTCGTCCCGGTGGTGTGCGATTCCCGCAATTTTCGCCGATTCCAGCATCTGGTCCTCGCCCGTAATCAAGGTGCCGGGGCCTTCGACGAAGCTCGACAGGACCCGGATCGGTACATCGTACTTGCTCGCGAACTCCACGGAGCGGATTTGAAGGACTTTCGAGCCGAGGCTCGCAAGCTCCAGCATTTCCTCGTAGGTCAGCGTATCCAGTCGTCGCGCGTCAGGCACGATGCGTGGGTCCGCAGTATAGACCCCGTCGACGTCTGTATAGATTTGACACTCGGCCGCACCGAGCGCACTGGCAAGCGCGACAGCGGTGGTGTCCGACCCACCGCGACCGAGCGTGGTCACGCTTGCGTCGTCCGCGATGCCCTGGAAACCGGTCACAACCGGCACCCCCCCATCGGCGAGTTCCGCGCGCAGCGCGTCAACGCCAACCTCGCGAATGCGTGCTTTCTGGTACTTGTCGTCGGTTCGCAGTGGCAGTTGCGATGCGTTCAGCGAGCGCGCGCGGCAGCCGCGTTTGGCGAGCGCAATCGCGAGCAAGGCGGCGCTGACTTGTTCGCCGGTCGCGGCGGCAGCCGCGCGTTCGCGCGGCGCCGCGTCCGGGTCGACCGCGTGTGCGAGTGCCAGCAGTCGATCCGTCTCCCCCGCCATCGCGGAAACGACCGCGACGATGTCGTCGCCGGCGGAACGCGCTCGGACAATGCGGTCCGCGACCTCGCCGATGCGGGCAACGTCCGCGACGGAGGTGCCGCCGAATTTTTGGACAAGAAGGGTCAAAAGAATCGCGACGCCGAGAGCGTCGCTCCCACGCGCAAAGGCGCCGCTCCAACAGTGGTATTCATAGCGACTTGGAAACCCACGCGGCGACGGAGGCGAGCGCAGCGTCGAGCTTGTCGGGATTGCTGCCGCCTGCCTGCGCGAAATCCGCGCGGCCGCCGCCCTTGCCGCCGACTTGCTCGGCGACGTGGCGCACGAGGTTGCCGGCTGACACGCGGCCCGTCCGGTCCGGGGTGACCCCGGCCGCGAGTGCGACTTTTCCGTCGTTCACCGAACCGAGCACGACCACCGCCGACTTCAGCTTGTCCTTGAGCCGGTCGACCGAGTCGCGCAGGGCTTTCGCGTCGAGACCATCGACGCGTGCTGCGAGCACCTGCGTATCGCCGACCGTGACGGCCTGCGACGCAAGGTCCGCGCCCTGCCCTGACGCGAGCCGCGCCCGGAGCTGGTCGAGTTCACGCTCGAGGCGTCGGCTGCGTTCCAGCGCCTGCGTGACACGGTCCTCGATGCCGTCGCGGCCGGTTTTCAGCAACGCGCCGACACGGCCGAGCAACGCTTCCTGCTGCGCAATCCAATCGAGCGCCCCGGCGCCCGTGACGGCTTCAATCCGTCGCACGCCCGAAGAAATACCGGTCTCGCCCGTAATCTTGAACACGCCGATGTCACCGGTGCGGCGCACATGCGTGCCACCGCAGAGTTCGGTCGAGAAGTCGCCGAACTTGAGCACGCGCACGCGCTCGCCGTATTTCTCGCCGAACAGCGCAATCGCGCCGGCCTCCATTGCCTCGTCCATGTTCATCTCGCGCACGTCGGCATCGGCGTTGCGGCGGATTTCCGTGTTCACGAGCCGCTCGACCGCCATGAGTTCGTCGGTGGTCATCGGTTGCGGGTGCGAGAAATCGAAGCGCAGGCGATCGGGTGCGACGAGCGAGCCCCTCTGCTGCACGTGCGTGCCGAGCACCTCCCGAAGTGCCGCGTGCAACAGGTGGGTCGCGGAATGGTTGAGTCGGATTGCGTGGCGACGCTCGGCATCGATGCGGGCCGCTACGGCCTTACCAACCGAAAGCGTTCCGCGCGTGACGCGGCCGAGATGGAGGTGCGCGTGCTGGCTATGCTTGCGCGTGTCTTCGACTTCAAACTCGCCGTCGGTATTGCCGAGCGCGCCGGTATCCCCGACTTGACCGCCGGATTCGGCATAGAACGGCGACCGATCGAGCGCGACCATGCCCTGCTCGCCCTCAGACAGCGTATCGACGCGCTCGCTGTCGCGGAACAGCGCGACGATGCGCGCGTCGCCCTCGTGGTGTTCGTAGCCGGTGAAGTCCGTCGGGTCATCGAGTTCGATCCGCGAATAATCCCCAGCGAACTGGCTCGCGGCGCGGCCGCGCTCCCGTTGCGCGTCCATCGCACGCTCGAAGCCCGCCTCGTCGAGTGTGAGACCGCGTTCGCGCGCGATGTCCGCGGTCAGGTCGACCGGAAAGCCGTAAGTGTCGTAAAGCTTGAAGACCGTTTCACCGGGGATCTCAGCGCGCTCCATGCCGTCGATGACGCCATCCAGGATGGTCATACCCTGACTGAGGGTTTCGGCGAATCGCTGCTCCTCGGCGAGCAATGCCTCCTCAACACGTGTGCGCGATGCCTGCAGCTCCGGATAGGCGTCGCCCATCAGCGCGTCGAGCGCGCCGACCAGCGTATGGAAGAAGGGCTTGCCTTGGCCGAGCTTGTGCCCATGACGCACTGCGCGCCGGATGATGCGGCGCAGAACGTAGCCGCGCCCTTCGTTCGACGGCAGTACGCCGTCGACGACGAGAAAGCTGCACGCGCGGATGTGATCGGCGATGACGCGCAGCGACGGCGAGTCCCGATCGGTCGTACCGACGGCCGTCTGCGCCGCCTCGACCAACGCCTTCAAGACGTCGGTATCGTAATTCGAGTGCACGCGCTGCATGACGGCAGCGAGGCGTTCGAGGCCCATACCGGTGTCGACGGATGGTTTCGGAAGTGGATGCATCGTGCCGTCGCCGTCGCGCTCGAATTGCATGAATACGAGGTTCCAGATTTCGACGTAGCGGTCGCCGTCGGCCTCTGCCGAACCCGGCGGGCCGCCGGCGACGTCGGCGCCATGGTCGTAGAAAATCTCGGTGCACGGACCGCACGGGCCGGTCTCGCCCATTTGCCAGAAGTTGTCCGACCCGCCGTCGGGGTTGTCGCCGATGCGGATGCAACGCTCGCGCGGCACACCGATCTCGTCCGTCCAGATTGTGTACGCCTCATCGTCGGTCTCATACACCGTGATCCACAGGCGTTCGGGGTCGAGCCCAAGCTCATCGGTGAGGAACGCCCACGCGTAGCGGATTGCGTCCTGCTTGAAGTAATCGCCGAAGCTGAAGTTACCCAGCATCTCGAAGAACGTATGGTGGCGCGCGGTGTATCCGACGTTATCGAGGTCGTTGTGTTTACCGCCCGCGCGTACGCAACGTTGCGCGCTCGCAGCGCGCGGCGCCGGTGGCTGCTCGCGGCCAACGAACATGTCCTTGAACTGCACCATGCCGGCGTTCGTGAACAACAGCGTTGCGTCATTTGCAGGAACGAGCGGGCTCGATGCGACGACGCGGTGGCCGCGGTCACGGAAGAACTCGAGGAAACGGCGGCGGAGCGCCGCGCTGCTGTGTTGGTTGCTCATTCTTCGCCGTCCAGTGCGGCCTTGATCTGGTCCCGCGTGAATCCCCGCTGCTCCAGGAAGCGTGCCTGCGCGGCGCGCACCCCCCAATCCGCGGGCCGTTCGTCGCCGAAACGCCGGCGTCGCTGCTCGCGCGCGAGCTCGAACCAGTCGGCCGCGTCGGCGAGTACGTCCCCTGCGTCGTCGATGCCGCGCCGCCGCAACTCAACGCCGATTTTCACCGGCCCGTGGCCTCGCGCAATCCGCGAGCGGACGAACGCCTCTGTGAATCGGTGGTCGTCCTGCAGGCCCGCTTCGGCAAGCGCGCGGACCACGCTGCGCACCGCCGATTCATCGTACCCGCGGCGAACGAGCTTGTCCGTGAGTTCGGCGGACGCGTATTCGCGCCGCGCGAGATAGCGCATCGCGACGAGCTCGATGCGCGCCGGATCGGCGCGCTCGTCGAGCTCAGGCTTCAGCCGCCTCGGCCTCGGGTTCCGCTGCCTCGCGTTTCGGGGGCAGCAATTGCGCGCGGACCTTCGCTTCGATGTCCGCTGCCATTTCAGGGTTATCCACGAGGAACTGGCGCGCATTGTCCTTCCCCTGACCGATGCGGTCGCCGTTGTAGCTGTACCAGGCGCCGGACTTCTCGACCAGGTCGAGCTTCACGCCGAGATCGAGGATTTCGCTCTGACGCGAGATGCCAGAGCCGTAGCGGATTTCGAACTCGGCCTGCTTGAACGGCGGCGCCATTTTGTTCTTGACGACTTTTACGCGGGTCTCGTTGCCGATGACCTCGTCGCCGACCTTAATCGAGCCGATGCGACGGATATCGAGGCGCACCGACGCGTAGAATTTCAGCGCGTTGCCACCGGTCGTCGTTTCGGGGCTACCGAACATCACGCCGATCTTCATGCGGATCTGGTTGATGAAAATGACCATCGTGTTCGAGCGCTTGATGTTCGCGGTGAGTTTGCGCAGCGCCTGCGACATGAGCCGCGCTTGGAGGCCCATGTGGCTGTCGCCCATCTCGCCTTCGATCTCGGCTTTCGGGGTCAGCGCCGCGACCGAGTCGACCACGACCACGTCGACCGCGCCCGAGCGCACCAGCATGTCCGTGATTTCCAGCGCCTGTTCACCGGTGTCCGGCTGTGACACGAGCAGGTCATCGACGTTCACGCCGAGCTTCTGGGCATAGCCGGGGTCCAACGCGTGCTCGGCATCCACGAAGGCGCAGGTGCCGCCCATGCGCTGGGCCTCGGCAACCACTTGCAGCGTGAGGGTGGTCTTGCCCGAGGACTCCGGGCCATAGATCTCGACGACGCGGCCGCGCGGGAGGCCCCCGATGCCGAGCGCGATATCGAGCGCGAGCGAGCCGGTCGAAATCACCTCGACATCGCGGACGACCCCGCCGTCGCCCATGCGCATCACCGAACCCTTGCCGAACTGCTTCTCGATTTGGGTCAACGCGGCGCCCAGCGCCTTGCGTTTGTTGTCGTCCATAGTCTTGCTCCTGCCCCGCACGCGAATGAACTGTGATTATCGCACGGACGCGGGGGCGGTCCTAGCGACGACCGAGTACCGGACCCCGGCATCGGTCCCATCCGAACGGCGGAGCGCAATGTCGTCGACACGCCATTCAAGCGGCGGCCCTTGCCACGTCAGCGTGGGTGCGCGCGCGTCGAACCCAGTTCGAATGAAAACGGTTTGACTGGTCAGCGCGTCACGCAGCTCGGCGGGCGGCCAGAGCGCGACGAAGCACCGAATCACACCCGGGCCAACCCCTCGAGCGCCGCGGCGACGGTGCGGCGACGCACCTGCTCGCGCGCGCCGCCGAATTGGAACCGCTCGGCCACAAGCACATCGCCGTGCGCCCACGCAACCCACACGAGGCCGACTGGCTTGTCGTCGGTACCCCCCGTCGGGCCGGCGATGCCGGAGACCGCGCACGCGTAGGCGACGCCCGCGAGCCGCTGCGCGCCGCGGGCCATTTCGCGCACAACGGGCTCGCTGACGGCGCCGTTTTCGCGCAGCGTAAGGGGGTCGACGCCCAGCATCGCCTGCTTGGCGTCGTTGCTGTAGCTGACCCACCCGCCCGCGAACCACGCCGCGCTGCCGGCCACATCGGTACAGGCTTTCGCGATCCAACCGCCGGTACACGATTCTGCGAGCGCCAGTTGCGCGCCCTCGTGCTGCAGGCGCTCGCCAACGGCCATCGCGAGGTCTTTCAATTGCTCGTCGTTCATCGATGTTCTAGTGTACCGCCCGTGTTGACCGATCACACCCCGATGATGCGCCAGTACCTGGCGATCAAACGCGACCATCCCGACCTCTTGGTCTTCTACCGGATGGGCGACTTCTATGAATTGTTCTACGACGATGCGCGCAAGGCAGCGGCGTTGCTCGACATCACGCTGACGACGCGCGGACAGTCCGCGGGCGCGCCCATACCGATGGCCGGTGTCCCCCATCACTCGGCCGAGGGTTATCTCGCGCGGCTCGTGCGCGCCGGCGAATCGGTTGCGGTCTGCGAGCAAGTCGGCGACCCGGCCACGAGCAAGGGCCCTGTCGAGCGCCGCGTGACGCGCATCGTGACGCCGGGCACCCTGACCGACGACGCGTTGCTCGACGCGCGGCGCGACACCCTGCTCGCCGCGGTCAGCCGCGCGCCGACCGGCTGGGGTCTCGCTTGGCTCGATCTCGCGGGCGGACGGTTTTGCGCGCTCGAATGCGACGATGCCGACGCATTGGCCGCGGAACTGGACCGGCTGGCGCCGGCCGAACTGCTCGCCGGGGAAGATCTCGTGCTCCCGGCGGCAATCGACCGGCTACGCGGGCTGCGCCGGCGTCCGCCATGGCACTTCGACGCCGTGAGCGCGACGCGCGCGCTGACGGCGCAATTCGGCACGCGCACGCTCGACGGGTTCGGGCTCGGCGGACTGCCCGCGGCGACCGCGGCCGCCGGCTGCCTGCTTCAATATGTGAAGGACACCCAGCGCACTGCATTGCCGCATTTGACCGCGCTGTCGGTCGAGCAGCGCTCGGACACCCTGTTGCTCGACCCGGTCACGCGCCGCAACCTCGAAATCGATGCCTCCCTCTCGGGTCACCCCGAGTGGACGCTGTGTGGCGTGCTCGACCAGTGTGCGACGGCCATGGGTAGTCGATTGCTGCGCCGATGGCTGGGCCGGCCGCTACGCGACCGCGGCGTCCTCAACGCGCGCCTTGACGCAGTCGGAAGGATCGCTGAACGCGTCGCGTATCCCCCGTTGCATGAACGTCTTTCCGGCATCGGCGACGCCGAGCGGATTCTCGCGCGCGTTGCACTCGGCTCGGCGCGGCCGCGTGATCTTGCCGCATTACGGGAAGTCCTCGGTCGGTTGCCCGCGTTGCAGGCCGCGCTTTCCGGACTCGATACCCCGTTACTCAAAGCGCTCGCACAGGAGACTGGCGAGCACCCTGAGACCCATGCGCTGCTCGAGCGTGCAATCGCGGAGACGCCGGCCCCGCAACTCCGTGATGGCGACGTCATCGCGCGGGGTTTCGATACGGAGCTCGACGACCTTCGGGAAATCGCCACGCACGGCGACCGATTCCTCGACGAGCTCGAACAACGTGAGCGCGATCGCACCGGCATCGCCACGCTGAAGCTCGGTTACAACCGCGTCCACGGCTATTACATTGAAGTGGGCCGCAGCCACGCTGACCGTGTACCCGCCGATTACCAGCGCCGCCAAACCTTGAAGTCGGCAGAGCGCTATGTGACGCCGGAGTTGAAGTCGCACGAAGAGCGGGTGCTCGGTGCGCGCGACCGCGCCGCGGCGCGCGAGAAAGACCTCTACCACGCGCTGGTCGCAGAATTGCAAACGGTGTTGCCGAAGTTGCAGGCAACCGCAACCGCGCTTGCAACGCTCGATGTGCTGGTCACTCTCGCTGAGCGCGCGGTCACGCTGAACTATCGGCGCCCTGAACTTGTGCAGGAAGCGCGCATCACGATCACTGACGGCCGTCATCCGGTCGTCGAGCGCGTACTCCAAGAGCCGTTCGTGGCCAACGGACTTGTGCTCGACGACAAGCGTCGGATGCTGGTGATCACGGGGCCGAACATGGGTGGGAAGTCGACGTACATGCGTCAGACAGCGTTGATCGTGGTGCTCGCACACATCGGCAGCTTCGTACCGGCCGCTGCGGCGTGCATCGGCCCGATTGACCGCGTATTCACGCGCATCGGTGCGGGCGACGATCTCGCCGGCGGCCGCTCTACGTTCATGGTGGAGATGACCGAGACCGCGAACATCCTGCACAACGCGAGCTCGGAGAGCCTGGTGTTGATGGACGAAGTCGGACGCGGCACCTCAACCTACGACGGGCTATCGCTTGCGTGGGCCTGCGCGGGTTTCCTCGCGCGCGAGGTTCGCGCATTCACGCTTTTCGCAACCCATTATTTTGAGCTCACCGAGCTTGCGGACACGCACGGCACCTGCGCAAACGTTCATCTGGACGCGGTCGAACACGGGGATTCGTTGGTATTCCTGCACGCGGTGCAGGATGGACCGGCAAACAAGAGCTTCGGGCTGCAGGTCGCACGCCTGGCCGGACTGCCGCGGTCGGTGGTCGACGAAGCTGCCGCCTACCTCGCGGTCAAAACGAAATGAAGACCCCGACGCCCACGAAGGTCGGTCGATCGGTCGCGCGGTTCGCGCCCGCTTCAAAGCCCCATGTGTCACTGGTCGGGCGCCAGCGCGCGCCCGCGCCCGCGATCGTGATGCGGCGCGATTCGGTCAACGGAAGATTGATGTTTGCGGTCCTGACGTCGATGTCCATGACGTCGAAGCGACCGAACACTTCAAACGGGCCGAACGCCTGTTGGTTGAACGCGACCGAATACCCACGCGTCGCATAATCCGCCCAGAACGGCGAGGACACGACCGCTCTCGGCAAGGTCTGCGCGTCGTGCCATGACATCCGCACGTCAAGCGTCGGGCCGAACGCCCAGGTACCGGAGACTTCGAAGCCGTGTCGATCATCACGCGCGCCAGCGAACTGGTCCTCGGGGAATTCGACACGAGCGGGCTCGATCGACAGTTGCAGGTCGGCTGCGTGCGCCGTCGGCGCAATGACCGCAGCGAGCAAGAGTCGCGTCAGTAGTGTGTTGATCCGTGTCATTGGTCTCGCCCCTCCTGGGCTTCCCCGAACGGGGATTCTACGCTTACGCAGTCAGCCGGGCAAAGCCATCATTCGCTCCAATGCCACCCTGGCCTGCGCCGCCTCGGGTTCCGGCACCCGGATCCGGTTGACGATACGCCCATCAACCATGTTCTCCAGTGTCCACAGCAGGTGCTGGGGGTCAATCCGGTACATCGTGGAGCACATACACACAATCGGCGACATGAAATGTACGGCAACACCCTTAGGCTTCAACTCATGGTGCATCCGGTTGACGAGATTCAACTCGGTCCCGACCAGCCAGCGTGAGCCCGAAGGCGATGCGCTGACCGTCTTCAGGATGAATTCCGTAGAGCCCACGAAGTCCGATTTCGCGCAGACTTCGTATGAACATTCAGGGTGACTTATGACGCGAGATTCAGGGTATTTCTCGCGGAACCGGTCGATGTCGGCCGCCTGGAACATCTGGTGGACCGAGCAGAAGCCATTCCAAAGCAAGACCTTCGCCGCGCGCACTTGTTCCGGGGTCAGGCCGCCCAACGGCTTCGTGAAATCCCAGACCACCATCTCGTCGAGGCCGATGCCCATGCGCGCAGCCGTGTTCCGCCCAAGATGCTGGTCGGGAAAGAACAGGATTTTCTCGCGCCGCTCGAACGCCCAGCGCAATACCGCGGGCGCATTCGTGGACGTACAGACCAGCCCATCGTGGCGGCCGCAAAACGCCTTCAAGTTCGCGGCGGAGTTGATGTAGGTGACCGGTGTGATCGAAGTGTCCGGGTCCAGCACACTGCCGAGCTCCTGCCACGCGCGCTCGACCGCGGCAAGGTCGGCCATGTCGGCCATCGAGCAACCCGCGGCCATGTCCGGCAGAACCACGACCTGACCGGACCGCGACATGATGTCGGCGACCTCGGCCATGAAATGCACACCGCAGAACACGATGTGCTCGGCGTCGGTGTCGCGCGCGAGGTGCGCGAGCCGCAGCGAGTCGCCGGTCAGATCAGCGTGTCGGTACACTTCTTCGCGCTGGTAGTGGTGCCCGAGAATCACCGCGCGACCCGCGAGCCGCGCCTTCGCTTCGACGATGCGCGTGTGGCAGTCACCGTCCGCCAGCCCCGCGTACCCGTCGATGTCGAGCAGCGCGGCCATCAGCCTTTCTTCAGCGTGATCCGAAGTTCGCGCAACTGGGCGTCGGACACCAATCCCGGTGCGTCGGTGAGGGGGTCATGCGCGGTCTGCGTCTTCGGGAATGCCATCACGTCGCGAATCGACGTCGCGCCCGCCATCAGCATCACGAGGCGGTCGAGGCCAAATGCGATACCGCCGTGCGGCGGCGCGCCGTACTTCAGCGCGTCGAGCAGGAAGCCGAATTTCTCGCGCGCCTCGTCGTCGGCGATGCCGAGCAGACGGAACACTTCGCTCTGCATGTCGCTCCGGTGGATACGCACCGAGCCACCGCCGATTTCCGTCCCGTTCAACACCATGTCATACGCACGCGACACGGCGGTCCGTGGATTCGCGCGTAACTCATCGACGTCGTCAACGCGCGGCGCAGTGAATGGATGATGCAATGCAAGCCAGCGCTTCGATTCCATGTCGTATTCGAACATCGGGAAGTCAACGACCCACAGTGGCTGCCAACCCGGCGCGACGAGGCCGAGGTCGTGGGCGATTTTCACGCGCAATGCGCCGAGCGCGTCGTTTACGACACGCGCATCGTCGGCGCCGAAGAAAATGATATCCCCGGCGAGCGCGCCCGTTCGCTCGACGATGGTCTTCACCACCGCCTCCGGCAGGAACTTGAGAATCGGCGCGGACGGCCCGTCATCGGTCATCTTGATGTACGCGAGGCCTTTTGCGCCGTAACGGCCCACAAACGCGGTGTATGCGTCGATGTCCTTACGCGACAGCGCGGCGCCGCCCGGCACGCGCAATGCTGCCACGCGGCCGTCGGGGTTCGCGGCGGGTCCGGAGAAAACCTTGAACTCAACACCCTCGACGGCGTCATCGACACCCACGAGCTCAAGCGCGATGCGCAGGTCCGGCTTGTCAGACCCGTAGCGCGCCATCGCGTCGGCATACGGGAGGCGCGGGAACGGCTTCGGCAATTCGACGCCGAGCGTCTCCGAGAACAGCGCGCGGATCATACCCTCCATCGAGCGCATGATCGCTTCCTCGTCGAGGAACGAAGTTTCGATGTCGAGCTGCGTAAATTCCGGCTGGCGGTCCGCGCGCAAATCTTCGTCGCGGAAGCAGCGCACGATCTGGTAGTACCGGTCGAGCCCGGACATCATCAACAGCTGCTTGAAGAGTTGGGGCGACTGCGGCAGCGCGAAGAACCGGCCTGGGTGCGTGCGGCTCGGTACGAGATAGTCGCGCGCACCTTCCGGCGTCGCGCGGGTCAGCATCGGCGTCTCCACGTCCACGAAACCCTCATCATCGAGGTAACGACGTAGCGCGCGCGTGACCGCGTGACGCAGGCGTAAGCGCTGCTGCATCAAGGGCCGACGCAAGTCGATATAGCGATATCGCAGCCGGATCTCTTCGCCGATATCCTCGTCGTCCAGTTGGAACGGCGGCGTTTCGGCGCGGTTGAGTATCTCCAGCTCGCTCACGAGCACCTCGACCTCGCCGGTCTGCATGTTCGCGTTGACCGTGCCCTCCGGGCGACGGCGGACCAGACCGCGCGCGCTGACGACATATTCACTGCGCAGGCGCTCGGCAACGGCGAAGACGTCGGCAGCATCCGGATCGAACACGAGCTGCACGACGCCCTCGCGGTCACGCAAGTCAACGAAGATGACGCCGCCGTGGTCGCGCCGACGCTGTACCCAGCCCGAGAGCGTGATTTCTTGGTCTAGATGTTCTGCGGTGACCAGTCCGCAATAATGAGTCCGCATAAGGCGCGCCATGTTACGGCTTTGCCGGTGTCGAGTCGACGGGCTTCGTGTCGGATTTCTCTACCGGTTTCGCGTCGCTGCCCTCGGCGAGGTGGCGCTTGTTGTCCGACTTGAAGTCGGTTTCATACCAGCCACCGCCCTTGAGACGGAACGCCGGCGCCGACATCAGTCGCTGCAGCGCTGCGGCCCCGCACGCCGGACACTCGACGAGCGGCTCATCGCTGAACTTCTGAAGCGCCTCGAGGCGGTGCTTGCAGGCGGTGCATTGGTACTCGTAAAAGGGCATCGGCGAATTATACCGCGTCTACCCCGGGGATAACGCGACCTGCCTGAGTCCAGCGGCCTCATCCAGCGCAAGCGCGAGGTTCATGTTTTGGACCGCCTGCCCCGCCATCCCTTTCACCAGATTATCGAGCGCCGCGATGACGACCGCGCGGCCTTCGGCGACCACGCAGGCGAGATCGCAGTAGTTGCTGCCGACCACGGCGGCCAGCCGCGGGCTACCGTCGACGAGCCTGATGAACGGCGCATCTTCATAGAGCGCGTCGTACGCCGCCCGCAGCGCGTCCGCATCGATTGACGGCGGCAGCGCGAACTGCGCGGTTACAAAAATACCCCGGACCAGCGGCGCGGAGTGTGCGACGAAGCCGATTGTTCGCGCGCCGGATGGCGCGAAAAGTTGCTCGACCTCGGCCATGTGTTGATGCCGGTGGACTTTGTAGGCACGGAAGTCATGCGCGCGCGCCGGGTGGTGCGTGGTCTCGGTCGGCGTCGCCCCAGACCCGGATGAGCCCGTCACGCCCGTCACCGCGATGAACCCCGGATCGGGAAGATCGCGGAGCGGCGCGAGCGCGAGCTGGATTGCCGTCGCGAAGCAGCCAGGATTCGCGATCAGGCGCCCAGGATTCCCGCCGAGCTCCGGCAATCCGTAGGAGAACGCGTCGAGCCAATCCGGGCACGGATGGGCGGCCCCGTAAGCGCGCGCATACGCGTTCGCATCGCGGAGTCGGAAGTCACCGGACAGGTCGATCACGCACAGGCGGTCGGCCACCCCGGCGCGTTGCGCGTCCGCATGCAGCATCGGCCATTGCTTCGCAAATTCGCCGTGCGGCAGCGCCGCGAAAAGCACGGGCGCGTCGGCAGCCGCGAGCGCCGCCCAGTCCGGCGTATCGGTGAACGCGTCGTCGGTCGCCCCGCGCAGGTTCGGATGCACCGCGCTGAACGGCGATCCAACCGATGAGCGCGAGACGCCGTCGATTCGCGCGACCTCCGGGTGCTGCAGCAGGATGCGCAGCAACTCACCGCCGCCGTACCCGGTCGCCCCGAGAATGCAAGCATGGATTGTCATGCGCCGCGCCGAGCTTCGATCAGGTCGAGCACGAAATCGCCGACGCGCTTCGGGTCGGTACGCGCATTGATTGCCGGTACACCCAGCGATTCGACGAAGCGCGTTCCGACGCGGTTGTCGGTCGCAGGGCCCGTCACGAGATCGGCGTCGATGCCAAATGACTCGCGCAGGTCGCGGAGCCCGCCACTCACGCCGACCGGGTCGTTCGCACAGAACACGAACGCGGTACGGAGGCCAGCCAGCACAGGGTCCGCGAGGATGGATTGCACCCCGTACTCGCCCATGATGCCGTCGCCGGTTTCAGCGACGATCACGTCGACGCCGCGCGCTGCCATCTCCGCGAACAAGATATGCGCGGTCGCCGCCGCCGTGTCGGCCGACGTGCAGACGATGCCAGCGTCGGTAAAATCGAGCACCGCGTCGGCGCCGTAATCCCCCATCGCGAGAGTGTCCTTCATCAACGAGATGCCGGTCAGCTTCAATCCGCCGACGCGCAGACCCGCCTGCCGTAGCCGGCGCACGATCGCAGACGCCGCGGCCGTCTTGCCGGAATTCATGCAGGTACCTGCGACGTAAATGACGGGACAACGCGGCAATTGCCCGCCCCCCCGCACTGCGCGCTGGGCGATGTTCGCGGCGCGTCCCTGCCGCGAACCGAATTCCGGATACACGAGCACCTGCCCGAGCACCTCGAACTGGAACGGCGCCCCGACGTCCGGGTTGTGCGACACGCATTCGCCAATCACACCCCCGAGATTCAAGACCTGCAGCATCTGGCCCGCAACGACCGAGGTGGGCAACACCCCTTCGTAGCCATGTAGCGCGTTGCGATGCCCGAGCGCGCCGACGATGACGTCCCCGCCGTGCAGCACGTTCATGCGGCCGAAGACGTCCTCGAGCTGGTTGTATGCAGATTTCTCGTTGATGATGCGCCCCGCGACGACCGCGCCCGCCTCGGCGATGACGTCCGGAACCACTGTAACCGTGCGCTCCAACTGCAAGTTGCGCGTGACGGACGCGACTTTGTCGAGATGCAACCGATTCATTCGTGCTCCCTGCCCGCTCGCCGAGCGAGTACTTGCGGGACGCCGTACAGCTTCGCGAACCCGCGCGCCTCCTCGCCGGTCCACAGCGCGTTCGACTCGCCGTAACTCGCGACACGCGGATCCATCATCGAATGGGGCGACCGCAACCCGTCGATCGAGAAGGATCGTTCGCGCAGCGTCACGCGGACGTCGCCGGTGACGCGTTGCTGCGTCGAGGTGAGAAACGCCTCCACGTCGCGCGCAACGGGGTCGAAATAGTGGCCCTCATGCAGCAGGCTGCCGTACAGATTGCCGAGCGATTCTTTCCAGAAGAGCTGGCGACCGGTCAGTACGAGTTTCTCCAACTCCCGGTGCGCGCCGATCAGCAGGTGCGCCGCCGGCGCCTCGAAACCGACGCGGCCCTTGATGCCGAGCACGGTATCGCCGAGGTGCACGCCGCGACCGATGCCATACTTCCGGCCGGCCATGTTCAATGTTTCGATCAGGGGCACCGGCTCGAGCGCCGTGCCGTCGAGCGCGACCGGTACGCCGCGGTCGAACGACACGACAAGCGTGCGCGGGGCCGGCGCATCGATGGGTCCACCCGGGAAAACGTCGTCGGGTAGGCCCGGCCAGGATTCGAGCGTTTCACGCCCGCCGACGGACGCGCCCCACATCCCTTCGTTCACGGAGTACGCACGCGTCCGCGAGGACACCTCGACGCCACGCGCGGCAAGGAACGTCGCCTCGTCCGCGCGCGACAATGCGAGCGCTCGGATCGGAGTGATGAGTTCGAGATCCGACGCGAGGGCGGTGAAAGCGACGTCGAACCGAACCTGGTCATTCCCGGCGCCCGTCGAACCGTGCGCGAGTGCAGATGCACCGACGCTCCGCGCCACGTCAACGACGCATTCGGCCTGACACACGCGCTCCGCCGACACAGACAGCGGGTAGGTGCCCCCACGCAGTACGTTGCCGAATATCAAGAACCGCAGATAGCGGTCGAACAAGCGTGCACGCGCATCGACCGTGTGGTGCGCCACGGCGCCGAGCATTGCGGACGCGCTCGCGATGCGCTTGAGTTCGATCGCGTCAAAGCCGCCGGTATCTACAGTGGCGGTGGTCACGCGATAACCCTGGTCCCGCAGCCACGCAACGCAAAACGAGGTGTCGAGCCCGCCTGAGAACGCGAGAGCAACGTGCTTGTCAGCCATTGAAGATCACCGAGAGGCAGTGTGAGACATGGGTCCGCGGTGCGCTGAACGCCGCATGCGCGGCGCGCAGGTCGGTCGCGGTTCCGGCGAGCTGCAGGTTGTCGAGTCCGCCAACGTGGTCCGATGCGAGCGCCGCGCGATCCGGCCGGAAAGTGCCCGCAGACAATTCGGCTGCGACCGCCCGGTACGCGTCGCGGAAGGCGTCCCCGTGTGCGACGCGTCGACACGCTTCGTGCGCAGCGTACAGCTCGTCGGTGTCCGCCGCGTGCGTGCGTGCGCCATCAACGCGTAGCCCACGCACCACATGTGCAAGGATGCGCAAGAGCAGGCTCGCGTCCTTCACCGCCTCGAACAACGGTGCCTTGAGGAGCTGCAAATCGCGGTGGTAACCAGACGGAAGGCCACCCGCGAGTTCTGAAATCAGCGCGTGACGCGCGCGGAGCCTGCGGCACCCCGCGCGGGCCAACTCGATGACGTCCGGGTTGCGCTTTTGGGGCATGATCGACGAGCCGGTGGTGAATTCGTCCGGCAGCGTGAGAAAACCGAACTCTTCGGTACTGAAAAGTGCGACGTCCCAACATAACTTCTCGAGCGTGAGGCTCAGCGAGGCCAGCCAGCCCGTCAATGCGAACTCGTGGCGACCGCGCGCGTTTTGCACGTCGATCGTGGAGCGCTGCACGCGCGAGAAGCCCAACAGCGCGGCGGTGTGCTCACGCGCTAGCGGTAGCGGAACACCGAACCCGGCCGCAGCGCCGAGCGGACATTGGTCAAGCCGCCGGTAAATACCGATGGCGGCCTCAAGCTCTTCGACGAGGCCCTCAGCAAACGCGGACGCCCACTGGGCAGCCGATGACGGCATCGCGCGACGCATGTGGGTGTAGCCCGGCCAAGGAATATCGCGATTGTCTTCCGCGAAAGCCAGCAGCGCCTCACCCAGGTCGGCGACGGCGTCTACGAGCGCGAATAGTTCGTCCCGTTGCCACAGGCGCAATGCGGTCTGTACCTGGTCATTGCGCGAGCGACCGAGGTGTATCCGCTTGCCGGGGTCGCCGGTCTCGGCCGTCAGGCGATGCTCGATGGCCGTGTGGCAATCCTCCTGCTCCGGCGTGATGCGAAACGCCCCGGCGCGCGCGTCCTGCGCGATACCCGCGAGCGAGCCGAGCAAGGCGAGGAGTGCGTCGCCCGCGAGCAAACCGGCATGGCTGAGCCCTTGCGCGTGTGCCGCTGAGCCGATCGCGTCGTACTCGACGAGTGCGAGGTCGACCACCGGGTCGTCGCCGACGGTGAACCGATGTACGAGCGCGTCGAGCGGCAGGTCCTTGTCCCACAACCGTCTCATGCGTTGGCCTCCCGGAAATAATGCCGCGCAATCTCGCCGTACACGGCCGCGCCGGCAACCACTTCATCGCATTCGATGTATTCATCCGGGCAGTGTGAGCGCCGGCTATCGCCTGGACCCATTTTCACCGCCGGTATTTCTCCGAGGAACGCCCAATCCGATGTCGTACCGGATCCGACTGGCGCCGCGCGACCGTTCGCTGCGAGCGCCGCGCGGACGATTGCGTGCCCGAGCGCCGTCGCTTTCGGTGCGTAGCGCTCGGAATGGATGGCGACTTCGCTCTCGAGCACAGCTGCGAGTTGTGCCGCGACGTTCGCGTGATCGAGGTTTGGGGTGGTCCGCAGGTCGACAAAGAACTCGCAGCGGTCGGGAACTTGGTTGCGTTGCAAGCCCCCGCTCACCTGGGTCACCTGCGCGCGCGTCGCGCCGAGTAGCGGGTGCGGGTCGAAGGTTTTGTCGGTGAGTCGCGTGATATCCCGCGCAGCGCGCTCGATGGCATTGTCGGCGAGTTGCGCATGCGCGACGTGCGCCGAGCGCCCTTTCGCCGTGCATTTGAGCAGCAACATCCCGCGCTGCGCTGCGCACGCATCGAGCCCAGTCGGTTCGCCAACCACCGCGGCGTCGATCGGTCCGAATTCCCGCAGCACGCTCGCGACGCCCCCGGGCCCACCCGTCTCTTCCTCGGCCGTCAACGCGAACACGATGCGCCCCGGGATGCGCGACGCGTCGCGGGCAAGGCTCGCGGCGAGCGACAGCATCGCCGCAACCGAGGCCTTGGCGTCGTTCGCGCCAAGCCCGTACAGGCGCCGCCCGTCCCAGCGTGGGCGCAACGGGTCAGACCGCCAACCTGCGCACGGCGGCACGGTGTCCAGGTGCGAAATGAACAGGAGCGTCGGCCCCGTCGCGGCCCCGAGCGTGAACCACACATTATTGGCAGCGCGCTGCACCCCGACGCCGAATGACTCCGCGTACGACGCGACGAACGCCGCAATCCGCGACTCGTCCCCGGAGACGCTCGGCGTCGCGACCAACCGCTCGACGAGTTCTGCGGGCTTCATGCGTCGGCCTCGGCGACGACCATCGTCCCGCTGCCCTCGTTCGTGAACACCTCGGCGAGCAGGGCATCTGGGACAAGACCGCTGACGAGGTGTACGCCGCGGACGCCCCCTTCAATTGCGGCCTTGACGGCCGCGAGCTTCGGCAACATCCCGCCGTTGAGTGCACCGGACGCGACGAGTGCATCGAGGTCGGCAGGTGTCGCGAGCGGCACGAGTGTGGTCGGGTCGTCGAGCTGCCGTAGCACGCCCGGCACGCGCAGCATGAAGAACAGTTTCTCCGCGCCGAGCGCCGACGCAAGCGCGGCTGCAATCGTGTCAGCGTTGGTGTTGAAGACGCCGCCGTTGTCGTCCCCTGAGAGCGGGGCGATGACCGGAACGAATCCGCCGTCGAGCAGGTGTGTGAGCACGCGCGGTTCGACGGCGTCGATGTCACCGACGAGCCCGAAATCTGCCGCAAAGCCATCCGGCAGCGCCACCGGCGGGCGGCGCGTCGCGTGCATCAGTCCGGCATCGACGCCGGTCAGTCCGACGCATGCCGTGCCGGCAGCGCGCAGCTCTGCAAGCAAGTCCATGTGTACGCTGCCCGCGAACACCATCTTCGCGGCATCGAGCACCGCCGGTGAGGTCACGCGCCGGCCGCCGTGCTTCTCGACGGGTATGCCGAGAGACTCGCACACGCCGTCCAGACCGCTGCCACCGCCGTGCACGACCACAATCCGCATCGAGAAGCTGGACAGCAGCGCGAGTTGTTCGCAAACCATGCGCCTCACGCCGGGATCAGCGAGCAACTCGCCGCCGAGCTTGACGACGAACACCTTGTCGCGAAACTGACGCACGTAACGCGCGACGGAACGGAGTGATGCGTAAGCATTGTTCGATACCATCAACGATCTCCATTCAGCATCAAGTCGAGCAGCACCCGCTGCACGTCGAATCGGTTGGCGGCGTTTGCGACGACCCGTGAACGCGAGTCGTCCAAAACCGAGTCATGGACTTCGACATTGCGGCGCAACGGCAGGCAATGCAGGAAGCACGCATCGGGGGCCGTCGCATCGAGCACCGTGCGCGAAAGCATCCAGTCACGGTGCGCCGTCACCGACGCGCCGACCGATGACGGCCCCCACGCTTTTGCGTAAATGGCGCGACTGCCGTCGAGCGCGGCGCCCTGGTCGTGTGTGAATTCGACGCGCCCGCCGGCCGCTTGCGCGAGCGCCTGTGCTTCGGCAACGACGCTTGCATGGAGCTCGAAACCCGGCGGGTGTGCGACGCGCACCGCGCAACCAGCCGCCGCAGCCGTGAGCAGGAACGAGTTCGGGACGGCGTGCGGCAGCGGCTTCACGTGCGGCGCCCACGTCAGCGTCACGGGGACACCCCTCGTCGCACCCGCGAACTCGGCGATGGACACCACGTCCGCAAGACCCTGGCACGGGTGCTCGCGGGCAGACTCCATGCTGATCAACGGGACCGTGGCGTGCGCCCGGAAGGCACGCATGACCGGATCCGCGTTGTCGACGTCGAAATCCTCGAGCGCGGCGAAGGTCCGCACGGCGAGCGCATCACAATATTCGCCGAGCACCGGTACGGCTTCGCGCACGTGCTCAGGCCGGTCGCCGTCCATCACGGCGCCGTCGCGATACTCAAGTTTCCAGACACCGGCGCCGACGTCGAGGACGACCGCGTGCCCGCCGCCGCGGAGCATCGCAGCCTCGAACGACACGCGTGTGCGAAGCGACGGGTTGAAGAACACCATGCCGAGCAGGCGGTCCTGCAGATGCTTGCCGGGAGACGTCCGCTTCCACTCGAGCACGCGCGCGACGACGGCGGCGACGCCGTCGACACCGAGGTCCGCAATGTGGGTGTAGTGCCGCATCAGAACGCGCGCACCGCGTCGATGAGGCAGTTGATAGACGCGTCGGATACGTTCAGCGGTGGCATCAGACGCAGGACGTCCGGATCAGAAGACGCGCCGACCAGCACGTCACGGGATTCAAGGTGCGCCTTCATGGCGGCGGCACGCCCGGGCACCACCATGCCCAGCAGCAGGCCGATGCCACGGACCGTGTCGACCGCCGTTCCACGCAATCCGTCCGCGATCGCGGCGCCTGCGGTGCGCGCGCGGGCGACAAGTGACTCGTCCTCGATGACGGCGAGCGTCGCCAGCAGGGCCGCCGAGGCCACCGGGCCCCCGCCGAACGTGCTCCCGAGGTCGCCCGACGCAATCTGGCCTGCGATGCGCCCGGGCATGAGCAATGCCGCCATCGGGATGCCCGAGGCGATGCCTTTCGCGCACGTGACGAAATCGGGTCGCACACCGTAGAGCTGGAACGCGAACGGGGCACCGAGCCGCCCGAACCCCGTCTGAACCTCGTCGAACACGAGCAGCGTCCCCGCGGCGCGGCATTTTTCCTCCAGCGCACGGAACCATGCGGCGTCGGCGCATCGGACCCCCGCCATCGACTGGATAGGTTCGACGATCACTGCGGCAACGTCCGAAAAGTCGGCCGTCGCAAGCGCCGCGGCATCACCGTGCGCGAGGAATTCGCAATCCGCGACCAAGGGGCCGAGCGCGCGCTTCGCGCCAGGCAGGTCCGAGCAGGAGAGCGCGAGCAGTGTGCGCCCGTGGAATCCGCCGGCGAACGCCACGAACCGCGACCGCCCGGTCAATCCGGCGGCTAACTTCAGCGCATTCTCATTGGCCTCCGCGCCGGAATTGCAAAAAAACACGGCGTCGATGCCCGGCCCTGCGAACGCGACCAATGCATTGGCCGCGCGCGTCCGCACCGACAGGTCCGCCGCGGCAGAGTAAAACAACAACTCTCGGGCCTGCGCGCAGAGCGCATCAACGACGCGCGGGTGCGAGTGGCCGGTCGAGCAGACGCAATGGCCACCGTAGAAATCGACGAACTCTCGACCATCCGCCGCGCGCACGCGGTCGCCCGCGCCCGCCACGAGTTCGAACGGGTAAGTCGGATAAACATGTACGAGCGCGCCCATGAAGCCGCGCAATATACGGTTCTATACGAATCTATGCAACTTTATTCTGTTGCATGCATATTCAAAGATATTCAGAATGAGCCGATGACCCTGGACCAAACCATTCTCGAACTGATTGAAGCCGAAACCCTCACGGACCAAGCGACGCTGCTCACCCGGCTTGCCGCGCATGGCTTCACCGTCACCCAGCCGACCCTCTCGCGTCATCTGCGCAAGCTCTCGGTCGCAAAGGAAAATGGCCGCTACCGCCGCGTCGAGCGCGGCGTGCCCGAGCGCCCGCCTTACGCCCTCGAATCTTCGCCGCCCAACCTGCTCATTCTCAAAACCGCGCCCGGCCACGCGCCGCTGCTCGGCGTCCTCGTTGACCGCATCGGCATCGCCGAAATCGCCGGCTCACTCGCCGGCGATGACACCTTGTTCATCGCCCTGTCGGCGGGCGCCGACCTCGAAGCGGTCCGTGCGCGGATCGAAGCGGAGCTCGACTGACAGGCTAGTGCACGTATTCGAATTACAGGCAGCGATTTTTGACCTCGACGGGGTCGTCACCCGCACGGCGGACGTGCATGCTGCGGCGTGGAAGGCGACATTCGACCCCCTCCTTGAGTTGCTCGGCATCGCCGAACCGTTTGACGCAGTGCACGATTACTTGAACTACGTCGACGGCAAGCCGCGTTACGACGGTATCCGCAGTTTCCTCGCTTCCCGCAGCGTTGGATTGCCCGACGGAACGCCGGATGACGCGCCGGGTGCCACGACGGTGTATGGCGTCGGCAAGCAAAAGGATGCCCTCTTCCGCGCGTGCCTAGAACGGGACGGAATCCACGTCTTCCCGTCGTCGGTCGCACTCGTCGAGGCGCTCCGCGCGCGCGGGATCAAGACGACGGTGGTCACTTCGAGCCGAAACGGGCGGCTGATATTGCGGCGCGCGGGCATCTCGGGTCTGTTCGATGCCGTCATCGATGGCCGCGACCTCGACGAAGGCGGGATGCGCGGCAAGCCGGCCCCGGACGGCTTCCTGAAATGCGCGCGACTGATCGACGTCGCGCCCTCACACGCCGTGGTCATCGAGGATGCTGTATCCGGCGTCGACGCGGCCCGACGCGGCGGCTTCGGCCTCGTCGTCGGCGTCGACCGCGGTGGCCACGCCGCCGCGCTCCGTGCGAACGGTGCGGACATCGTCGTCGCGGACCTCGACGCGCTCGATCCAGACCGCCTCGACGACGCGATGCACGAACGGCGCGAGCAAGAAGCCTGGCGCGTCGACCAACACGGGTTCGACCCCGCCCGCGAGCACGCGATGGAAAGCCTGTTCACCGTAGGCAATGGCTATGTCGGCGTGCGCGGCGCACCCGATACGCTACTGCCTGGCTCCCAGGGCGACCTGTTCGTCGCGGGGATCTATGACCGAAAACATGCGGCACGACCGTATTCGGAGGAGGAATTCCTGAACATCGGCGGCGGCGACAGCCTGCACGCGGAACTCGTATCGGCGCCGTTCCCGTTCCGTATCGTGCTGCAGGTCGACGGCGTCCCGCTCGATCCATCGGACGAACGGACACGACGATACCGCCGCCGTCTCGACCTCAAGCGCGCAGTTCTGCAAACGGAAACGAATTTCGAGCTCGCGAGTGATCATCACGTGACGATTGCCAGCACACGCTGCGCGTCCGCCGCTGAGCCTCACCTGCTCCTACAGGCGGCCACGGTGACCGTCGGCGACCGCGCTGCGGATGTCGCCATCGATGCGTCGTTGCACGATCCCGATCTCGGCGCGAACCATCCACACCTGAGCGTCCTCGAAACGGGGTCGGCGCCGGGCGGCATCGAGTTCGTGCGCTACGGTACGCAGGCATCCAGCTACGAGCTCTGCATCGCGTCGCGCGCTCGCTACGGCAACGACGACACACACCGGTGGCGAACCGAGATCAACGCCCGTGGGCAGATCAAACTGCAACGGTACGTCGTCGTATACACCACGCGGGATACGGATGACCCGCGCAGCGCGGCGATCCGGGATCTCGCCGCGCGCGACTGGCACCGCTTTGACGACGCATTCGATCGCCATGCGGCCTGTTGGCATGACCGCTGGGAAGCTTCCGATATCCGTGTGGCGGGCAGCTACGCGACGGAGCAGGCGCTGCGGTTCAACAGCTACCACCTGCACAGTACGGCCGGCACCAAGCCGTACGCGTCGGTCGGTGCACGCGCGCTCAGTGGACGAGCGTACGAGGGGCACATTTTCTGGGACGTCGAAATTTTCATGTTGCCTTTCTACGTGCACACGGCACCCGAGCTGGCGCTCAATGCGCTGCGGTACCGGTATCACACGCTGGACGGCGCGCGTCAGCGTGCGCGCGATTGCAGCACCACGGGCGCGAATTTCGCGTGGGAATCCACCGTGACCGGCGAAGATGTGACGCCCGATAAAATCCTGCTGAAAACCACCGGGCGAGAAATCCCCATATTCACCGGCGCCCAGCAAATCCATGTCACGGCCGATGTCGCATACGGCGTATGGCGTTACTGGGACGCGACGCACGACCATGTATTCATGCGCGAGGCCGGTGCCGAACTCCTTGCCGAGACCGCGCGGTATTGGGTGACGCGCTGTACGCGCGGGCCGAAGCACCACCACATCCGTGGTGTGGTCGGCCCGGACGAATACCACCATGGCGTAGACGACAACGCGTATACGAACTGGATGGCGCGGTTCAATCTTGAGCGCGCCGTGGAGATCGCCGCGTGGCTTACGCGAGACGCGCCGGACCGGTGGTCGGAACTGTGCGAGCGAATCGACCTCAGACATGACGAACCCGCGGAATGGAATGCGCTTGCCGGGTCCCTGTTCTGCCCGGGGCCCGACGCGCGCGGCGTGATCGAGCAGTTCGCCGGCTTCTTTGACCTCGATGAGTACCCGCTCGCGGCAGAAGAGCGACTGAAAGCGCCGATCAATCGCCTGTTCGACTGGGACAAGATCAATCGCATGAAGCTGATCAAGCAAGCCGACACCTTGATGCTGCCATTCCTGTTCCCGGATCAATTCACGCCCGAGCAGCTCGCTGCGAACTACCACTACTACGAGCCGCTGACCGACCACGGCAGCAGTCTCTCGCCCGCCATCCACGGCGCGCTCGCAGCGCGGCTCGGACTCGCCGCTGATGCGGGGCGATATTGGCGCCAGAGCCTGTGGCTCGACCTTTCCAACGCGATGACGAACAGCGCGCTCGGCGTCCATCCCGCATGCATGGGCGGAACATGGCAAGCACTCGTGTTCGGATTCCTTGACGTCCGATTCGGGGATGACGGACCGACCTGGGCCGACGACGCAGCTGCAAGGCTGCCTGCTTCGTGGCGCTCGCTGGCCATGAACCTGCGCTGGCGTGGCACTACGCATACGGTGGAGGTCAAACGATGAAGACGCTCGACACGCTGCTCGTCCTCGACGACAGTTCCCCAGCCAGCGCCCGAGCGCGCGAGTATGCGGAGCGGTTCGCGGCGCAGACCGGCGCAGCTTGCGAGGTGCGCACGAAGGTGGCCGACCTGGGCGCGATTGGTACGCATCTGCTGGTCGTGCCATCGGGCTCGCCCGACGCGCGCGCGATCGTCGAACGCACCGCGACTGCCGTCATGCTGACGCCGGCGGCACTGCCCGCACCGCGTCCACTGTGGCGCGCGGTCGTGCCGCTGACGGGCCAGCCGGGCGGTGACGCTGCGCTCGAATTCACCGTACGCCTTGCCGGCGCGCTGAGCATGCAGGTCATCGCGGTCCACGTCGCGGACCCGAACGCCGACTCCGGCACCGGGCTCGAAGCCGCCGCTCATTACGCAGATGCCGCCCACCACGAGTATCCACAGCAGTTGAAGGAATTCGTCCAACGTGCACTTCCGCAGTGTTCCGTCGCCGAGCGCGCTGCGCTCACGGACCTCGTATTGTGCCGCGGCGACGTCATCGCGGAGCTGTTGACGCTGGTCAGGGAACGGGACGCTGACCTGCTCGTGGTCACTTGGCAGGGACGACTCGCGCGCAAGGGCTCTCGGTTGCTCGAACGCTTGGCGGGGGCTTTGCGGTGTCCGTTGGTCATCGTGAAGCCCGTCTCGCATGGCCCGTTCAGACTGAAAGTCGGGGAAGACCTCGAGTGAAGCTCGCGGCCGATCTCGGCGGAACGCACGCGCGGTTTGCGCTGCAAGCGGCGTCGCTCCGGTGCATCGACCTGCCGGCACGCGATTTTGCCTCGCTCGACGCCGCGCTCGCTGCTGCGCTTGCAGCCTTCGACATCGATGACGCGCACGGAATTGACGCGGTGCTCGCGGTCGCAGGTCCCGTGCGCGGATCAACCGCCGCATTCACCAACCTTGACTGGTCGGCGGACCCCGATGCGCTGCGCGCGCGATTCGGCTTCGCGTCCTTGCGCCTGTTGAACGACGTCGAATGCGCCGCGCGCGCCGCCGCCGCGGCACTGCCTAACGACGTCGTCGCCGTCCACCCAGGCCCGCGGCGAGACGACGGCCGGCATGTCTTGATCAGTGTCGGTACCGGGCTCGGTGTCGCGTATTGGCACCACAGCTCCGTTGAGGCGAGCGAGGCCGGGCACTCAGGATTCGCCCCGGCGACGGAATGGGACCACGCGTTCCTGGCGGACGTCTGCGGAGACGGCCGGCGCGCGAGTTGGGAGCGTGTGCTCTCCGGGCCCGGGCTCGCGCGCGTCGGCACCTTCGTCGCGGGCGCACCCTACGAAGACGGCGCCGAGGTCACACAACACGCTGCGCAGGGCGACCCGCTCGCGACCGACGCAGTCAAACGTTTCTCTCGCTTGCTGGGCACATTCGCCGGCGATCTGGTCCTCGCCGCACCGGTCACGGGGGGCGTCCTGCTTGCTGGCGGCGTACTGGCGGGACTCGGCCCGCACTTTGATGCCGCGGAGTTCATCGCCGGTTTCCGCGACAAGGGCGCGATGGCCGGATTGCCCGCCACGTTACCGGTGTGGCGCACCGCGGATGGCACGCTCGCGCTGCGCGGCGCCCTGCTGTGACGATGCGTCTGGTCCTCGACCAGGGCGGACAGAGCAGCCGCGCGTTCGTTGTTGACGAGGCGGGCAACGTCGCGGCGAGTGCGTCGGTATCGGTCGCAACGTACAGCGATGGTTCGGGCATCGTGGAGCAGGACCCCGAGGAAATCGTCGCGTCCGTCGAACGATGTATCGCCGAGGTCGCCAAGGAGGTTCCCCCCAGCGAGTGGCATAGCGCGGGACTCGCGTGTCAGCGGTCGAGCGTCGTCGCGTGGGACCGCGCCAGCGGCGACGCACGCACGCCCGTGCTGTCGTGGATGGACACGCGCGCCGGCCGCACGTTCGATCAGATGCGGCTCGATACCCAGCGCCTGCGTGCGATTACCGGGCTCGTGGCGTCACCGCATTACGGTGCGACGAAGCTTCGCTGGATGCGCGAACACTTGGCTAAGGACCGCGCGCTCGGGTACGGACCCCTCGCGAGTTTCCTGCTACATCGGCTGCTCGACGAGCGGCCGTACCGCGTGAGCCACTCGATTGCACAACGCACGCTGTTGTACGACGTCCACACGCGCGACTGGTCTGACGATCTGCTACAGGCATTCGGGGTTCCGCGGGAAGCGCTACCCCACCCGGTCGATGACCGGAGCGTCCACGGAACGCTTTGCGGCGTGCCGTTGGCGCTGTGTGCAGGCGACCAGAATATCGTGCCGTTTGCCGCGGGCTCGCCGACGACAGACACCGCCTATCTGAATCTGGGTACCGGGGCGTTCCTGCTACGACCGGTCGCGCGCGCGGCCGACGTGCCGGATGCGCTGCTGCTCGCGCCGTTGGACGACCACGCGTTCGCGGCCGAAGGGACCGTCAACGGCGCCGGGTCTGCAATTAGCTGGTTTGAACAGGAGACCGATCAGGCATTCCCGTGGACAGCGCTCGCGCGCGTCGACCCCGCGTGCGCACCCCTGTTCGTGAACGGCATCGGCGGCGTCGGCTCCCCGTTCTGGCGCACCGACGTCCGCGCGCGGTTCGAGCCGGACGCGGGCGACGCGGCGTCCCGTGCCTATGCGGTGCTCGAGAGTGTCGTGTTCCTCGTACGCGCGAACTTCGACCGGATGACACCGGCGCGCCGAGTGGTCGCAACGGGCGGCCTCGCAGCGCAGCCGTTCGTCCGCACCTTGCTCACGCGCGTACTCGGAACCCCCGTCGAGACCGGGCCGCGTGAGGCGACTGTGCAGGGTCTGGCCGCGCTCCTCGGCTGCGCGGTTACAGCGCCGCGTGCAGCTGAGCGCGGCGACGACACTAGCGCCGGCGGCTCCGCCGAATGCCTGGCAGGTCGTTATGCGCGTTGGTGTTCATTGCTCTTTGCCTGAATCGTGCTACACTGCGCGCCGCTGGCACTCCGGTCTTTGCCAGCCCTTCGCGGTGATCCATCCCGGCCTGCCCCGAACAATCATCCAAACCAAGCTGATGGCTTGCACGGACCGGTCACGGCGAAACCGTGCGCAGGCGTCTGGGAGTTACCTTTAATGTCTTTTGAATCTCTCGGCCTCACGGCCGCGTTGTGCCGTACTGTGGCCGACAAAGGCTATACGACACCGACCCCAATCCAGGCCGCGGCGATTCCGGCCGTACTGGAAGGCCGCGACCTCATGGCCGCGGCGCAGACCGGCACCGGCAAGACGGCCGGCTTCACGCTGCCGATGTTGCAGCGCCTGCAGGCGTCCGCACCAACCGGCGGCCGCCGCAAGGTGCGGGCACTCGTGCTCACACCGACGCGCGAACTCTGCCTCCAGGTGATGGACAGCGTGCGCACCTACGGCAAGGGCATGCCGCTCAAGTCGACCGCGATTTTTGGCGGCGTGAGCATCAACCCGCAGATCAGCTCGCTGCGTCAGGGCGTCGACATCGTCGTCGCGACACCGGGCCGCCTGCTCGACCACGTGAACCAGCGCACGCTCGACCTGTCGCAGGTCGAGATCCTCGTTCTCGATGAAGCGGACCGCATGTTGGACATGGGCTTCATTCGCGACATCAAGAAAATCATCGCGCTGTTGCCACGCGCGCGCCAGAACTTGCTGTTCTCGGCGACCTTCTCTGACGAGATCCGCTCGCTCGCGAACTCGCTACTGCACAACCCACAGTCGGTCGAAGTCGCCGCACGCAATACAACGGTGGAGGCGATCACGCAGGTGGTTCACCCGGTCGACAAGAGCCGTAAGCACGAGTTGCTCTCGTGGCTGATTGGTGACGGCAACTGGAAGCAGGTACTCGTTTTCACGCGCACCAAGCACGGCGCCGACCGCCTCGCGCGACAGCTCGTCCAGGACGGCCTGCGCGCGGATGCAATCCATGGCAACAAGAGCCAGGCTGCGCGCACGCGCGCGTTGAGCGATTTCAAATGCGGCAAGGTCCGCGTTCTGGTCGCCACCGACGTCGCATCGCGCGGTCTCGACATCGACCATCTCCCACACGTCGTGAACTTCGAGTTGCCGACCGTGCCCGAGGACTACGTGCACCGCATCGGCCGCACCGGCCGTGCGGGCCGCGACGGCATCGCGGTATCGCTGGTCTGTGTTGATGAGCAGAAGCTGCTGCGCGACATCGAACGTGTGTTGCGCCGCGAGATTCCGAAGGTCGAGGTGACCGGGTACGAGGTCGACCGATCGATCCGGCCGGAGCCGCTGTTCAAGCCGCGCGGCGCACCGCGCCAGCGGCCACAGCCATCAAAGCCGCGTGGACGCGGCGCTACTCGGGCGCCTGCAGGTAATCGATCGCAAGGCCGGTCAAAGCGCGCACGCCCGTGACGAGGGCGTCCTCGTTCACGTGAAACTCCGGTGAATGGTTCGGTGCGGCCTCACCCGCGCCGAGTCCCGCCTTGTTCACACCGAGCAGGAAATACATGCCGGGTATCTTTTCCTGGAAGTACGCGAAATCCTCGGCGACGGTCTGCGCACGGCCCTCGGCGACCCTGTCGTCGCCGGCCGCCCATGCAAGCGTCGGCACCATGCGGCGGGTGAGCGCGGGGTCGTTCCACGTGACGGGGGCATTCTGTTCAATGTCGACCTGCGCGGTCGCACCCGACGCCTCGGACGTTTTTGCGACCGTGCGGCGCAGACGCGCGATCAAATCCTCGCGCATTGCGGCGTCGTAAGTCCGTATCGTCCCCTCGAGCACGACCTCATCGGGAATGATGTTCCAGCGCGTGCCGCCAGTGATACTGCCGATCGTGATGACGGCCGGCGCGACCGTGACATCGAGCTGCCGACTCGGGATGGTCTGCAGCGCGAGCACGAGCTGCGCGGAAATCGTCACGGGGTCGATGCCGGCCCATGGCTGCGAACCGTGCGTTTGTTTCCCGCGTACGGTGATTTTCATGCGGTCTGACGCGGCGAGGAATCCCTCGGTTTTGTAATACAAATTCCCCGCCGGGTACGGATACACGTGCAGTCCGAAGATTGCTTCCGGCGCGTCGTCACCGGCGAGCAGGCCTTCCTTCACCATCAGACTCGCGCCGCCCTCCTCTCCCGGCGGCGGCCCCTCCTCCGCCGGCTGGAACACGAACATCACCGTCCCGGCGAGACGTTCTCGCGCGCTCGCGAGTACTTCGGCTGCACCCATCAGCATCGCGGTGTGCGCGTCATGGCCACAGGCGTGCATGACTGCCTTGTTCACCGACGCGAACGGCAACCCGGTCGCCTCGGTGACGGGCAGCGCATCCATGTCCGCGCGCAGCGCGACCACGGGTCCCGGCCTGCCCCCACGTAGTAGCCCGACCACACCGTGGTGGGCGACACCCGTTGTGACCTTGAGCCCCAGCTCGCGCAGGTGCGCGGCAACGAGCGCGGCGGTGCGTTCCTCGCGATTCGAAACCTCAGGATGTTGGTGGATGTCGCGACGCCACTCGATGACTCGCGGCATCACCGCGTCGATGGCCGGCGCGAGCGTCTCCTTGAGGTCCTGCGCAGGGGCTGCGGTGCTGAGCGACAACGCGATAACTGCAAACGAAACTCTCATGGGCTCTCTCCGGTAATCGTCCAATAGCCTCGCAACGGCGGAAGTTCCTCAGGGCACACGAACTCCGCAGGGCCGACATCAACCCGACCACCGTTCGCGCATTGCGCGAGCGCGAAACGCGCCGCGGCGAAGTTCGGCGCGTCGAGCGGCTCGCCGCCGAACGCATCGATGACCATGCCGTCGCGCGCGTGCCCACAGTCGCCGAGTCCACCGAGTTCGACCGCGTTATCGCGCGTGTAGAAACCATACCCTCCCCGGCAATCGGCGGCGAGGAGTGCCATCAGGAATTCGGTGCTCGCAGCGAACCGCGCGCTGGGCTCGGCGGCTACGTCGTCGCGCTCGACTACAACGCCGTACCGCGAGACGCCGGCGCGCACTGCCGCTCCGGCGTCGTCAGAATGCTCGGTGAACGCGCGCAGCTCCGCAACGGCGTCCGCGGGGACGCCGAACGCTTCGAGTACGGCAAAATACTCGTCCGGGCCGTAGTAGCCGTCGCCGGCTGCGGCACGTGTCGCGAGCGCGCCCCAGAACGTGAACAAGTCGGCACCCGGGTCGGCGTCCGAGATGGCGAGCCCGGTCCACCACGCTGCGATCTGGCCGCACGTATAGTGGTGGCGTTGCCCGCCGACCACGCAGCCGTTCAACGCGAGCTCGTAGGCGTCCGCGAGCGAACGCGCGTCCATGAAGTCCGCGGCAGTCAGCGCCTCGTCCGCGAATGCCTCGGCGGAACCCTCGTGCATCCACGGCGGCGAGCCGGGGCGCGAGTTGCCGTTCCAAAAGTGCGCGGCCTCGTGCGCGATGAGCCGCAATGCCTTCCGCATCGCCCATGGGTCGTCGTTGTGCCACCGATCACCCGACGCGCGCAGGTGCATGAGGTTCTCGAGCACGCCGGCGTTCATATCCGCGCCGTGACCCGGGACGAAGCTGAACAACACGACTGGGCGCTGCTCGAGGACCCGACCAGTGCGCGACTCGTAGAAACCGAACATCGCGGGGATCTGTTCGACGAGCGTCGTCTCGAGCCACCGGGGAAGACCTGGATCGATGATTGCAACGAAGCGCGCGTGGTCGATCAGCTCGAGGTCACCGACATACGCGTACGTGCCGAGCGGGCCCGGTTGTGGGTCCAACACCACGCGCTGGCCCGCCGGCGCAGCCACTGCGACGTTCGTGAGGGGTTTTGTGCCGGCGTTGATCAGCGCGAAAAAGTGGCCCGTGTAGATCGCCGCGCTGCCGTTGCTGAATACATTGAACAACTCGTAATCGCGCGGCATGAATTCGGTGTTCACCGGAAACTCGATCATCAGCTCGGCGGACGCCGACGCACCGTCTGCGAGCTGCACGACCTGGGCGTCGCCGTCGCGCGAAAATGCGTAGCCGGGCGTGATGATGCGCCACTCGCGCTCACGCAGGTAGTTCGCGGGCCGCACGAATTTCAGCGTCTGGATCGGCTCGTCGGAGTGCCAGATTGCGCGCCAGTCGCCGGACGGTCGGCGCTCGAGCGTGACATCGGGTGTCGGGGGCGGCGCCGCGCAAGCGGCGAGCGCGAGGATGAGCGTGCAAGCCATCAATCTCATGCCGCTGAGTCGACTATATAATCGCGCGATGCGCAAGCCCGACCATTTCGATTTATCGACGGAACGCCTGACAATCCGTCCATGGCGGCCGAGTGACCGCCTTGCGCTGGAGCGCATGGTCGAGGACAGCGACATGATGCGACACCTCACGCACGGCCGTGCGTGGTCGGCCGATGAGGTCGATGAATTCCTGGAGCGGCAGTCGGCTCAGCTCGCTGCGCACGGCGTCTGCATGGGGCCCATGATGCTTCGCGGCGGGACGGAAATCGTCGGTGTTGCAGGCATCCAGCCGCTTGACCTGCCGGGAGAGTTCGAGCTCGGCTGGTGGGTATGGAAAGCCTATTGGGGTCTCGGCTATGCACTGGAAGCTGCGCGCGCACTCGCCGCGTTCGCGACGAACGAAATGGGGCTGGCCCGTGTGTTCGCGGTCATCGACCCCGACAACGCGGCGTCGATCCGCGTTGCGGAGAAAATCGGAATGCGCTTCGAGCGGCGCACCACAGCGCGTGAAACGGCGTTCCGTCGTGAGGACATCGAGGTGGTTCTATACGTAACGCCTTGACCGCACGAACCAGTATTGGATTGCGCCGAGCGCCGCGAAAGCCACGGTCAAACCAACTGATGCAACGTTGACCTGCGTAAGTAATAGTCCACAGACGGCAAACGCCAATACGGGGATTGCCCAGCCGCCGGGAACCCGGTAATTCGACTCGCTGCCGAAACGCGCACGCAGCCGTGGCATCGCGCCGATACACACCATGTAGATGAGCACGCGGACGAGAGCGCTCATTGCCGCAAGCCAGACAAACGACCCCCAGAGCGCGAGCACGAGCGCGAGCGCGCCGAAGAAGATGATGGAATTTGCCGGTGTCTTGTAATCTTCGTGCACGCGTGCGAACCACACAGGCATCGTATTGTCGCGCGCGAGCGTGTAGGTCATTCGTGGCGACGTCAGCATGCTGCTCGCAGAGTTGCCCGCGACCGACACCACCACGCCGATGGTGAGAATCAGCGCGCCAACAGGTCCGAGCAGCTCCGCGCCGACCTCTATCAACGCGCGACCGGAAGTCGATCCGGCGAGATCGGGGTGGACAGCCATGCTGACGGCCTGGACCAGCACATAGAGCACCGTGACCACCCCGAGCGCCCACAGCAAGCCGCGCGGGATGTCGCGTGCAGGGTCGCGCGTCTCACCCGCCGGAACCACAGCCGATTCCCAACCGACGAACGCGTACACGACCAACAATGCCGCTTGGCCGAATCCGAGCGCGGTCGGCGCGGTCATACCCACTCCGAAGGCGCCAGGCGTGAGGGCCGTGAGGCCGATTACGACGAGCAATACCAGCGGCAGGAATTTCAGGACGGTGAGCACGCCGATCGCACGCACCGCTTGCCGGATGCCGACGACGTTGACCCACGTCAGCAGTGCGACCACGATCGTGAGCAGCACGACACGCCCGATACCCTGCGCGGCATTGGGCCAGAAAAAGCCGATCGAGGCGACGAGCAGGTTGATGTTTGCGGCAAAAGCCGTCACACGCGCGATGTAGAACGCCCAGCCGGTCTGGAAACCCGCGAACGGACCGAACGCGGTGCGCGCATAAAGAATCGGTCCGCCAGTGCTGCGGAAATGGCCGGCGAGTTCCGCAAAACAAAGGATGACCGCGCCGAGCAGAAGCCCGCATGCGACGAAGACGAGCGGGCTCCATGCGCCCGCAAGCGCGGCCGCGCCCGCCGGAACGCCGAAAATGCCGGCACCGATCATACCGTTGACCGCCAGCATCCAGATGCCGACCGCCGTCAACCGGCGTACAAGGGGTTCTTCGTGGTCCATAAAAAAACCCGGCCCCGCAAGCGGGGCCGGCTCTGGTACGGGTGGACTGAGTTTACTCGATTATCGCGCGCGTGACGGTCGCCTCGAGCGTGTAGTCCGCGTACAGGGTCACGTAACCCGTGACTTCGAACGTGTAGGTGCCCGGCTTCTGGACAGAGAATGCCAGCGTCTCTGGGTTGGCCAAGGTAGCGCCCGACGCAACTTGGTTCCCGTCCGGGTCAAGGAGATACAGGTCGGCATCGAGCAGACCGGTCCACGACAGGACCGCCCGGATCGCCGTCGCGTCGGCACCGACTTCAATCGTGTGCCGCACGATCTGCAGGTTCTCGACCGACGGGCCGAGCGTACCGGTGAACACTTCGCTCTCCTCGACGAACGACACGTTGACTGGATACAACGCGCCGTCCACGAGCATGCCGTCGAAGTAGACGCCGCCTTGGATCGCTCGAAGTTCGACCGTGTGCACTCCGTCGGCGAGTCCGCCGAGTGCGAACACAGCGCCGAACTCGCGTGCAGCGCTGTAGAAGCTGATCGTGTCACGGTACACCCCATCCACGTAGACGGCGGCAGTGCCGCCCTTCCGGTCCGTCGGATACTGGAACTTCAACGACGGGCCGGTGAACTTCGCGTAGACCGCGCCACCTGAACGGCCCTTGAATTCACGGTACGCGCCGTCGGTCGCAGACGCCGCGGATACCGTGCGCCAATTACCGGAGAATACGAGCCGTCCATCCGAGTCGGCAACCGTCTCCCAGGTGCCCGATGCTGCGTGTGCGACGTCGCCCGCGAGAAACGCGGCGCGCGCGCCCGATGTCACCTGTGCTGCTTCAACAGCTGCGCGGACATTGATGTAGCCGGCGCCGATTTGATGGAAGGCGTAACCCGGCATCGGGTCGGCTGTGGCGACGAGCAGGTCCTCAATCTGGTCCGGCGACAGCTCGGGATTGGCGCTGAGCAGCAGCGCGGCCGCACCGGCGACAAACGGTGTCGCCATGCTCGTTCCGCTCATGCCCGCGTAATGCACCGCGTATTCCGGGTAGTCGGGGTCGATGACCGGCTCCAGCGCCGGCAGCGGCGTGAGCAGCGCGCGCGTCGACACGATTCCCGAACCCGGCGCCGTGATGTCAGGATGCTTGATCGGGTCACCGGCGACGCCGCGGCTGGAGAAGTCGGCAAGCGCCTTGGCCGGCGTACCGGCCGCCACGTTGATCACCCATGGGGCAATCGCATATTGATTCAACGTGTCGTCATCCGGACCGGAGTTCGAGGCGGCGAACAGCACGACCATACCGCGCCGGTACGCCTCGTACGACGCGACGTTGATCGGGTTGTTCGGGTCCAGGGCCGCACCGTCCCCGCCACCCCAGCTGTTCGTGATGATGTCGATACCGAGGCGGTCCTGATTCGCGATCGCATAGTCGAAGCCGAGCAACGCGTGCAGGATTGCGATCGCTTCGCCCGCGCCGAGACCGACCAGCGTCGCATCCGGAGCGATGCCGTCGTGGTAGTACGGTCGCCGACTGTCCGTCGACGACGCCGCGCCGCTGCCTGCGACCGTGCCGGCGACGTGCGTGCCGTGCCCACTGCTGGTGTCGGTGTTCGGCTGCCCCTCGAGAAAGGCCGTCATCCCGCCGAGGAGATCAAGGTCGCCGATGATCTTCACGTTTTCAATCGTCTTCGATCCCATCGAGAGATCCTGATGGGTCGCATCGACACCGGAATCGAGCACGGCGATGGTCACGCCCGCGCCGCGTACGCCGAGGTCGTCGTGGACGGTATGTCCGCCCGTGATTTCGCCCGAAGTGAAGTTCGAATACTCGAGCCGCTCGTTCAGGTAGATGCTGCGGACGCCGGGCAACTCGGCGATCATTTCGAGTTGCAGCCGCGTGACGACCGCGCCGGCCATCGGTAATTGCTCGAGTTGGACCACCGAGCCGACGAGCCCGGCCAAGGAAGGCCGCGATGCGCCGTCTTCGAACGTAATGATGACCTCGTACGGGCCAAGGCCGCCGTCCAATTGCTGCTGAAGAGATGGGCCGATGAGCGCGGCGGCATGTGCGGGGGTTGCGGCCGCGGCGAAAACGGCAAGAACAGCGGCGAAAAACAAGCGTTTCATGGTCGACTCCGGGAGCGATGGGTAAGCCCAATGCTTTTCAAAGTAACGACCGGGCACGCGCGAACCATCCGGCGTATCCCTTAAATGTCTCGAAAAATTCCCTCAGTTACGCGGAAACGAGCGCGGCCATGCGCGTGCGCATCTCGGGGTCCGGCAGCGGCCCGTGCGCGGCAGCAAGATTGTCATTGAGGTATTCGAGCGTCGCCGTGCCCGGAATAGCGCAGGTGACCGCCGGGTGTGAGACAACCCACTTCAACGAGAACTGGGCCCACGTCTCGATACCCGTCGCGCGCGCCCACTCGGGCACCGCGCTGTTCCCGAATGCATCGAACACACGGCCGCGCCCGAACGGCAAGTTGGTGAGGACGGCTATTCCGCGTTCTGCGGCGAGCGGAAGGATGCGCTGTTCGGCGTCGCGATTGTCGATTGCGTAATCGACCTGGATGAAGTCAAGATCTTCGCGCTCCATCACGCGAACGAAGTCGCCGTACTGCCGGTCGAATGAGGTACTCATCCCCAGGTACCGAATGCGTCCCTCGGCCTTCCATTCGCGCAGCACCGGCAAGACCTCGTCGATCCCCGACAAATTGTGCACCTGTAACAGGTCGAATCGATCCGTGCGCAGGCGCGCGAACGAGCCTTCCATTTCCTCGAGCGCCGCCTTCAGCCCGTTACGGCCCGCGCCAACTTTTGTCGCAATGAAAAGTTGTTCGCGATTTCCTAATTCTTCGATGAGCTCGCCAATCACGGTTTCCGCGCGCCCATAGGACGGTGCGGTGTCCACTAGCGTACCCCCGAGCTTCGGCAGCTGCCTCAGCACCTCGCGCAGAACCGCGCGCTCCGGCGCGTCGGGGCCGACATCGAATCGCCGAGCGGTGCCGATGCCGATGACCGGGATTCGCTCGCCCGAGGCGGGAATCGCCTTGGTGATGAGCCCAGACCCGTTTCCGGACGCGAACGCGTTGCGTGCGGTCCCGAGCGCCAGCGCTACCCCTGCAACAAGACTCCCTTTAAGCAATGCACGACGCGTAATCATGTGGATTACTTTACCTCAGGTCTGGAAAAAAATGCCTGTTCGGCGCATTATCCGCAGGGGGCGGCGGCCAGACGGTCGCGGGGAGGCAATGCGTGAAGACTGTCATGCAGCGGAAGGTTGCTGCCGAAGATATCGAATTGGGGATGTATGTCGCACGGCTCGACCGCTCGTGGGAGGACAGCCCATTCCTGTTTCAGGGGTTCGTGGTCAGTACCTCCGAGGAGCTTGAGCAGCTCCGTTCGCTGTGCAAATTCGTGTTTGTCGACGAGGATCTCTCCGAGTACGAGGACCGAACCCTTATTCGTTCGGTTGAGGTCAAGCCGCAGGGCAAGGTCCGCGCGACCCGCACCGAAATGCACAAGGTCACGGAGGAGGAGCACAAGCTCACCTTCGAACGCGAAGTCATCAAAGCCGCGAAACTGCGCACCAAGACGCGCGATTACGTCTCGAAGCTGTTCGAGGATGTACGCCTCGGTTTTGCGGTGGATACCGAAACTGCAAAAGCCGTCGTCAACGACCTCGTCGAGACGATTACCGAGGACGCAAATACCGCCCTGTGGCTCACGAGCCTCAAGAACGTCCACGAATACACTGCGCAGCACTGTATCAACGTATCGGTGCTGTCCATCGTTTTCGGCAAGCACCTCGGCTTCACCGAGGATCAGCTCAAGTTGATCGGCCTCGGCGCATTGCTGCACGACGTCGGCAAGATGAATACGCCGCCTGAAATCCTGAACAAGCCCGGCAAGCTCACGCCGGACGAATTCGAAGTCATCAAGCGCCACCCGGTGGATGGCTACGAGACCATGCTCGGCACCGGGAACGTGCCCGACCAGTCATTGCAGATCATCAAGTACCACCACGAGCGGCTCAGCGGCCGCGGCTATCCGGACGGGCTCAAGGGTGACCAGATCTCCACCGCGGTGTTGATGGTCGCAATCGCGGACGTTTATGACGCGATGACCTCAGAACGCGTGTACCACCAGGGCATGCCCGCACACGACGCACTGAAGGCGCTGTACCAGATTGCGCCTGGCGAGTTCGGCAAGAAGCTGATGGAGGAATTCATCCGCTGCATCGGCGTATACCCGGTCGGCAGCGTCGTCGAGCTATTCAGTGGCGACATCGGCATCGTGATGAGCGTCGACCCCGAGAACAAACTGCGCCCGCTGGTCATGTTGGTCCGCGACCACGACGGGTGCGAATACCTGCCGCGGCGCTACGTGAGCCTCGCGGCGATGAGCGCGACCGACAAGTCGCGCGATTGGACGGTCCGACGGATCGTGAACCCGGTGCATCTGGGTCTGTCGATGCAACAAATTGCGCAGGAAGAGATCTTCTCGGGCAGCAGCGAGACGTTCCACATCTGACGCATTGTGTCAGTCGTCCGCGGGTTCCAGGCGCACGACGCGGCCGTCCCGTGCGTCGATCGCCAGGTAGATAAAGCCGTCCGGACCCACCTTGACGTCGCGCACACGCCCGATGCCCTCAAGCAGCTTTTCTGACGCCACCTCGCGGCCCTCTTCAAACCGCACGCGTGCAAGGTGCTGATGCGACAGCGCACCGACAAACAGGTCGTGCCGCCACTCGGGGAACGCACCGCCGCCGTAGATAGCGAGGCCGCTCGGGGCGATGGATGGCGTCCATTGTTTCAGCGGCGGTTCGATGTCATCGCGCGTTCGCACCTCGGTGATGGTCGCGCCGCTATATTCGCGGCCAAAGGTGACCTGCGGCCAGCCGTAGTTCGCACCCTTGCGCACGATGTTGATCTCGTCGCCGCCACGTGGGCCGTGCTCGTGCTGCCATATCTCGCCGGTCGCCGGGTGCACCGCCATCCCCTGCGGGTTACGGTTGCCCCACGTCCAGTTCGCGTCATGCCCGTCGCGGCCCACGAACGGGTTGTCGTCCGGAATCGTGCCATCGTCGTGCAAGCGTAGCGTCGCGCCGGCATTGTTCGCCTTGTCCTGCGCCCAGTCGGGCCGACCTCGTTCGCCGACCGTCATGAACAGGTACCCATCCCGATCGAAGACGAGCCGCGAGCCGTGATGCCGTCCGCCGGGCGCACAGGCATCGGCGCGGAACAGCTCCGTGAACCCCTCGAGCGCGCCATCCTTCCAGACGCCACGACCGACCGCGGTCGTCGCGCCGTCCTCGCACGCAGCGGCATACGTGAGGTAAACGAAGCCGTTCTCCGCGAACGCCGGGTGCAGCACAACGTCGAGCAAGCCGCCCTGATTCTGTGCGACGACGGCCGGCGTCCCGGCGACTGGCTGACCAACGAGCGCTCCGTCGCGGACGAGACGCAAGCGCCCGGGGCGCTCGGTGACAAGCAAGTCGCCGCCGGGCAGGAACGCGACGCTCCACGGATGCTCAAGGCCTCCGGCGACCGTGATGACAGAAACGCGGGGAGATGCAGGCGATGGGTCGTCCGCGAACGTGCAAGCGGGTAACGCCGCAATCGATATCGAAATTGCCAACAAGAGCTTTGAGTTCATGTGTCGAACGCTAGCGCGATGACCGCGCAGGGTCAATTCGACCGCCGCGTCCGCCGCGCGTCAATGATTTCCATGAGTGCAACGTCATACCGCGCGGAGGCCAATCGCCTGACCGACTCCAGAAACGGCAGTTGGCGGGGATCGAAGTCCCTCATATGCAGCATCGCGATTCGCGCTTGGGCGTACGCAGCGTCTTCACGTCCTTCTGAGAGGTGCAGCTCAAAAATGAGTTCATGCGCCGGCAAGAAACGCGGTCTCAGGTCGGTCGCGATTTCGAGGTGCGCAAGCGCCGCGGTGGAGTCGCCGGCCGCGAACTCGAGTAACGAAAGCTGGTAATGCGCGTGGTACGCGTAGGGATTCAACTCAATCGCCCGCAGCAGCACACGCTCGGACTCGATCCGATCACCGCCCATTCTCAGGATGGCGCCGAGCGCGACCAGCGGCTCGTCGGCATCGGGTTGTAACCGATGCGCGGTTCTCAAGCGCTCGATAAGGCGTGCCGCCTCCTGGTCGCCGGGCGTTGGATCGAAATGCAAAAAACGTGCGGGCACGCCCCCCGCGATCCGTCCGAGGTTCGTGTCTGCCCCCGGCATCGCGCGGTCGTAAGCAACTAGTATCCCCGCGTTCAAAACCAGGATACCGGCGACAATTCCCGATCCCCACCGTAACGCGCGGCCGTCGCGAACCACTGCGCGCCCGTCGAGCGCCGCAAGCGCCCCGAGCGTCAATCCGAACACTAGCGAGAACACCGGCAACTGCAGGTGATAATCGACGAGGCAATGCACGGCGAGGGTGACAATTGCCCCGAGCGCGGCGGTTGCGCGCAAATCAGTATCGGCCACGCGCGTCGCGACATGCAGCGCCGCAATGAACACGGCAGCGAGCAGCACGACGGAGACCAAACCCACCTCGATTCCGAACTGCAGGTAATCATTGTGCAGAAACCGGCCCAACGATCCATCCGGCCCGGCTTCCATCCGTATCGGCGCCCACACGAACTCGGTCATGCCGAGCCCGTGTCCGATCACCGGCTTCTCCGTCACGAGCGGCAGCGCGGACGCCCAGATATTCCATCGGGCGGTGGACTGCGCACCGATTGACGCCACGCGCTCCACGAACCCGAGGTTTGTCGCCAGCAGCCCTGCGACGAAGCCGCCCGCGATTGCGGCGTAGGCGCGGACCAAGCGCAGCCGGGCACCCCGCGGACCGACGATGAACGTGGCGACGACCGCTGCGCACAGTGCGAGCGTCGCGCCACGACCCAATGTCGCCACGACGCCGGCGGCAATCACCACCAGCGCCAGATACCGTGCGAAGGCATGTCGCCGTGGCTCGAGCGGCGCCGACGCGAGCGCCAAGAACAAGCCGATGTTCAAAAGTCCTGATTGGTTGTTCCGGGACGCGAACTGCACAGTGACCGGCTCACCCGCCAACGCGAGCGCGAGGGAAACAGCAGCCATTGACGCGGCCAGCGCGACGACCAACGGTCTGACAAACCTCCAGACACACTCCGCATCGACGCGAGCGACGGCGTAACCGAGCGGCACCAGGAGAAATGCAAGCAAGTAGTACGACGCGGCCCATGGCAGGTCGCGGACCACAACGGACGCCACAATCCAGACTGAGAACGCGCCCACCGTGACGTCGAGCGAGCACGCACGGGGCCACGTGGCCGTCGAGTGGATTTGCGCGAACAACGCGATCGCCGTGAGCGCCACCGCCGTGCCGAGGAGCCCCACGCCCCATCCATCGATTGCGAGCGACGCGACGAGCGCGAACGCGATGGCGAGCGCGCTCACGCCGCGCGAGAGTGTGAGCCCCATGCGCACCGATGGTCGCGGCACGCCGCTATCGTGTCAAGCGTTCGCCTTCTTGAACGACAACCCAAGATCGTGCGCATCGACCTCGACCGTGTCTCCGGGGCCGAACTCGCCCTCGAGAATCCGGTTTGCGAGAGGGTTCTCGACTTGCTGCTGGATCGCGCGCTTCAGCGGTCGCGCCCCATACACTGGGTCGAAACCCGCCTTGCCCAGCCGGTCGAGCGCCGCATCGGTGACGATGAGCGCGATATCGCGCTCGCCGAGGCGCTGCCGTAGGAACTCGAGCTGGATGTCCGCGATTCGCCGGATTTGCGCCTGGTCAAGCGGATGAAACACGACGATGTCGTCGACTCGGTTCAGGAACTCGGGGCGAAAGTGCTGCCCGACGATTTCGGTGACCGCCTCTTTCATCTTCGCGTAATTGTCCTCGCCCGCCAGGTCCTGGATGACCTGTGAACCGAGGTTCGACGTCATCACCACGATGGTATTTCGAAAATCGACCGTGCGGCCTTGACCGTCCGTGAGCCGGCCGTCATCGAGCACCTGCAGCAGTACGTTGAAGACGTCCGGGTGCGCTTTCTCGATTTCGTCGAGCAGGATGACCGAGTATGGCCGACGTCGCACCGCCTCTGTCAGGTAGCCGCCTTCGTCGTAGCCGACGTAACCGGGCGGCGCCCCGATCAGCCGCGCGACCGAGTGCTTTTCCATGAACTCGCTCATGTCGACGCGCAGCAACGCGTCATCGGAATCGAACAGGAAGTCGGCGAGCGCCTTCGTGAGCTCCGTTTTGCCGACACCGGTGGGCCCGAGGAACATGAACGAGCCGGTCGGCCGGCGTGGATCGGACAGTCCGGCGCGTGCGCGGCGAATCGCGTTCGACACTGCGTGCACCGCCTCGGTCTGGCCGATCACGCGTTTCGCCAGCGCCTCCTCCATGCGTAACAGTTTTTCTCGCTCACCCTCGAGCATGCGCGACACGGGGATGCCGGTCCACTTCGACACGACTTCCGCGATTTCTTCTTCGGTCACGCGGTTGCGCAACAGTTTGAGTTCAATCGTCTGCGCGTCACCGGCGCTCTGCAGTTGCTTCTCGAGCTCGGGAATCCTGCCGTACTGTAATTCCGACGCCCGGGCGAGGTCGCCACCGCGGTGCGCCGTCTCGAGTTCGAGTCGCGCGCGCTCAAGCGCCTCCTTGATGTGCGTCGTACCCTGCACCGCGGCCTTCTCGGCTTTCCAGATTTCGTCGAGGTCTGCCGCTTCGCGCTCGAGCCGCGCCAACTCTTCCTCGAGTTGCGCGAGGCGTTTCTTCGACGCGTCGTCTGCTTCCTTCTTCAGTGCCTCGCGCTCGATCTTGAGCTGGATCATCCGCCGGTCGAGCCGGTCCATCTCCTCCGGCTTCGAATCGATCTCCATGCGAATCCGACTCGCGGCCTCATCGACGAGGTCGATCGCCTTGTCGGGCAATTGCCGGTCACTGATATAACGATGCGACAGTGTCGCCGCCGCGACGATTGCGGGATCGGTGATGTCGACACCGTGGTGCACCTCGTAGCGTTCCTTCAGCCCGCGCAAGATGGCGATCGTGTCCTCGACGCTCGGCTCCGCGACCAGCACTTTCTGGAAGCGGCGTTCCAGCGCCGCATCCTTCTCGATGTACTTCCGGTATTCATCGAGCGTGGTCGCACCGATGCAGTGGAGCTCGCCGCGCGCGAGTGCGGGTTTCAGCATGTTGCCGGCATCCATCGAGCCCTCGGCCTTCCCCGCGCCGACGACGGTATGGATTTCGTCGATGAACAGGATCACCCGGCCCTCTTGCTTTGCAAGGTCGTTCAGTACGCCCTTCAGCCGCTCCTCGAACTCCCCGCGGAATTTCGCGCCGGCGATCAACGCCCCCATGTCGAGCGATAACAGACGCTTGTCTTTCAGGCCCTCCGGCACCTCGCCGTTGATAATTCGCTGGGCAAGGCCTTCGACGATTGCGGTCTTGCCGACGCCAGGCTCGCCGATCAGCACCGGGTTGTTCTTTGTCCGGCGCTGCAGCACCTGGATGGCACGCCGGATCTCTTCGTCGCGACCGATGACGGGATCGAGCTTGCCCTGCTCTGCGCGTTCGGTGACGTCGATCGTGTATTTCTCGAGCGCCTGGCGCTGGTCCTCGGCGTTCGAGTCTTGCACCGTCTGTCCGCCACGCAGGTCTTCGATCGCCTTTTCGACCGCGCCCCGGACCGCGCCCGCGTTGGTCAGCATATCCGCGAGTGCGCCTTTCGCATCGAACGCGGCGAGCACCGCAAGTTCGGATGAAATGAATTGGTCGCCCCGTTTTTGCGCGAGTTTGTCGCACAGGTTCAGCAACTTGCCAAGGTCTTGCGACAGGTGGAGTTCGCCCGCGTCGCCCTCGACGGTCGGCAGGCGGTCGAGGGCCTCGCCGACCTGGGAGCGGAGCCGGTTCACGTTCACGCCCGCGGCCGCGAGCAACGGCCGCACGCTGCCACCCTGCTGGTCGAGGAGTGCGGCCATCAGATGGGTGGGCTCGATGAAGGCATGGTCGCGCCCGACTGCCAGAGATTGGGCATCGGCGAGTGCGAGTTGGAACTTGCTGGTCAGCTTATCGGGGCGCATCCCCTCTAAATGGGGGCACGCATCGGCCTTTCAAGGCGCCGCTCCTACAGTGACCGGCCAGCGGAGCGGACGGACGCTCGGTGGTTAATGCAGGAAGGTGTGACCGAGATAAATGACGATAATGCCCGACACGATCAGGACGACTTGCGCAGCGGAGGTCCCCGCGTCGGCCTTCCGGTGCATCGCGGGCATCAGGTCGGCAATGGCGACGTAGATGAAGCTCGAAGCCGCCACCGCGAGTACGTAGGGCAACGCGGCTTCGGCGCGCGCGAGCGCGAAATACCCAAGCAGGCCCCCGCCGACCGTGGCGAGGCTCGCGAGCACGTTGAATCCGAACGCGGCCCCGCGGCTATAGCCGCTGTGCAGGAGGATCGCGAGGTCCCCGATCTCCTGAGGAATCTCATGCGCGACCACGGCGAGCGCAGTGACCACACCGAGGTGAAAATCAACCAGGAACGCCGCGGCGATGAGCACCCCATCGAGGAAGTTGTGCATCCCATCGCCGACGAGCACGAGCACGCCGGCGGCATGGTCGCGCTGGTGGTCCGCGATCGCATGCGCGTCGCAACCCTCGTGGTGGCAATGCCGCCACAACAGCACTTTTTCGAGCACGAAAAAGCCCACCAGTCCACCGAGCACCGCGATACCGATCGTGTGGAAGTCGACGGCAAGCGGGTGACTGAGTGCGTGCGGAAGGAGTGCGAGGAACGCGGCGCCGAGTAGAGCCCCGGTTGCAAAACTGACGAAATGAGGCAGCAGCCTGTTGCGCCGTGGTTCCGGCACCACCAGGAACACGCCGGCCGCCGCCGCGGACACGACGCCGCCCATCAAACAGAAAAGCAGAATCCAGGTCAGTTGCGCCATATCAGGGAAGCCATTCTGCCGTTTTCACGCGCGCGGCGATAGGAATAGAACAACGCGGGCTCCGCCACGGTGCACAGGCCCGCGCCGAACACCTCATCCACGCCCACGCGCGCGAGCCGCTGCCGCGCGAGCAGCGAAAGATCCGCGTACCACCGGTCGTCGCGCCCACGGCGGAAGGCGGCTGCCGCGCGCGTGTCCACGTCGACGAACGCCTGCCGGACTTCCGGTCCGACTTCGAAGGCCGACTGGCTGATGTGCGCGCCGAACCAAGCGATGATCGCACCTGGCTTGCGCGACATCGCCGCGACGGTCGCTTCCAGCACGCCTGCGGCGAGGCCTCGCCAACCGGCATGCGCCGCGCCGACCACGCTGCCATCGCGCGCGCACAGTAATACAGGGACGCAGTCCGCGGTCCGCACCGCTAATACAACGCCGCGCTCGGTCGTGACCGCGGCGTCCGCGATCAGGCCTGCTTGACCCGCGACGGGCGCCACGACCGTCACACCGTGCACCTGCTCGAGCCAGCACGGTTCAGACGGCAGCGCCGGGCACGCGCCATCCCGTGTCGTCTGCAACGCGTGCACACCCGGCGGCGCCGGCCACGCCGCCATCACTGCCTCACGCGACGGCATCGGCACGCAAGCTGGCCAACAGTTGCTCGAAGTCGCTGGGCAACGGCGCGGTGAATTCTGCTTCTTCTCCGTGTACGGGGTGCGGGAAAGCCAGCCGAGCCGCGTGCAATGCCTGCCGCTTGAAGCCCTGTAGCGCGGTGACGAGCTCGGCGGACGGCGCTTTCGGCAAACGCTGGCGCCGTCCGTACGTCGGGTCGCCGACAATGGGGTACCGAAGGTGCGCGAGGTGCACGCGAATCTGGTGGGTACGCCCGGTCTCGAGTTGGACCGCGAGTAACGCGTGTGCGCGGAAGCGCTCCATGACGCGAAAGTGCGTGATTGCCGCACGGCCACCCGACTGCACGGCCATCCGCGTCCGGTCCGCCGGGTGTCGGCCGATCGGCTCATCCACGGTGCCACCTGCCGTCGGAACGCCGCTGACAATCGCGCGATATTCGCGGCCGATACGCCGCGCCTGCATGAACTCCACGAGTTTCGTATGCGCGGCGAGCGACCGGGCGACGACGAGCAAACCCGACGTATCCTTGTCCAGGCGGTGCACGAGACCCGCGCGCGGCAGTTGGATCAGTTCCGGGAAGCGGTGCAGCAATGCGTTGACCAGCGTGCCGCTGCGATTCCCGGCGCCCGGGTGGACCACCAGCCCGGCTGGCTTGTCCAACACGATGATCGCGTCATCTTCGAAGACCACGGCGAGTGGGATGTCTTCGGGCTCATCGTCGCTGGCGGCGCCGACCGATGCATTCAGGATGACCTTCGCCCCCGGCGCGAGCGCATCGCGCGGCCTCAGGACGAGGCCATCAACCGTCACCGCGCCGATTCGGATCCATTGCTGGATACGCGCACGGGAAAAATCCGGCCATAGGGCCGCCAGCGCCTGGTCCGCGCGACGGCCACCGTGTTCGGCGGGAACCAACAGCTCCCGATGGATGTCTGTCACTCACCACTCCCTGTTAGAATGCACACCATGTTCCGACGCATCATTTACCTGTTTCTCCTCGCCGCCGTTATGGCCAGCCTCTCAGCGTGCGCAGGCCGGGACCGCGACGAACCCCGGGGCGAAACCGCCGCTGAGCTCTACGACTACGCGCATCGACAGATGGTGGCCCGCGACTATACGGGCGCCGTCGAGGCATTCCAACGCATCGAATCGCGGTTTCCGTTCAGCATCGAAGCCCAGCAAGCGCAGCTCGAGTTGATTTATGCGCATTATAAGTCCGGCAACCATGAGCAGGCCGAAGCGGCGTCCGACCGCTTCCTGCGGGAGCAGCCGCGACATCCAGAAATCGACTATGTTCACTATGTGCGTGGACTCATCAACTTCGACCGAAGCCTGAACTTGATCGACGTCACATTCCGCGCCGATTCGTCGAAACGGGACCCGACGCTTGCACGGCAGTCGTTCCAGAGTTTCGCGACGCTCGTCGCGAATTATCCGGAGAGCCGCTACGCACCCGACGCGCAGCAACGGATGGTGCACCTGCGCAACCAACTTGCGCGACACGAAATTCACGTCGCCGACTATTATATGCGCCTCGGCGCGTGGGCCGGCGCGGTCGGCCGCGCGAAGACAGTGATTGAAGAATACGAGGGTACACCGAGCACGGTCGACGCACTGATCATCCTGCACAATGCGTATCGTCGGCTGGCGTTGCATGAACTTGCGGACGATGTGGCACGCGTCGTCGCCGCGACCCACCCCGACGCGACGACCCGCCTCGCCGACTAACTGCTACGGTAGCCCGACGTGATCGGGTAGCGGCGGTCTCGCCCGAACGCGCGACCCGTGATGCGGATGCCGGGCGCTGCCTGGCGCCGCTTGTATTCGCTGCCCTTGATCATTTCGACCACCTTCCGCACGGTCGCTGCGTCGTGTCCGTCCGCGATGAGTTGGCGCGAAGTGTGGCCATGCTCGATGTAGTCGACAATAATCGCGTCGAGCACGTCATACGGCGGCAGACTGTCTTGATCGACTTGATCGGGCGCAAGCTCCGCGCTCGGCGCCCGCGCGATGATGCGCGCGGGAATCACGGGCTCGCGGCTGTTCCGCCAGTTGGCGAGTTCGTAGACCGTCGTCTTCGTCAAGTCCTTCAGCGGGGCGAGCCCGCCTGCCATGTCGCCATACAGCGTCGCATAGCCGACCGCGAACTCACTTTTGTTACCCGTCGCAAGGACCAGCCAGCCGAATTTATTCGAGAGCCCCATCAACAGCACGCCTCGCGCGCGCGCCTGCAGATTCTGCTCGGCGATGCCGATCGGTCGGTCGCCGAACGACGGGGCGAGCGCGTCGAGCAGCGACTGATAGACCGGCTCGATGGAAATCTCGCGGTGGTCGACGCCAAGTGTGCGCGCGAGTTCGTCGGCGTCGGAACGGCTCATTTGTGTCGTGTGGCGCGAAGGCATCATCACCGTGTGCACTCGATCGGAACCGAGCGCATCGGCCGCGAGCACCACGCCTAGCGCCGAGTCCATGCCACCGGAAAGACCAATCACCACGCCGCCGAAACCGTTCTTCTCTACGTAATCGCGCAGGCCCAACGACAGCGCGCCCCAGATGCTCGCTTCGCGCCCCGCCTCACTGTGGATCTCACCACCTTGCACGGAGACACCGTCGTCGGTGCGCGTGAACTCGACTGAGAACAGCGCCTCCTCAAACGCGCGCGCACGGGCGACGAGCGAACCATCGGCCGCGACGACGAGCGAGCCGCCATCGAACACGAGGTCGTCCTGCCCGCCGACGAGCTGCACGCTGAGCACCGAAACACCGGTTTCGCGTGCGCGACGCCCGAACACCTCGCGCTCGCGCACGGCTTCTCGGCCGACCTGGAATGGGGACGCCGACAAGTTCAACAGCACGTCGGCCCCTGCGGCGCGCGCTGCAGCCGCCGGCTCGGGCAGCCACAGGTCTTCGCAAATCGTGATTCCGAAACGGACGCCGTCGAGCGTCGCGACGCAAGTCTGGTCGCCCGCCGTGAAATAGCGCTTTTCGTCGAACACCGCGTAGTTCGGCAAGCACTGCTTGCGGTAACGCACAAGGGTCGCGCCGTCGTCGATCAATGCGGCGCTGTTGAAACAGCGCGCACCGTCCCACTCCGGAAAACCGATCAACACAGCGATGCCGGTGACCTGCCCGGGCAACGACCGCAGCGCCGCTTCGACCTGCGCACGCAGGCCAGCATGCAATAACAGGTCCTCCGGCGGATACCCGGTCAGCGTCAGTTCGGGGAATACGATGAGCCGCGCGCCAAACTCATCGCGCGCACGTGCCGCGGCCTCGACCACTCGCGACACGTTGCCGGCAACGTCGCCGACCAGTAGGTTGAGTTGGGCGAGCGCGACGCGCATTCAGGCCGTCGCGCCGTTCAACCGAGCGCCTTCAGCATCGCGACGCCCATCTCCGCGGGAGAGCGGACCGTCGACACGCCGGCGGCTTCGAGCGCGGCGAATTTTTCAGCGGCCGTTCCTTTGCCACCCGAGATGATCGCACCCGCATGGCCCATCCGCTTGCCCGGCGGCGCCGTGACGCCCGCGATGTACGCGACGACGGGTTTCGTGACGTCGCTCTTGATGAATTCCGCTGCCGCCTCTTCATCGGTACCACCGATCTCGCCGACCATGATGATGCCGGCGGTCGCCGGGTCGCCGTTGAACATGCGCAGCACGTCGATGAACCCGGTTCCGCGCACCGGGTCACCGCCGATGCCGACACACGTCGACTGACCGAGCCCGTTGTTCGTCGTCTGGAACACCGCCTCATAGGTCAACGTCCCGGAGCGCGAGACGATGCCGACCCGGCCAGGCTTGTGAATCTGGCCCGGCATGATGCCGATCTTGCACTCGCCCGGCGTGATGACGCCGGGGCAGTTCGGGCCGACGACGCGCGTGTCGGTCCCGCGCAGCGCCGCTTTCACGCGGACCATGTCCAGAACCGGAATGCCTTCAGTGATGCACACCACGAGCGCAATGCCCGCATCGGCGGCCTCGAGGATTGCATCGGCCGCATATGGCGCCGGGACATAGATGACGCTCGCGTCGGCGCGCGTCTCGCGGACGGCGTCGCGCACGGTGTCGAATACCGGCAAGCCGAGATGGGTCTCTCCGCCACGACCTGGCGTCACACCACCGACCATGCGCGTGCCATACGCAAGTGCTTGCTCGGAGTGGAACGTGCCCTGTTTGCCGGTGAAGCCCTGGCAAATCACGCGCGTCTTTTTGCCGATCAGGATGCTCATCGTGCACCTCCGGCGGCAGCGACCGCTTTCTTCGCAGCGTCTGTCAGGTCGTCGGCCGGAATGATGTCGAAGCTGCTGTCCGCGAGCAGCTGCCTGCCTTGTTCGACATTCGTGCCCTCGAGCCGCACCACCACAGGAATCGACACGCCAATTTCCTCGACGGCGGCAATGATGCCTTCGGCAATCATGTCGCACCGCACGATGCCGCCGAAGATGTTGATCAGGATGGCGCGTACGCCGCTGTTCGACAGGATGAGCTTGAACGCCTCGGTGACACGCTCCTTCGTCGCGCCGCCGCCGACGTCGAGGAAGTTTGCGGGGGCACCCCCGTGCAGCTTGACGATGTCCATCGTCGCCATCGCGAGCCCCGCACCGTTGACCATGCACGCGATGTTTCCGTCGAGGGTCACATAATTGAGGTCGTGTTTCGCGGCCTCGCGCTCGGCGTCGTCTTCCTGGCTCGGGTCACGGAGCTTCGCGAGTTCGCCCTGCCGATACAAGGCGTTGCCGTCGAGGTTCAATTTGCCGTCGAGCGGCATCAGACTGCCTTCGCCGGTCACGATCAACGGGTTGATTTCGATCAGCGCGCAATCGCGCTCGACGAACATCTGATAGAACGCGCCAAGCAGCGCGCCGAAATCGCCGAACTGATTCTTGTCGAGGCCGAGACCGAAGCCGAGCAGTCGCTCCTGGAAGGGTTGCAGTCCGGCAGCGGGGTCGATCTGCACGGAGAGGATTTTCTCCGGCGTCTTTTCCGCGACTTCCTCGATGTCCATGCCGCCTTCGGTCGACGCCATGATCACCACACGCTCGGCGCCGCGGTCGACGAGCAAGCTCAGGTACAACTCGCGCTTGATGTCCGATGCAGCCTCGACGTACACGAGGTGCACAGGCAGACCTTCCGGCCCCGTCTGGTGCGTCACGAGCCGCGTGCCGAGCATCGCGCGCGTGGCGGCAGAGACCTCGTCGAGGTCCTTGCACAATTTCACGCCACCCCCTTTGCCCCGGCCGCCGGCGTGGACCTGAGCCTTCACGACCCAGCGCGTGCCGCCGATGCTGCGCGCGGCGGCCACGGCGTCGTCGGGCGATTTCGCGGGCTGACCCTCGGGGACGGTGATGCCGTATTCGGCGAAGAGTTGCTTTGCCTGGTATTCGTGCAGGTTCATGGCGTATCCGGGTGAGCGAAAGCTCCGTATTGTACATTACCCGCCATGAGCTCGACCGCCCACCACGCTGCCGCGCTGCGCCCGCTGCGCCTCCTGAACCTCTACCGGGTCGTCGCGGCCATCATCCTCTATACGCTGTACGCCACCGGCGACACGACGCGCATGCTGGGCTCTTCGGCACCGCAGCTGTTCCAATGGGTCGCTGTCGGCTACCTCGCGTTCGGCGTGATCGCGGTGTTCGCGGCGAACCTCCGAAGGCCAGCGCCGCTTGTGCAGCTCTATGCGCTGCTGCTCGTCGACATCGCGGCCATCACGCTGCTCACTTATGCGAGCGGCGGCGCACGGTCCGGTCTGGGCGGCCTGCTGTTCGTGCCGGTCGCCGCGGCGGGGCTGATGATGCCGCAGCGCTCGGCGGTGCTGTTCGCGGCCATTGCAACCATCGCATTGCTGGGCTCTGAGGCGTACGCACAGTTGACCGGCGTTGTCGGCATCGGCGGCTACCCGCAGGCCGGCATCCTCGGCATGATCCTGTTCACGACCGCGGTGATCGGATACGCGCTCGCGAACCGCGCTCGAGAGAGCGAGGCACTTGCGGCGCAACGCGGCCTGGACCTCGCGGACCTCGCGCAGCTCAACGAGTACATCATCCAGCACCTCCAGACCGGCGTCGTCGCCGTCGATGGACAGGATCGCATCCGCATGCTCAACGCGTCGGCGAGCGCGTTCCTCGGGGCGCGCGAAGATTCACGCTATCTCCGGCTCCGCGAAGTGTCTGCACCCCTCGCGCAGTGCCTGCGCGACTGGCGCACGCGCCCGTGGGACGAGCCCCCAACGCTGGCGGGCGTGGAGCCGGGCACCGTGCTGATCCCTCATCTGACGCCGCTCGGCCACGGCACTGACGGCGGCATCCTCGTGTTTCTCGAGGACTCACGCGTCGTTGCTGAGCGCATGCAGTCCATGAAGCTCGCGGCGCTCGGGCGGCTGACCGCGAGCATCGCGCATGAGATTCGCAACCCACTCGGTGCGGTCAGCCACGCAAGCCAATTGCTCGCGGAAGCGGACCACCTCGACGACGAAGAACGCCGCCTTACGGAAATCATCCGCACCCAGACGGGGCGCGTGAACACGATCATCGAAACCGTGCTGCAATTGTCGCGCCGGCAACAGACGCGCCCGGAATTGCTTGAGTTACCGCCTTGGCTCACGGACTTCGTCGACGAATTCTCGCGCGAGCATGCGCTGGCACCCGGCGACGCGCCTTTGCGCGTCGATTCGCCGCAGACCACCGTTCGCATGGACCCGTCCCACCTGCAGCAGGTCTTGTCGAACCTGTGTGAGAACGCCCTTCGGCACACGCCCGCGCGGCGCGGCGCGCGTGTCGAACTGCGCGTTGGCAGGACCGGCACGGGCGCCGCGTGCCTCGACGTGCTCGACCGCGGCCCCGGCGTCGACCCGGCCATCGCCCAACACATCTTCGAGCCGTTCTACAGTGCGAGCGCACAGGGCACCGGGCTCGGTTTGTTCATTTCCCGCGAACTCTGCGAATGCAATCAGGCACGGCTCTCGTACCGACCGCGCGTGGGGGGCGGCAGCTGTTTTCGGATAAGCTTCGCCGACGCATCACGTTGGGTGATTTAATGACTTCCACTGCGCTCATCATCGACGACGAACCCGACATCCGTGAACTGCTCGAGCTGACGCTCAAGCGCATGGGCATCGCGTCGGTCTCCGCGCCGACGAAAGCCGCTGCGCTCACACTGCTCGCGGACCGATCATTCGACCTCTGCTTGACCGACATGCGCCTCCCCGACGGCGACGGGCTCGAGATCGTTGAATGGATCCAGCAGCACATGGCCGGCCTGCCGGTCGCTGTGATCACCGCGCATGGCAACGTCGAATCCGCGGTGCAGGCGCTCAAGGCTGGCGCCTTCGATTTCGTGTCGAAACCGGTCGACCTTGCGGGACTGCGCAAACTCGTCGATGCGGCCCTCCGGATTGGTGGCGCTCAGGATGCGTCGCCACCCGCAGCGCCGGTGTTGCTCGGCGACTCGCAGGCGATGGAGCGACTGCGCGGCCTCGCAGCGAAAGTCGCGCGCAGCCAGGCTCCCGTCCATATCTGCGGTGAGTCCGGGACAGGCAAGGAACTCGTCGCGCGCATGATCCACGAAACGGGCCCTCGCCACGGCGCGCCGTTCGTACCGGTCAATTGCGGCGCCATTCCGACCGAGCTCATGGAGTCCGAGTTCTTCGGCCACCGTAAAGGCAGTTTCACCGGCGCCGTCGCCGACAAGGACGGTCTCTTCCAGGCCGCCGAGGGCGGTACATTATTCCTCGATGAGGTCGCGGACCTGCCGTTGCCGATGCAGGTCAAGCTTTTACGCGTCATCCAGGAGAAATCCGTGCGCCCGGTCGGGGCCGCACACGAACTGCCGGTCGATGTTCGCATCCTGTCTGCGACCCACCGCGACCTCGCCGCGCTGGTCGCGCGTGGCACATTCCGCGAGGATTTGTTCTATCGCGTGAACGTCATCGAGCTGCGCGTGCCGGCGCTGCGGGAGCGGCCCACCGACATTCCGACACTCGCCGCGCACATCCTGACCCGCCAGGCCCGGGACCTTGGCCTGCTGCCGGTCACATTGGCCCCGGACGCGCTCGATCGGCTGCTCGCGTATCCATTCCCCGGCAACGTGCGCGAGCTCGAAAACGTCCTCGAGCGCGCGCTGACACTCGCCGACGGCGGCACCATCCACGCCGAGGACATCGTTCTGCGCACGGCCGGCGCCGCGGCCACGGACGCCGGCACGCTCGACGACGAGGTCGACCAGTTGCAGCGGGCGCGCATCGAACGCGCACTCGAGGCGACCCGGTGGAACAAAACCGAGGCCGCCAAGCAACTCGGGATGACGTTCCGCCAGCTGCGCTACCGCTTGAAGAAGCTCGGGCTGGACTGACAAAAATTGTCACAAACTGACCAGCCGCGTCAGTGACTGCGGGAGATTCCACATCATAACTCAGGGATTTCCCCACTGGCATGCGCCTTGCATGTAACCCGGTACCTAGCGGCGTCAAGACCGCAGTCACCCCGACAAACATGGAGAACACCATATGACACAGCTTCAGAAAGGTTTTACGTTGATCGAGCTGATGATCGTGGTCGCGATCATCGGCATTCTGGCCGCGGTCGCAATCCCGGCCTACCAGGACTACATCACCCGTGCACAGACCGCTGAATGCGTGAACCTGCTCGGCGCATCGCGCACCCCGGTGCTCGAGCACTTCGGCATGAGCGGCCGCTGGCCGACGGCTGACGAGTTCGAAGACCTCGTGCCGGTCCAGGAAGGCGGCGTTTGCACGAACCTGACCTTCACCGACGCGGTGGACCCCGCCGACGGTTCGGCGACGATCACCCTGCAGATCACGGTGGGTGGCCGCGTGGCCGACAACGAGTTGAACCAGACCTACGCCGAGCCGGGTAGCTGGACGTGCTGGATGGCCGATACGGACATGCACAAGTATCTGCCGCAGACTTGCCGTAACGACAGCTCGACGGGCTAGTCGTAGCCGTCAGGCCCGATACGGGCCTCTGGAACGGGCGCCTCCGGGCGCCCGTTTCTTTTTGTATACTCGAACGACAATCGCCCCCGGGGAGGGCTCACGATGGCAACACCCACGATCAAGGCGAATCTCAGTGGCCTGGCCCGGCGCCTGGTGCTCGACGGCATCATGACCGAGGAGGCGGCTGCGGGCGCGAACCAGCAGGCGGCGACCGAGAAGAAGCCGTTCGTCGCGTACATCGTCGAAAAGAAGCTCGCCGACCCACGGCAAATCGCGGTCGCCGCGGCGGCGGAATTCGGCGCACCGATCGTGGACCTGACTGCGCTGGACCTTGATAACGCCCCGGCCGACCTCGTCGACGACAAGCTGATCAAGGCCCATCGGGTGCTGCCGCTGCACGTGCGCGGCAAACGGCTGTTCGTCGCGCTGTCCGATCCAACGAACCTCCAGGCGCTCGATGAGATCAAATTCCAGACCGGTCACACGGTCGAAGCGATCGTCTGCGAGGAAGACAAGCTCGCGAAGGCACTCTCGAAGGCGCTCGAGAAGATGGACACGCAAATGTCCGACTTCGACGACAGCGATCTCGAGAACGTCGACATCAGCGGGGGCGGCGACGCCGACGGCGACGACGACATCGCGCGGGACGACGCCGAGGATGCGCCGGTCGTGCGCTTCGTGAACAAGATGCTGCTCGACGCGATCAACCGCGGCGCGTCGGACCTGCACTTCGAGCCCTACGAAAAGGCGTACCGCGTCCGCTTCCGTATCGACGGCATGCTGACCGAGGTCGCTTCCCCGCCGATCGCGCTGTCGGGCAAGATCTCCGCGCGCTTGAAAGTCATGTCCCGGCTCGACATCGCGGAGCGCCGCGTGCCGCAAGACGGTCGCATGAAGATGCGGTTGTCGAAATCGCGTGCGATCGACTTCCGCGTGAACTCCTGCCCGACGCTGTTCGGCGAGAAGATCGTGATGCGTATTCTCGACCCGTCGAGCGCGACCCTCGGCATCGACGCGCTCGGCTACGAGCCTGAGCAGAAGCAACTGTATCTCGACGCGCTACACCAGCCCTACGGCATGATCCTCGTGACCGGCCCGACGGGCTCGGGCAAAACCGTCTCGCTGTACACGGGCCTGAACATCCTGAACACCGCGGACCGCAACATCTCAACCGCCGAGGACCCGGCTGAAATCAACTTGTACGGCATCAACCAGGTCAACGTGAACGCGAAGGTCGGCCTGACGTTCTCGGCCGCGCTCAAAGCGTTCTTGCGCCAGGACCCAGACATCATCATGGTCGGCGAAATTCGAGATTTGGAAACTGCCGAAATCGCGATCAAAGCCGCGCAGACCGGACACATGGTGCTGTCCACGCTGCACACGAACGATGCGCCGAAAACCCTCACCCGCATGGTCGACATGGGCGTGGCGCCGTTCGCGATCGCGTCGTCGGTGAACCTCATCATCGCGCAGCGTCTTGGTCGCCGTTTGTGCCCGAAGTGCAAGGGCGAGCACGACGTACCGAAAGCGCAGCTCCTGAAGGCCGGGTTCACCGAGGACGACCTCAAGGAGAGTTTCCAGGTTTATAAACCGGTGGGTTGCGACCAGTGCACGCTCGGCTACAAGGGTCGTGTGGGCATCTACCAGGTCATGCCGGTGTCCGAAGCAACGGGCCGGATCATCATGGAAGGCGGCAACTCGATTGCCGTCGCGGATCAGGCGGCGAAGGAAGGCATCCCCGACCTGCCGCGTTCGGGCCTCTTGAAAATCCAGCAGGGCGTGATGGGGCTCGACGAGCTCCACCGCGTCATTTCGAGCCATTGAGGAGCAGGTGACGCATGGCTAGTGCAGCAACCAAAGACCTCCGCTGGGCCTGGGAAGGGACCGACCGCAAGGGTACCCGGCAGAAAGGCAAGACCGTCGGCGCGAGCGAGCAGGCGGTCAAGGCGATGTTGCGCAAACAGGGCATCACGCCAATCAAAGTCAAGAAGCAACGTACGGGCGGGGGCGGCAAGAAAATCACTGCCGGCGACATCGCGATTCTGTCGCGGCAGATGGCGACGATGATGACCGCCGGCGTCCCGCTCGTACAGTCTTTCGAAATCATCGGGCGCGGCCACGACAACCCGAAAATGTCGGAGCTGATCCTGACCGTGAAAGCCGATATCGAGGGCGGTAATACGCTCGCGCAGGCCCTCGCTGCGCATCCGCTTTATTTCGATGACTTGTTCGTGAGCTTGGTCGAGGCCGGCGAACAGGCCGGTGCGCTGGAAACGATGCTCGACAAGCTCGCGACTTACAAAGAAAAGACCGAGGCCATCAAGGCCAAGATCAAAAAAGCCCTGTTCTACCCGACCGCCGTGCTCGTCGTTGCGTTCATCGTGACCGCGATCTTGCTGATCTACGTCGTGCCGATGTTCCAGGAACTCTTCGAAGGGTTTGGTGCAGAACTTCCCGCGTTCACGCAGTTCGTCGTGAACCTGTCCGAGTTCGCGCAGGCGTATTGGTTCTACGCAGCGGTCGGCCTCGGCGGCGCGGGCTGGGCGTTCATCAAAGTGAAGCAGCGCTCGCGTGCGTTGCGTCAGGCGATCGATCGCTATTCACTGAAGCTCCCGGTCATCGGCGACATCCTCACGAAGTCCGCGATTGCGCGCTTCGCGCGCACGCTGTCCACGATGTTCGCCGCCGGCGTGCCGCTCGTCGAGGCGCTCGACTCCGTCGCGGGCGCGACCGGCAACATCGTGTACGAGGACGGCACCCGGGTGATGCGCGAGCAGGTCGCAACGGGCACGCAATTGCAGCTCTGCATGGCGCAGAGCGAATTATTCCCGAACATGGTCGTACAGATGATCGCGATCGGCGAGGAATCCGGTTCGCTCGACTCGATGTCTGCGCGTGTCGCCGACTTCTACGAGGCGGAGGTCGATAACGCCGTCGATGCCCTGTCGAGCCTGCTCGAGCCGATGATCATGGCCATCTTGGGCGTGCTCGTCGGCGGCCTGGTCGTCGCGATGTACCTGCCGATCTTCAAGATGGGTTCGGTCATTTGATCGAGCTGCTCCGCGGTAACCCGGGGCTTTTCGTCGCGTGGGTCGCCGTCGCCGGCCTCGTCGTCGGCAGTTTCCTGAACGTGGTCATCCACCGGCTGCCGAAAATGATGGACCGCGCGTGGCGCCGCGAGTGTCGCGCGAAGTTCGAGCCCGATGCCGACGACGATACCGCGCGGTACGACCTCGTGCAGCCCGGGTCTCACTGTCCCGCGTGCGGGCACCGCATCCGCGCGTGGGAGAACGTCCCGCTGTTGAGCTGGGTCGCATTGCGCGCGCGCTGCAGCGCATGCAGCGTTCGAATCAGCGCGCGGTATCCGCTCATCGAGCTCGTGGCCGGCGTCGCAGCGGGTGTTGTCGCCGCGCATTTCGGCGTGACCTGGGAGTGCCTCGGCGCGCTGTTGCTGACGTGGTCGCTGATCGCGCTCACGATGATCGACTTCGACCATCAACTGTTACCAGACTCCATCACGCTGCCGATGCTCTGGCTCGGCCTCCTGTTCAGCGTGTTTACCGCAACCGTGACGCCCGTGGATGCGATCCTCGGCGCCGCCGCGGGCTACCTGTCGCTGTGGAGCGTGTATTGGCTGTTCAAGCTCGCGACGGGCAAGGAAGGCATGGGTCACGGGGACTTCAAGCTGCTCGCGATGCTCGGCGCTTGGCTCGGCTGGCAGGCGCTGCCCGCCGTCATCATGTTGTCCGCAATCGTCGGCGCCGTCGTCGGCATCACGCTGATTCTCGCGCAGCGGCTCGGCCGGCAGGTCCCGATGCCGTTCGGACCTTACCTTGCCGCGGCAGGATGGATCGCGCTGTTGTGGGGCGACGCGCTCAACGGCGCGTATTTGCGCGCCGCCGGGCTCGCATGAATCGCCCGCTGCGCGTCGGCCTGACCGGCGGCGTCGCATCGGGCAAGTCGACGGTCAGTCAGGCGTTCGCCCGTCGCGGCGTGCCGACTTTTTCGGCGGATGAGATTTCCCATGAGCTCACGGAGCCAGGCGCGCCCGCGCTGGCGCGGATACGCGCGAGCTTCGGTGACGGCGTGTTCACCCCCGGGGGGGCACTGGACCGCGCGGCGCTCGCTGAGCAAATCTTCGCCGACGCGGAGGCCCGCGAGCGACTGGAGGGCATCCTGCATCCACCGATTGCCAGCGAGCTCGCTGCCCTCACCTCGGCGTGCGATGCGCCGTATTGCGTCGTAGAGATCCCTTTGCTTGAGCCACGCCACGTCGGTGAACTTGTCGACCGGGTGCTGGTCGTGGACGTCTCTGCGGAAAACCAGCTGCGGCGCCTGCAGACGCGCAACGGCCTCACGCGGGCGGCTGCGCAAAGCCGCATCGTCGCCCAGAAATCCCGCGAGGCACGGCTCGCGATGGCCGACGACGTAATCCGCAACGACGGGCTGCCCGCTGAAATCGACGCGCAGGTGGAGGCACTCCATGTGCTTTACACGGACCTCGCGCGGCGCGGAGAATGGGCGCCATGATTTGCTACGAGCAACCGCTGCACGAGCGGGTCCGGACGTTCCTGCGCCTCGAATTCCTCTTCAATGAAGCCCGACACGTTCTCGAAGGCAACTCGCCGTGGGACAGCCGCGCCGTGGTCGACAGCCTGATCAAGATTCTCGCGCTGCTCGGGCGCGGCGACCTGCGCACCGAAGTCATCAAAGAACTGGAGCGACACGGGGCGATGCTGAACAGGCTCGTGAGTAATCCGGGTGTCGACGAGGGTCGACTGATCGCGCTGCTCGGAGAGATTGACGCACGCATCGGCTCGCTGCACAGCGGGGGTTCGCTGACGCAACCGCTACGCGATCACGAGTTTCTCACCATGATCCGCAACCGCACCGCGATCCCCGGCGGCACCTGCGAATTCGACCTGCCCGCGTATCATTTCTGGCTCAGCCAGCCCGATGATATCCGGCGCGCTGACCTTGACGCATGGCTCGCGACGCTCGAACCGCTGCGGCGTGCAATCCGACTCATCCTGAACCTGATCCGGAACAGCGCGGGCGTTTCCGAAGAAATCGCATCCGCCGGCATGTTCCAGCGCACGCTCGACAGCGCCGCCCCGTGCCACTTGATTCGCGTGATGCTCGACGAATCCGCACATTATTTCCCGGAAATCTCCGGCAGCAAACACCGCTTCACCGTACGGTTCCTCGAACTCCCGGACTTGAACGGCCGCGCGGTGCAAGCCAAATCCGACGTGCCCTTCAAGTTGGTCTGCTGCATTTTCTGAATCGCGGCGCCGCGACCGCGGGCGAATCAACTCACCATTTGGAGATGCCGGCGACACCCTGGCCGTGGTAGGCCCACGCTGTCGTGGCGTCGCTTCGCCGCAACCCGCCGATCGCGTACACCGGTAACCCCGCGCAGTCCGCGAGCGCCGCAAACGCATCCCAACCAAGCGGCGTCGCGCCCGGATGCGATGCAGTCGGCGCGACCGGTCCCACAACTGCGAAGTCACACCCGATTGCACGGGCATGCGCGAGTGCCTCGGCATCGTGGCAACTCGCGCCGACCCAACGATTGGCCGGGAGCGGCCGCGTCGACAGCGCTCGGAGCCGCGCAGCGTTCAGATGGACACCGTCGGCATCGAGCGCGCGCGCAAGCGCCGGATCGCCGTTCAGAATCAGTGTCGCCCCCCGCGCGCGGCAAAGCGCGATGGCCGCGGCGGCGGCATCCGCGTAACGCGCACCGAGCGACGGCGCCCGGAACTGAATGAAGGTATCCCCTGCCGTCAGCAACCGCGCAACGCCGTCGAGCAAGGCGTCCGTGGAGGCATCCGCGGTGACTGCGTAGTGCGTGGGCAGCCGTAGCGCAGCGACGATCGGGCGGTCCGCCGCGAGCATCTCGTACGTCGTGAGCTCGTCGGGCGCAACCCACGCGAGCGGGTGACCCTCGTGTGCGAAGACCTCACCCTCCCAATGGTCGACGCGCGCACAATCGAGGCGCACGCTTCGCTCCGGATAATCGTGGCGAATCCGGATCAGTGGCCGCGTCCGGATAGGGATGACACCGAGCTCCTCGAAAAGCTCGCGCGTGAGTGCGGCCGGCGCCTCCTCGCCCGTCTCGAATTTTCCGCCCGGGAATTCCCACTGCCCCGCCATGGGCGTCCCTGGCAGGCGCCGCATGATGAGCACGCGCCCATCCGTGCGGACGAGCGCCGCCGCTGCGACATCAACGATGGAATCGTCGGTCAGCTCAGCTTGCCGTGGCAGTGCTTGTACTTTTGGCCGGAGCCGCATGGACACGGGTCATTGCGCCCGACCTTCTGTTCGCCGCGCACGAACGGCTGCGCGGGTGCAGGCGCCGAGGACCCGCGGGGTTCCGGCACGCGCACAGGGCCATCGACCGCGGACGCTTCGGCGTGTTGAAACTGCATCTTTGCAGGCTGCTGCTGGCGCTTGGCCTCCATGCGGTCGACGTCCTCCTCGGCCCGCACCTGGACGCGCGCGAGCACCTTGGCGACTTCATGCTTCAGCCTGTCGAGCATGTCCGAGAACATCGCGAACGCTTCGCGCTTGTACTCCTGCTTCGGATTTCGTTGCGCATAGCCGCGCAAATGGATGCCTTGCCGAAGATAGTCCATCGCGGCAAGGTGTTCCTTCCAGAGCTGGTCGAGGACCTGCATCATGACGGCCTTCTCGAAATGGCGCATGACCTCGGCGCCGGTCTGCGACACCTTGCGCTCGTAAGCACCCTTGAGCTCTGTCGCGATGTGCTCCTTGAGTTTCGCGTCGTCCAGCGCGGGCTGGTCGTCAATCCATTGTTGTAACGGTAATTGCAGGCCGAAATCCCGCTCAAGCGCAGCCTCCAGGCCCAGTACGTCCCACATCTCCTCGAGGGAGCGTGGTGGCACGTGCGTGTCGACGAGCGTCTCAACAACGTCGTTGAAGATGTTCTCGACCACGTCCGAAATGTCGTCGGTCGCCATGAGTTCGTCGCGCTGTTCGTAGACAACCTTGCGCTGGTCGTTCGCAACATCGTCGTACTCGAGCAATTGTTTACGGATGTCGAAGTTATGCGCCTCCACCTTCCGCTGCGCCTGCTCGATTTGCTTGGTCACCCACGGGTGCTCGATCGCCTCTCCGTCTTGGACGCCCAGTTTGCGCAGGAGTCCCGTCACGCGGCCCGCGCCGAAGATGCGCATGAGATTGTCGTCCATCGACAAGTAGAAGCGTGACGAGCCCGGGTCGCCCTGACGCCCGGAACGGCCGCGGAGCTGGTTATCGATGCGGCGGGATTCGTGGCGCTCACTGCCGACGATGTGCAATCCGCCTGCTGCGACCACTTGGTCGTGACGCGCCTGCCACTCGGTGCGCAAGCGCGCGCGCGTAGCGTCGTCGACCGAGTCGCCCTCCGCCTCGAGCTCGACTTCGAAATTGCCACCCAGCACGATGTCGGTACCGCGACCGGCCATGTTCGTCGCAATCGTCACGACGCCAGGACGTCCGGCCTGTGCGACGATTTCCGCTTCCTTCTCGTGCTGCTTCGCGTTCAGTACGCGATGTGGAACGTGCTCTTTATCAAGCAGGCGCGAAAGATGCTCGGACGTGTCGATGGACGCGGTGCCGACCAGTACCGGCTGCCCCCGTTCCCGACAATCGCGGATATCGCCGATGATGGCCGAGAACTTTTCGTCAGCAGTCAGGAAAACGAGGTCCGCGCGGTCCTCACGGACCATCGGCTGGTTCGTCGGAATGACGATGACCTCAAGACCGTAGATTTGCTGGAACTCGAATGCCTCGGTATCGGCTGTACCGGTCATCCCCGACAACTTGCCGTACATGCGGAAGTAATTCTGGAACGTGATCGACGCGAGCGTCTGGTTTTCGCTCTGGATCGGGACGCCTTCCTTCGCCTCGACCGCCTGGTGCAGGCCCTCCGACCAACGGCGTCCCGGCATCGTACGGCCGGTGAATTCGTCGACGATGACGATTTGTCCGTCGCTGACGATGTATTCGACGTCGCGCTTGAACAGCGTGTGTGCCCGCAGCGCTGCATTCACGTGGTGCATCAATTGGATGTTCGCCGCGTCGTAAAGGCTCTCTCCCTCGCGGAGCAGCCCGTTGCCAGCCATGAGTTCCTCGACGCGCGCGTGGCCATCTTCGGTGAGGTAGACCTGCCGAGCTTTCTCGTCGACGGTGAAGTCGCCCGGGCCATCTTCCTCCGCTTGGCGTGTCAGCGATGGAATCAGCTTGTTCACCTTCACGTACAGATCGGTGTGGTCGTCCGCAGGGCCGGAGATGATCAAAGGCGTGCGTGCCTCGTCGATCAGGATCGAGTCGACCTCATCGACGATTGCGAAGGCAAGCGGGCGCTGGACCTTGTCGGCGCTGCGGAAGGCCATGTTGTCGCGAAGGTAATCGAAGCCGTATTCATTATTTGTGCCGTAAGTGATGTCGGCCGCATACGCGCCGCGCTTCGTCTCCGGGTCGAGGCCCTGCACGACGACGCCGACGGTCAAGCCAAGCGCCTGATAAAGCCGGCCCATCCAACGGGCGTCGCGCCGAGCGAGGTAGTCATTCACTGTGATCACATGCACGCCCTTTCCGGGCAGCGCATTGAGGTAGGCCGCGAGCGTCGCCACCAGCGTCTTGCCCTCGCCGGTGCGCATCTCCGCGATGCGGCCCTGATGCAGGACCACGCCGCCTATCAGCTGGACGTCAAAATGCCGCATGCCCAGCACGCGCCTGCCAGCGTCGCGCACGACCGCGAATGCCTCCGGTAGCAACTGGTCGAGGGTCTCACCGGCCGACAGTCGGTTGCGGAATTCATCTGTCTTTCCGCGCAACTCACTGTCGGACAGTGCCTGCATCGCCTCTTCGAGCGCATTGACCTGCGAGACGACCTGCTGACAGCTGCGCAGAAAACGATCGTTGCGACTACCGAAGAGCCGACTGAAGAACTTGCTGATTGCCATGATTTACCTGAGGAAAAACGCTAATGATATCAGTTGCGGGCGCCCCCCGTCGGTTCAATCTGCGCGCGTATACCGGGATGGATTCACGGCACGACCATTCTGCAGCACCTCGAAATGCACGTGCGGCGCGGTCGCACGACCGGTGTCCCCCATCAGCGCGACGGGATCGCCCTTCTTCACAGTATCGCCGACCTTCACCAAGTTCTCTTGGTTGTGACCATAGCGCGTGGACAGGCCGTTGCCGTGGTTGATCTCTACGAGGTTCCCGTAACCGTAGCGAGACCCCGAAAAGCTCACGACGCCCGCTGCGACGGCAACAATCTCAGAGCCACGCCGGCCTGAAAAATCGATGCCGCCATGGTGTGCGCGCTTGCCCGTAAATGGGTCGCTGCGCGCGCCGAATGGCGACGACAACCAGCCACTGGCGATGGGTCGCCCGGCCGGGGAGACCTGTGCCTGCAAGTTCCGGTTCAGCAGGAGGTTCTCGAGCACCGTCAATTGCTGCTCGCGGTGGTCGAGCTGCTGAACGAGCGCATCGAGCGTGCGGATGAAGTCGGGAGCGGTCAGCGCGGAAGGGTCAAGCTCCACCTCCGGACCGCCGAGCGCCGGCGGTTGGTCGAAGTCGAACTCACCCTCGTCGAGATCGGCCATGCGCGTGAGCCGGTTTCCGAGCGCATCCAGGCGAAGCACGTGAGCCTGCATTCGGCCGACGCGCAATGCGAGTGCGTTCACGCCGTCTTCGGCGGCACGCCGCGCCGCGATGATTTCCGCGCGCTGGCGCTCGAACTCTTGGGTCCATGCGTCGGCCTGCATACGACCGTCGGCACCGTGCCAATAAGCCCACCCCGCACCGGCCATGAATACCAGCGCGCCAACGAGCACACCGGCCGTCCCGAGCGCGACCAGTGCGCGCGGTGAGCCGAGGTCGATGGACACCGGCCGGCCGTTGCGCTTTGTAAACAGAATCAGGTTCATCTATCGTTCCCCAATGCCCGACACCAAGCCCCAAAGGCTGGACCAAGTACTCACCGCGCCGACCGGCCGGCTGGGTGCGATCACCTCGCACGCCCGACGGCTGGCCGAACTCGACGCCCTTGTGCGCCTATGCCTCGGCGACGAACTTGCCGAGCATTGTCGCCTCGCCGATCTTCGCAGCGGCCGGCTCGTGCTGGCCGCCGACACGCCAGCGTGGGCAACGCGGCTACGGTACCACACGCCCGGAATACGGCAAAAGCTGGCCGCTGCCGGCCTCGCGGTTGCCGAGTGCCGGGTCGTGGTCGCGCCACTGCCCGCCCGCGACCCAGAACCGGGCCGGCGCCCTGGCATGAGCGCGCTCGGTGCCGGCACGCTCAACGCCACTGCCGACGACATCCGCGACCCGGCGCTCGCCGCGGCGCTGCGTCGGCTGGCGAAAAACGGCGAGGGTTAGGCGTGCTGCGGGGATAGGTAAAGGATCGGCGCCGCGTCCGCGTCGTCGAACGTCACCTCTTCCCACGCGTCCGCGTCGGCGAGCAACGTGCGCAGCAGATGATTGTTCAATGCATGGCCGGACTTGTAACCGCTGAACGCGCCAATCAGGCTGTGTCCGAGCAGGTACAGGTCGCCAATCGCATCGAGAATCTTGTGCTTGACGAACTCGTCTTCGTAACGAAGACCATCTTCGTTCAGAATCCGGAAGTCGTCGACGACGATTGCATTGTCCAAGCTGCCGCCAAGCGCGAGGTTGCGCTCTCTCAAAAACTCAATGTCACGCATGAAGCCGAATGTACGCGCGCGGCTGACTTCCTTCACGAACGAAGTGCTCGAAAAATCGATTTCCGCGATTTGCCGATGGCGCTTGAAAACAGGGTGATCGAAGTCGATTTCGAAGCCGACCTTGAAGCCCTCGTACGGGGTGAATCGCGCCCACTTGTCGCCTTCACGGACTTCGACTTTTTTCTTGATCCGGATGAAACGCTTGTGCGCATTCTGTTCGGCGATACCGGCGCTCTGCAGGAGAAACACGAACGGACCGGCGCTGCCGTCCATGATCGGCACTTCCGCGGCACTCAGGTCGACGTAGCAATTGTCGATACCGAGGCCCGCGAGCGCGGACAACAAATGCTCGACCGTTGCGACACGCGCGTCGCCTTCGACGAGCGTCGTCGACAACTGCGTCTCGCCCACATTCTCTGGGGTTGCGCGGATGTCGACGGGTGGATCGAGATCGACGCGCCGGAACACGATGCCGGTATCGACGGCTGCCGGGCGCAACGTCAGATAAACTTTGTCACCACTGTGTAGCCCGACGCCGGTCGCGCGGATGGTGTTCTTCAGGGTGCGCTGTCTCAGCATTGTTTTAAGTACCGTCGAAAGTCAGGCCATTATTGGCGCGGACATTACCACAGGGGAGCACCGCAAGTCCATGATTCGAAAAAGATACCGTGGCGGCGAACGGGGGCATTGCCCGCCGCCACGGTGTGTCCTTCCAACGCCGCGCGTCAGTCCGCCTGACGGCGCAAGAACGCAGGGATGTCGAGGTACGCTGGGTCGGACCGATCCGGGCCCGCTTCCGTACCCCGGCCCTTCTGTCGGATGACGGTCGGTCGGTCGAATTCCTCGTAATTCACATCGTCGTTGACCGCACGCTTGATGACCTTCATCTCCGGCTTCAGCTCGGGCGTGGGGCGCCGAGCTGCGACCGGCCCGCCGAGCCCGGTCGCGACGACGGTGACCCGTAGCTCGCCGGTCATGTTCGGGTCGATGACCGTACCGACCACGACCGTCGCGTCCTCCGCTGCGAACTCGCCGACCGCGTTGCCGACCTCCTCGAACTCGCCGATCTCGAGATCGTTGCCCGCAGTCACGTTCACCAGGATTCCGCGCGCGCCGGCGAGGTTGATGTCCTCGAGCAGTGGGCTATGAATGGCAGCCTCTGCCGCTTCGCGTGCACGGTCTGGGCCCGATGCGACGCCGGAGCCCATCATCGCCATGCCCATCTCGGACATCACGGTGCGCACGTCAGCGAAGTCGACGTTGATGAGTCCCGGTCGCGTGATCAACTCCGCGATGCCCTGTACCGCGTTCATGAGCACATCATTCGCTGCCTTGAATGCATCCGGCAACGTAACTTGCTTGCCGAGAACGGTGAGGAGCTTCTCATTCGGTATGGTGATCAGCGAATCGACCGACTTCGACAGTTCGTCGATGCCCTCGAGCGCAATCCGCATGCGCTTCTTCCCCTCGAATGGAAACGGCTTCGTGACGACCGCCACCGTGAGGATGCCGAGGTCGCGTGCGACCTGTGCGACGATTGGGGCAGCGCCGGTGCCGGTGCCGCCGCCCATGCCGCAAGTGATGAACAGCATGTCGCTGCCACGGATCACCTCCTCGATCCGGTCACGGTCCTCCATCGCGGCCTGCTTGCCGACTTCCGGGTTCGCGCCAGCCCCGAGTCCTTTGGTGATGTTACAGCCGAGCTGTAGCACGATTTTGCTCGGCGTGTTCTTCAATGCCTGCGCATCGGTGTTCGCGCAGATGAAATCCACGCCCTCGATTCCACCGTTGACCATGTGGCCGACTGCGTTGCCTCCGCCGCCGCCCACGCCGATCACTTTTATTACAGCGTTCTGGCTGTATGCATCCATCAGTTCGAAAGTCATTGTTGCCCCCTTGCTCTATGCCAAGACATCAGAAATTGCCGTTGAACCAACTTTTCATCCGTTCCCAAACTGCGCGCGCCCCGCCGCCGATCGGCGCGTTCGCACGCCGAGCGGCGCTTTGCGCGCCGAACAACAACAGGCCTACGCCTGTTGCGTGTATCGGATTGCGGACGACGTCCGACAACCCGGTCACGTATTGCGGTACGCCGAGACGCACCGGCATGTGAAACACCTCTTCGGCGAGCTCGATCGCGCCCTCCATCTTTGAGCTCCCACCGGTCAGTACGATGCCCGCAGCGCACAAGTCCTCGAATCCGCTGCGTCGCAGCTCCGCCTGCACAAGCGTGAATAGTTCCTCGTAGCGCGGTTCGACGACCTCGGCGAGCGTCTGGCGCGCGAGCCGTCGCGAAGGCCGGTCACCGACGCTCGGCACCTCGATCGTTTCGTCGGAACTCGCGAGCTGCGGCAATGCGCACGCGTACTTGACCTTGATTTCCTCCGCGTACTGCGTCGGCGTGCGCAGCGCGACCGCGATATCGTTCGTGACTTGGTCGCCCGCGATTGGGATGACCGCCGTATGCCGGATTGAGCCGTCGGTGAAGACCGCCATGTCGGTCGTGCCGCCGCCGATATCCACGAGGCACACGCCGAGTCCCTTTTCGTCTTCCGTGAGGACCGAATAGCTCGACGCGATCTGCTCGAGGATGATGTCGTCGACTTCGAGCCCGCACCGCCGTACACACTTGATGATGTTTTGTGCAGCAGATAGCGCGCCGGTCACGATGTGGACCTTCGCTTCGAGCCGAACACCGGACATGCCGATCGGCTCCTTGATGCCGTCCTGGTTGTCGATGATGAATTCCTGCGGAAGGATGTGCAGGATTTTCTGGTCAGCCGGTATAGCGACCGCACGCGCCGCGTCGATCACGCGGTCGACGTCGCCGGCGGTCACTTCCTTGTCGCGGATCGCGACAATCCCGTGTGAATTCAAGCTGCGAACATGGCTGCCGGCGATGCCCGTGAACACCGCGTGGACTTGGCAGCCAGCCATCAACTCGGCCTCCTCGACCGCGCGCTGGATTGACTCCACGGTCGACTCGATGTTCACCACGACGCCCTTGCGCAGCCCCCGAGACGGATGCGAGCCGATGCCGATGATTTCCATCGTCCCGTCCGCACCGATTTCGCCGACGATCGCGACGACTTTCGACGTGCCGATATCGAGGCCTACGATCAAGTTCTTCTCCGTTTTCCTGGACATCTGACTAACCCCCTCGCCAACCCACTGCGAACCCGTTTGTGTACCGCATGTCCACGTACGCGACGTCGTCGATACGCGGCGCGACCGCGCCCAGAACCGCGTCGCAGAAGCGCCCGGCACGCTCAGGCACTTCGTGCCTGCCAAGTCGAAGCACGATGCCGCCGGCAAGCGTCAGCCGCGTGGCACGACGCGCGTCGAGTTCCACGCGTGCGACGCGCATCGCGCAGCGCATGAGCGTCGCGTCGTATTCGAGGTACTGCTGTGCGAGCAGCCGTTCGGTACCCGCGGGCCCATCGAGGCGCGGCAGGGTCACCGGGCGATTGGTTTCGGCGGTCACGAACAACTCCGCGCGCGCGTTCAGCAAGCCGTCATCGCCCCAAAGCCACGCGGGCTGCTCTTCCGCGACGATGATGCGTACGCGGTCCGGCCACTCGCGCAGAACCTGCGCACGCGCGACCCAGGGCAGCGACTCGGCAGCGGTGCGGATAGCGCCGAGGTCGACCGTGAAGAACCCACCGCGCAAGTGCGGTAACACGACATTCTCGACGTCGGTGGGAGAGACGCGGATGAATGCACCCTCGACGAGTACCCGCTGGACGGGGGCGATGCCGGCTGTTGGCCAGGACGGAAGCGCCGCGCGATACTGCCAAGCCATCCACCCACCGACGCCGACAATCGCGACGAATGCGATCAGTCCGGCGCGTCGCGCGAGCCGTCGCAGCGACTCACGTCGTGCGTCCGGGGTGGCAACCATTCGCCGTTTGCGCCGCGGCGTCATGGGGCGTCCTCCATGAAGTGGACGGGGCCCGCGGCCGCACTGCGATCGACGAAACTCGTACGCAACACCCTCACGCAGAGCGATGGAAAGTCGATTCCCGCGGCGCGCGCCGCCATCGGCACCAGACTGTGGTCCGTCATGCCCGGGACGGTGTTCACCTCGAGGACGAATGGCGCGCCGGCGCTGTCGGCCATGAAGTCGACGCGTCCCCAACCGTGTGCATCGATGGCGTCGAATGCACGCACCGCGAGTTCGCCGAGGGACGCCTCGGACTCCGCATCGAGGCCGCACGGGATGTGATACTGCGTCGAATCGACCGTGTATTTCGCCGCGTAGTCGTAGAATTCGCGCGGCGTCTCGAGCCGGATCGCCGGTAACGCGGCGCCATCGAGCACGGCGACCGTGTATTCGGCACCGTGGATCCATTGCTCGGCGAACACGACGGCGTCGTACCGGCGCGCGTCACGGAACGCATCTCCGAGCTGGTCCGCGCCGCTGACTTTCGCCATTCCGACGCTCGAACCCTCGCGTGAAGGCTTCACGATCAGCGGCAGGCCAAGGTCGTCGACCGCTCGATGGCAATCGTCGTCATTGCGTAGGACGGTGAACGGCGGCGTCCGTATACCGAGCGAACGCCAGATTTGCTTACACCGCAGCTTATCCATCGACAGCGCCGAGCCGAGCACACCCGCGCCGGTGTACGGCAGGTCGAGCCATTCGAGCGTGCCCTGCAGACGACCGTCCTCGCCACCGGTGCCGTGCAGCACCACGAATGCCCGCTCGAATGCGCCGTGCTGCAGCCGTGCAATGAGATCGTGGCCGGCATCGACACCGTGCGCGTCGACGCCGGCCGTCCGTAGCGCCGCGAGCACGCGTGAACCGCTATTCAAGGAGACGTCACGTTCCGCGCCGAGGCCACCGTATATCACCGCGACCCTGCCGAATTCTTCACGGGCGGTCATGTGGATTGCCCCATCAACTGCACCGGTAGCGCTGCCGCAATCGTGCCGATGTCACCTGCACCCATCGTGAGCACGATGTCGCCGTCCATGACGACGCCGAGCAGCGCCGCCGCGATGTCCGTACTGTGTTGCACGAACACGGGTTCAACGCGGCCACGCGCACGAATCGCGCGGGCAAGGCTACGCCCATCGGCGCCGCTGATCGGCGCCTCTCCCGCCGCGTAGACATCCGTCAACACGACAACGTCGGGCTCCGACAACACCTCGGCAAAGTCCTCGAACAATTCGTGCGTGCGCGTGTACCGGTGCGGCTGGAACGCGAGCACGACCCGGCGACCGGGCCAGCCGTCCCTCACGGCGCGTAGGACCGCGGCGAGTTCACGCGGGTGATGCCCATAATCGTCAATGAGCAATAGCTGGCCACGCGGCGTTGCCAGCTCGCCATAAAGATGGAAACGCCTGCCGACGCCCTCGAATTTTTTCAGCGCGTGCTGGACGACAGCGTCCTCGATGCCGAGGTCGCGAGCGACCGCGATAGCCGCGAGCGCATTCTGCACGTTATGCACGCCCGGCATGTTCAACTCAATCGGCAATGCATCCCGGCCGGGGCGGCAGACCGAGAAACGCGTGATCATGCCCTCTTGCTGGAGGTTCGTCGCACGCACGTCGGCCTCCTCGGAAAGGCCGTAGGTCACCACTGGACGTGTGACCTCCGGCAACATCCCGACCAGCACCGGATCATCGATGCACAGCGCGGCGAGCCCGTAGAACGGCACGTGGTGAAGGAACTCGATGAAGCTTGCCCGTAGGCGAGAGAAATCGCCTTCGTACGTCGCCAAGTGGTCCGCATCGACGTTCGTAACCACGGCAATCAGTGGCTGCAGCAATAAGAACGACGCGTCGCTCTCATCGGCCTCCGCGACCAGCCAGCGACTCGCGCCGAGGCGCGAATGGCTTCCGACGCTGTTCAGGCGGCCGCCGATGACGAACGTAGGGTCGAGCCCCGCCTCGGCGAGTACGCTTGCGACGAGACTCGTGGTCGTCGTTTTCCCATGCGTACCGGCGACCGCGATGCCCAGCCTGAACCGCATCAGTTCGGCCAGCATCTCGGCGCGGGGCACGACCGGAATGCGCAATCGCGCCGATTCCTGTAGCTCTGGGTTGTCGCGCGCGATCGCGCTTGAGACGACGACAACGCCCGCGCCGGCGACATTTTCCGCCGCATGGCCGATGACGACGCGCGCGCCGAGATCCTGCAAGCGGCGTGTCACAGCGCTCTCGCGCAAATCGGAGCCCGTGACCTCGTACCCTAGGTTGAGCAGCACCTCGGCGATGCCGCCCATACCAGAGCCGCCGATACCTACGAAGTGCACGCGCTCGATTCGGCGCATCGGGTCGAGCGGATTGCGCGCCTTCACGATCATCGCGCAGCCTCCCTTATCGCCGCGACCAGCGCGGCCGTCGCATCCGGTCGTGAGACACGTCGCGCGGCAACCGCCATCGCCAGAAGCGTGGCTCGGTCGCCGGTAAAACGGCCAAGTTGTGCAGCGAGCGACGCTGGTGTGAGCTCGGACTCCGGCAGCAGTTCGCCCGCACCGGCGTCCACGAGATAACGCGCGTTCGCGGTCTGGTGATCGTCGACCGCGTGCGGCAGCGGTACAAGGATGCTCGCCACACCAGCGGCCGCGAGTTCAGCAACCGTCAATGCGCCCGCCCGGCACACGACGACGTCTGCCCACGCATAGGCGGCTGCGACGTCGTCGATGAACGCGACGGGATCCACGCGTACGCCGGCCGCCGTCCAGGCTGCGCGCGCTTCATCGACCAACTTCTCCCCACATTGATGCCGCACTTGCGGACGTCGGTCCGCGGGCAGCAGCGCGATGGCGAACGGTACAACCGCGTTCAATGCGCGCGCACCCTGGCTGCCGCCGAGCACGAGCACGCGCAGCGCCCCTGACCGACCATGCAAGCGCGTCGTCGGTGGCGGTAATGCGGCAATATCCGCGCGTACAGGATTACCGATACATTCGCCGCCCAGCACACCGGGGAAGCCGGTCAGAACCCGACGCGCGAAGCGCGCCAGGAGTCGGTTCGTCGTGCCGCCGACCGCGTTCTGCTCATGGATGACGAGCGGGCGCCGGAGCAACCAGGCGGCGACCCCACCGGGGCCTGCAACGTACCCGCCCATGCCGAGCACCGCGCGCGGCCGGTGGCGCCGCATCACGGCAGCCGATTGCAAGAGCGCGCGCACGAGCCGCACCGGCGCCGAGCACAGTGCGGCAAATCCCTTGCCGCGCAAGCCCCCGACGTCCACCCATTCGATGGGGATTCCTCGCGCGGGTACGACGCGCGCCTCCAGACCTTCGCGCGTACCCAGCCATACCACCGGCCAGCCGCTGCCGATAAGCGACTCTGCGACGGCGAGCGCCGGATACACGTGCCCGCCGGTGCCGCCGGCCATGACGAGAATCGGGCGCGCGCTCATTGCCGCGCCTCGTGCGCGATGCGCAGCAACAAACCGATGCACACGCAGGTAATGAGCAAGCTCGAGCCGCCGTAGCTCATCAGCGGCAGCGTGAGCCCTTTCGTCGGCAGCACACCCATGTTCACACCGATGTTGATCAATGCCTGCACGCCAATCCATGTACCGATGCCGAATGCGAGGTACGCACCGTAGAAGCGACCGCTACGCGCACTCGCGCGTCCGGCGGCCAACGCGCGCCAGACGAGGACGAAGAACCCGGCAAGCAGTGCTGCGATGCCGACGAGCCCGAATTCCTCCGCGTACACCGCGAACAAAAAGTCCGTATGCGCCTCCGGCAGGTAGAACAGTTTCTGGACGCTGTTGCCCAGGCCGACGCCGAACCATTCGCCGCGCCCGATCGCAATCAGCGAGTTCGTCAATTGAAAGCCGCTGTCGAACGGATCCGCCCAGGGATCGCGAAAACCGAACAGGCGACGCAGGCGGTACGGCGACGTCCACACCATCAGTGCCATCGCGAGCGAGACAATGGCACCGACAGCGAAGAAGTGGCGAAGCATCACACCGCCGACGAAGATCATCGCGAGCGCGGCCATCAGCATGACTGCCGCGGCGCCGAAGTCCGGTTGCATGAGCAGCAACGCCGATGCGGCGGCGAGAACGACCATCGGTTTTGCGAAACCGCGGAATTCCGACCGGACCGACTGCTCGTGGCGAACGAGGTAGCCGGCGAGGTACATCAACAACATCAAACGCGCGGGCTCTGATGCCTGTAAGCCGAAGAAGCCCATCGAAATCCAGCGTTGCGCATTGTTCACCTCTCGGCCGATGCCCGGTACCAGCACGAGCAAAAGCAATGCGAAGGCGCCGGCGAGCAGTACGATTCCGAGACGGTCCCAGGTCCGAAGCGGGATGCATGTCGCGAGGTAGCCGCCAGCAAGGCCGACGACCGCGAAAACGAACTGCCGTTGGAGGTAATAGAACGGGACCCCGGTGCTGCGGTCCGCGAGCGACACGGAAGCTGAGGCGACCATGACCAGCCCTAGCGCAAGAAGGGACAGTGAAACGCCGAGTAGCCATGGATCCGACATCACGGCCGAGGGCAGCCGTCGCACACCACCGCGCATGATGACGGCGCTCATGCGAGTCCCCTCACCGCTTCGGCAAACACGCGTCCGCGAGCTTCGAAATTTTCGAACTGGTCAAGGCTCGAGCACGCGGGCGACAACAGCACGAGGTCGCCGGGGATGGCAGCGCGAGATGCCGCACGCACCGCGGACGGCATGTCTTCTGCAGCGGTGTGCGGTACGCCGGCCGCCGCGAGCGCCTGCGCAATCCGCGGACTGTCACGACCGACGACGATGGCCGTGCGCACGCGCCCGCGGAGCGCCGCAGCGAGCGGCCCGAAATCCTGGCCTTTTCCGTCACCACCGAGAATAACGACGAACTGCGTTTGCAGGCCCGAGACGGCGGCGATCGTCGCGCCCACATTCGTCGCCTTCGAGTCGTTGTAATACTGCACGCCGGTGACTTCCGCCACCCACTCCATTCTGTGGGGCAAGCCTCGGAATGACGCAAGGACCGCGAGCATCGGCGCGTCCGTGAGACCGGCTGCGGTCCCGAGAGCGAGCGCGGCCAGCGCGTTCGCGACATTGTGTCGCCCGGCGATGCGCAGCGCGGATTGCGGTAGCAGCCGAACGTGACCGCGGCTCAGCCACGGCTCGCCGTCGTGCTCTATCAATCCGTAGTCGTCGGCGCCGCGCGGCGCGCCGAGGCTGAACCATCGGACGATGCGTCCGTCAGGGACTGCGGCCCGCACGCGTTCATCGTCATAGTTCGCGATGACGACGCCGTGACCGCGCCATACGCGTGCCTTCGCGGCGAGGTAATCGTGTAAATCGTCATACCGGTCAAGGTGATCGGCGGACAGATTCAGCAAGGCCGCAGCCGCGGCATCGAGGCTGCTCGTCGTCTCGAGCTGGAAGCTCGAGAGTTCCAACGTATACAGAGCAGGCTCACCGTCGCCGAGCAAGTCGAGTGCAGGCGTCCCCAGATTGCCGCCCACGCGCGCGGAGACGCCCGCACGCTCCGCCATGACGCCGACGAGCGTCGTCACGGTGCTCTTTCCGTTCGAGCCGGTGACGGCGACAACCGGGGCGCGCGCGTGGCGCGCGAATAATTCGATGTCGCCAACCACAGGGATGCCCGCGGCAAGCGCCTGCTGCACGAATGGATCCGCGCGCGGCACGCCCGGCGACAAGACGACCAGATCCGATCGATCGAGTGCTGCGACCGAGAAACCGCCGAGAAATAGTGCGGCATCGGGTACGTGCTCACGCAGTGCATCGACTTTCGGCGGCCGCGCTCGGCTGTCGGTCACCGCGACCGAGACGCCGCGCGCTGACAACCAACGGGCCGCCGAAAGCCCGGTCGCGCCGAGCCCGACGACGAGCGCACGCCGCGCGTCGTCCACGCCGTCCCGTTTCCGTTGCGCTTGCGTTTGCATGTTCACCGGAGCTTCAGCGTCGCGAGGCCGGCGAGGACGAGAATGACCGTGATGATCCAAAAGCGGACAATCACGCGCGGTTCCGGCCAACCCTTCAATTCATAGTGGTGGTGCAGCGGCGCCATACGGAAAATGCGCTTGCCAGTCAGCTTGAACGAGGCGACTTGCAGGATTACGGAAACGGTCTCGACCACGAATACGCCGCCCATGATCAGCAACACGATTTCCTGGCGCGCCACCACCGCGACCGTGCCGAGCGCTGCGCCAAGGGCGAGCGCACCGACGTCCCCCATGAACACTTGCGCGGGATACGTGTTGAACCAAAGGAAGCCAAGGCCAGCCCCGACCAGCGCGCCGCAGAAAACGACCATTTCTCCAACGCCGGGTACGTACGGAATCTGGAGGTACGCGGAGAAGTTCACGTGCCCGGTTGCGTAAGCGACGGCGCCAAGGCCGCCCGCGACCATGACCGATGGCAGGATGGCGAGGCCGTCGAGACCGTCGGTCAGGTTCACGGCATTGCTGGTGCCTACAATCACGAACCACGTCAGCGCGATGTACACAGGGCCGAGCGGGATGAGCACATTCTTGAAGAACGGCACGATGAATCCGGTTTCCGCCGGCGATTGAGCGGTGAAATACAGCGTCAGTGCCGCGACCAGTCCTGCGAGCGACTGCCAGAAGAACTTCCAGCGCGCAGGAAGCCCTTTGGGGTCTCGCAGCACGAGTTTTCGGTAATCATCCACCCAGCCAATTGCGCCGAACGCGGCGGTCACCCCAAGTACGACCCACACGAAGCGATTGTCGAGATCGGCCCACAGGAGCGTCGCAATCGCAATCGCGATGAGGATCAAGGCGCCGCCCATGGTCGGCGTGCCGGCCTTCTTCAAGTGCGTCTGCGGCCCGTCGTCACGGACGGTCTGCCCTATTTGGTAGCGCGTGAGCCAACGAATCATCGCCGGGCCGAAAAGCAACGAGAACGCGAGCGCGGTCAATACACCCAGGATCGCGCGTAGCGTGAGGTACTGGAACACACGAAAGCCGCTGTGGTATTCGGTCAGGAATTCTGTGAGCCAGAGCAGCATGTCAGCCTCCGTCCGCCGTCAGCGCCGCGACGACGCGTTCGAGCCGCATCGTCCGCGACCCCTTCACCAACACCGTGGTACCGCTGGCGAGTTCCCGAGCGACTGCGGCGGCGAGCGTATCCGCGTCGGAGAACTGTTCCCCGCCACCAAACGCCTCGGCCGCGGCGGCGGCGAGCGGACCGAGCGCGAACAGCCGGTCGATTCCTGCCGCACGCGCGTCGTGCCCCGCCTGAACGTGTAGTGCGATGGCGTCAGTACCGAGCTCGCCCATATCGCCGAGCACGAGCCACCGGCGACCGTCGAACCCTGCGACGACGTCGAGGGCCGCGCGCAGCGACGCCGGGTTTGCGTTATAGGTATCGTCGATGACCCGCGATCCACCGCGGCCTGGTCCCGCAAGCAGGCGCCCGCCCACGGGTTGGAATTCGGCAAGACCGGCGACGACGTCGTCGAGCGTCGCGCCGGCGGCGACCGCCGCGGCGGCGGCTGCAAGCGCGTTGCGCACGTTGTGCAACCCGGGCACGGCGAGCGTGACTTCGCGCTTTTCGGCGTCGGCCTTGAGCGTGAAGACCTCGCCACCTGCTTCGTTCCTGCGCACCGACCGCGCGTCAGCGGTGAAGTCGGCCGCCGCATCGACGCCGAATTCGACGCGCCGACAATGCGCTGCCATTCGACGCCATACATCGGCATAGCGGTCATCCGCATTGATGACCGCCCATCCGTCCGCGGGAAGCGATGCGAACAATTCCCCTTTTGCACTTGCTACGCCGGCGATGTCGCCGAAGCCGGCGAGATGCGACGGCCCCGCGTTCGTCACGACGCCGACGGTGGGTCGCGCAATGCGCGACAGCGTGGCTATTTCGCCGTGATGATTGGCGCCCATCTCGATGACTGCGGCACCGTGCGACTCATTGAGCTCGAGCAGCGTGAGTGGCACGCCGATGTCGTTGTTCCGATTGCCGCGGGTCGCGAGCACCGCGCCGCGCCGCCGTAGAATGGCCGCCGTCATTTCCTTCACGGTCGTTTTACCATTGCTACCCGTGATACCGACCACGGGGTACTTGAACGATGCACGTCGCACGCCTGCGAGCGCGCCGAGCGCCGCGCGAGTGTCAGCGACGATCACCTGTGACACGCGCGTACTGAGTTCACGTGCCACCAGTGCCCCGACTGCGCCTGCTTCGACGGCCGCAGCGACGAAATCATGCCCGTCGAAATTCGGGCCTGTCAGCGCGACGAAGAGCTGGGCGGGCCGCAACGCCCGTGTATCGGTACTCACCCCGTCGAACGCACGGTCGGCGCCCCGGAGCTGGCCGCCAACGGCATTCGCGACTGCAGAGAGCGTCGCCGGGGTCATCCGACTCGCCCCGCGAGTATCGACGCCACGGTCGCGCGGTCGCTGTAGACATGCACCCGAGCGCCGACCACTTGGTAATCCTCGTGGCCTTTGCCCGCGACGACCACGACGTCGCCGTCATCTGCCGCATCGATGGCCTCGCGGATTGCAGACGCGCGGTCGCGCTGTACTCGCCAACGCGCGGCCGCCGGGAAGCCCTCGACGATGCCGGCCACGATTTCATCCGGGTCCTCGCCGCGCGGGTTGTCGTCGGTCACGATCGACTCGTCCGCCCAGGCCGCGGCGACCGCCGACATCAAGGCCCGCTTGCCACGGTCACGCTCTCCGCCACAGCCGAAGACGCACACGAGGCGTCCCGGTGCATGTGCGCGTGCAGCGCGTAACACCTGCTCGAGCGCGTCGGGCGTGTGCGCGTAATCCACGATGACGAGCGGTCCACCGGTACCACCGAACGCTTCCATCCGTCCGGGCACGGTCGGCACGACCGACAACGCGTCAGCAGCCGTCGACGCGTCGTAGCCGAGTTCGAGGAGCACCGCGAGCGAGAGCGCGAGGTTGTCAGCGTTGAATCGACCCATCAACGCCGTTTCCACGCGCGTTTCGCCGACGTGGGTGTCGAATCCGATGCGCGACCCGCGAGCGCGGAAATCCAGATCCGTGATTTCGACAAAACGTGGCGCGCAGTCGCGCGGCGCAGGGCCGGGACCGCCAGCGGCGCCGACTGCAGTCGCATCCATCTGCCCGCCGAGCGCTCGCGCGAGCTGAAGCCCGTACGGGTCATCGGTGAAGAACACGCCCGCTGCGGTCTTCGGCAATTCGAACAGTCGACGTTTCGCGCGTCCATAGTGGGCGATGTCCGCGTGGTAATCGAGATGGTCGCGTGTAAGGTTCGTGAACACCGCAACGCGAAAGCGCACGGCATCCACGCGCGCCTGGTCCAGTGCATGCGATGACACCTCGATTGCCGCCGCTTCGGCACCGTCGTCGCGCAGTGCGCGTAGCAGGCGCTGCACGCTGACCGCGTCCGGCGTCGTCCGGTCGGCCGAAGCCAGATGACCCGGAAACCCATAGCCGATCGTGCCAAGGACACCGCAGCGGCGGCCGAGACGCGCGAGCGCATTCGCGACGAGATGCGTGACGGAGGTCTTGCCATTGGTACCCGTTACGCCGATCACGTCGAGCGCCTGCGAAGGCGCGTCATAGAACCGCGCGGCGATTTCACCGGCGCGCGCGCGCAGGCGTTCGACTGCGTAGGCGGGGATCCCTGGCGGCACCGATGGCGCCGCCCGCCCCCCGGCGGGCTCCCAAGCGATGGAGTTCGCGCCGCGCTCGACAGCGTCGGTGGACCATTCGAGCCCGTGCGAGCGCCCGCCGGCACACGCGAGGAACAGGTTGCCGGGTGCGACTTGCCGGTGGTCCATTGCGACCCCGGCGACCACGCGATCGTCGCCCGGCGAGACCGGCGCAAAGTCCTTGAGTAGCGCCGACAGGTTCATCATGGCGTCCCGGCGGCAATGACCGGTAACGGAATCGTGTGCAATCCGTCCGGTGCGATGTCCAACAAACGTAGCGCGCCAGCGGCCACGCGACCGAAGACCGGCGCTGCCACTTCACCGCCGTAATAGCCGCCGCGCGTCGGCTCGTCGATCACGACCACAGCGACGATGCTCGGACGAGAGGCTGGCGCCATGCCGGCGAACACCGACAGGTGCCGGTCGAGTGCGTAGCCACCTCCTTCCGTCTTGCGTACGGTGCCGGTCTTGCCCGCGACGCGGTACCCGCGAACGCGCGCGCCCGTTGCGCTACCATCCGGCGCAAGCGCCGCTTCGAGCAGCAGGCGGAGGTCCCGGGCCGTCTCGGACGGCAGGACGCGGACGCCGGCTGCGGGTTCGTCACGGCGAACGAGCGTCACCGGGTACCGCATCCCGTCAGCCGCGATGACCGAATACGCTTGCGCGAGTTGCAAAGGCGTGACTGAAATTCCATACCCGTAAGACAGCGTCGCCTGCCCGATCTCCCGCCACTGCATAAAGTGGTTGAGCAACCCGGCTTGTTCGCCGGGGAAGCCGCTGTCGGTGATCGCGCCGAATCCAAACCCCTGCAGGACGCTCCAGATCTGCTCCGGGTCGAGGGCGAGCGCGATTTTGCTCGCGCCGACGTTGCTCGAGCGGCTCAGGAGCGTCGCGATGTCGATGACGCCATTGTTTCGCACGTCGCGGACGGTGCCGCCGCGAACACGCAGCAGGCCCGGATTGGTATCCACCGTCGAGCCCGCGTCGAACCTGCCACTGTCGAGCGCGGCGGCGATCACGAACGGCTTGAAGCTGGACCCGGGTTCGAGCACATCTGTCGCCGCGCGGTTCCGGTAGCGATCCGCACTGAGCCCCTGTCGGTTGTTCGGATTAAATGCCGGCTGGTTCACCATCGCGAGGACTTCGCCCGTGTTCACGTCCATCACGACGAGCGATCCGCCGCGCGCACCGTGCGCTGCCACCGCATTTTTCAGTTCGCGAAATGCGAGGTATTGGATGCGCCGGTCGATTGACAGCGCCAAGTCCCGACCCGCGCGCGGCTGCTCAAGGCTCTGGACGTCCGCGATCACACGACCGAGCCGGTCGCGGAGTACCTGCTTGCGCCCAGGTTCGCCACGAAGCCACTCATCGAACGCGAGTTCGATGCCCTCTTGGCCGGTGTCATCGATGTTGGTGAAGCCGAGCAGATGCGACGTAACCTCGCCAGCGGGATAGTAGCGGCGATATTCGCGCACGCGGTGTACGCCGGGTATTTCCAGCGCAGCGACGCGCGCCGCCTCGTCCGGGCTCATGTGGCGGCGTAGCCACGCAAACTGCCGGTCCGCGCGGTCATGCAACTGTGCGGCGAGTGTCGCCGCGTCGATCTCGAGCGCCGCCGCGAGTTCGCGTACGCGTCCGCTCGAGACCAGTTCTGACGGCTGCGCCCAAAACGAATCGACCGGCGTGCTGGCAGCCAACGACTCGCCGTTCCGGTCAACGATCATGCCGCGGTGTGCGGGCACTTCAACGATGCGCAAGTGGCGGGCATCGGCTTGCGCGTTCAGGAATGCACCTTCGTTCAGGTTGAGCTCGACGGCACGCCATGCGAGCGCCGCGACAGCGACGGCGAACAGCGCGAGTAGGACGAGGGTTCGTGCGTGCCAGTTCATGGCTTGACGATGACCACGGTGCCGGGATCCGGGACACGCATCGACAGTCGCTCGGCAGCGACCTGCTCCACGCGTGCATGCGTCGACCACGCCGCCTGCTCGATTTGGAGCCGACCCCATTCGATGTTCATCTCGTCACGGATTGCTTGTGCGCTCTGCACTGCGGTGAAGGTCGTGCGGTTCACGTGCACGACCCAAACCTTGGCCAGTGACGAAACGAACACCGTCGCGAGCAGCGCGGCAACCAACGGCGCACCGCGCATCATGCGACACGCTCCCCGATGCGCAACACGGCGCTGCGCGCGCGCGGATTCGCGCGGAGTTCCGCTGCGCCTGCACGGATTGCGCGGCCGACGGGGTTCATTCGTGCTCCCGACACGGTGGGTAATGGCAGGCCGCGCGGCCCGTCGTGGCTCGTCGGGCCCCGTAGGAACCGCTTCACTTGGCGGTCTTCGAGGGAGTGGAAGCTGATCGCACACAACCGGCCGCCGATGCGCAATACACGCGGGCACTGCGGCAAGAAAGCGGCGAGCTCGTCGAGTTCGCCGTTCACCGCAATGCGGATCGCCTGGAATGTCCGTGTCGCCGGGTGCTTACCGGGCTCACGACCCGGTACGGCGCGCGCGACCGTCTCTGCGAGGTCCGCCGTGGTCGTGAACGCGTGTTCCGCGCGACGCTGGATGATGCTACGCGTAATCCGTCGCGCGAAACGCTCCTCGCCGTACTCCCGCAGCACACGGATGAGTTCGGTTTCACCGACGGTCGCGATCCACTCGGCGGCAGAAAGGCCGCTGTCCGGGTCCATGCGCATGTCGAGCGGCCCGTCGATCGCGAAGCTGAAACCGCGGCGCGCGTCATCGAGCTGCGGCGATGACACGCCGAGGTCGGCGAGAATACCGTCGACCTTGCCAATCAGCCCCAACTCCCGCGCGGTCCGTTCCAACATCGAAAACGTTCCCCGTGTGATCGTGAAACGTGGATCCCCGCCGAATGCGGCGGTCGCCGCAGCGACGGCTTCCGGGTCACGGTCGAACGCCAGCAAGCGCCCGCCCGCCCCGAGGCCCGCCAACAAAGCGCGGCTGTGTCCACCCCGCCCGAACGTCGCGTCCACGTAGCACCCGTCCGCACGCAGACCGAGCTGCGTCAGGACCTCCGCGAGTAAAACCGGCTGGTGCGTCGCGTCCACGCCCCGGCCTCACAGAGAAATCGATTCGAGTTCGGCAGGCAACGGGATGTCATCATCGGCATCCTGCAGCCAGCCGTCGCGCCGCTCGTTCCACCGCGCTTCGTCCCACAATTCGAATTTGTTGCCTTGACCGATCAGCACGACGCGGCGATCGATCTGCGCGAAGTCGCGCAGCATCGGCGGCAACAGCACGCGGCCATGGCTATCGAGCTCGAGGTCGGTCGCATGGCCCATCAACAAGCCCTGCAGTCGCCGCGTGTGGGCGTTCAGCGACGGGAGGTTCACGAGCTTGCGTTCGACCACCTCCCATTCAGGGAGGGGGTACAGAAGCAGGCAGCGCGCACGGTCGACCGTCGCGACCACCTGGCCGCCGGCCTCCGCCTGCAAGCGCTCGCGATACCGGACCGGAATGGCCATCCGACCTTTGGTATCGAGCGTGACGCCGTTAATCCCTCTGAACACGTGCTCCTCCCATAAAACCCCACTTTGCCCCACTTGCAGGCACTATAGGTGGCGAATCACGGGTCCGTCAAGGCATTAGTGACAAAAAATTTCAGTCTGGACAGTAACTTACGGCGGGTTTCTGCGCAGATAACGCGAGCGATGGGGGTAATGAAATCAGCAGCTTGGACAGGGTAGTTCAGGCACCGGATTAAGTGAAAATCCGATCTTTGGCGGATCGAGGAGTCAGCCGATAAGCCGGGTTCTGTCGTGGACAGTCATTCATCTGGGACGCCCGTCGCCGGGACGCCTCTAGCGACCTACCCGGGAGCCGTGCGGGCCGCACGTTGCGCGCGCGTGAGCGCTGCGCGAGCTCCCCTATTTGGTCTTGCTCCGAGTGGGGTTTACCGTGCCGCGAACTGTTGCCAGTCGCGCGGTGCGCTCTTACCGCACCTTTTCACCCTTACCGGCGCCCGAGGGCGCTTAGGCGGTTTGTTTTCTGTGGCACTGGCCGTCGGCTCGCGCCGCCCAGGCATTACCTGGCACCCTGCCCTGTGGAGCCCGGACTTTCCTCTGCGCACCGCGCAGCGACTGCCTGGCTGACTCGGCCGCGATTCTACCACTAAGGGCGGCGTGTCTGGGCGTCGATGAGCCATTGGTACAACTGCTTGCGTGGCTCGCCGGTCACCTTTGCAGTGATTTGCGCCGCTTTCGCCGCGGGCAGTTCGCGTGCAAGCTCAATCAACAGCGACCGCGCATCGATTGCATGGGTCGAAACCGTCTCGAGCGCGCCCTCAACGACGAGCACGACTTCGCCGCGGACGACGTCGGCATCCGTGGCCGCCCAAGCGGCGATGTCGTCGAGTGTGCCCGCGCGCACGGTTTCATGGATCTTGGTGAGTTCCCGCGCCACGCACGCTTGGCGCGCGCCACCGAATACGGCCGCGAGGTCGGCGAGTGTTTCTCGCACGCGATGCACGGCCTCGAAAAACACCATCGTACGCGGCTCATACGCGAGCGCTTCGAGCACGCGGCGGCGCGCGACCGCCTTCGGCGGCAGAAACCCTTCGAATGCGAAGCGGTCGGTCGGCAGCCCCGCGACGGACAACGCTGCGATGGCGGCAGACGGGCCCGGCACGGGGCTTACCGTGTAGCCCGCAGCGCGAACGGCCCGCACGAGGACGAAGCCCGGGTCGCTGATCAGCGGCGTCCCGGCGTCGCTCACGAGCGCGAGCGCCTCCCCCCGTCCCAATCGCTCGACCACCGCCGCAGAACGGTCACGCTCGTTGTGTTCGTGCAGCGCAAGCAGCGGCGTCGTGATACCGAGGTCGCGCAGCAAGGGGCGGGTCCTACGCGTGTCCTCCGCGAGCACCAATGCGACGGAGCCGAGCACGGCGCGCGCGCGATCCGAGAAGTCCCCGCGATTGCCGATCGGCGTTGCAACGACGTACAGCGTTCCGGCCTCAATTGACACTCTGAATACTCGTCGGGATACTGGCTGCCCATCTTCGTGGCTGACCCCATGCGCGTGCAAGTCCGAACTCGAAACCTGTCCTGGCCTGTCGTCGCCGTCGCTGTGGTGCTGTTGGCCGCGTGCGCGGCGCCGACACCGCGCGAGCGTGTCGAAGCGCCGGATATCGAGGCGGCGGCACGACTGGCTGAACTCGGGCGGCCTGCGGAGGCGGCAGCCATCTACGCGAGCGCCGCCGACCGCGCGCCTGCGGCCGAAGCGTCGCGACTGCGCCTCCGCGCCGCGGAGTTGCAACGCGATGCGGGTGATCTCGAAGCGGCGCGCGCATTGCTGGCACGCGTCGATCTCGCGACGCTCGACGACTACGGGACGCTACTCGCGCGACTGCTTTCGAGCGAGCTCGCGTTGCTCGACGGTCGGCCTGCCGACTCGCTGCGCCACACACCACGTGACCTGTCGGGGATGCCGAGGGCGCTCGCCGCGCGGGCCCTGCAGTTGCAGGGTGATGCGTACCTGATGCTGGGCCAGCCAAGCACCGCGGTCGAGCGCTTCGTCGCGCGCGAAGCGTTTCTCACACTCGAATCCGAGGTGAGCGAGAACCATCAGCACATCTGGCGTGCGCTGCGCCAAGTGGACTCCGCGGACGTATCGGGCAGCGATCCCGTGCTCGACGGCTGGCTCGCACTGGTCGAGTTGCGTCGACGCGCCTGGCAAGACCCGTGGAACTTCGACACGGCTGTCGCGGCGTGGCGCCGCGAATATCCCGGACATCCGGCGATGACGGCGTTCCTTCCGCGGCTAGTGGATGAGCAGCAGCGCCTCTCGGTCGGGGTGCGCGAATTCGCCGTGCTGCTTCCGCTCAGCGGTCGCTTCGCGAGCGCCGGCGAAGCCGTCCGGGACGGCTTTCTTGCGGCGCTTTACCGGAGTCCCGCCGACGCGCGCCGCCCGGTCATCCGATTCTACGACACGGGTGAAACGCCAGAACGCGCTCCCGAGTTCTACCGCGACGCGGTCGCCGACGGCGCCGACTTTGTGGTGGGTCCGCTCCAGAAGGAGGCCGTCGCAGCGCTCGCCGATATTGGCGAGCTGACCGTACCCGTGCTCGCGCTGAACACACTCGACCACGGTACGGCACCCGCGTCGTTCTACTCGTTCGGCCTGGTGCCCGAGGATGAAGCCACGCAGATTGCAGACCGTGCGATTCTCGCAGGCCACACGCGTGCGGTCGCGCTCGTGCCGGATAGTGAACTCGGCGCCCGCATGCTGAATGCGTTCGCGAACCAGTTCGAGGGAAACGGGGGCGCGGTGCTCGCCACGCAATGGTACGACCCGGCGCAGCGCGACCATTCGGCACCCATCACGCGGGCGCTCGCCATCGACGAGAGCCGCGCGCGCCTGTCGACACTCCGAGTGGTGCTGCAAGCGGACTTGCAAGCCGAGCCGCGCCGGCGTCGCGATGCCGACTTCGTGTTCATCGTCGCGACGCCACAGCAAGCCCGTTCTCTGCGCCCACAGCTTCGGTTCCACCATGCGACGGACCTCCCCGTCTTTGCATCGTCGCACCTGTACACCGGTGTCGCGGACCGCAGCGCCGACGGCGATTTGAACGGCATCGCGTTCACCGACATGCCGTGGGTCATCGACCCGGACCCCGAGACCGCCCGGACGCGCCAGGAACTCGCAGCGCACTTCGGCGCCGACATGGAGCGGAACAGCCGGCTGTTCGCACTCGGATTCGACGCGTACCGGCTCGCGCCGGTGCTCCGCCATGATCCATCGCTGCTGGATGAACCGATGCCCGCGGCGACGGGCGCACTGCATCTCACAGACGACGGACGAATCCAGCGCACACTGGTCTGGGCACAATTCAGCGGCGGGCTGGCGAGGCCGTTCGAGTTCCCCGCCGAATTCGAGGCCCCGCCCACGCCGTGAGCGACGATCCGCGGCACGCGCTGGGGCGCGACGCGGAACGACTGGCGCAGGCATGGCTCGAAGCCCGAGGACTGTCCCTTGTCTGCGCAAACTGGCGCGGGCGCCGTGGCGAACTCGACCTCGTGATGCGCGACCGTGGCATCATCGCCGTGATAGAGGTGCGCGCGCGCATCGGCCGACCGCATGACGATGCGCGTGCGAGCGTCGACCGACGGAAGGCACATCGCCTGACCAGCGCCATCAGGGAATACCTCTGCTTCAGTGGGCTCGGGGATTCGTTGCCGGTTCGCGTCGACCTCGTCACGGTGTGCGGACCGCGATGGCGCCCGACACTCAGATGGTGGCGCAACGCAGTGCGAATCGTGCTGTAATTCCGCGATGGATGACCGGATTATTGTGGCGCTGCGCTCCGCCATGCCCGCGGGTACGTTGCGCACCGATAGCGCAAGCCGGGTCGCCGCCGGCTACGACAACAGCCGGCGTCAGGTACTGCCGGACGCCGTTGCGGTCCCGGCGAACGCGGACGAAGTCGCCGCGGTCGTGCGCGTATGTCATGACCATCGAACCCCGGTCGTCGCGCGTGGACTCGGTACCGCGACGACAGGCGCGGCGGTACCGGTGAAGCGCGGCATCGTCCTGTCGTTCGAGCGCATGGACCGAATCATCGCCCTCGACCCCGCCAACCGGACAATCATCGTCGAACCCGGTGTGCTGAACAGCGAAGTGCAACGCGCCGCCGGCGAAGCGGGGTTCTTCTGGGCACCCGATCCGACCAGCGCCCGCTATTCGACAGTCGGTGGCAATCTTGCCTGCAATGCCGGCGGTCCGCGGGCCGTCAAATACGGGACGGTGCGCGAAAACGTGTTGGGCCTGCGCGCGGTCACCGGCACCGGCGAATCAATCCGTACGGGTACGTCGACGACCAAGGGCGTCGTCGGGTACGACCTCACGCGTCTACTGCTCGGCAGCGAAGGCACGCTGGCACTGATCACGGAGGCCACGCTGAAGCTCACGCCGCTGCAGCCAGCGCGCGCAACGCTGCGCGCCGAGTACCGGGATGCGGTGTCGGCCGCGCGCGCAGTCGCGCGCATCATGGCCGGCGGTATCACACCGTGCACGCTCGAGTTCATGGACGGTACCGCGATCGAGTTGGTCCGCGCGTTCGACGATGTCGGCGTCAGCGAAAAGGCCGGCGCGCTGCTTTTGGTCGAGTGCGACGGAGATGCGAGAACCGCTGCGGCGGACCTTGCCATCGTGTGTGCGCTCGCTGATACCGACGGCGTACTCGATTTGAACGTCGCCCAGGACAATGCTGCCATCGAGTCGCTGTGGCGCTGCCGACGTGCGTTGTCGCCCGCGCAACGTAAGCTGAAGCCCCATAAGATCAACGAGGACGTCGCGGTGCCTGTGTCACGCCTGCCGAGGCTCGTCGGCGGCATCGCCGAACTGGGGCGCAAACACCGAGTGTTGATCGTGAGTTTCGGGCACGCCGGAAACGGCAACCTGCACGTGAACCTGCTCGGGGACCCCGCCGCCGGCGATGAGCTTGCGCGGATGCATGCATGCCTCGACGATTTGTTCGCACTCGTGCTCTCGCTCGAAGGAACGCTATCGGGTGAGCACGGCATCGGCTACGACAAGCGCGAGTTCCTCGCGCTGGAAATCGCGCCACCGGCGCTTATCCTGATGCAGGCGATCAAGCGGCAATTCGACCCACACTGCATCCTGAACCCAGGTAAGGTATTCCCTGATGCAGGGCACTGACCTCCTCTGGCTCGTCGGCGGCGCGGCGCTCGTCTGGTTTTGGGTCGATTCGATGCGCGCCCGCGAACGCGCGGTCGCGCTGTGCGCGAACCTGTGCCGAACGCACGGCGTCCAACTGTTGGACCAAACCGTGGCATTGTCCAACCTGGGCTTCGCGCGCAATCCGCGCGGACGACTCCAGCTTCGCCGCCGCTACCGCTTCGAATTCACGCGCAGCGGCGCAGCCCGCGACAGCGGAACGATTGTGATGCTGGGATCGCGGATGGAAACCGCAGAAATGCCGTCGGACGGCAGCCGAACTTACGAATCCGGCGAATCCTGACTACTTGATGACCCGAAGGTGCGAGCGGTCGCGTGGGGCGCCGCCGGGACCGTCGTCGTCCGGGCCATCGTCATCGTCAAGGCCGCTCGATGCGATTTCACCGTCTTCGCCGACCGCGAACAGCATGCCGTGTTGGCTTTCGCGGGAGTAGACCGCGAGCACGGCGGCGACCGGGAGCTCCACCGTTTCGGGTAGGCCGCCGAAGCGCGCCGAAAAGGCGATCTTGTCATTGCCGATATCCAGACCGTCGGTCGCCTGCGGCGAGACGTTCAACACGATCCGACCGTCATTCACGAACGCCCCCGGCACGCGCACACCCGGGTGAGACACATCGACGAGAATCACCGGGGTCTCACCGTTGTCGCAAATCCACTCGTGGATCGCGCGGACCAAGTAGGGCCGCTGGGAGTTCATCCGGGGCGCATCTCGCGCTCGAGTTCGGTGAGGCTCGCGCGGAACGATTCCCGGCGGAACATGCGATCGGTATAGCGGGCGATGTGCCGCTCCGCGGCGGCCGGCAACGCGACACCCCATCGTTCGAGCCGCCAGAGCACGGGCAACACCGTGCAGTCAACCAACGAAAACTCGTCACTGAGAAAAAACGGTTTCGCGGCGAACAGTTCGCTGGATGCGACGAGGCTCTCGCACAAGCGCTTGCGCGCCTTCTCCGCAGCCCGGGCGGCGCGGCCCTCGAGGTCATGGACCAACGAGAACCAATCCTGCTCCATCCGGACCATTGTCATGCGCGCGAGCGCGCGAGCGACCGGATCGATCGCCATCAGCGGCGGGTGTGGGAAGCGCTCGTCGAGGTACTCCATGAGCACGCGCGCGTCGTACAGCACCAACCCACGGTCAACGAGCGTCGGCACACTGCCGTACGGGTTCAACTCCGCGAGATCCTCGGGCAGGTCATCGCCCTCGACGCTGACGATATCGCAATGGATGCCCTTCTCGGAGAGCACGAGACGCGCGCGGTGACTGCGCACGCATGCGGGGCGCGAGAACAGGGTCAGCGTTGTGCGCCGGCCCGCCGCGGAATCGGTGGCGAGCAGCGCGGGCGCTGGTGTTTTTTTGGCCACGTTGCTAGTGAACGTCTTTCCAGTATTCGCGCTTCGTCAGGTACGCGAGCACCAAGAAAACCAGAAGTAATAGGATGACCATCGTACCGAGTGCGCGGCGTTCTGCTTGCACCGGCTCCGCGAGATAGCTCATGAACGTCGTGATGTCGCGCGCGGCGCGGCGGTACTCGTCCGCGTCCATGCTGCCTTCGCGGACCTGCTCGAAGCGTACGAACTGACCGTCTTCGAACACCGCGCGCTGGAGTCCCTGCAGGTCTGACAGGACATGGGGCATCGCTGTTTCAGGAAAGACCAGGTTATTCACGCCGGTGGTCTTGGTGTCGTCGACATAGAACGAGAGCAGGAAGTTGTACACCCAGTCGGTGCCGCTGACGTCGAACGTCCCGCGTGCCCGCGCGGTCAGCGACAGGTCCGGCGGCGCGATTCCGAACCAGCGCTCGGCGTCTTCCGCCCGCATCGCGATGCGTAGCTGGTCGACGGGCGCGTCGCCGGTCGTCTGCAGGAACTCGCGCAACTGGTCTTCGGTGATACCGATGTCGGTTGCCACCCGGTTCCAACGCATGTATTTCACCGAGTGACAGCCCATGCAGCTGTTCACGAACAGTCCGGCGCCACGCTGCAGCGCGCGCTGATCGTTGATGTCGATGTTCGCGGGCTCCAGCGGGATGACCGATTCCGATGCGGCAAACGCCGTTAACGGCGCAACAAGCAATAATCCGAAGATCACTCGTTTCATCAGTGGGTCACCCGCTCCGGAACCGGTTTCGTCCGGTCAATCGCCGAATACCACGGCATCAACAGGAAAAACGCGAAATAAATCGCCGTGAAGATGCGCGCGAGCCAAGTATTCAGCGGCGTGATCCCTTGGAATCCGAGATAGCCGAGGACGATGAACGAGACGGCAAACAGCACAAGCGCGACCTTGCTGATTGGGCCCTTGTACCGGATTGACTTCACGGGGCTCCGGTCGAGCCACGGCAGGAGACAAAGAATCATCACCGCCGAGCCCATGACGACCACACCGAAAAACGGATGCGGAATCGCGCGCAACATCGCGTAGAACGGCGTGAAATACCAGACGGGCGCGATGTGCGGAGGCGTGACCAGCGGGTCAGCCGGCACGAAGTTGGCGTGCTCCAGGAAATAGCCGCCGCCCTCCGGGATGAAGAACACGATGACCGCGAAGAAAATCAGGAACACGGTGATCCCGACAGTGTCCTTCACGGTGTAGTACGGGTGGAAGGGAACGCCGTCAACCGGGTGTCCATCCGCACCTTTCAGTTTCTTGATTTCGATTCCGTCGGGATTGCTGGACCCCACCTCGTGAAGCGCCTGCAGGTGCGCGACCACGAGGCCGCACAGCACGAGCGGCAATGCGATCACGTGGAGCGCGAAGAACCGATTGAGCGTCGCATCGGAGATGAAGTAATCACCCCGAATCCACTCCGCGAGCTCCGGCCCGATGAACGGAATCGTGCCGAACAGCGAAATGATGACCTGTGCGCCCCAATACGACATCTGGCCCCAGGGAAGCATGTACCCCATGAACGCCTCGGCCATCAGCGCGAGGTAGATGAACATACCGATAAGCCACAGCAGTTCACGCGGGCCGCGATACGAGCCGTACATCAGCGCGCGGAACATGTGCAGATAGACGACGATGAAGAACGCCGAAGCGCCTGTCGAGTGGATGTAACGGATCAGCCAGCCCCACTCGACCTCGCGCATGATGTATTCGACGGACGCGAATGCATCCGCAGCGCTGGGTTTGTAATACATCGTCAGGAAGATGCCGCTGACAATCTGGATGACGAGCACGACCAGCGCAATAGCCCCGAAGTAATACCAGAAGTTGAAATTTTTCGGCGCGTAATACTGGGCCGCGTGTTCGTTCCACATCTTGGCGAGCGGATAACGGTCGTTGATCCATCCCATCACACCGCCCGAAGTCGGGATTTGTGTCGGCTTCTGCTCCTCCATCAGGCGACCTCCCCGTCTTCGCCGACCAGAATCAGCGTGTCGCTCAAATATTGATGCGGCGGCACCAGCAGGTTTGTCTGCGCCGGCACACCGGCGTATACCCGCCCGGCAAGGTCGAACCGCGAGCCGTGGCACGCGCAGAAGAAACCGCCCTGCCAGCGCGGACCCAGGTCCGCCGGTGCGACCTCTGGCCGGTACGCAGGGGCGCAGCCAAGGTGGGTGCAGCTACCAATCAGCACGAGAATCTCCGGCTTGATTGAGCGGTGCTGGTTACGCGTGTACTCGGGCTGTTGCGCGACGAGCGATTGCGCGTCGCGGAGTTCCTCTTCGACGGCGGACAGGCGCTCAAGGACCGCGGGCGGTCGCGATACGATCCAGACGGGCCGGCCACGCCACTGCACGCGCATCAGCGCGCCGGGCTCGAGTCCACTGATATCCACCTCCACCGGCGCGCCGAGGGCGCGGGCGCGCTCACTCGGCCGCAGCGAAGACGCGAACGGTATTCCGGCGGCAAGAACGCCGAGCCCGCCGACCACGCTGGTCGCTACGGTCAGAAACCTGCGCTTCTTCAGATCGACGCCATCATTGCTCATCTAGGACTTCTCCAGTGCCATCCGGAAGCTGAACACGCGGATTATACCGGCGCGCCGAAAGATGGGCTACCGGCTCGCTGACCGATGGTGCTACCTTTTCGGGCCAATGGACGTGCTCCGAAAGAGTTCCACCTTCCTGCTGCGCTCGGTGACCGTCGGCCTTGCGCTCGCATTCGTCGTGGTATGGCTACGGCCGGCGTGGTTCGGGCATACAGACAGCGAACCGCGCGACTCCTACGCGGCCGCGGTTGCGGTGGCGGCGCCCGCCGTGGTGAACGTCCACATCGCCCGACGCGTGCCGGTCCAAAGTGACTTGCTCGACGATCCGTTCAATCTGTTGCCGGCACCCGACCGACTTGAGACCAGCCTTGGGTCCGGCGTCGTGGTCGACGAACGGGGTTATATCCTGACGAACCATCACGTTATCGCGGGCGCGGATGGCGTGCAGGTGACCCTCGCCGACGGTCGCGTCGCCATCGCGGAGGTCATCGGTACGGATGCCGAAACCGACCTCGCGTTGCTCAAAATCGACGTGCGCTCGCTTCCGGCAATCGCACTCGCACGGATCAGCGAACTGCGCGTCGGCGACGTGGTCCTCGCAATCGGCAACCCTTATGGCTTCGGTCAGACCGTCACACAAGGCATCATCAGCGGCACGGGGCGGAACTATCTCGGGCTGAATACCTTCGAAAACTTCGTACAGACTGACGCAGCGATCAATCCCGGCAATTCGGGTGGCGCGCTCGTAAATACGCGGGGTGAGCTCGTCGGAATCAATACTGCCTTTTACGGTGGTTCACAGGGAATCGGTTTCGCGATTCCGGCGGACCTTGCGAACGGTGTGATGCAGCACTTGCTCGAGCATGGGCGCGTGCTGAGGGGCTTTCTTGGGGTGGAACCGCAGGACCTCAACGCTGCGGAGCGGATGGGCCTGCCCGACGGGCGCGGGGTCCTCGTCGCCGGTGTTTACCGAAACAGCCCGGCTGCGGCGGCCGGAATTCGGCCCGGCGACGTCATCACGCACATCGACGACACGCCGGTCGTGGATTCGCGCGACGCACTGAACAGGATCGCCGGTTTACGCCCTGGGACCGACGTGGCATTGCGGGTGGTGCGCGACGGCGAAACCTTGGTGTTTGCGGCGACTGTCGGCGAGCGCGCGACGCTGCAGCCCGATTAGGACGGCACGCGACGTATCCGCGCGCCGAGCTGCGCGAGCTTCTCCTCTATCCGCTCGTAGCCGCGGTCGATGTGATAGATGCGCTCGACCGTGGTCTCACCATTCGCGACCAATCCCGCAAGCACGAGGCTGGCCGACGCGCGCAGGTCCGTCGCCATGACCGGGGCGGCGGTCAGGGCGTCCACGCCACGTATCAATGCGTTGTGACCGTCAATCTGGATGTCGGCGCCGAGCCGCTGCATCTCCAAAGCGTGCATGAACCGGTTCTCGAATACGGTTTCGACAATGGTCGCGGTGCCGGTGGCGACGGCATTCAGCGCACAGAACTGTGCCTGCATATCTGTCGGGAAACCGGGATACGGGGCTGTGCGAATGTTCACCGCACGGGGTCGCTTGCCACGCATGTCGAGTTCGATCCAGTCGTCGCCGGTCTCGATGGCCGCACCGGCCTCGCGCAACTTGACGAGCACAGCCTCCAGCAGGTCGGGCCGGGTATCCCGAACACGCACGTGTCCACCGGTGATTGCGCCGGCGACGAGGTAGGTGCCGGTTTCGATGCGGTCGGGCATCACGCGGTACTCGGTGCCGTTAAGCGACTCGACACCCACTATTTCGAGTGTGTCGGTACCCGCGCCACGCACATTCGCACCCATCTGATTGAGACAATCCGCGAGGTCAACGACCTCGGGCTCGCGCGCAGCGTTCTCGATGATGGTGGTGCCGTCCGCGAGCGCGGCGGCCATCATGAGATTCTCAGTTCCGGTCACGGACACAAGGTCCATCACGATGTGCGCGCCGTGGAGTCGCGACGCTTTCGCGCGGATATAACCGCCCTCGACGCGAACATCGGCGCCCATTTTCTGCAGGCCTTGGATGTGCAGGTTCACCGGACGCGCACCGATTGCGCAGCCTCCCGGCAGCGAGACGTCCGCACTGCCGAATCGTGCGACCAAGGGGCCGAGAACGAGGATCGACGCGCGCATTGTCTTCACCAGCTCGTACGGCGCGTAGAACTCGCGGATCTCGCGTGGATCGACTTCGACGCCTAGCCGGTCATTGATGGTCACGCCGACGCCCATGCGCCCCAGAAGCTCGATGGTCGTGGTGACGTCGTGAAGGTGCGGCACGTTGCCGACGGTCACCGGGCCATCGGCGAGCAGCGTCGCCGCGAGAATCGGCAGCGTTGCGTTCTTCGCCCCCGAGATCCTGACCTCGCCCTCGAGCGGAGTGCCGCCCGTGATGATGAGCTTATCCACGTTCCTCCGGGGTCATCGTGACGAGCGAGAGGGCGTGGATTTCTCCGCCCATGCGCTCGCCAAGCGCTGCGTAGACCAGCCGATGACGCTCGATTTGCCGTTTTCCGGCGAATGCGTCCGACACGACGAGCGCCTCGAAGTGCACACCGTCGTCGCCGCGGACCTCGACGTGCGCGTCGGGCAGGCCCTCGATGATCAAGCGCTGGATGTCGCCGGTCTGCATCGCGGCATGATACCGAAATCCATTATCATCCGCGCATGCTAATGCCTGCCATCGCTGTCATCGCCGGGTTCGGTTTTCTTGCGTGGGGCGCCGACCGCTTCGTCGCCGGCGCAGCCGGAACCGCGCGCAACCTTGGGCTCTCGCCGCTGTTCATCGGCTTGACGATTGTCGGTCTCGGCACGTCGGCGCCCGAAATGCTCGTGTCAGTGATTGCCGCGCTCGACGGCAATCCGGGCATCGCGGTCGGTAACGCCCTCGGCTCGAACATCACCAACTCAGCGCTCGTGTTGGGGGTCGCCGCGCTGATCGCGCCACTCACACTCCGCAGCAAGACCATCAAGCGCGAGTTCCCGGTGCTACTACTCATCATCGCGATCAGTTGGTTCCTGCTTCGTGACGGCGACTTGATGCGTGGTAACGGGCTCGTGCTCGTCGCGGGCGTACTGCCGCTGCTCGGGTGGATGTATTGGATCGGCAAACGCGGCGAGGCCGACCATGATGCAGTCGCTGGCGAGCTCCCTGACCTATCGCTGCCGCGCTCGCTGATATGGCTGACCGTCGGACTCGGCGTGCTGCTGGTGAGCTCGAGAGCGGTGGTTTGGGGTGCTGCAACAATCGCCGAACTCTGGGGCGTCAGCGACACGGTCATCGGACTTTCCGTGATCGCGATCGGAACGAGTTTGCCCGAGCTCGCGGCGACCGTAGCCGCCGCGATGCGTGACGAGCACGATATCGCAGTAGGCAATGTTTTGGGCAGCAATATGTTCAACCTGCTCGTCGTGCTCGGACTCCCTGGCCTGATCGCGCCGGGACGTGTCGATCCTGAAGTGTTGATCCGCGATTTTCCCGTGATGTTGGCAATAACGCTCGCAGTCGCGGCGATGGCGTTCATGCGCTCGGGACCGGCGCAGCTCGGGCGGCCGGCCGGCGCAGTACTCGTCGTCGCGTTCGTCTGTTACCAATGGCTGCTGTACGATTAGGCCATGAGCGATTCCCAATTACTGGCGCTTGGCCGCGCGGTGCTTGAAACCGAAGCCGCAGCGGTGTCCGCGCTGGTTGCCAGGGTGGACGATACGTTCGTGCGCGCGTGTCGACACATGCTGAACTGCCGTGGACGCATCGTCGTGACCGGCATGGGGAAATCCGGTCACATCGGCAGCAAGATCGCAGCGACGTTGGCGAGTACCGGCAGCCCTGCTTTCTTCGTCCACCCCGGCGAAGCCAGCCACGGTGACTTGGGCATGATTACGCGGGACGACGTCGTGCTCGCGATGTCGAACTCCGGTGAAACGGCCGAGTTGCTCACCATCGTCCCATTGATCAAACGCCTCGGCGTCCCGTTGGTCGCGATGACCGGCAACCCCCGTTCGACGCTCGCGCGCGAGGCTGATGTGCATCTCGACGTCGGAGTCGCAAAAGAGGCATGCCCACTCGGGCTCGCGCCGACTTCGTCGACCACCGCAGCACTCGCGATGGGCGACGCGCTCGCTGTCGCGATGCTTGAGACGCGCGGCTTTACGCAAGATGATTTCGCGATGTCGCACCCGGGCGGCGCGCTCGGGCGGCGCCTGCTCCTACGCGTCTCGGACGTAATGCATGGCGGCGGCGACGTACCGCGGGTCGCGCCCGGCGTCACCGTGGCTGCAGCGCTCGACGAGATGACGGCCAAGGGGCTGGGCATGACGGCGGTCGTTGACGGGAGCGGCCACGTGGTCGGGGTGTTCACCGACGGCGACCTACGTCGCGCGCTCGACCGCGATGTCGACCTTCGCTCCGCGACAATTGACGAGCTGATGTCTCGCACTCCACGCACCGTCAGGCCGGGTGTGCTCGCGGCGGAAGCCCTCAATCTGATGGAAACACACCGTATCAACGCACTGCTCGTCACGTCGGATGACGGGAAGCTCACAGGCGCGCTTAACATGCACGACCTGCTGCGTGCGGGTGTCGTTTGAGCATCGCGCGCGACGATCTGCTTCGGCGCGCAGCGGCTGTGCGGCTCGCGGTGTTCGATTGCGACGGCGTATTCACGGATGGACGCCTGTTCATCGGCGACGACGGCGCCGAGTACAAGTCTTTCCATGTGCACGATGGCCACGGAATACGGCGTCTGCTCGCGGCTGGAATCGAGGTCGCGGTCATCTCCGGTCGTGAATCGGCGGCCGTACGACGACGCATGGCCGACCTCGGCATCCGCCATCTTTTCGAGCGTGTATCGGACAAGGTCGCCGTTCTGCGCGAGTTACAAGGGACGCTCGGAATCGATGACGCGGCGACTGCATGCACGGGCGACGACCTTCCGGACCGGGCGATGATGACGACGGCCGGTCTCGCGATTGCCGTCGCGAACGCTGCGCGCGAACTGGATGAGGTCGCGCACTGGCGCACGGATGCGCGTGGCGGCTGCGGCGCTGTCCGCGAAGTGTGCGACCTGCTGCTCGCGGCCCGCCAGGCGCGCTGATGACCCGGGTCTCCGCTGGCGTCATCACGCTCCTCGCGCTGGCCGCACTCACCGCCTGGCTGCAATCCGGCAATCTACGTGGCACAGACGCGGTTGCGCCGGCCGGTCCAGAATGGTATTTCACCGAAGCGAGTCTCACGGCAACGGACTCGAACGGCCGGATCGCCTATCGCATTGACGCCCCGCGCATCGCACACGAGCCGACGGATGACACGGCGCTGCTCGAGTCGCCACGCCTCGAGTGGTTACAGGGCGGTGGACCCACGCTCATCATCACGGCATCGCTCGGGCGCGCTTTTGCCAATGAGCAGCGCGTCGCGCTGTCTGGCGGCGTCGAAGTCGTCGATGAATCGACCGGTACGCGAATTGAATTTCGGTCGGACGACCTGATCGTCGACGCAGGCGCGCGCATCGCGAGCACCGACTCGCCAGTGCGGGTCGTCTCGCTGCACGGCGACCTGCACGCTGTCGGGTTAACCGCCGATATGAACGCGGGCACGATACGCTTAGAATCCTCCGTACGAGGACGCTATGTACCCTAGACTCATTGCCGCCGCTCTGCTCGCTGTCGTGACTGGCGCAACCGCCCTGCCCGGCGACAACGACCAGGAAATCAGCCTGTCGGCGGACAACCAATTGCTCGATCGCCAGCGCGGCATCGCGACCTATCGCGGAAACGTGCATGTCACGCGCGGCGGCATGGAAATCCGTGGCGACGAACTCATCCTGCATTTCAACGACGATGAGCTCGCCGGTGCGACCGTCCTCGGCGATCCGGTGCGATTCAAGCACGTCCACGGCGACGACCGCCCGGCGACCGAGGCCGAAGCCCATGAGCTCAATTACGATGCCACGATCGGCGAAGTCCGGTTGCGGGGCGCCGTACGGGTCACGCAGTCGGGCAACGAATTCCTGAGTGAGGACCTGCGCTACGACGTGAATACCGAGCGGATCGTCGCGGCGGGCGAGTCCGACTCGCGCATCCGAGTCACAATCCAGCCGCGCAAGCCGGCCGACGATGAGGACGACGCGGAGCCGCGCCCGTGACGGTATTGGTCGCGCGCGACCTCGGCAAGCGATACCAGTCACGCCGGGTCGTTCGAGAAGTATCGCTCGAAGTCACGAGCGGCGAAGTTGTCGGCCTGCTTGGACCGAACGGCGCCGGCAAGACGACATCGTTTTACATGATGGTCGGCCTGATTTCGTGCGACGAGGGCAGCATCCATCTCGATGGACGCGATATCACGCACCTACCCATCCATGCGCGCGCGCGGCTGGGGCTGGGCTACCTGCCGCAAGAAGCGTCCGTATTCCGCAAGCTATCGGTCGCCGACAACATCCGCGCAATCCTTGAAGTGCGCGACGAACTCGACGAGCCGGCGCGGGAACGGATACTTGAGGAGCTTCTGGACGAGCTTCACATCGCGCACATCCGAACCAACTCCGGCATCTCGCTGTCCGGCGGCGAGCGACGACGCGTCGAAATCGCGCGCGCCCTCGCAGCGGATCCCCGCTTCATCCTGCTCGACGAGCCGTTCGCAGGCGTGGACCCCATCTCGGTCATCGACATCCAACGCATCATCGAGCACCTTCGCGACCGTGGGATCGGCGTGCTCATCACCGACCACAATGTCCGCGAGACGCTGGGGATATGTTCGCGCGCATACATACTCTCAGAGGGACGGGTCATCGCAGCCGGCGAACCGGCGGCCATCCTCGAAAACCAACAAGTCAGGGAGGTATACTTGGGGCAGGACTTCCGCCTTTGAAGGCGGAAAGGGCAAATGAAACAAGCACTTCAGCTTCGCATCGGTCAGCAACTGACCATGACCCCCCAAATGCAACAGGCCATTCGCCTATTGCAGATGTCCGCCGTTGAGCTCAAAGCAGAAATCCAGACTGCGCTGGAGTCGAACGTCATGCTCGAGGCCGTCGAGGACGACGATGGCGCCGTCGAGCCGGAATCGGATCTCGATGTGCAAGAACCCGAGTGGGACGCACCCGAAATGACACTGGACTGGTCGAGCGCGCCAGCCACGGGAGGCAGCGACGCAACAGAGTGGCAGGCGGAAGCACCCGAGGGGCTCTACGGGTACCTGAGGTGGCAAATCGAACTCACGCCCTTCACTAAGGCGGACGCGCAAATCGCGATGACCCTGCTCGACTCTATCGGGGAGGACGGCTATCTCGAAACGACCCTCGAAGAGATCAAGTCGGCGTTGCCCACCGGCAATGACGCCGGACTCGACGAAATCACCGCGGTCCTGCACCGATTCCAGCGATTCGATCCACTTGGGGTTGGCGCCCGCACGCTCGGCGAGTGTCTCCTCGTGCAACTCGGCGAAAAGCCTACCGACACGCCGGGCCTCGCACTCGCAAGAGTGATTGCCGGAGCGCATCTCGACGACCTCGGCGCCGGTCGATTCGACCGCATTGCCGCCGCGTGCGGTGTCGAGCGCGACGCGCTCGAGCCCGCAATCGCGCTCGTTCGCTCACTGCAACCGCGGCCGGCGGCCGGCATCGCGACACCGGAGCCGGATTTCATCATCCCGGATGTCCTCGTCACGCGACGCGACGGACGCTGGCATGTCGAACTCAATCCGGAGCTCGCACCGCGGCTGCGCATCAACCCGTATTATCAGCAACTCGCGCATGACGGCACCAGCGGCGACGACCGCGCGTGCCTGCGCGACCACCTCCAGGACGCGCGATTCCTTCTCAAAAGCCTGCGCAGCCGTGCCCAGACACTGCTGCAGGTCGCCACATTCATCGTCGGCCACCAGCGCGAGTACCTCGAGCACGGCGATATCGCAATGCGTCCGCTCGTGCTGCGCGAAGTTGCGGAGGCACTCGGTATGCACGAGTCGACAATCTCGCGCGTAACGACCAACAAGTACCTGCACACGCCACGCGGCGTCATCGAATTCCGCCACTTCTTCTCCAGTCAACTCGGCACCACTGACGGAATCGGCACGTCCGCAACCTCTGCGCGCGCGCAAATCCGCCGGCTCATCGCGACGGAGAACACACGCCAGCCGCTATCAGACGGCCGCATCGCTGAATTGCTTGCGCAAGCAGGACTGCGGGTCGCGCGACGCACCGTAGCGAAATACCGTGAGGGAATGTCAATTCCCCCAGCCAGCGAACGTAAAGAAAGGAGCATCGAATGCAAATAAAGTTGACCGGACACCACGTCGAGCTCACGCCCGCTCTCAGGACTTATGTCGACTCGAAGTTCGTGCGCCTTGAGCGACACTTCGAGCACGTCACCGACGTGCATGTAATCCTGACTGTCGAGAAACTGCGCCACACGGCGGAGGCGACATTGCATGTGAGCGGCAACGATTTGTTCGCGGATTCCGTCTCGGAGGATATGTACGCGGCGATTGACGGGCTGATAGACAAGCTCGACCGACAGCTGATCAAACACAAGGAAAAGCTGACCGATCACCACAAGACCGACCAGAAAATCAATGGCCATGTCTGAGCTGCTTGCGCCGGAGCGCGTCGCATACGGCGTGCCGGCCACGAGCAGGAAGCGCGCGCTGGAACTCGCGGCGCACGCGCTGGCCGGGGGCGCCAACGACCCCGGCGAATCGGTCATTCTCGATTCGCTCCTCGGCCGGGAGCGCCTGGGCAGTACTGCGATCGGGTATGGTGTCGCACTGCCGCACGGCCGCGTCGACGGGCTCGCGCAGAGCCGCGGCGCGTTCATCCGTCTCGCGCAGCCCGTGGATTTCGATGCGGCAGACGGAGTCCCCGTGGATCTCGTATTCGGCCTCATCGTGCCGCTGAAGTGCGACGATGAACATCTCGCTGCGCTTGCAACCATCGCTGCGCGCTTCGACGACGCCGAGTTGCGTGATGCGCTGCGAGCCACGCGGGACCCCATGCGTGCATTGAAACTGTTGGAGGTCTGAATGCGTTTGGTCATCGTCAGCGGGCTGTCGGGGTCGGGCAAGTCGGTCGCGTTGCATATGCTCGAGGACCTCGGTTACTACTGCATTGACAACCTCCCCGCGGGCCTGCTCGACACGCTCGCTGAGCAAACGGTCGCGACCGGCGATTCCGTGTATGAGCGCCTGGCCGTCGGCATCGACGCGCGCAATCGTCCGCGTGACTTGCGCAAGGTTCCTGAAGTCGTCGAGAAATTACGCCGGGGCGGTACTGCGTGCGAAATCCTGTTCCTCCACGCAAACCATCAGACCTTGGTGAAGCGTTACAGCGAAACGCGCCGCAAGCACCCGCTGTCGACCGACGAAATGCCGCTGGATGAGGCCATCGAAGAAGAGCGGCGCCTTTTGAACCCGATTGCCGCTGCCGCGGACCTCACGCTGGACAGCACGCGAACGTCGGTGCATGAACTTCGGGAACTCGTGCGCGATCGCGTGCATGGCTCCGGCGCGGAGACGTCGCTACTCTTCCGCTCGTTCGGCTTCAAATCCGGCATTCCCGGGGACGCCGATTTCGTGTTCGACGTTCGATGCCTTCCGAACCCGTACTGGGAGAAGGGGCTGAAACGAAAAACCGGTCTCGATGCGGAAGTCGTGGAGTGGCTGGAGACTCACCCTGTGGTCGCAGACATGCTCCGCGACATCACCGCCTTTCTCGACCGCTGGTTGCCCGAATGTGAACGCAGTTCGCGCAGCTACATCACTGTCGCAGTCGGTTGCACCGGGGGCTGCCATCGCTCGGTGTACCTCGTCGAGAAACTTGCGGCACACTTCGGCACGCGCATGAAGCACGTCCAGGTGCGCCACGACGAGATCACAGCACCTGGCTGATGCCTGGCTGACGACCGCCGCGTGCGTGGTGAACGCGCTCGGCGTGCATACGCGGCCTGCGGCGACACTCGTGGGAACGGCGCGAGGCTTCGATTCCGAAATACGGCTCGCCGCGAACGGTCGCAGCGCCGATGCCAAAAGCATTGTCGGGATCCTCAGCCTCGCGGCGGGACAAGGAACGACCGTTGAACTTCGGGCGCGCGGCCCCGACGCTGCGGACGCGCTCCGGGCGCTACGCGCTATCATCGAATCGGGATTCGACGAATGAGGGTGCGGCCGTGGCATTGACGCTACTAGGCATTGGAATTCCCGGCAGCGTCGCCATCGGCAGGATTCATTGCGGCGCGATGGCCGCGCGCGCGGTCGACCGGCGTACGCCGCCGCCCGGGACGGTCGCCCAGGAAGTCGCTCGGTTCAAGCGAGCCCTCACGACTGCGAGACGTGAACTTCGCAAGGTACGCGGCCAGATTCCGCGATCCACGCCCGCGGAAATCAGGGCGTTCGTTGACGCGCACCTTCTGATGTTGGAGGACCCGGCACTGAACGATGCGGTCGTCGACCGGATCCGTGCAGAGCGCTGCAGCGCTGAGTGGGCGCTCGCCAGTCAGCGAGACGCGTTGCTCGCCGTATTCGACCGGATTGACGATGTTTACCTCCGCACGCGCCGGGATGACGTTGCGCATGCGGTCGACCGGCTGCTTGTCGCCCTCTCAGACCCTCTGCCCGACGACGGCGACGTCGTAGCCGGCGTCATCCATGTCACCGCCAGCCTCGATCCAGCTGACGTATTGCGGCTGCACCAACGCGGCGTCGCTGGCTTCGTCACCGAGACCGGTGGCCCACTCTCCCACGCGGCGATCGTCGCGCGTAGCCTCAGGATTCCGGCACTCGTTGGCGTACTCGACGCGACCCGTCTGGTCCACACGGACGAGTTCGCGGTACTCGACAGCGAGGCAGGCGAGCTCGTGATTGGGCCGGACGCAGAGACGCTCACGACCTACCGGCGTCGCCAGCGAAGCGAAGCACGCGAGCGGTCCGCGCTGCGTGCCTTGCGTGAGGTGCCATCCGTCACGCGCGACGGCGTGTCGATCTCGTTGCATGCCAATATCGAGCGACCGGAAGACTTACGCGCCGCCCGCGCCGCCGGCGCCACCGGCATCGGCATGTACCGGACTGAGTTCCTGTTCCTTAACCAGGGCGAAGTCCCCGACGAGGATGTGCAGTATGCAGCGTACGCGCGCGTGGTCGACGGTATGCGGGGGCGCACCGTCACAATTCGCACGTTCGACCTCGGCCCCGATCAACTGCCGTGCGGCCGTGTGGATTCAGAAGCGAATCCCGCGCTCGGGTTGCGCGCGCTGCGCCTCGGGCTGCAAGAACCGAAATGGCTGATGCCACAGCTGCGCGCGCTCTTGCGTGCGGCGACACGCGGGCCACTCGCAATCATGCTGCCGATGGTTGCGCATGCGAGCGAGGTTCGGCAACTGCGTGGCCTGCTCGACGATGCGCGGGCCGGGCTGCACGCGGAGGGCGTTCGCTGTGCTGACGAGATTCCGATCGGCGCGATGATTGAGGTGCCCGGCGCCGCACTGACTGCTGCGCACATCGCGCGTGAAACCGACTTCCTGTCCATCGGGACCAACGACCTCATCCAGTACACGCTTGCCGTCGACCGTGCAAACGAAGCGGTGACCCACCTGTACGACCCGCTCCACCCAGCGGTGTTACAGCTGATTGCGACGATTTTGCGTGCCGGCGCACGCGCTGCGATCCCGGTCTCGCTGTGTGGGGAAATGGCCGGAGACGTACGATTCACGCGCCTGCTGCTCGGGCTCGGCCTGACCCGCTTCAGCATGCATTCGTCCCACCTGCTTGCTGTAAAGCGCGCGATCACCGAATCCGACACGACAGCGGCCAGGCGCTACGCGAAGCGCATCATGGACAAGGCCGACCCGGCCGGCGCTACGGCCCTATTGGACGAGCTGAACACCGTGCTCGTCCGCTAGTCAATCGCCGGCGACCGCCATCCGGTCAATGAGGATGGAGCCGACCTGGATTGGATGGCGGCGGTCGATATCGTTGCCGAAGCCGACGATGCCGAGCAGCATGTCGCGCAGATTGCCCGCGACGGTGACTTCCTCGACCGGGTGCGTGAGCTCACCGCCGTCAACCCAGAATCCAGTCGCGCCGCGCGAGTAATCACCGGTGACGAGATTCACGCCCTGCCCCATCAGTTCGGTGACGTAGAAGCCGCGTTCGACGCCACGCAAGAGGGTCGCCGGATCCCGGTCGCCTGCGACCAGCACGTTCGTCCAACCGCCCGCATGTCCGGTCGACTCTCGGCCGAGCCGGCGCGCCGAATAGGAATCCAGCAGGTAGGTTTGCAATCGGCCATCGCTGACAAGTTCGGCTGCGCGCGTTGCCACACCCTCGCCGTCGAAAGCGGTGCTGGCGGGACCGCGGGCGAGCAAGGGTTCCTCGCGCACCGTGACACCGGCCGGCATGACCTGCGACCCCAGCGCATCAAGCAAGAACGAGCTCTGTCGGTATTGTGCGGATCCGCGAATTGCCGCAAGCAGATGGCCGATCAGTCCGCGCGCGACTTCGGGCGCAAACAGCACGGGCACGCGCGTCGTCGGGATGCGGCGCGCGCCGAGCCGCCGCAACGCGCGTTCCGCTGCGCGCCGGCCAACGCTTTCGGCCGATTCCATGTCGGATTCGGCGCGCGCGATGGTGTGCCAGCCGTCACGTTGCATGGCGCCGCCGGCACCGGCGATGACGGCACAAGACAGCGAATGATGCGTCCCGGTCGTCGTTCCGACGAAGCCATGGCTGTTTGCGTAACACCGCGTCCCGCGGTGGCTTGAGAAGCCCGCACCGTCGGAGTTGGTGATCCGCGCATCCGCGCCGCGCGCCGCGGCCTCTGCGCGCAACGCCAATGCGATCGCGGCCGGCGGATCGATGGCCCACGGGTGATCTAGCTCGAGGTCCGGGAACTCCGTGGCGAGACGCTCGGGGTCGGCCAACCCGATGTGCTCGTCCTCGGCGGTGAAGCGCGCAATCCGGCAAGCAGCATCCACCGTGTCCCGGAGCGCCGCATCTGAGAAATCCGCGGTCGAAGCGCTCCCCTTGCGTTGTCCGAAATAGACCGTGACCCCAATCGCACGGTCGCGCTGGTATTCGACGGTTTCCACTTCGCCCAACCGGACTCCGACGGACAGGCCTGCTTCGAGGCTCGCGGCCGCTTCGCAGGCGCTCGCGCCCTGCACGCGGGCGACGTCGAGGCAATGCGCGACGAGTCGCTCCAGCGTCCTGCTATCATCTCCGTCGCTCATGAACGATTCCGAATTCCCGTCGAAGTCTCAGAAAAAGCGCGATTCCCTCGCACTGCAAGCGCTCGGTGAGCGCCTGGTCGAACTCTCGCCGCACCAACTCGACCATATCGAAATTCCGGCTGGATTGCGCGATGCCGTCGACGCCGCACGGGCGATTTCAGCCCGGGGTGGGCGCAAACGTCAATTGCAGTACATCGGCAAGCTGATGCGCAGCGTCGACCCCGAGCCTATCCGCGCCGCACTCGCGAAACTCGACGAAAGCGGGTTGGCGTCCCGCGCATTATTGCACCGTGCGGAACATTGGCGCACGCGTTTGCTTGAAGAGGGTGACGATGCGCTCGGGGCGCTCATCGAGCAGCATCCCGACGCAGACCGGCAGCACTTGCGCCGACTGGTCCGCGACGCCCTCGCCGAACGGGACGCGGGTCGACCGCCCCGGCACCAACGAGCGCTGTTTCGTTACCTCGTCGGACTCCCTACGGTCACTGAGTGACATAGCATCGGCGAGGCTGGACGCGCTTACAACCCCGTGGCAAGGTGGGCTCAGGTCTTTACCCTAGTCCGTGAACGCCATGTCAAACACATTCGTTATGGGTTGCGCGTCCGTCGCGCTGTCGCTTGCCGGTGCTGCGGCTCACGGCGAACCGTCGTCGCGTGCAGCTGTGTATCTCGACCACGCGTTGTCATTGATGGAGACACACGCGCTCCATCGCGACACCCTCGATTTTGGAGAAATCCGCGCGCGCGCCTTCGCGCTAGCGCAAGACGCACGCACGACGCAAGAAACGTGGCCGGCAGTGCGGGCTGCGCTCGCGTCGCTCGGCGACAACCACAGCGCACTGCTCACCCCGGACCAAGGGCCGCACCCCGCGTCGCTCGAAGCCATCGCATACCCGCCGGGGGCTCGCACGCTGCCGAGCGGCGCACTGATCGAGGACGCGCTCGCATACCTCTGGATACCCGGCCATGCCGGCGGCGACCATGAAGCCGACGCCGCATTCGCGGATGCGCTGCAGACGCTCATTTTCAAACTCGCGAGCGAGGCGCCGTGCGGCTGGATCGTCGACTTGCGCGAGAACCCGGGCGGCAACATGTGGCCGATGCTCGCCGGCCTTGAACCATTGATCGGCGATGGCCGTGTCGGTGCCTTCAAGCCACCCACTGGCGCGCCTACACATTGGTGGGTGGATGACGGCGCCGCGGGGTCCGGCGACGCCGCGCAGGCCGCCAGCCGATATGCCGTTACCATCGAGGGCCCACGCCCGGTCGTCGCCGTGCTGACGGGACCAACGACTGCAAGTTCCGGCGAGGCCGTTGCCGTGGCGTTTCGTGGCCGCCCCGACGCCCGGAGTTTCGGGGAACCGACCTTCGGCGTATCAACCGGTAACCGTGGCTTCCGGCTCGACGACGGCGCGCTGATGTTCGTGACCGCATCGCGCTTCGCAGATCGGGACGGCCAGGTGTACGGCGGGAAAGTCGTGCCAGATGAAGCCGTTGTCGCCGAGCGGGCCCTGCCGGCGGCGGCCACGTGGCTGCAGGCGCACGCACGCTGCCGTACAATGCGCCGATGAAACCGTTGGTAGGGGTCATCATGGGCTCGACCTCCGACTGGGAGACGCTCCAGTTGGCGGCACAGACGCTTGACTCACTGAAAATACCGCACGAAGTCCGCGTGGTATCCGCGCACCGCACGCCCGATTTGTTGTTCGAGTACTGCGCGGGCGCGGAAGCGCGCGGCCTCGAGGTACTCATCGCTGCTGCGGGCGGCGCTGCGCATCTGCCGGGCATGGCCGCATCGAAAACCGTCTTGCCGGTGCTCGGCGTGCCGATTCGATCGCGTGCCTTGAACGGGCTGGACTCGTTACTCTCCATTGCACAAATGCCGGCCGGCGTTCCTGTCGGAACCCTTGCAATCGGCGACGCCGGAGCGACGAACGCGGCGCTGCTCGCGGCCGCAATCCTCGGAGCAAAGCATCCCGAATATCGCGAATCGCTGCGTGCGTACCGCGACGCGCAGACTGCACGCGTGTTGGCCCAACCGGACCCGCGGAACGCCTGATGCGCGTCGGGATCGTCGGCGGCGGCCAGCTCGGCCGCATGCTCGCATTCGCAGCCCGGCCTCTCGGACTCGAAGTCACCGTGCTCGACGCGAGCGAAGACGCGCCCGCTGCGGCGTTCGCTCCGATGATCGTCGGCGATTTTGGCGACCGGGGCGCGCTCGGTCGACTCGCAGACGCTTCGGACGTCGTGACTTTCGATTTCGAGAATGTGCCAGCGGACGCTGCGGATTGGCTCGAAGAGCGCGTTTGCGTGCGCCCTGGTCCACGGGCCTTACGCGTGGCCCAGGATCGCATTGCCGAGAAGTCCCTTTTCACCGCACTCGACATCCCTGTTGCGCCGTACGCGGCGGTCGACGACACTCGCTCTCTAACCGACGCGCTGGCAGTGACCGGTCTACCTGCGGTGTTGAAAACGCGCCGGCTCGGATACGACGGTAAGGGTCAGTGCGTCGTCCGGTCGGCCGAGGACGCGGAGCGCGCGCGCATCACGCTCGGCGGCACGGATCTGATTCTCGAGGGCTTCGTGCAATTCGACCGGGAAGTGTCGCTCGTCGCAGCGCGCGCAATCGACGGGACGGTTGCCGCGTATCCGATGGTGGAGAACCTGCATCGCGACGGCATTCTACACACCACTCACGCGCCGGCGAAGCCGGGACGATTCGACGCGGATGCGTCGTCTTTCGTCGCTCACCTACTCGACGAACTCGACTACGTCGGTGTGATAGCCTTGGAGCTGTTTGAATGCGCGGACGGCCTGCGCGCGAACGAATTCGCCCCGCGCGTGCACAATTCAGGGCACTGGACCATCGAAGGCGCCGTGACGAGTCAGTTCGAAAACCACCTGCGCGCCATCACCGGTATGCCGCTTGGCGAGACGACGGCGCTTGGGCCGTCCGCGATGGTCAATTTCATTGGTGGCATGCCGGACGCCGCGGCGATTGCAGCGATTCCTGGCGCACACCTGCACGACTACGGGAAAACTGCGCGGCCTGGCCGAAAGCTCGGTCATGCGACCGTGACCGCAATGACGCGGGATGAACTCGCGACGCGTGTTCACGCGTTGTCCAAAATCGCTGACGCAGCCAGTCGCTAACCGGTACCACCGACTGTCAGCCCGTCGACGCGAAGGGTTGGCTGACCGACGCCGACCGGTACGCTCTGTCCGTCCTTACCGCAGGTTCCGACGCCGCTGTCCAACTCGAGGTCATTGCCGACCATGCTGACGCGTGTGAGCACGTCCGGCCCGTTGCCGATCAAGGTCGCGCCGCGTACTGGCCGCGTCAATTTTCCGCCCTCGATCAACCAGGCCTCGCTCGCCGAGAACACGAATTTTCCGGACGTGATATCGACCTGGCCGCCGCCGAAGTTCGCGGCGTACAAGCCACGTTCGACCGACGCGATAATCTCGCCAGGTTCACTTTCACCGGCCAACATGTAGGTATTGGTCATCCGCGGCATCGGCAGGTGCGCGAACGACTCGCGGCGTCCGTTGCCGGTGGGCGCCATGCCCATCAGCCTCGCGTTCATCTTGTCCTGCATCAATCCACGCAGCACGCCGTTTTCGATCAGCGTCGTGCACTCGGTCGGTGTGCCCTCATCGTCGACGGTCAACGAGCCCCGCCGTTGCGCGAGCGTACCGTCATCGACGACCGTGCAGAGATCGCTCGCAACACGCTCGCCGAGGCGCCCGGCGAACGCCGACGTGCCCTTGCGGTTGAAGTCGCCTTCTAGCCCATGCCCGACCGCCTCATGCAGCAGTATCCCCGGCCAGCCCGCGCCGAGCACAACAGTCATGGTGCCTGCGGGCGCGGCTTCGGCATCGAGGTTGATCAATGCTTCGCGCACCGCCGCGTCGACCCAACGCTCCGCGACCCCGGAGCCGAACAGCACGTCGTAGCCATGGCGGCCGCCGCCGCCGGCGCTACCCCGTTCGCGGCGACCGTTGCGCTCGGCGATTACGGAAATGCTCAGTCGGACGAGGGGTCGCTCGTCGGCGGCCAGCGTGCCATCGCTCGCTGCGACGAGAATGAGATCGTGGACTGCCGCGAGGCTCACTACGACCTGCGTCACCGCGGTATCGGCGGCACGCGCACGGCGATCGAGCCGCTCGAGCCATGCAACCTTTTCGCCATCGGCGAGCGTTCCCACCGGATCCAGCGCGGGATACAACGGTGGGCGGTCGGCTGAGGACCATCGTTGCATCGCAGTGGCGCCACCGCCGGCGCATGCGATGGACCGCGCTGCGTCCGCGGCGGTGAGCAACGCATGCGGCTGGATCTCATCGGAGTACGCGAACCCCGTTCGTTCGCCCGCCATTGCGCGAACGCCCACGCCTTGTTCGATATTATGCGACCCTTCACGCACGCGGCCGTCTTCAAGCACCCAACTCTCGTGGCGGGACGACTGGAAGTAAAGATCAGCGGCGTCAACCTGGTTGCCGAGCATGCGTGCCAGCGCATCGGCGAGCCGGTTGTCGTCGAGCCCTGCGGGTTCGAGCAGGCGGTGCGCCGCGAGCTTCAGCGCGCTCACGGGCGCCGCCCGATTCGCAGAATCACGGCGTCATCGCGCGGACCCCCGGGTTGAAGGACGATGTGGTCCGGCGCGACCCCCAAGGCGACGAGCCAGTCGTGCACTTCGCGGCCCCAAAGGGAGCCGCGTTCGCCGCCGGGATAAACAATCAGGATCTGCGTGGATGCATCGCCGCCCCACGCTGCGACCGCCTCGCGGATGGCGGGTTGGGCGACCACTGCCTCGCCGGACCGTGGTCGGGCCCAGTCATCCGCGAGCACGACGAATTCGTCGGCCGGGGCTGCAGTGAGGGTCGGTGCGAGTGCAAGTGCAAGTATCCAAGCGGAAATCATGGCCCAAGGATACCACTGGGACCGCGTGTGCTCAGCGTGGCTCGCTGACGCGCTCGATCACCGGCCCATCCCACGGGCCCGTAACGCGATACCGAACGCGTGCCATGTCATCGAGCGGTCCTTTGAACAATTCTGACGCGATCAACAATGCCGCGCCGACACCGGGGCCGCCGGCGATGGTGCCGGCGATGGTCAGGCTCGACGCGAGGCTCGCGGTCACGACGGCTTCCTGATTGTAGTCGCGTGTCGCCAGCCCGGTACGCCCGGTGACTTCGACGCGCACCGCGGGACCGAGCAACGCCAGATCCTCGCTATGGGCTTGGCCTGCGTCGATGTTGAACGTCCCGCTGATGATGTCGAACGCCAATCCGCGCCGGAACACGTCGCTGAAGTCGAGCGCAAGCCGTCGTGGCAACGCGTACAGGCTGAGCAGTCCGAACACGCGGCCGGCGCCCGCGTCGACGTCAAGCAGGTTGCCACGCTCGATTCGCACGCCGACAGTCCCCGCGAGGGTCGGCAACGGGTCGGCAATCGCACTGTCCATCCAACTCACATCCAATTCGAGATGGCCCGCGTCCGCCTCGATTGAAGCCGCGTAACCGAGGCCCGCGAGTGTCGCGCGCACATCGGTGCTGTCGACAGCGCCTCGCAACACGGTTCGGTGGTAACCATCCACGGTGTGCCAGCTGCCGTGTGCCACAACACGCGCATCGCGGCGCGTCGCCGAGAACCCCTCGAGTGATACGCCGTTCTCGACGCTGCGAAGCGCGCCGTTCACCTCGCCGAAATCCATCGCTCCGACCTGTAATCGACCCGCATGGAACACGATCGGTGGCACCTTGTTCGCGTCAAGCAGGGTGGGTTTGGGCGCCACGTCACCGGTGCGCTTAGGTACGGCCAACCGCGAAAAATACGCTTGGATCGGGTTGGCGTTGTCGGGGGCGTCCGGTAGCTCGACACTACCCACTGCGCGCTCACCATCGAGCGTCCAGCGCCACCCGTCGACCGCGCGACGTCCATCGATATGCACAGCGCCGAGCTCGCGACCGTAAAGGTCGAGTTCACCGATGGAGAGATCGACAACCGTCAAGCGCGCACCGCCCTCCGCGAACGAAGTGACCGGTGCCCCATCGGCGGCACCGTGGCGCCAGCTCGCCAATGAACCGCTGATGGCAATACCTTCCGCTGGCATCGCGCCGGTCTCTCCGGGGCCGATTTGCACAAGCCCGCGCGCGAGTTTCCAGGCACCTGCGCCGCCCTCGTATTCCGCGATCGCGCGCAACGCATCTCGGTCGACGACTTGCACACGACGCGCATCGCCATCGAAGCCAATCGTGACGAGAACGTCGCGCACGTCCGCTGGCGATTTTCCGAGCGGCGTCGGTAAGTCGACGGCCAACCCGGTGAGATCCGACCCAATCTGCAGAAGCGGTTCACCATCGACGAAAGGCGCCAGCAGTTCCGCGCGCCATGCAGCGACCCCTTCCACCCAAGGGAGCGGTCGCTCGGCCAAGCGCTCCAGTGTCGAAGTATCGACCCGCCCACCCAGTCGCACGATCACCGCCTCGCCGACGCCGTCATCGCTCCGGAGCGTTTCCACCGTCGCATCGACCGGGCCGCCAAACAACATGCCCGACATCTCGGAAGCATCGACGCCATCCTCACTGAACTGCAGGGCGCCCTCGAGCTGCGTGATTGCATCGGGGAATCCAGTGACGCGGAACGACGCGCCGGCCAGGTTGAGACGACCCTCCACGTCCGCGGCGCCACGGCGGCCGAGCGGCAGCGCGATCGCAAGCGCGAGGTCGGCGGTGCCGGCTGCGGACGCACCGACCATCCAATCCGCGCGCCCGACCGGCGTAGCGGTGAACGTATCGAACATGACTTCGAGGTCATTGCCGGCACGACCGTCGACAGTCAGTACCGGCCTCGAGAATTCCGCGATGGCGACCTCCGCGCTCATCGGAGACTCGCCGAGACGACCGCTCATGACCGTCGCATCGAACCCACGGCCGGTAAAGCGCACGCGCGCATCGGCATCGTCGAGCTGTGGCCACCCGTCCGCATACGCGAGCGAAATCTCTTCAGCATCGAACGCCGCGTATAACGATGCATCGCCGCCTGCGAGCGCGCCGCCGCCGACGGCGCCGTCGTAGCGGAACACGCCCTCGACCGCCCTGCCGCCAAGCACCGCGCGATCAAGCCAGGCGACGAGCGCATCGGACATCACGTTGACCGGCAAGTATCCGTGGTGTGCGGCCAGGTTCGCTTCGCTGAACCCAAGGTCGAGTTGAAGATTCGGGCGCTTGCCATCGGCAATCAAGGCGGCGCCACGGCCGCTTGCCGCGACGTGGTGATTCGCAGCCGAAATGGTCGGCAAGGCGACCTGCCAGGCGTCGGCTTCGCGAGTCCAGTCGGCGACTACCTCTGCGCTTCGTAGGCCGAAGCGCTCACGGAAAATCCGTGGAAAAAACACCGACCCGTCGGCGACCGATACGGTCGCGCGACCGCGCTCGTGATCTGCGTCGATGCGAAGCGACACTCCTGTGAAACCCGGTATGGTGCTTGCACTGTCGTGTGTCAGCGCGAGCGCGTCGGCTTCGAGCGCAAGCGTGTATCGGGGCGGCCCGTCACCCGCTCGGCGCGCCACGAGGTCGACACGCCGAACCTCTCCGCTCGGCGCACGGTCAAGCCACGCGGTCGCGCGAGCACCGAGGTACCAGGGCACTGCAGCCGCGAACCGCGCAAGGTCTTCGATGTAAACCTGCTCCGACGCGAGGTGCCAGTACGCTGGGTCCGCATCGGTGTGCGTGAGTACAACGGGGCCGCTGCGCCGCCCATCGACGCCGTGCGCAACGAGCGATGCGTCCCAGCCTCCGTCACGCCGAGTCCAGCGCACCACCGCGTCCGCGCCGTCCGAGAGCACCGCGGTCGTGATCAGAGACCGTGCCACTCCGTGGTCAATTCTGAGCGTCAGTTCGAGATTCAGTGCGCCATCGCGCAATCGCGCGCGACGCCCGATGTGCTGGAACGCTGCGAGGTCAACGTTCGTAAAATTGATGTCGACGTCCATCGCCCAGTCAGCCTCGCCCGGCCAGCCGCCTCCGGTCGCATCCATCGCGATGGTCCCCGCGGCACCATTGCCAGGCCGCGCCACGAGCTCGATTCGATGCCTTCGGCCGTCGCTTCGGATCGTCCCGGTGATCTGCTCGAGTTCCGCGCGGCGCCGGCCTTCATCGGCGACGAGCACGACCCGCCCGGATTCGATTTCGATGACGCCGCGCCGGTCGCGCGCAGCGAACGCGCGTTGCCATTGGGTGCCGACCCGGTCGCCGCCGGCGGAATCGACAACGAGCATCACGTCGGGCTCGACCAGCACGATCCGCGCGGGCACGACGCGACCACCCACGAGCAGGGATTGGAGACTGATGCCGATGCGGACTTCACTGGCAGCGACCGCGCGCTGCGCGTCGGCGCTGATGAAGCGTACGCCTTCGAGGACAATCTCGGGGCGTATGCCGCGCCAGCGAAGATCAAGCGCGTCGATGTCGACCGGCGCGCCGAACACTTCGCTCGCCCAGCCCTCCACGTCCGCGCGATACGCGGGTACGAGCGGCACGACAAAACGGAATGCCGCGGTCAGCAGCGCAAGCACAATCACCGTCAAAGCGACGGTCCAAGCAAATGCGCCAGCCAGTTTGCGCGTGCGCGTCGCGCCCGTCATACACCGACCTCGGTCAGCAATTCGACGGTTTCGAACAACGGCAAGCCGACGACACCGGTGTAACTCCCTTCGAGGTTCGAGATGAACGCCGCAGCACGGCCCTGAACCGCGTAGCCGCCCGCCTTGTCGTAGGGCTCACCGGTCGCACAATACGCCGCGATCTCCGTGTCGTTAAGCACCCGCATCGTCACGTGCGTTATCGAGATGCGCGATGCCATGTGCTCGCCACGGATCAGCACGACTGCGCTGATGACGTCGTGCGTTCGTCCCGATAAGCGGCGGAGCATTGCACTCGCCTCATCGGGGCTGCGTGGTTTGCCGAGGGGCTCACCATCAACAACCACGGCGGTATCGCCCCCAAGCACCGTCGCGGCACCGCCCAGCGCCTGTGCGACGGTCATCGCCTTCGCGCGCGCCACGCGCAACACGTAGCCTTCGGCGGTTTCGTCCGGCAGCGGGGTCTCATCGATTTCCGCAGGATGCACCGCGCACGGGATGCCGACCTGTGCCAGCAATTCACGGCGCCTTGGCGATGCCGACGCCAGCACGATTTGCGCCTCAATCACGGTGATACGGATGACCGCTCAGAATCGTCCAAGCGCGATAAAGCTGCTCGGCGACGACGACCCGGACGAGCATGTGCGGCAATGTGAGCTTGGACAGCGACCAGACCTGCGCCGCACGGTCTCGAACGTCCGCAGCGAGGCCATCGGGTCCACCAATGATGAGCACGAGCGGACGCGCACTTTCCCGCCACGCCGTGAATTGTTCGGCGAGTTCCCGTGTGGTCCACGCACTGCCACGCTCGTCGAGCGCGACCACGTGCCCATCGCCAGGAATCTGCGCGAGGATTCGCGCGCCTTCATCACGCTTCCCCGTCGGAATCTCCACTAGATCGACGCGCAACTCGGCGGGCATCCGCGTCGCGAATTCGTGGTACGCGTCGGCGGCCCACCTCGGCATTCGCGTACCGACCGCCACCAACCTGATGCGCATTCAACCGCCCGACTGCTGGTCGCCGTCACCGGCGTGGTCCCATAGCTTCTCGAGCTTGTAGAAGTCGCGCACCCGCGGCAGCATGACGTGCGCGATCACGTCGCCGAGATCGATCAGGACCCATTCACCCTCCTTTTCACCTTCGATGCCCAACACGGGTACGCCGGCTTTTCGAGCAGCTTGTAGAACGCTGTCCGCCAACGATTTCACGTGTCTGTCGGAGTTACCGGACGCGAGCACCATCCAGTCGGTGATGGTCGTGATGCCGCGGACATCCATGCAAAGAATGTCCACGCCCTTTAAATTGTCCAATGCGCCGACTACCAGTGTCGTCGGGTCCTGTTCAGCCATCCGTACCCCCTGAATACCAATGATTCGTGTCTATCAGTTCCGCCACCGCCGGCGGGACAAGCCACTGCAGCGAGCGACCGGCAGCCGCATCCGCCCGAAGCGCGGTCGACGAGATTGCGAGTTCGGTCGTGTCACTCATGAACACAAGCCCCGCTCGCCGAGCGTGTAGCGCCATCGCGTCTTGCACGAACCGCCCCACTGTGGCCGCGTGCAACTCGCGCTCCAGCGCGTCCTCCGATGCGCCCGGGCGCCGCGCGACGACAACGTGCGCGAGGTCGAAGATATCCCGCCAGCGGTGCCACGTACTCAGTCTGGAAAACGCGTCGTGGCCGACGAGCAGGCAAAGCGGGCCGGAGGCGAGTTCGCGCCGCAATTCGAGCAGTGTGTCGACCGTGTAGGACGGCCCGCCACGGCGAATCTCGCGATCGTCGACGACGCACGCACGCATGTCGCGTAGCGCCGCGGTGAGCATCGCGACGCGTGCATCCGGCGAAGCCGCTGCATTGCGGCGATGCACGGGATTCGCGCAGGGCACGACTCGCAGTTCGGTCAACACCAAGTGATCGCGCAATTCGACCATCGCGCGCAGGTGCCCGCAATGAACCGGATCGAACATGCCGCCGAAGACGCCGATCAAGTCGCGCGTTGCCGGCCCGCGAGGCCAACGGTCAAGTAAGACAGCTCGTCCCAGGCGACGCCCGGCGCCGCCCCCTTGATGACCCGGTCCACACCCGCGGCGCGGCGTAACAGACGGGCGACGCGCGCCGGGCGCATGCGTCCGATTGCATTACGCACAAGCGATTGCCGTGCTTGCCACACACGTGCGGCGTAGAGCGCACGGTCGAGTGGCTCGCCCCGTCCGACCGCCGCCGTGACGCTCGCGAGGGTCCGTAGCTCGCGCACCAGCGCCCAGAGCACAAGCACCGGCTCCGCGCCTTCCGCGCGCATGCCGTCGAGCATGCGCAGCGCGCGGGCGGACTCGCCCGCAACCGCCGCGTCGACCCATTGAAACAAATCGTAGCGCGCGCTATCGGCGACCGCCTCGCGCACCGCATCGACCGTGATTGGACCTGCACCCTGCAGCAAGGCGAGCTTATCCACCTCCTGTGCCGCCGCGAGCAAGTTGCCCTCGACGCGTTGCACGAGCAGGTCAACCGCATCCGGATGCGGCTGCAGCCCGCATGCGCGCATGCGCGCGACGAGCCAGCGGTTCAGTTCAGTAAGGCCAAGCGGGCGGAATTCCTGCAGCGGCCCGGCATCGCGCAGTGTCGACACCCATTTGCTCTTGCGCGTGTTGCCGTCGAGCTTGCCCGCGATGACGAGCAGGATCGTGTCGTCGGCGGGTCGCGCGCAATAGTCGGCGAGTGCACGTGCCCCGGCATCTCCGGGTTTCGCCGACGGCAACCGGAGCTCGATGATTCGCTTCGAGGCGAAGAGTGACAGACTCGCCGCGGCCGATGCCAGCGCCGACCAGTCGAAGCCGCGTTCGGCGTGAAACACTTCGCGCTCTTCGAACCCCGCAGCGCGCGCCGCGCTGCGAATCGCCGCCGCGGCCTCTTCGACCAAGAACGGTTCTTCGCCGCAGACCGTGTAAACAGCGTCGAGCCCACGCTCCAGTCGGCGCGCGAGGGCACCAGGAGTATCGCGTTGCACCATACGACTGATGATACGCCGTCAGCGCATCCGCGGCAGCAATCTGAGCGGCAGCAGTGCGAGCAGCGCAACCACAATGGCGGGCCCGGCCGGCTGATCGAAGGCGAGTGCGCCAGCGAGGGCCGCGAGGTACGCGACCGCACCGCACAGCGGCGCGAATACGAGCGCTTGACGCCAGCTGCGACAGACCCCGAACGCGACCCACGGGGGCACGAAAATCAGCGCAAATGCGGCCATCGCGCCCACGGCACTCGTCGCAATGACCAATGTGCCGATCAGAAGCACGGCGAATACGGCCTCGTGGGGCCACGCGGGCTCCCGGTTGGCGCGGTAATGATCCGGGAAGAACCGCTGTCGCAAAAGCCGTGGCGACAACCAGCGCAGGCCAGCGAGCGTTGCAATGGCCATGCCTAGCGCGAGCCAGAGCTGCGGCGCGGTCGCGAAATACAGTTGACCGCGCAGTAGCGTCTCGCCCAGCACCTCACCATGGTCGCTGTTCGCTGCAAGTAGCAGCGCGATCGCCCAACCCGCAATCGTCATCGCGGCATACAGGTCGTTGCCGGGCCGACGTACCGCCCCCTTCAAGAGTGCGGCAACGGCGGCCGCGCCGAGCGCACAGATGAGCACCGGCCAGTGCAAGAATCCACTTGCGAGCGCGCCGGCCGCTGCGACATGCGTATACCCGAGCGCGCCGAGCCATTCGTCACGCATCCGCGAGAACACACCCAGCACGGGTAGCACCACCGCGAGCGTGAGCCCAAGCAACAGCGGCACGCGGAACAGCGGATCGAAGGCGAGTTCGAGGTTCATTTCGGATTCACATCGATGATGCGCGTACAGCACGCCTTGAGGAACGCAGCCTCATGGCTGACGACGACGACGCCACGGGTCGCGGGCGTCGCGTGCAACAGCGTCGCCATCGCCCCCACGCTGTCAGGGTCGAGGTTGTTGCTCGGTTCATCCAGTAAAACAAGGTCCGCGGGGCTACCAAGACACGCGTATGCGAGCAGCAACTGGTACTGACCGCCGCTCAATTCATCGAGCGGGAGCGCGAGCCGGTCTTGAAGCGCCGGCGGGCACTCCGAGGGGTCGGCAGCGGTGATTGCGAGCAGCTCGCGCCCCCGGAGTGGGATCTCGGCCGGCCTCTCCGGGCGCTGGCGGTGGTGCGCGATCCGTGCGCCGCTGGCGACGACGACGCGTCCCGAGAACACGCGCGCCGTCCCCGTCACCGCGCCGAGTATCGTCGACTTCCCGGTCCCGTTCGCCCCACTGAGCCCCACGACCTCGCCCGCATGGACCTCCAACGAGACCGGGCCGACGACGGCGCGGTCGTATCCTGCGTAAACCGTCTCGAGCGAGAGCAGGATCAACGTGCCGACTGCCCGAGCGCGTCGACCCACGCGTCGACCAACGCAAGGTACGCGTCCTCACCGCCATCGACCGCGACATTGCTCGCTTGCTGCACGACTGGCCAGCCGAGTTCGCGAGCGATGAACGCCGGACCGTTGGCGGGTTGGAACGGCAAATGCACGATGAGCCCATCCTCTCCCCGCAACTCTGCGACCAGCGACGCGAGATGCCGCGCCGTCGGAGGGATGCCTGGCAGCGGTTCGATGTATCCCACAACCTCGATACCGAAGCGATCGAATAGATAGTTCACATCCTTATGGTAGGCGACCACCGCGGGCGCATCCGCAAGGCGGGCGCGCCAGGTCGAGACGCGGTCGTCGATCTTGGTCGCGAATGCCGCGGCGTTCGCATGAAAGTCGGCCGCGTTCGTGGGGTCGAGCTCAGCAAGACGCGTCGCAAGCGCGACGGCCGCAGCCGCGAAACGCACGGGATCAAGGTAGAAGTGCGGATTACCGCCCGGGTGGACGTCGCCACGCCCGCGGTCCGCTACCTCGCCCGTCTCAATCAATTCGATCGTCGCGGCCGCCTCGAAATAGCCGCGGCTTCCGGTCACCACCTTGCGATTACCGGCGCCGCGCAGCGCAGCAGGCAGCCAACCGACTTCGAGCGCCGCTCCGACCGCGACCAGCACATCGGCGCGGCGCAACGCGGCCATCATACTCGGCCGCGCTTCGAGGTAATGCGCATCGCGGTCCGGCGGCACCAGCACGATGACCGATACATGCTCGTCGCCGACAATGCGCGCGAGCGCGCCCATGTTGGCGGTCGTCGCGACGACGTCGAGCGCCGCGTGGGCAGGGGCCGTGAACAGGCCGAATACGACGATGATTCCGATGATTGGTTTCATTGAGCGGCCCTCAAAACGCGTGCGCGCCATGCGCGCCGAGGCTCATTTGCCATTGGACGAAGAATTGGTTGAACGACGCGCGTTCACCGTCTTCGACCGCGAAGTCCCCGCGCGTGAACTGCAGCCGCAGACGTGAAAACTCCGTCGGCATCCACGCGACCATTGCCGTGACCCGGTCGGAGCTGTCCCAGGACTCACCGCCGTCCAGGGTCGTCTCGTTGACGCCGCCAACGACGTCCAGACGGATTCCCGCGGTCCAACGCGGCGCGATTCCGTAGACCGCCTGCAGATAATAGCCGTCCTGCGTTTCCCGGAATCGCTCCACGGCGCTCGCTTCGCCGGGGAGGAACCCCTCATCTGCCTCGAAGAAGATTTCCTGCGTGTCGAGGGTGCGTGTCCGTCGCGCATACTCGCCCTGCACGACCAACGAGCCCCTGCCTGCGGTGTCGCCGGCATCGTATTTGTAGACGACGTCGGCACCCCAGAAGCGCGCCTCACCGTCGAAATCGACGAAATGGGTCGCTTCCTCGATGCTCTCCTGATAGCTCGACGAACGGCCGGCGAAGACGCCCGCTTGCACCGCATGGTCATAGCCGAGGTCCGGCGCCACTTTCGCGAAGGCGGTCACGAGGCGCGGTCCTTTCCGGTCGCGGAACAGGCGCGGCGTGCCTGCCACCGCGTCGGCGTCCTCGATTTGGGCTGCCAGCGTTTCGCTGTCGCCCTGCAGTAGCTCGAAGCCGACGCGTGAATAAATCGGCGTCGGGGGCACCCACGCGAGCTGCATGCCGGTTTCCTGGAGCCCGTGGTCGCCGAACAACAGTTCGCTCATCAGCGGCCGGTCGACGAACAACCACGCGTGCGGGTGCTGCTTGTTCAGGTAGCCGATGTCCGAGAGGAACTTGCCCGCTTTGAGCTGCAGACCGGCCGGCAGCGCGCGCGTCGAGATGAACGCCTCTTCTATCTCAAGCGCTCCGTCGCCCACCGCAAGCGTCACGAACCCGTCGAAATATGGGTCGATCGTCGCCGACGCCGCAATCTCGACCTCCCGCAGGTTGAAACCCTCGCTGAGCCCGCCATGCGCGTGGCCGTGGTCATCATCGTGGTCATCTTCGTGGTCCCCGTGGTGGCGGACGAAGCCGTCGAGTTCGCGCGCGAGCTCCTCAGAACGACCGTCCACGCTGTCACCGTAATAAGCGCCGTCAATGATCACGGAGATGGCGGGATTGAAGCTCGTGTCCTGCGCTGTCACGGGCGCTGCGGCGACAATCGCCGCTGCGATAAATGCAATTCGATGCTGATTCATTCTTGAACCCTCTAAACCTGTTCCGAAGGACGACGCCGCGCCGAAACGAGCCGGACGCGGCGATGCAAGGAGATCAGGCGAGGGTGGGCGGCCCGCGGGCGGGCGGCAACGCACGCCGCGACGCCGGCGTCGACGGTGCGGGTGCATACAAAGGGGGTTCGGCGAACGAGGGTGCGGGGTGCGGCACCGCTGGATGCGTGGTCAGCGACGCGCTGGCCGCGCCGGAGACGCAGAAATCACACCCGATATCGGGCAGCGTTCCGCCGTGCTCGATAGAATGCTGGACCGCCGAGAACTGCAACACAAAGATTGCCGCGACGAGCAGCGATGCAAGCAATGACTTTGTGGGAATCGCATGGATCATGGGGTCACCGCCGCCAGTTGGCGGACCATGTTGCGGACCATATCATGCACCAGCGCGTCCGCCAACACATCTGCCTCGTGGGTCTTGCCGAGGATGTCACGCTCGCTGATCGCGAACTCGCGGCGCAGTGTGACGGCTCGGTCGAGCAGCAAGTCGCCGCGCGCATCGACAAGCTGGAACTCCACGGTATAGAAGACTTCTGCCTCGCGCGGCTGCCCTTGGGGGGTGACCGCGATGACGCGCTCGCCGGCCATGTCCGCATTGATGTGCAGCGTCACCCGCGCACGCGCAGCGTCCTGAACCACCTCGACGCCCGCGTCGGCGAGTGCACGGCGCAGCGGCGGCAACAGCACCGACCCCGAGCGCACCGCATCGATTGCGAGCGGGCTCAATGCGGGGTGAACCGGGTCCGAGCCACGCAGCTGGAACCCGCACGCCGCAACGACGACGCACGCGCACGCGAGGAGCCATTGCGCAGGGGCGCGTGTCATCGATTCCCCGTGACGATGTTCACGAGCCGGCCCGGGACCACGATGACGCGCGCCACCTGCTTGCCCTCGAGGTGCTTCGCGACGGCTGGATCCGCGAGTGCGAGCCGCTCGATTGTCGCCTTGTCGGCGTCTTTCGCGACTTCGACGTCACCGCGCAACTTTCCGTTGACTTGGATCACGAGTTGCAGTGTGTCACGCACCAGCGCGGCATCATCCACCGCCGGCCAAGCCGCGTCAGCGACCGTTCCGGCGTGTCCGAGCGCGCGCCACATCGCGTGGCAGATATGCGGCACCATCGGCGCGAGCATCAGCACGACCGATTCCAACGCCTCGCGCACCACCGCCTGCCCTTGTTCACTCGAATCTTCGAAGCGCGAGACGTGGTTGATCAGTTCCATGACCGCAGCGATTGCGGTATTGAACGTATACCGCCGGCCGACGTCGTCCGTGACCTTCGCGATCGTCTCGTGCGTGTGCCTGCGCAGCACGCGTTGTGGGTCGGACAACACTTGCGCATTCACCGCAGGCGCCGGGCCCGCCGCGACGTGGTCGGCGACCTGCCGCCACAGACGACGCAGGAAACGCGTGGCGCCGTCGATGCCTGCATCGGACCATTCGAGCGACAACTCCGGCGGCGAAGTGAACAGCATGAACAGCCGCGCAGTGTCCGCACCGTACTCGTCGACCATGCGGTTCGGGTCCACACCGTTGTTCTTCGACTTGGACATGGTGCCCATGCCTTCCCATGTCACGGGGCGGCCGTCTGCTCTCAGCGTCGCGCCGTTGCCCGTGCCGTGCACGTCAGCCGGGTTGAAGTATTCGACCCGCCCTTCCCCCTCGCGGCGCGAGTAGACGTGATTCAAGACCATGCCCTGCGTGAGCAACCGGCGAAACGGCTCATCGAACCCGAGAAAGCCAAGGTCGCGCATCACGCGCACCCAGAAACGCGAGTACAGCAAGTGCAGAATCGCATGCTCGATGCCGCCGATGTACTGGTCCACGGGCAGCCAGTAATCGACGCGCGCGTCGACCATCGCGTCGTCATTGCCCGCACTCGCAAACCGCAAGAAGTACCACGATGAATCGACGAACGTATCCATCGTATCCGTCTCGCGGCGCGCGGCGGCACCGCACGCGGGGCAATCAACATTCACAAAATCTGCACAGCGCGAAAGCGGGTTGCCATGGCCATCGGGCACGAGGTTCTCCGGCAGGCGCACCGGCAGCTGCTCGTCAGGGACCGGTACTTCGCCGCACGAATCACAATGGATGATGGGAATCGGGCAGCCCCAGTAACGCTGCCGCGAAATACCCCAGTCACGCAGCCGGTACTGCACCTTGAGCTCGCCGAGACCGCGCGCCGCGAGATCGGCGGCGATTGACGCCACCGCATCCGTGAAACCCAGACCGTCGTACTTACCCGAATTGCACAGCACGCCGTCTTTCGTGACGAATGCCTCGGAAAGTGCCGTCAGTTCCACCGGGGCGACATCGCGCGCGCGCACGACGATCTTGATAGGCAGGTCGTATTTACGCGCGAACTCAAGATCTCGCTGGTCATGCGCGGGGACCGCCATCACTGCGCCCTCGCCGTAGGCCATCAGCACGTAATTCGCGACCCACACGGGCAACGCTTCACCGGTCAACGGATGCTCGACGGTCAGGTTCGTCGGGACGCCACGCTTCTCCTGCGTCGCGATTTCCGCCTCGGTATTGCCGCCGCGCCCACACTCCTCGATGAACGCCGCGACCGTAGGATCCGCCTGTGCGGCGCGGATTGCGAGTGGATGCTCGGGCGCGACGGCAACCCAGGTCGCTCCCAGCAGCGTGTCCGCACGGGTGGTGAACACGCCGACCGCGCCCCCGTCGTACGGGAATCGGATTGCAACGCCCTCGCTGCGGCCAATCCAGTTCTGCTGCATCACGCGCACGCGCTCCGGCCATTCATCGAGCCCGTCCAGGGCATCCGTGAGTTGGTCTGCGTACCGCGTGATGTTGAGGTAGTACATCGGGATTTCGCGGCGCTCTACGAGCGCCCCGGTTCGCCAGCCGCGGCCGTCGATGACCTGCTCGTTCGCGAGGACCGTCTGGTCAACCGGGTCCCAGTTCACGACGCCGGTCTTCTTGTACGCAATCCCTTTCTCGCGCATGCGCAAGAACAACCACTGGTTCCAGCGATAGTAATCCGGGTCGCAGGTTGCGAGTTCCCGATCCCAGTCTAGCGCGAAGCCAAGGGCTTGCAACTGCGAGCGCATATACGCAATGTTGTCTCGCGTCCACCTCGCCGGTGGCACGCCGTTCTGCATTGCAGCGTTCTCGGCGGGTAGACCGAACGCGTCCCACCCCATCGGCTGCAGCACATTTCGTCCACGCATACGCTGGAAGCGCGAAATCACGTCGCCGATGGTGTAGTTACGGACATGCCCCATGTGCAATTTGCCGCTGGGATACGGGAACATGCACAGGCAATAGAATTTCTCGCGGGTGGGGTCATCGAGCGCACGGAAGGTTGCGTGCTCGCGCCACCATTCCTGCGCTTGGGCTTCGATTTTTTCCGGGTGGTACTGATCGTCCATAAGCGGTCAAGCGTACCGCAAACGCGCGCTGACGCCGAGCAGAACCCCAATCAGAATCAGCAACGGCCAGTTACCGGTGCGCGAGTACGGCGTCGCACCCGCGAGCGGCTGGACGCTCGCACGGAGCACACCGACCTCGAACTGAGGAATCGTCGCCGCGAGCCGTCCGTCCGGGGCGACCACAGCCGTGATGCCGCTGTTCGTCGCACGGACGAGCCAGCGGCTTGCCTCACGCGCCCGCATGCGGACGATTTGCAGATGTTGGTGGGGCGCGATCGAGTCACCGAACCACGCATCGTTGCTGACGTTGACCAGCAGCGTCGCCTCGGGTAACGCGCGGATCATCTCGGCGCCGTACGCCGCTTCGTAACAAATCGACGCGGCGAGCGCCTGACCCGCCGCACGTAGCGGCGGTTGGTCGCGGGGACCCCGCGTGAAATCCGAATACGGCAGGCTGAGCATGCGCAGCCACTCGCGCATGAATCCGGGGATCGGAAAAAACTCGCCGAACGGCACGAGATGCCGCTTGTAGTACAGTCCGCCATCGTCGAGCGACAGTACCGCATTGAAATAGTCGAACGGCGCGGCCGTGCCCTCGCGCACGAGAATACCCATCACAATCGACGCTTCGTTCCGCGCCGCGCGCGCGGCGAGCTCGTCGAGGTACGGGTCGAGCTGGTGCTTCAACGCCGGTAGTGCTGCTTCCGGCCACACGATGAGGTCGGCGTCCCAATGCTGCTCGGTCAGGCCTTGGTAAAGGTCGATCGTCGGCACCAACGATGAAGACGCCCACTTGATGTCCTGGCCAATGTTGCCTTGCAAGAGCGCGACATCGAGCGGCGCGCCGCCTCGCGACGTCCACTCGACGCGCGACAGGACCGCGCCACTCCCCCAGACGACCCCGCAAACGATGGCGCCGATGACGGCGGTACGCGGGCGCGGCGTGCGCAGCAACCAGGCGAAGGCACCCGCAGTGACCGCGATACCCGCGCTCAGTGCGAGCACACCGCTGACGGGCGCCCAAGCCCCGAGAGGGGTGTCGTCGACGGCGTAGCCGGCAAGGAGCCACGGAAACCCCGATAGCAACCAACTGCGCAGCCACTCGACCGCAACCCAAAGCGCCGGCAAACCGACAAGCCAGCGCCAGCCGCCAGCGATCGGCTGCCAGCGGGCGGCGAGCCAGCCGAAGCCCGCCGGAAACAGCGCGAGCGTCGCGATCAGAACGACGGTGATCACGGCGGATAACGACCAGTGCAACCCGCCAAAATGGTTCATGCTGATGAAAACCCACCAGACCCCGGCGCCGAAAAGACCGGCGCCGAACGCAAACCCGCGCATCGCGGCCCGCCTCGGCGCACTGCCGTCGAGCAACAAGAACAGCGCCACCAGGCTCGCTGGCGCAACAGGCCACCAATTGAGCGGCGCGAAAGCGAGCGGCCAGGCGGCGCCCGCCACGAGCGCCGCCGCATCGCGACCGCGCTCAGTCAGACGCATCGTCGGCGCTTTGCGCGGGGACCAGGTCGACCTGCAATAAGTGAATGCGGCGTGCGTCGGCCCGCAGAACCTTGAAGTGGAAACGACCGACGCGGACACGATCGTTCCGCTTCGGCATGCGGCCGAGCTCGTGCATCACGAGACCACCGACCGTATCGTAATCTTCGGCAGAAAAATCGCAGCCGAAATGTTCGTTGAAGTCCTCGACAAGCGTCACGGCCTTGACGATATATTGCGATTCATTCCGTCGCATGATTGCAACATCATCTTCGGTGTCATGTTCGTCGTCGATTTCGCCGACGATTTGCTCGAGCACGTCCTCAATCGTCACCAGACCCGCCGCGCCGCCGTATTCGTCGACGACGATCGCGATGTGATTGCGGTTCGCACGAAACTCCTTGAGCAAAACGTTCAAGCGCTTGCTCTCGGGGATGAACACCGCGGGGCGAAGATACTCGCGCAAATCGAAAGAAGGTCGACGCTCGTGCGCGAAATACGCGAGTAAATCTTTTGCGAGTACGATGCCCTCGACTTCGTCACGGCTGTCGCCGATGACCGGGAAACGCGAGTGACCGGATTCCACGATAACGGCCAGGATCTCCTCGGCCGGTGCGTCGCGCTCGATGACCGCCATCTGTGGCCGCGGCACCATGATGTCGCGTACCTGCATGTCCGCGACCTGCAGCACCCCCTCGATCATTGCCTGCGCATCCGCGTCGAACAACTGACGCTTCTGGGCATCGCGCAACAGCGAAATGAGCTCATCGCGGTCTTTCGGGTCGCCGCCGAGCAATTGTGTCAGGCTTCTCCACCAAGATCGGTGGCTGCCATTGTCGCTACTGGGTCGTTCGCCTGTCATTTCATGAGGCTTGGTAGGGGTCAGGAAAGCCTAAACGCGCGAGTATTTCCGTTTCAAGCGTTTCCATACGCTGCGCGTCCGGCCCGTGCTTGTGATCGTGGCCGAGCAAGTGCAGCACGCCATGGACCACCATATGCGCCCAATGCGCGGCGAGCGCTTTGTCCTGCTGCGCTGCCTCACATGCGACGACCGGTCCACAGATCACGATGTCGCCGAGTTCCTGCGCGTCGACGCCGGGTGGGAGCGCCGTCGCGAAACTCAGCACATTGGTCGGCCCCTGCTTACCACGCCAACGCCGATTCATCGCCGCGCTTTCGGCTTCGTCGACGATACGGATAGCGAGTGAGCCCGCGCCGCCCGCCGCCTCGAGCGCGCTGCGGGCCCACCGGCGCAGCGCGTCGCGCTGGGGCAACTCCGGAAGCTCGACCGCGTATTGGATTCCGATGGTACTCGCCACTAAGGTTCCCCCACCGATTGTTCGTGGCGTTCATAGGCGCTGATCACGCGTTGGACGAGCGGATGCCGGACGACGTCCTGCTGCGTGAAGAAGGTGAAGCTGATGCCCTCGACGTCTTTCAAAACTTCGGTCACCTGCCGGAGCCCAGATTTAATGTGCCGTGGCAGGTCGGTTTGCGTCACGTCGCCCGTGACGACCGCGGTGGAGCCGAACCCAATACGTGTGAGGAACATTTTCATCTGTTCGACGGTCGTGTTCTGCGCCTCGTCGAGGATGATGAACGAGTCGCTCAGGCTGCGCCCCCGCATGAATGCGAGCGGCGCGACCTCAATGACATGACGCTCGATTAAGCGGCCGACTTTCTCGAAACCGAGCATCTCGTAGAGCGCGTCATACAATGGGCGCAGGTATGGATCGATTTTCTGCGCCATGTCGCCCGGCAAGAAACCCAAGCGTTCTCCGGCCTCGACCGCCGGCCGTACGAGCACGAGACGCCGTACCCGGTCGCGCTCCAGCGCATCGACGGCCGAAGCGACTGCGAGGTAAGTCTTGCCCGTCCCCGCGGGTCCGATGCCGAAATTGAGATCATGCGTCGCGATGTTGCGTAGGTAGCGCTGTTGGTTCGGCCCGCGACCGCGGATTGCGCCCCGTTTTGTCTGGATTCCGGGGTCGTCACCGACTTCGCCGTGCGTCTCGACCAACGCCTCGACGCCCGCTTCCTGCAGGAAGAGGTTCACGCTCTGCGGATCCAGCGCTTGCGCCGTGGTCGAGTCATACAGTGCGTGCAACACTTCGGCGGCAGCGCGTACCGCATGCGGGTCGCCGAGCACGCGGAACCTGTTGCCACGGCTGTTGATTTCGACGCCGAGCCGCCGCTCGACCTGACGCAGATGCTCGTCGAACTGACCCGAAAGCGCCGCGAGTCGCGTGCTGTCCGCGGGCTCAAGCACGACGTCGATGGAAGCCGGCAAGTCAGTCAAGGACAGGCCTTCGCAGTCGCCCGCGCAATGAGTTGGGCAATGCCTCGGTTATCACGACATCCGCAAAGTCGCCAATCAGCGCGGCTGGGCCGTCAAAGTTCACGACCCGGTTGTTCGGCGTACGGCCTGCGAGCTGTCGCGGGTCCTTACGGGCGGGGCGTTCGACGAGCACGCGCTGAACCGTACCTACCATCCCTGCGCTGATTGCGTTGCCGTTTTGAGTCAGTCGATGCTGCACGAGGGCGAGTCGCCGTTGTTTTTCCGCATCGTCGACGTCGTCCGAGAGCGACGCTGCGGGTGTTCCCGGGCGCGCGCTGTAAAGGAAGCTGAACGACTGGTCGAAACCGACTTCCTCAATGAGGTGGAGTGTCGCCTCGAAGTCCTTTTCCGTCTCGCCGGGAAAGCCGATGATGAAATCGGACGACAGGCTGAGGTCGGGACGCGCTGCGCGCAGCTTGCGCACGCGCGACTTGTACTCGAGCACGGTGTGGTTGCGCTTCATCGCCGCGAGCACGCGGTCCGATCCGCTCTGCACCGGCAGGTGCAGGTGGCTGACCAACTCTGGCACGTCGGCATACACCGCGACCAAGTCGTCGGACATCTCCATCGGATGCGACGTGGTATACCGGAGACGATCGATGCCGTCGATGCGCGCGAGGATGCGGATCAGCAACGCGAGGTCGGCGACCGCGTCATCATGCGTCGGGCCGCGATAACCATTCACATTCTGACCGAGCAGCGTGATCTCGCGCACACCGCGCTCCGCGAGACCAGCGACTTCCGCGATGACATCGTCGAGCGGCCGGCTCACTTCCTCCCCGCGCGTGTACGGGACAACGCAGAAGCTGCAGTACTTGCTGCATCCCTCCATGATCGAAACGAACGCCGTCGGACCCTCGACGCTCGGCGGCGGCAATCGGTCGAACTTCTCGATTTCGGGGAAACTGATGTCCACCATCGGGCGCGCGGTCGCAGCCGACTCGCGCAGCAGCTCGGGCAGGCGATGCAGTGTCTGCGGCCCGAACACCACGTTGACGAACGGCGCGCGCTCGAGCAGGCGCTCGCCCTCCTGGCTCGCGACGCAGCCACCGACGCCGATTACGAGCTCGGGGCGCTCAAGTTTCCATTCGCGCCAGCGCCCGAGCTGCGAGAACACTTTCTCCTGCGCTTTCTCGCGCACGGAGCAGGTGTTCAGCAACAGCACATCGGCCAGTTCCGGCTCAGCGGTCAGCTCGAGGCCATCGGACGACGCGAGGACATCGGCCATGCGGGCCGAATCGTACGCGTTCATCTGGCAACCGAATGTCTTGATGTACAGCTTTCGCGGCATTAGAAGGGGATGTCGTCGTCCAGGTCGTCGGGAACCGTTTGCTTGCGCGGTCCACCTTTGCCCGCGCCGCCGCGTGGCGCCTGCGAGCTTTCGTCGTCCCAGTTCCCACCCGAGCCGCCGCCCGAACCACCGCCGCGGCCATCGAGCATCTGCATGTCGTTCGCGACGATTTCTGTGGTGTACCGGTCGTTTCCGTCCTTGCCCTGCCACTTGCGCGTCTGGAGCCGGCCTTCGACGTACACCTTGCTGCCCTTCTTCAAGTACTCGCCGACGATTTCGCCCAGGCGGCCGAAGAAGACCACGTTGTGCCACTCGGTTTTTTCCTGCTGTTCGCCGGTTCCCTTGTCCTTCCAGCTTTCGCTGGTCGCCAGGCGAACGTTGGCGACCGCGCCGCCGCTTGGCATGTAGCGAACTTCCGGGTCCTGGCCCAGGTTGCCGATCAGGATGACTTTATTGATACCCCTGGCCATTGGTCTTCTCCACGCTGTTCGTTGTCTGAGGGTCGTATTCTACGCGTCGGCCGGTCACGCCGCACGGCTGGGTACACGCCGTTGCGTCCCCGCAAGGCACCCCAACAGCCAGACCGCGGCCATCGCCGCGCCGATCGCGAAGCCACCCATCGAACCGGCCGCGCCGTACGCGGCGCCGCCGACCAGCCCACCGGCGAACGCGCCGAGGAACTGGCAGCTAGAATACACGCCGAGCGCTGCGCCGCGCCGTTCGGTGGTGGCCGCCCGCGATACGGCCGCCGGCAGGTGGGCCTCGAGAAAGTTGAACCCGGCGAAGAACATTAAAAGCAGCACGACAAGCGCCGGAAAAATCGAGTGCGCGGCGGCGAGGCCCGCGAGCGCGGTCGCCACGAGCGCCACCGCGACGGGTAAAAGCCAACGGCGCCAGGGCTCCCGGTCCGCGACGAGGACCGCGGGGAGCATGAGTACCACCGAGCCGAGCAGCACTGGCAGATAAACACGGCCATGGGCAATCCCGAACGCCTCGATGGCGGGCGGCAACGCGACGAAGAGCGCCGTGAGCAAGAAATGCAGCACAAAAATGCCGCCAAAGAGCGGCCACAGCGAGCGATCGCTGACGACGGCCGACAAATCAGTTGGAACCGCGTCAGCGTCGGACCGGCGCCTCTGCGCCGCGTGACCTTCGGCGGGCACGAGCCAGAGAACCACGGCGATGCCGGCCACCGCGAACCCTGCGGTGAGCCAGAAAATCCCGCGAACGCCGATCACCGCGCCGAGCACGGGTCCAAGTAGTAATGAAACCGCGAACGACGCACCGATGGAAATGCCGATGACCGCCATCGCCCGCGTCCGGAATTCGTCGCGCGTTTGGTCGGCGAGGAGCGCCGTGAGCACCGCGGCAATCGCGCCGGCGCCCTGCAGGGCGCGCCCCGCGATGGTCCATCCGATATCGGGCGCGAGCGCGGCAACGGCGCTGCCGGCCGCAAAAATCACCAGACCTGAGACAAGCAACGGTTTGCGGCCCCACCGGTCGGACGCCAAGCCGAACGGAATCTGCAGCACGCCCTGGGTGAGCCCATAGATGCCGAGCGCGAGGCCCACGAGCACCGGCGTCGCGCCTGCGAGGTCGTCCGCGTACAACACGAATACCGGCAGCACCAGAAACATGCCGAGCATGCGCAGCGCGAAGACACCGGCGAGCGCCGCCGTCGTCCTGCGTTCGGTCGGGTTCATCCGGTCAGAAACGGAGGCGTACGAAAACGGTGAGCGCTTTGGGCCGAGCGCCATACTCGTGCTCAATCGCCGCCGGGACGAAATTCACGGTCGCCATCGCGCCGAGACCGAGCGCGCGGTGGCCCGATGCCCATGCGTCGAATACGTACCCGAGGCTCACGCGGTGTACCGTGTGAAATTCGGCCGCCCCGTGTGCATGTGCCTCGAGCTCGTTTTTGTCGGCGCGCTCGGCGCGCGCAAGCAACGTGTGCCGCGGCCGGTAGCGCCATGCCGACTCGAGCAACCACGCATCGAGTGTCAGTCCACCGTCGATGTCGTTCCGGCCCCACGCGCCGGTCACTTGCCAATGGCCCGCCACCGTGTCACGACCGTAGATCGCTGACGCCGTGAACCGCGTGACGTCCGTATCAGGTTCGAGCTGCTCCGGGCTGTGCAGACGGCCGCCACTTGCCTGTAGCGACCAATTCGGCGTCGGATTCCACGAGGCACGCGCGCTGAATGAATCGAACTTCGGGGACTCGAAGTTGTAACGGTGCTGGTCCGGCTCGCGGCCGGTGAACGACGAAACCTCGAACTTCGCTTCCCCACGTTCATAACCCGCGGTCAGCACACCGAACGTGATGTGGGTCGCGTCGAGCCAGTGGTGGCCGATCGGACTGTCGGGGAACTCGACCCCAGAGAACCGGTGCATGAATGCAGGCGGGCCCAGCGCCGGCTCGCCCGGAAAGCCAATATACACGCTCGCGAAATCCCCGTTCGCGAGGCGCCGCCGATACTTCGCAGAGAGCTCCATCAGGAAGTCGTGCGGGTGCTGTGCGTCGATCAGGTGCGAAATGCCGTCGGCGGTTTCACCGGTTTGCAGCAATAACGGATAGCCGCGTGCACCGACGGTGGTCGGTTCGAGCGAGAACATCCCGCTCAGTGTGAGGGCTGCGCGATCGAGCGGCCGCGTGCCGCGCACCATCAACATGTTCGTCAGGTACGAATCGGCGTCGCCCCGGGGGCCGCCCTGGTCGGTATAGGCGAGTTGCGCCGCCCCGTGGGCCATCAAGGACCAGTCTCCGACTTCAATGTGCGTCCCGCCATGGGGTGAAACGTCGGGCTGCCAGCTCGTGCCGGACGCATCGCGACCCGCCATCGTCATGGGGGCCGGCGCATCCTCCGCTGGCATCGGAGGGGTCTGGTGGTGCTCGTGCTGCGCCGCAGGTGCGCCCGCGAACAGATAAAGCGCGGCGGCGAAGATCGGCGCGAGCCGGGTCAAGGTTCGATTCATAAGGTGCGGTATATTAGCAGGTTCGATGGATACGATAAGCATACGCGGCGCACGCACGCACAACCTGAAGAACCTGAATATCGATCTGCCACGGGATCGGCTGATTGTCATCACGGGGCTGTCTGGTTCGGGCAAATCATCGCTCGCGTTCGACACGATTTACGCCGAAGGCCAGCGCCGGTATGTCGAGTCTTTATCGGCGTACGCGCGCCAATTCCTCTCCATGATGGAAAAGCCCGACGTCGATCACATCGACGGACTGTCGCCGGCAATCTCGATCGAGCAGAAATCGACGTCACACAATCCGCGCTCGACCGTCGGCACCGTCACCGAGATTTACGACTATCTCCGGCTGTTGTTCGCGCGCGCCGGTACGCCGCGCTGCCCCCAGCACGGCACGGAGCTCACGGCGCAGACCGTCAGCCAGATGGTGGACCAATTGGTCGCCATGCCCGAGGGCACACCGCTGATGTTGCTCGCGCCGGTGCTATCCGAACGCAAGGGTGAGCATCTGCAGTTGCTCGGCGAACTGCGCGCGCAGGGGTTCATCCGAGCGCGGATCGACGGCCAGGTCATCGACCTCGACCAATCTCCGGCACTCGACCTCCGGCGCAAGCACACCATCGAAGCGGTCGTCGATCGGATCAAGATCCGCCCGGACCAACAGCAACGCTTGGCAGAGTCGCTCGAAACGGCGCTGCGACTGGCGGACGGCCTCGCACGCGTCGCGTTCATCGACGAGCCTGACCGTGAGGAAATCGTGTTCTCCGCCAAGTTCGCGTGCCCCGAGTGCGGTTACAGCCTCGCGGAGCTCGAGCCCCGCCTTTTCTCGTTCAACAATCCGGCGGGGGCGTGCCCCTCCTGTGACGGGCTCGGCGTGCACCAGTATTTCGACCCCCAGCGCGTGGTCGCGCATCCGGAACTGTCGCTTGCCGGTGGCGCAATCCGTGGCTGGGACCGGCGTAACGCTTATTACTTCCAGCTTGTGCGCGCGCTCGCCGACCATTACGCGTTCGACGTGGAGACGCCGTTTGGCGAACTCACAGAGCGCGTGCGGAACATCGTCTTGCACGGCAGCGGCGGCCAGCAAATCACGTTCCGCTATCCATCGGAGCGCGGCGGCTGGGTGAAGCGCAAGCACACGTTCGAGGGGATCGTGACCAACATGTCACGGCGCTATCGAGAAACCGAGTCCAACATGGTGCGCGAAGAACTGTCAAAGTACCTCGCGACTCGGCCGTGCCCCGAATGTGGTGGCACACGACTCAATGAGGCGGCACGCCACGTGTTCATCGCCGACCGCGGCCTCGCCGACGTCGCGCACTTGCCGGTCGACCGCGCATTGTCGTTCTTCGATGCGCTGAGCTTGCCGGGGCATCGCGGGGAAATCGCCGCGCGCATCGTGAAGGAAATTTCGGAGCGCTTGCGCTTCCTCGTGAACGTCGGCCTCGATTACTTGACGCTCGATCGCAGCGCCGATTCGTTGTCGGGCGGCGAGGCCCAGCGCATCCGCCTGGCGAGCCAAATCGGCGCCGGCCTCGTCGGGGTGATGTACGTACTCGACGAGCCATCGATCGGCCTCCACCAGCGGGATAATGCGCGCTTGCTGAACACGCTTATCTACCTGCGTGACCTCGGGAATACGGTCCTCGTCGTCGAGCACGACGAGGACGCGATCATGAGCGCTGACCACGTACTGGATATCGGCCCGGGCGCCGGCACGCACGGAGGCCGGATTGTCGCGCAGGGAACGCCGTCGGAAGTCGCCGCGAACCGGCAGTCGCTGACCGGCGATTATCTCTCTGGTCGGCGCCGCATCGCGGTGCCCGATAAACGTCATAAGCCAGGCAAACGCTGGCTACGGATCCATGGTGCGACCGGCAACAACCTGAAAGGCGTCCAACTCGAAGTGCCGGTCGGCTTGCTGACCTGCGTGACAGGCGTTTCCGGGTCGGGCAAGTCAACGCTGATCAACGACACGCTCTATCGCCATGCGGCTCGCATCCTCAATGGTGCGAGCGACGACGGTGCGCCGTGTGATGCCGTGACGGGGCTTGACGCCATCGACAAGGTCATCGACATCGACCAGAGCCCGATCGGTCGCACACCCCGCTCGAACCCGGCGACCTATACCGGGCTGTTCACCCCGATTCGCGACCTGTTCGCCGGCACGCAGGAAGCGCGCTCGCGCGGTTACAAGGTCGGGCGTTTCAGTTTCAACGTGAAAGGCGGTCGGTGCGAGGCCTGCCAAGGAGATGGCGTCATCAAGGTTGAGATGCACTTCCTGCCGGACATCTACGTCGCGTGTGACGTGTGCAAGGGGCAGCGTTACAACCGCGAAACGCTCGAAGTCCGCTACAAAGGCAAGAACATCCACGAAGTGCTCGAGATGACTGTCGAGGAAGCATTGCCGTTCTTCGACGCGGTGCCACCCATTGCGCGAAAGCTGCAGACACTGATGGATGTCGGGCTCACGTATGTAAAGCTCGGCCAGAACGCGACGACGCTGTCGGGCGGTGAAGCCCAGCGCGTGAAACTCGCGCGCGAATTATCAAAGCGCGACACCGGCAATACGCTCTACATTCTCGATGAACCCACCACGGGGCTGCATTTCCACGACATCGAGCAGTTGCTCGGCGTCCTGCATCGACTGCGCGACCACGGCAATACGGTGGTCGTCATCGAACACAACCTCGATGTCATCAAGACCGCGGACTGGGTCGTCGACCTCGGACCCGAGGGCGGCGACCGCGGCGGTGAGATTCTCATCGCCGGTACGCCGGAGCAGGTCGTCGCGTGTAAGCGATCCTATACCGGTGCGTACCTCTCGCGGCTGCTGGCGCCGACGCAAACACACCAACAACCGCGAAAAGAGACCGCCGGTCGGGCGAGGAAAACCGCCGGCCGCGCACGTTGACACGCCGCTGTAGGTCGGTACTATCGAGATGAATCAACAGAGGAGTTGGCAATGGTCAGGTATCTAGGAATAGCGTTGGCACTTTTAATGCTCTCGGGTTGTGGCGCCACCACCGGCGCCCGCGCGCCAGCCACCGCGCCGGCCGCGCCGGAAAAGATCGAAAGTATCGAGGGCTTCCTCGCGCACCAAGACTACATCCGCGCGGGACTCCAGGACGGTTCGCTTGGCGACGTCACCGAGCGTCAGCTTGAGATGGTGATCGAGAAACAGGACAAGCTGCGCGAAATCCTGTCGACCGTTGATTCAATCGACGCGCTCGACGAAATCGAGACCATCGAGGTCCTGAACGCCCAAGAAACCATCAATGGCATCCTCGCGCGCAATCTTGAAGATCGGCCGATTTGCCGACGCGAAACCGTGCTGGGTTCTCATCGGACACGCACCGTGTGCATGACGGCGAATCAGCGCGAAAAACTCCGGGAGGATTCGCGTTCGAGCCTGCGCTACCTTCAGCGTGCCATCATGCCGGAGGGCGGTTAAACAAAAGAGGCCAGGCCCGCTTCTGCTGGCCTGGCCTCTATTTTTAACTTAGTCGCTCTTACGGTTGGTCGTCGCCGTCGTCGACCCTGGCCTGACGCTCCGCGACTTCGATTTCGTTGATGACCTGGCGCACGTTCGGCACCGATGCGGCCATCTCCTCAAGCTCATTGCGGAGGTTCGGGTCATCAACCTCACCGCTCAGGCGCAACACGCCGTTGTTGGATTCGAAATCGACATCCTCTTCGACCTGGCGACTCGCGAGCATCGCCTCGAAATTGCTCTCGATTGCGTCATCCTGTGCCGTCGCGACGTCCTCGGCCTGCCCTTCCATGCCTTCCGGACGGACGCCAATCTCATTCGCGACGATCATCGAACCGGCGGCGGCACGCGCTGCCTGCTCGGCGCGCTGGCGATCCTGCTCGGTGTCGACTTCGCCGCTGAGCGTCACGATTCCGCGACCCTGATCCTGATCGACCGAGACATCCTCATAGCCCGCTTGGCTAAGGGCCGTCTCGACGTCGTCCTGCACGTCCGGCGCATCCTCATCCTGGGCACAGCCCGATGCGAGTCCTGCCACTGCCAGGGCCAATACAATGCCCGATACCTTATTGTTCATGACGTAAAGCCTCCTGCGATTCGTTGTAGGGCTTTTTTACGTCAATCGCAGGGGCAATTCGGTACGCTAAACCACTTTACGGCACCGGGGGTTCCACAGTCGGCCGCCCGTCACGCTTGTACACGTGTCCGCCCTTCATCACGAAATCTACGCCCTCAAGCACGTTCACGTGCCGAAGTACGTCGCCCCGGACCGCGATGATGTCGGCGTACTTGCCCGGCGTGAGCGTGCCCCACTGGTCAGCGACGCCCATGAGCAATGCGGGCCAATACGTCGCGCCGCGAATCGCGTCCATGACGGGAATGTCCATCACATTCACCCACACGTCGAGCTCGTTCCACGTTGCGCGGCAGTGAAACTTCAACGGGATGCCAGCATCCGTTCCGATTAGCATCACCACCCCCGCCTCACGCAGTTGCGCGATTTTGCGTGGCAATGTCGGTTTACGCAGTGGTGTCATCTGGTAATACGGCAGGCGTTCCGGGCGCTGGATGCTTTCCTCGATGTCCGCGATGGTGTCCGCGGCGAGCCCTGCGTGCCAGCAATCGTTGAAGAGGTATTGGCCGCGTGCGACAACGTAATCGTAGTTCCAGAGCCCCTCGACCGTCGGTGTCCAGTACAGCGGGCCGCCCGTGATCATGCCCGCGGCGGTGCGCTCGCGCAGCGCCGCGATGACGTCCGGGGGGTACTCAGGCGCCGAGGTGAGCCCCGTGTGCTCGAAATTATCAACGCCGATCTCGAGGCCACGCCGGATTTCGGCCGGCCGGTGCGAGTGCGCCACCACAACGAGGCCATGCTTGTGCGCGGTGTCCACGACCGCCTGCGCTACCTCGAGCGTCATCAAGTCCTGGTCGACGAGCTTGATGATGTCGACGCCCGCTTTTGCAAGGCGCTCGACCTTCGCGCGCGCGTCGCGTACGCCGTTGATGCCCCAGCGGTACGACTCGGTGCCCGGGTACGCGCGGTGCTGGATGAACGGACCGGATACGAATAGACGCGGTCCGACGAGTTCGCCGGACTCGATGCGGCTTCTGACCGACAACGATTCTTCGAGCGGCGCGCCGAGGTCGCGCGCCGTCGTGACACCCGCCATCAGAAGCTGGTACGCGGACGCCGGCATGATCTCGTCGCCGAGCCGGTCCGCGTAGGTGGGGTGCCAGTGGGCATAATCCGAATGCCCGTTCAACATCAAGTGTGCGTGGTTTTCCCACAATCCCGGCAACACGCTCATGCCCTTCAGCGAGATTGTCTCGTATCCGGCAGGAACCGGCAGCGATGCGTGGTCGCCAACCGCAACAATACGATCACCCTCGATGAGGATTACGCTGCGCGGAACGGGCTGCGCGCTCATTCCATCGATGAGCAGTCCGTCCACCAGCGCGATGCGGGGCTGCGCTGGCGCAGCCGACGCGGCGAGCAGCAGCATCAGCGCCAGCACGCGCGCCATCGTCAGAGCTCGCGCTTGAACAATCGGTCGAGCGCGAACACCTGCCCGCCGTGGACCGCAAAGTAATAGGTGATCGTGAGCCAAAGGATGGACTTCTCGGAACCGCCCCAACCCTCGTCCTTCAGGATCCAGTGGAAATACACCGTGACCAGCAAGAGGAACGTTGCGGCTGCGGCCCAGAAGCGCGTAAACAAGCCGAGCGCGATGAAAAGGCCGCCGAAGAATTCGGTAATGGCGAGCGCCCACGCCCACAACCAGCCAGGCTGGAAACCGATGCTCTCAACCATGCCGACCAACATCATCGGGTCCTGAATCTTGCCCCAGCCGTGCGTCATCAACGCGACGCCACAGATGACGCGCATCAGCACGATGGATGGCGTCGACAGCGTGCGGTACACGCCGCCAAGCGCGGGAAAATAGAGGCGTTCTGTATTCATGGCGTTTCCCCTTGTTGTTATGTATCGAAAAACTCCACCACACCCGTTTCGAGCGAGTATTCGGCGCCGACGACGACCAAGCCTTCGTCGGAAATCAATTGTTCGAGTACCGCAGAACCGGTGCGCAGGTGGTTGACCGACGCTGCGACGTTCGCGCGAATAGCATGTTGTTTTAACCGATCGAGGTCGTGCTTAAGTTCGGTCTGCAGCAGCGGGGACACCGACGGTCGGATGCGGTTCACGATCGATTGGAGGTTCGGAGACTGGCTCTCAAACGGCTGCTGGAGCTGCTCGAGCGTGGCCTGGATGGCGCCGCACTGTGAATGGCCGAGCACGACGACGAGGCGGGTTCCAAAGCGCGACGCGGCGAACTCGACGCTGCCGACTTGGGAGGGGGCGACGATGTTGCCGGCGACGCGAATCACGAATAGGTCGCCAAGACTTTGGTCGAACACGATTTCAGCCGGCACGCGCGCGTCAGAGCAGCCGAGGATGATGGCGAACGGGGCTTGGTCGACGGTGACGCCATGTTCGCGGCTGGCGCCCTCCGCGACGAAACGGCGATTGCCCTCTTGCAGGCGCTTCAGCGCTTCGAGTGCTGGAATCATGTGAAGCTATCCTAGCGCAGCACAGCGCCTACGGCGACTTCGGCTTGCGCCGTCTGCGGGGCAAGTGGAGCACGAACGGATCTCCGACCTCGATTTGCAGCTCTTCGTCCGCGTAGCCCCGGTTCACGGCGATTTCGACGAGCCCGTTTGCGTTCTCGTACCAGAACGGCATGCCCTCTTCGACGTCCGAGAACGTGTTCGCACGAGGGACTTTGAAGCCCCTGATGGACAGCTCGGCGGTCGGCGACATGGTACTTGCACGAATCCCCGTGACCGCGTTTCCGAATCGGTCCATGTAGACGATGCGCGGCAAGTCCGGTGGGACCGCTTGCGGCGCATCGTCGATCGGGTTGCAGCCGATGACCTCCGGAGCGTCGCCCATCGCCAGGCGCGCAGCCACCGGGGCGAACAGGTCGCGGCCGTGGAAGCTTGCCGACAGCACCGTAGGGCGCCACGCGATTTCCCATCGGCGGGTGGCCGCGTCGCGCCCGGCCTCGACATCGAACAGGCCATTGTCGGGGCCGACGAACCAGTGGCCACGCGAACGCTGGACGAGCGGGCGCCGCGGGCCGCCCACGCCGGGGTCGACGATACACAGAAAGACGGTACCCTCGGGAAAGCTGGCTGTGTACGCCGGAATCACGTACGCGGCCGACCGTGGGTCAAACGGCGCGAGATCGGCAAACAGGTCGATGACCGGAACCGCCGGCGCGATTTTCAGGATCTCAACCTTCATCTGGCCGATGTACGGCCCGTCCAAACCGAAATCAGTGAAGAGCACAATCATAAAAACACCAATTGTAGGAGTGGCGCCTTTGCGCCGCGAAAAAAATGGCCGGGCTGTTTAGACCCGGCCATCGGTATGGCGTTCCTACCATCGCGGCGCGAAGGCGCCGCTCAAACACTTACTTGCTCGCCTCTGCGTCGGCGGGCTCGGGCTGGTCGACCATCATGACCAGCGCCATCGGCGCATTGTCGCCCGTGCGGTAGCCGCACTTGAGAATGCGCAGGTAGCCGCCGGGACGATCGGTGAAGCGCGGCCCGAGGTCGGTGAACAGTTTCGTGACGATGTCGCGGTCGCGCAGTCGATCGAACGCAAGGCGACGGTTCGCGACGCTGTCAGATTTCGCAAGCGTGATCAACGGCTCGGCGACGCGGCGGAGTTCCTTCGCCTTCGGCAGCGTGGTCTTGATCGTCTCGTGGCGCAACAGCGACGCGGCCATGTTGCGGAACATCGCCGTACGGTGACTGCTGTTGCGCGACAGCTGGCGACCGGAATTACGATGACGCATGGAGCTTCTCCTCGCCCGGACGGCGCAGGCCCGACGGCGGCCAGTTCTCGAGCTTGCTGCCCATGGTCAGGCCAAGGTTCGCAAGCACATCCTTGATCTCCGTCAGTGACTTCTTGCCAAGGTTCGGGGTCTTCAAAAGTTCGACCTCCGTGCGCTGGACGAGGTCGCCGACGTAATGGATGTTTTCCGCCTTCAGGCAATTCGCCGAACGCACGGTCAACTCCAAGTCGTCGATGGGCTTCAGCAAGATCGGGTCGACATCGGATTCCGCGGCGGCCTTCGTCTCGTCGACAGAGCCCTCGAGTTCCACGAAAACGGACAGTTGGCCCTGCAAAATCGTCGCCGCGCGGCGGATTGCCTCCTCCGGGTCAATCGTACCGTTCGTCTCGATGTCGATCACGAGCTTGTCGAGGTCGGTGCGCTGCTCGACGCGCGCGCTTTCGACCGCGTAGGTGACGCGTGTGACCGGGCTGAACGACGCATCGAGCCGCAGACGGCCGATGTGCGCGGCCTCGTCCTCGGCGCCGCGCTGCACGGCGGGCACATAGCCACGGCCGCGCGCGACGCGCAGCTTCATGCTGAGCTTGCCGGCGCTCGTCAGGTTCGCGATCACCATCTCGGGGTTGACGATTTCGACGTCGTGGTCGAGCTGGATGTCGCCCGCCGTGACCGGGCCGGGGCCCTTCTTGCTCAATGACAGCGTCGCTTCGCTGCGACCGTGCATACGGATCGCAAGGCCCTTCAGGTTCAACAGGATGTCGACCACATCTTCCTGCACGCCCTCGATCGTCGTGTACTCGTGCAGTACGCCGTCGATTTCGACCTCGACGACGGCGCAACCCGGCATCGACGACAGCAGGATACGGCGCAGCGCGTTGCCGAGCGTATGGCCAAAGCCACGCTCGAGCGGCTCGAGGACGAGCCGTGCGCGCCGCGGCGACTGCATCGTGACGTCGGTCAGGTGCGGCTTCAGGAATTCGGTTACGGAAGTCTGCATTGCAATGCCCCGCTAGTGTTACTTCGAATACAACTCGACGACGAGATTCTCGTTGATGTCCGGCAGCAGCTCGCCGCGCTCCGGCACCGTCTTGAAGGTCCCCTTCAAGGCCTTTTCATCGACTTCGACCCACTCGACCAGACCGATTTGCGATGCTATCGACAGCGCACTCTGAATGCGCAGCTGCTTCTTCGACTTCTCGCGAATCTCAATGATGTCGCCAGCCGCGACCTGGTACGACGGGATGTTCACGACCGCACCGTTCACCGAAACGCCCTTATGGTTCACCAGCTGGCGCGCCTCGGCGCGCGTCGCGGCGAAGCCCATGCGGTACACGACATTGTCGAGACGGCACTCAAGCAGCTTGAGCAGGTTCTCGCCCGTCGAGCCACGTTGGGCCGACGCCTTGATGTAATAGTTACGGAACTGCTTTTCGAGCACGCCGTACATGCGGCGCAGCTTCTGCTTCTCGCGCAGCTGCAGGCCGTAGTCGGATACGCGCGTACGGCGCTGTCCGTGCTGGCCCGGGATGGACTCGATACGGCATTTCGATTCGAGCGGGCGCGCGCGGCTCTTCAGGAACAGGTCCGTTCCTTCGCGGCGCGACAGCTTACACTTTGGACCGATGTACTTTGCCATGACTAAACCCTTCTCTTCTTCGGCGGACGGCAACCGTTATGCGGAATCGGCGTCACGTCAGTGATGCTGAGGACCTTGAAACCGGCATTGTTCAGCGCGCGCACCGCGGACTCGCGGCCGGGTCCGGGGCCGTTGACCATCACCTCGAGGTTCTTGACCCCGTATTCCTGCGCGGCGGTGCCGGCCTTCTCGGCGGCGACCTGCGCCGCGAACGGCGTGCTCTTGCGCGAACCGCGGAAGCCGGAGCCACCCGATGTCGCCCACGAGAGCGTGTTGCCCTGGCGGTCGGTGATGGTGATGATCGTGTTGTTGAACGACGCGTGGATGTGCGCGACGCCGTCAAGCACGTGCTTCTTCACCTTCTTACGCGTCTTGGTTGCCGGTTTGGCCATGTTCTATCCCTACTTGCGAATCGGACGACGCGGGCCCTTGCGGGTGCGTGCGTTGGTACGGGTGCGCTGGCCACGGAGTGGCAGACCGCGGCGGTGACGTAGGCCGCGATACGCGCCGAGGTCCATCAGCCGCTTGATGTTCATCGACACTTCGCGGCGCAGGTCGCCTTCGACCGTCACCTTCGCGACTTCGGCGCGCAGTTGTTCGACCTCGCCTTCGCTGAGATCTTTCACGCGCATCTCGGGACGCACGCCGGCGGCGCCACAAATCTTCTGGGCACGGCTACGGCCGATGCCGAAGATCGCGGTGAGCGCGATCACGGTGTGCTTGTTCGCCGGGATGTTTATTCCAGCAATACGGGCCATTCAGTCAGTCTCCGAGGGTAGTGTCGGGCGCGCGGAAAACGCGATAACTTATCCCAAAACTGCCCATAAATCAATAATGAACCAAAGTTCGCCTGTCAGCCCTGGCGCTGCTTGTGGCGCGCGTCAGAACAAATGACACGGACCACGCCATTGCGACGGACAATCTTGCAATTGCGACACATTCTCTTCACGGATGCGCGTACTTTCATCTCTTATCTCCGTTGACCGGCCTTAACGTATCTGGCCAGACCGGCCATAACCCTTGAGGTTGGCCTTCTTCATCAAGCCTTCGTACTGGTGGGACATCAGGTGCGCCTGCAGCTGCGCCATGAAGTCCATGGTCACCACCACGATGATCAGCAAACTCGTACCGCCGAAATAGAACGGGACGTTCCAATAAAGGATCAGGAACTCCGGCAGCAGGCAGACTGCCGTGATGTACGCAGCGCCCCATAGGGTCAGCCGGGTCAACACACCGTCCACATAATCGGCCGTCTGCTTACCGGGCCGGATACCGGGGATGAACGCACCCGACTTTTTCAGGTTCTCCGCGGTCTCGCGCGAATTGAACACGAGCGCCGTGTAGAAGAAACAGAAGAAGATGATCAATCCCGCGTACAGCATTACGTACAGCGGCTGTCCGGGTGATAGCCCGGTCGCGAGCGTCTGCATCCAGCCGAGGCCCTCGCTCTGGCCGAACCAGCCGGCGAGCGTGCCCGGGAAGAGGATGATCGACGACGCGAAGATCGGCGGGATCACGCCCGACATGTTCAGCTTGAGCGGGAGGTGACTGGTCTGGCCCGCGTACACGCGCCGCCCCTGCTGGCGCTTCGCGTAGTTCACCGTAATCCGACGCTGCCCGCGCTCGACGAACACGACGAACGCCGTGACGAGGATCGCCATCATGAACAGCACCAACACCAGGAACGGTGCCATTTCACCCGTCCGCGTAAGCTCCAGCGTGCCGCCAATCGCCGACGGCAAGCCTGCGACGATGCCGGCGAAGATGATGATCGAGATGCCGTTGCCGATACCGCGCTCCGTCACCTGCTCGCCGAGCCACATCAGGAACATCGTTCCGGTCACCAGCGTTACCGTCGCCGTGAACACGAAGCCGAAACCCGGCGCAATCACGACGCCCTGGTTCTGCAGCGCAAATGACGCGCCGAGCGACTGGAACAACGCGAGGAACAACGTGCCGTAGCGCGTGTACTGGGTGATCTTGCGCCGGCCGGCCTCGCCTTCCTTCTTCATCTGCTCGAGCGTCGGTATCACGACCGTCATCAACTGCATGATGATCGACGCCGAGATGTACGGCATGATGCCGAGCGCGAGAATCGACATGCGCTCGAGCGCGCCGCCCGAGAACATGTTGAACATGTCCAGAATCGTCCCGCGCTGCGCTTCGAACATGTTCGCGAGCGCGACCGGATCGATGCCGGGCACCGGGATGTGCGCGCCGATCCGGTAAACGATCAGCGCGCCCAGCACGAACAACAAGCGATGCTTGAGTTCTGTCAGGCGCCCAATCTCCCCGAGACCGGCGGCGATGCTGGCGTCTCCGCGTGCCACTTAGTCCTCGATCTTGCCGCCGGCGGCTTCAATCGCCGCACGCGCCCCTTTCGTCACGGCGATTCCGCGCAGGGTCACGGGCTTCTCGATCTTGCCGGACGCAATCACTTTCACGCGCTCGGCTTGCGCAGGCACGACACCAGCGCTCTTCAGCGCCAGGATGTCGATGACTTCATCATCGAGCCGCATCAACTCGTGCAGGCGCACCTCGGCCGACCCGCGCGCCATCGCCGAGCGGAAACCGACCTTCGGCAAACGGCGTTGCAGCGGCATCTGGCCACCCTCAAAGCCGACTTTGTGGTAGCCGCCCTTGCGCGCGTGCTGGCCCTTGTGGCCGCGCCCCGCGGTCTTGCCGAGGCCCGAGCCCGCGCCGCGCGCGACGCGCTTCGGTGCCTGCTTCGAGCCGGCGGCCGGCGATAGCTTGTTCATACGCATATCAGACTTCCTCGACCTTGAGCAGGTACGAAATACTGTTGACCATGCCGCGGTTCTCCGGGGTGTCCGCGACCGTGACTTCGTGATGCATGCGCCGCAGCCCGAGACCGGTGACCGTCGCCTTGTGCGCAGCCAGACGGCCGTGCGGGCTTCGGATCAGCTTGAGCTTCAGCTGTTTCGTCTTCGACTTGGCCACGTCCTACCCCTTGATATCTTCGAGCTTCAGCCCGCGCTTGTCGGCGATGTGCTCCGGCGAATGAATCGCCGACAGACCATTGATCGTCGCGCGGACCACGTTGATCGGGTTGCGCGAGCCGGTCGACTTCGCGAGCACGTTGTGCACGCCGGCGACTTCGAGGACGGCACGCATCGCGCCGCCGGCGATGACACCGGTACCCTCGGATGCGGGCTGCATGTGTACACGCGTCGCCCCGTGCGTTGCGTTCACGGCGTAATGCAGCGTGCCGTTCGTGAGGCTCACGCGGCGCATGTTCTTGCGCGCCTGCTCCATCGCCTTCTGGATGGCGAGCGGGACTTCACGCGCCTTACCGTAGCCGAAGCCGACCTTGCCGTTGCCGTCACCGACCACCGTCAGCGCGGTGAATCCGAACTGCCGGCCACCCTTGACCACTTTCGCGACCCGGTTGATGGTGACGAGCTTCTCGAGGAGGCCGTCGCCCTTGTTGTCCATTTGTGCCATGTTTAAAACTCCAGTCCGCTTTCGCGCGCCGCGTCCGCAAGCGCCTTGACCCGGCCGTGATAGCGGAAGCCGGAGCGATCAAATGCAACCTTCGTGATACCGGCGGCCTTCGCTTTCTCGGCAATCGCCTTGCCCACCGCAGCCGCGGCCTCCGCGTTGCCGGTGCCTTTCAGCCCCTTGCGGATGTCGGCCTCGACGGTCGACGCGGCGACGAGCACACGCGAGCCTTCGGGCGCGATGACCTGCGCGTAGATATGGCGCGGCGTACGGAACACGCAGAGGCGGTTCGCACCGGACTCGCGGATCCGGGCACGGCCACGCGCGGCGCGACGCATTCTCGATTCTGTCTTTTCGTGCATGTCTGGCTACCTGTGCCTTACTTCTTCTTGGCTTCTTTACGGACGACGTGCTCGTCGGAATAACGCACGCCCTTGCCCTTGTACGGTTCCGGCGGTCGATAACCGCGGATTTTCGCGGCGATCTGGCCAACCTGTTGGCGGTCCACGCCGCGCACGATGATCTCGGTCTGGCTCGGCGTTTCGATCGTGATGCCCTCGGGCACTTCGAAGTTCACCGGATGCGAGAAACCGAGCGTCAAGTTCAGGGTCTTGCCCTGCGACTGTGCGCGGTAGCCGACGCCGACGAGTTCGAGCTTCTTCTCGAAGCCGTTGCTCACGCCGGTGACCATGTTGTTCGCGAGTGCGCGCGTGGTGCCCGCGAGCGCCATCGCGCTCTGCGCAGCGTTACGCGGCGCAAACGTCAGCGTACCGTCCTCGCTCTTCACCTCGACGACCTCGTGGACGGCGAGCTCCATGCGGCCCTTCGGACCCTTTACCGACAGCACGGAGCCGTTGATTGCGACTTCGACGCCCTTCGGGACCACGATCGGCTTTTTCGCGATTCTGGACATATCAGTTCACCACGCAGAGGACTTCGCCGCCGTGACCGCCCGCGCGCGCAGCGCGGTCGCTCATCACGCCCTTCGAGGTCGAGACCACCGCGATACCGAAGCCGCCCTGCACCTTCGGCAGGTCGTCAACGCGGCGGAAAATCCGCAGACCCGGGCTGCTCACGCGCTGGATACGCTCGATGACCGGCCGGCCTTCGTAGTACTTGAGCTGCACCGTCAGCGACTTCTTGTTGCCTGGCTGGTCGGCGGTGGAGAAACCGAGGATGTAGCCCTCGTCCTTCAGCACCTGCGCAATGGCAACCTTGACCGTCGACGACGGCATGGTGACCTCCACTTTGCCCGCGGTCTGGCCATTGCGGATACGCGTGAGGAGGTCGGAAATTGGGTCGTTCATGCTCATGATTTATGCACCATTACCAGCTGGATTTGACCAGGCCGGGGACGTCGCCGCGCATCGCGGCTTCACGCAACTTGTTGCGGCCGAGGCCGAACTTCCGATAAAACCCGTGCGGACGACCCGTGATCGCGCAGCGGTTGCGCTGGCGCGCAGGGCTGCCGTCGCGCGGCAACGCAGCGAGTTTCTCGACCGCGGCGAAACGCTCTTCGTCGCCGGTCTTCGGGTCCTTGATAACCGCCTTCAACTGCGCGCGCTTCGCGGCATACTTGTCGGCGAGTTTCTTGCGGCGCTTTTCGCGCTCGATCATCGAAGTCTTGGCCATCTGGGTATTCCTTTAGTTCCTGAACGGGAAGTTGAAGGCCTTGAGCAGCGCCTTGGCTTCATCGTCGGTCTTCGCATTCGTGGTGATGGTGATATCCATGCCACGCACTGCGTCGATCTTGTCGTATTCGATTTCAGGGAAGATGATCTGTTCCTTGACGCCCATGCTGTAGTTTCCGCGGCCGTCGAACGATCGGCCGTTGATGCCACGGAAGTCGCGGACGCGCGGCAGCGCGACCGAGATCAGGCGATCCAGGAATTCGTACATCCGCTCACGGCGCAGCGTAACCTTGCAGCCGATCGGCCAGCCATCGCGGATCTTGAAGCCGGCAATCGACTTCCGAGACAGCGTCACAATCGGCTTCTGTGCGGAAATCTTGGTCATGTCGGCGACGGCGTTGTCCATGATCTTCTTGTCGGCCACAGCCTCGCCCACGCCCATGTTCAGCGTGATCTTGGTGATTCTCGGCACTTCCATCACGTTCTTGTACTTGAACTGTGCCATCAGGGCCGGGACGACCGTCTTCCGGTAATGCTCTTGCATTCTTGCCATGTCAGACATCCACGACTTCGTTATCGGACTTGAAGAATCGCACCTTGCGCCCATCGTCCAGCGTGCGATAACCGACCCGGTCGCCCTTCTTCGAGCGCGGGTTGTACAGCATCACGTTCGACGCCTGCAGCGGCGCCTCCTTCTCGACGATGCCACCCGGTTCGCCCTTGTTCGGGTTCGGCCGCGTGTGCTTCTTGATCATGTTCACGTTCTCGACGAGCACACGGTCGTCCGCCAGCAGCTTGAGAATGGTGCCGCGGCGTCCCTTGTCCTTGCCGGCGATTACAATCACGTCGTCGCCTTTCTTGAGCCTGTTCATACGTCTTTCCTCGACCTCACAGCACTTCAGGTGCAAGCGAGATGATTTTCATGAATCGTTCGCCGCGCAGTTCGCGGGTGACCGGTCCGAAGATTCGGGTTCCGATCGGCTGCATCTGGTTGTTGAGCAGCACGGCGGCGTTACCGTCGAAGCGGATCACGGAGCCGTCCGGACGACGGACGCCCTTGCGCGTACGCACGACGACCGCGTTGTAGACCTCGCCCTTCTTGACCTTACCGCGCGGAATCGCGTCCTTGATGCTGACCTTGATCACGTCGCCGATGTGCGCATAGCGCCGGTGCGAGCCACCGAGCACCTTGATGCACATCATGCGCTTGGCGCCGCTGTTGTCGGCGGCCATCAAAACACTCTGCATCTGGATCATGGTCGCTTACTCCGCGGACTTTTCGACGACATTGACCAGGCGCCACGCCTTGTGGCGCGAGATCGGCCGACACTGTGCGATTGCGACGAGGTCGCCCTCATGGCACTCGTTGTTCTCATCGTGCGCTTTGAGCTTGCTCGAGCGCTTGATGTACTTGCCGTACAACGGATGCTTGACCTGGCGCTCGACGAGCACGGTAATGGTCTTGTCCATCTTGTTACTGATCACCCTACCGGTGACCGTGCGGACGGTCGTCTGCTCGCTCATCACGCGTTACCTGCCTTGGCCTTCTGGTTCAAAACCGTTTTTACGCGCGCAATGTTGCGGCGCACCTTCAGCATCTGGTCAGGACGGGCCAGCTGCCCGGTCCCGCGCTGCATGCGAAGGTTGAATTGTTCACGCAGCAGCCCGAGGAGTTCCTCGCGCAGTTCCTGCTCGTTCTTCTTGCTCAGTTCGCTCGCTTTCATCACATCACCGTCCGGGCGACGAACGTCGTCGCGATTGGCAGCTTCGTCGCGGCCAGGCGGAACGCCTCGCGTGCGATGTCTTCGGTCACGCCTTCCATCTCGTACAGCACCCGGCCCGGCTGGATCTTGCAGACCCAGTACTCGACGTTGCCCTTGCCCTTACCCATGCGGACTTCGAGCGGCTTCTTCGAGACCGGAACGTCCGGAAACACGCGAATCCAGATTTTTCCGCCACGCTTCACGTAGCGGGTCATCGCACGACGTGCAGCTTCGATCTGGCGGGCCGTGATACGGCCGCGCGCGGTCGCCTTCAGCCCGTACTCACCGAAGCTGACCTGGTTTCCCGACGTCGCGAGGCCGCGGTTGCGACCCTTGCGCATCTTTCGGAACTTGGTCCGTTTTGGCTGCAGCATGTCTAAAGCTCCTTACTGCTTTGCGGTCTTGGCGCCGTCGGCGGCCGAGTCCGTGCCGAGGCTGCCCGGATCGAACACCTCGCCCTTGAAGATCCACACCTTGACGCCGATCACCCCGTAGGTGGTCGCCGCTTCGGCAAACCCATAATCGATGTCGGCGCGGAGCGTATGCAACGGCACTCGGCCCTCGCGGTACCACTCGCTGCGCGCAATCTCGGCGCCGTTCAGGCGACCGGAGACATGCACCTTGATGCCCAACGCGCCTAGGCGCATCGAATTCTGCACAGCGCGCTTCATCGCGCGTCGGAACATGATGCGGCGCTCCAACTGCTGCGCGATGCTCTCGGCGACCAGCTGCGCATCGAGCTCCGGCTTGCGGATCTCATCGACACCGATGTGTACGTCACCCACCGGCAGGCCGAGCATCTTCGCGACTTCGATGCGAAGTGCTTCGATGTCCTCGCCCTTCTTGCCGATCACGATGCCCGGACGCGCCGTATGGATCGTGATGTTCGCCTTTTTCGCCGGGCGCTCGATCTGGATGCGGCTCACCGATGCCTGCGACAGCTTCTTCTTCAGGAACTCGCGCACCTTCATGTCGGTGCCGAGCAGTCCCGGGAAGTCCGCCGAGGTCGCATACCACTTCGAGGTATGGTCCTTGGAGATGCCGAGGCGGATGCCCGTCGGATGTACTTTCTGTCCCATTGGCTCTCTCTTACTCGTCCGCGACGGTCACGGTAATGTGACTCGTCCGCTTGAGGATTCGGTTACCGCGGCCCTTCGGGCCTGCGCGCATGCGCTTGTACGTCGGGCCCTCATCGACCATGATCGACGCGATTTTCAATTCGTCGACGTCCGCGCCGGCATTGTTCTCCGCATTCGCGATGGCCGACTCGAGCACCTTCTGCACGACCTTGGCCGCCTTCTTGCGGCTGAAGCTCAGCGTGCGCAGCGCGTGGTCGATTTTCTGACCGCGAATCTGGTCGGCGACCAGGCGTGCTTTCTGCGCCGAGATGCGCGCGAATTTATGTTTGGCGAAAACCTGCATCATCGTGCTCCTTACGCCTTGGCCTTTTTGTCGCCCGAATGGCCCTTGAACGTCCGCGTCGCCGCGAACTCGCCGAGCTTGTGGCCGACCATGTTTTCGGAGACGAGCACCGGAATGTGCTGGCGGCCGTTGTGGACCGCAATCGTCAGGCCGACCATCTCCGGCGTGATCATCGAACGCCGCGACCACGTCTTGATCGGTCGCTTGTTGTTGGACGCAATCGCCGCAGTGACCTTCGCGGCCAGATGCGCATCGATGAACGGGCCTTTTCTAATCGAGCGTGGCATGGTCTACCTCTACTTCTTGCGCCGACGCACAATCATCGCGTCGGTCCGTTTATTGTTCCGCGTCTTCTTACCCTTCGTCTGCACGCCCCACGGGGTCACCGGGTGCTTGCCCATGTTGCGGCCTTCACCGCCACCGTGCGGATGGTCGACCGGGTTCATCGCGGTACCGCGTACCGTCGGCCGGATGCCGCGCCAGCGCTTCGCGCCGGCCTTGCCGAGCGAACGCAGGCTGTGCTCGGAATTGCCGACTTCACCGATGGTCGCACGGCACTCGACGTGCACCTTACGCATCTCGCCAGAACGCAGGCGGAGCGTCGCGTAACTCCCTTCGCGTGCGACGAGCTGCACGGTGGCGCCGGCGCTGCGTGCCATCTGCGCGCCCTTGCCCGGCTTCAGCTCGATGCAATGCACCATCGTGCCGACCGGAATGTTGCGCAGCGGCAATGCGTTACCGGCCTTGATCGGCGCATCCGGACCCGTGCGAAGTTCGGTACCCGTCTCGACGCCCTTCGGCGCGATGATGTAGCGACGCTCACCGTCCGCGAACAACATCAATGCGAGATTCGCGCTGCGGTTCGGGTCGTACTCGAGACGCTCGACGCGCGCTGGCACGCTGTCCTTGTCGCGCTTGAAGTCCACGACGCGGTAGTGCTGCTTGTGCCCGCCGCCCTGGTGGCGCGTCGTGATTCGGCCAACGTTGTTACGGCCGCCGGTGCGCGCCTTGCGCTCGAGCAGCGCCGCGTGCGGCTTGCCCTTATGCAGTTCGGGCGTGCTGACCGTGACGACGAAGCGGCGACCTGGCGATGTCGGTTTGGCTTTACGAACGGTCATGTCAGCCCTCGCCTCCCATCATGTCGATCGACTGGCCTTCCGCCAGGCGCACGTATGCTTTCTTCCAATCGCTGCGTTGCCCCATGCGCTGACCGAATCGCTTGCTCTTGCCTTTGACGTTCGAGACCTTCACGTCTTCGACTTTCACTTCGAACATGAGTTCGACGGCGCGGCGGATTTCGTCCTTGTCGGCGTCCGGGCGGACCCGGAACACGACCTGGTTCGAATCCTGTTGCAGGCGCGCAGCCTTCTCGGACACGTGCGGCGCGAGCAACACATTCATCAGGCGTTCTTGGGAGCTCATCTCAATACCCTCCATGAGCCGCGTTGCCGGCCGAAAGCCGATGATCGCGCGGCGCGACGCGTAGGCCATAGCGGGCCCTATGGGCAAGCGTCGCAACAAAGCGAGCGCGGCTTTCGGCCGCAACCCGAAGGGACGGGGCGGATTGCACGCCCATCGTCGTTGCTCGCTGTTCGTTGGGCACCACCCAACCACACAGCTCGCGCCTAGCCGGTCGCGCAATCCGACCACCGTCGCGGCCATGGCTGGTGTTGAGATGAGCTCCACTCATGCCAACCACTCCTCGACGCTGCGGATGGCCGGCACGGACATCAGGACCTTGTCGAAGCCGATGAGGCTGACGGGGTCCAACGCCTGCACGTCACGCACGTCCACCTGGTGCAGGTTGCGCGCGGCGAGGTACAGGTTCTCGGACACGTCCTGCGTGACGATCAATACGTTTTCGAGGCCGAGCTCCTTGAGCTTGCCGACGAGTTGCTTGGTCTTCGGCGCGTCGAGCGCGAAGTCCTCGACAATCACGAGGCGTTCCTGGCGCACGAGCTCGCCGAGGATTGCGCGGATCGCACCGCGGTACATCTTGCGGTTGACCTTCTGACTGTGGTCGCGCGGCACCGCTGCGAAACTCCTGCCGCCGCCGCGCCAGATCGGGCTGCGAATCGAACCCGCGCGTGCGCGGCCACTGCCCTTCTGCTTCCACGGCTTGGCGCCACCGCCGCTGACCTGTGCGCGCGTCTTCTGCGCCTTGGTGCCGGCACGCCCGCCCGCCATGTAGGCGGTCACGACCTGATGAACGAGCGACTCATTGAAGTCGCCGCCGAATGCGGTCTCCGATACGGTGACCGAACCCTTCGCGTTCTGAAGTTGGAGTTCCATGATCAGCTCCGCGCCTTGCTGGCGGGGCGCACGATCACGTTGCCGCCGCGTGCGCCCGGCACCGCGCCCTTGACCAGGATCACGTTGCGCTCGGCGTCTACGCGCACGACTTCGAGGTTCTGCGTGCTGCGACGCACGCTGCCCATGTGGCCGGCCATTTTCTTGCCCTTGAAAACGCGGCCTGGCGTCTGGTTCTGGCCGATGGAGCCCGGCACGCGGTGCGAGACAGAGTTACCGTGCGTCGCGTCCTGCATCGCAAAATGCCAGCGCTTGACCGTGCCCGCAAAGCCCTTGCCGATGGAGGTGCCGGACACGTCGACGATCTGGCCCGCCTGAAACAGGTCGACCTTGAGCTCGGCGCCCACGGCGACATCGTCGCCCTCGCCGTCCGCAAGGCGGAATTCCCACAGGCCACGGCCCGGGGCGACACTATTCTTGGCGAAGTGGCCGGCAGCGGCCTTGTTCACACGATTGGCGCGGCGTTCACCGGTCGTGACCTGCAGCGCCCGGTAACCGTCGATCTCCAGGGTCTTGACCTGGGTCACGCGGTTCGGCTCGGCTTCAATCACGGTTACCGGCACGGACACACCGGCATCGGTGAAAATGCGGGTCATGCCGCATTTGCGACCAACAATTCCGATTGGCATTCTCGTTAACCTCGTTCACCGCACCGATTACAATTGACCGGCGCTGAATAAATCATGGGGTCAGCCCCCGCTATCGGACGGGCGCTGACCCCAATGTTCTCGTCCCGTCGGACCCATTCTCAGCCGGGCCGCAGGGAGCCGCGTATTCTATACCACCCGGAGGGCCCATTGCCAGCCCCAGCCGGGCAAATCGCGGCGCAGAGGCGCCGCTCCAACAAGCCGGGGTTTAAGGGCTGGTGCCCGCCTCGGCCAATCGCGGCGCCAAGAGTGCCGCTCCCACAAACCGGGGTTCGGCGCAGGTGGTGCCCGGTTAGTTCAGTTTTATCTGCACGTCTACGCCGGCGGCGAGGTCCAGCTTCATCAGGGCGTCGACCGTCTTGTCGGTCGGGTCCACGATGTCCAGTATCCGCTTGTGCGTCCGGATTTCGTACTGGTCTCGGGCGTCCTTGTTCACGTGTGGCGAGATCAGGATCGTGAATTTCTCGATCTTGGTCGGCAGAGGAATCGGGCCCTTGACCTGGGCGCCGGTCCGTTTCGCGGTATCGACGATTTCCTTGGTGGAACGGTCGATCAAGCGATGGTCGAACGCCTTGAGGCGGATGCGGATTGTCTGGGTTGCCATGGTCTTCCTTACTCGATGATCTTCGCGACGACGCCGGCACCGACGGTGCGGCCGCCCTCGCGGA